>JAVBJQ010000005.1:0-105394 GCA_031546905.1 Eubacteriales bacterium | reverse complement strand
TGATTTTTATAAAGAAGCAATTGAAAATGGTATTAAACCGATTTTAGGCTGTGAAGTTTATGTGGCGTCAGGCTCTCGCCATAAAAAAGATAATAGTGTGAATATAAATTATTATCATCTTGTGCTGTTGGCAGAAAATATGACGGGTTATCAAAATCTAGTGAAGCTGGTATCCTATGGATTTACGGAAGGTTTTTATTATAAGCCAAGGGTAGATATGGAACTTTTAAAGCAATATAGTGAAGGTCTCATTGCATTGAGTGCTTGTCTTGCTGGACCTGTAGCGAAAACAATTCTCCGAGAATCTTATGAAAAAGCCAAAGACATGGCATTTCAATATGAAGAAATATTTGGAAAAGGGAACTTTTTTTTAGAGCTTCAAGACCATGGAATGGAGCAACAAAAGTTAGTGAACCAAAATCTAATGAGAATGAGTAAAGAAACAGGGATACCACTTGTTTGTACAAATGATACTCATTACATTTATCAAGAGGACTACAGAGCTCATGACGTGCTTTTATGTATACAGACAGCGAAAACCATTAACGATACAGACCGGATGAGATATGAAGGAAACCAGTTTTATTTAAAGTCACCGGATGAAATGTATACCTTATTTCCTTATGCGAAAGAAGCCCTTGAAAATACAACTAAAATTGCAGAGCGGTGTAATTTAGAAATTGCATTTAATGAGTCAAAGTTACCTAAATTTGATGTTCCACAAAACATAGATGCTTTTAATTATTTAAAAACTTTATGTGAAGCGGGACTACAACGAAGATATAAAAATCCCACAGCTGAATTAAGAGAAAGACTAGAATATGAACTAAACACCATTCGTGATATGGGGTTTACCGATTATTTTCTCATTGTGTGGGATTTTATTAATTTTGCTAAAATAAATGAAATTATGGTAGGACCAGGGCGAGGTTCAGCAGCTGGGAGTATTGTTGCTTACTGCCTAAATATTACCAACATTGACCCAATTAAATTTAATCTAATTTTTGAACGATTTTTAAATCCTGAAAGAATCAGTATGCCCGATATCGATATTGATTTTTGCTATGAAAAAAGGCAAGATGTAATTGATTATGTAATTGAGAAATATGGTGATGACCATGTTGCTCAAATTATTACTTTTGGAACAATGGCGGCACGAGCAGCCATTAGAGATGTTGGACGTGCCCTTGGGGTGTCCTATGCAGAAGTAGATACAGTTGCTAAAATGATTCCTTTTGAGCTTGGCATCACAATTGAAAAAGCACTTAGACTTAATGTGGAATTAAAAAAGTTATATGATGAAAATGAACAAATAAAATATTTAATCGATATGGCAAAAAGATTGGAAGGCTTACCACGACATGCCTCGACTCATGCAGCTGGCGTTGTTATTTGTAAAGAGCCAGTTGTGGAATATGTTCCTCTTAATTCAAATGATGGGGTAATCACCACACAGTTTCCTATGAATACCCTTGAAAATTTAGGACTTTTAAAAATGGACTTTTTAGGTCTTAGAACTCTTACAGTTATTCAAAATGCCGTTAAAGAAATAAAAGTAAATCATCATGTTGATATTGACATTGATAACATTGATTTTGATGATGAAGGTGTTTACAACATGATTTCCCAAGGAAAGACAGAAGGGGTGTTCCAGCTTGAAAGTGCTGGGATGAAGCAATTTATGAAAGAATTAAAACCCCATAATATAGAAGATATTATTGCAGGGGTATCCCTTTATCGTCCAGGGCCAATGGATTTCATTCCCAAGTATGTACGTGGAAAACATAACCCTGATACAATTACTTATACACATGAATCTTTAAAACCAATTTTAAATACAACCTATGGCTGTATTGTTTATCAAGAACAAGTTATGCAAATTGTTCGAGATTTAGCAGGCTACAGTTTAGGCCGAAGTGACTTAGTAAGACGTGCTATGTCTAAAAAGAAAACCAGTGTTATGAATGAAGAACGAAAGAACTTTGTTTATGGAAATGGAGATGGTGTTCCAGGTTGTGTTCAAAATGGAATACCTGCTGAAGCAGCAGAGAAGATTTTTGATGAAATGATAGACTTTGCAAAGTACGCTTTTAATAAGTCTCATGCCGCGGCGTATGCAGTGATTGCATATCAAACGGGATGGCTTAAAGTTTATTATCCTGTTGAGTTTATGGCTGCACTTTTAACTTCCGTTATGGACTCAAGTTCAAAGGTGGAAGAATACATTCACACTTGTAAGACGATGAATATTGAAGTGTTAGCCCCAAGTATCAATGACGGTTACGCTCATTTTTCTGTTTCAGATGGCAAAATAAGATTTGGACTTTCTGCCATTAAAAATGTAGGTAAAAATGTAATAGCAAGCCTTGTGAGGGAAAGAACTGAAACTGGAAAATTCACTGGACTAACTGAATTTATTAACAGAATGGAAAGTAGAGACTTAAACAAAAGATGTATGGAAAGTTTTATTAAGGCAGGCGTGTTTGATTGCTTAGGTGGTAAGCGGGCTCAATACATGACGATGTATAAGCAAATTATGGATTCCTTTGGTCAGTCTAAAAAGAAAAATATAGAAGGTCAACTTAATTTGTTTGAAATTGCAGAGGAAAGTCAAGCAGTTTTGAAAGATCATTTAGTGGAAATGCCTGAATACACTAAGCATGATCTTCTTGAAATGGAAAAGGAAGTTTTAGGTATTTATGTAAGTGGACATCCACTGTCTGAATATGAAGAAATATTGCAAAAGTCTGTTACCATGTTTACAAAAGACTTAGTCTCGTATGATTCTGAGGAAGTGTTTGGGGATAAAGAGAAAGATATTGATGGTAAAATTGTAACAATGGGTGGAATGATCATCGATAGAAAAGTCAAATATACAAGAAATAATGATGCTATGGCTTTTATTACATTGGAAGATTTATATGGAACCATTGAAGTGATTGTTTTCCCTAAAATTTACAAAAATTTCTCCAATGAAACAGATATAAACAAGGTTGTTATCATAAAGGGACGAGTAAGTGCGTCAGAAGATGAAGAAGTAAAAATTATTTGTGAAACAATAAATGATATTGCTAAGTTTCAAGACCATAAAAGTAAACCAACGCTTTGGCTTAAAATTAGTAAAGAAAGTAACATTAGCTTAGAAATCATTAATAGGATGATTTTAAATCAAAGTGGTAATATCCCTGTCCGAATTTTTGATGAAAAGACCAATACAAGAACCAAGGAAAACCCAAATTACCAAGTAAAAATCAGTGATGAACTACTACAGAACTTAAAAATTATGTTAGGGGAAGAATGTGTTGTGTTAAAAAGTGGGAAATAGCGGGACCTTGAAATATAGTTTAAGAGCCATTGTACCTGTCATTTTGGGTTATATTCCTATTGGGTTTGCTTTTGGATTAATGCTTTCATCTGCTGGATTTAGTTTTTTAAACGCGTTATCCATGAGTATTTTTATTTATGCTGGTGCAGCTCAAATTTTGGCAGTTGGACTTTTTTCGCTAAATGCATCCTTGGTTGAAATTGCAATTGTAACTTTTTTAGTAAATTCAAAGCATATGTTTTATGGGTTATCTCTTTTTGAGAAGTTTAAAATAATGGGAAAGAAAAAGCCTTATATGATTTTTTCTCTTACAGATGAAACCTATGCGCTTTTAGTTGCAACAAAATGTCCACCTGATTTATCAGCCAAGAAAGTTTATTTTAACATTGCATTTTTAAACCATTGCACCTGGATTTTAGGAACCGCAGTCGGGGCTTTGCTAGGTTCCTTTATGCAGTTTGATACAAGAGGAATGGATTTTGCCTTAACTGCTTTATTTCTTGTTATTTTAGTAGAACAATGGAAATCTTATAAAACGAAAATTCCTTTTATCATCGGAACTTTTTCAGCCATGATAGCATGGTTCTTTTTGGGAAAACAAAATATTTTGCTTTTTGGTTCTCTTTTTTCAATTGTTTTTTTAATTCTTGCGAAAAGGAGAGTGGAACAAAGTAATGTCAAGTGAGAAATTTATCCTTACGGTTATTATCATGATGTCCATTACATTTTTAACTCGTGCCATTCCGTTTTTACTTTTTGATACTAGCAAAAAGTCCCCGCCAAAGATAATTATTTACTTAGGAACGTACCTTCCACCAGCTATTATTTGTGCTATTGTTGTTTTTTGTTTTAAAGATGTTCCACTATTTCAAAAATATTTTGGACTTCCAGAATTTATTAGTGCCTTTATAGTTGTTCTGCTGCATCTTTGGAAACGAAATACCCTTATTAGTATTTTTTTTGGAACAGCGGTTTATATGACGCTTCTCAGGGTATTACATTAAAAGTATTTAAAAAATCTGATTGTATAAATTTTCAATATGCTACACTTTAGGAGGTCGAAAGAATGAGGACTGTAACACTTGGTAGAACAGGTATTGAAGTAACGGAGCTATGTTTAGGTTGCTTGCCAATGGGACCTTTGCAAAAAAATCTTGACATTGATTATGCTTCTGATATTATAGCTAATGGGTTAAATTTGGGTGTAACGTTTATTGACACGGCACAGATGTACAAAACGTATCCACCAATTAGAAAAGCCTTAAAAGAAACAGGAAAGCGCCCAGTGATATCAACAAAATCTGCCGCAACAACTTATGAGGATATGGAAAAAGCAGTGGATGAAGCACTTTCAAACTTAGATATTGAGTATGTAGATATATTTTTACTTCATGCAGCAAGAGCAAGCATTCATGTTTTTGAAGAAAGAAGTGCTGCCTTACAATGCCTTTTAGACAATAAAGCAAAAGGAAAAATAAAAGCAGTTGGAATAAGCACACACTCCGTTGATGTCGTAAATTTAGCAGCCAGTAAAGCTGAAATTGATATTATATTTCCTATTATAAATTTAAAAGGGATGGGAATACTAGATGGAAACCGACAAGACATGGAAAAAGCGATTCTCCATTGTTATGAAAATGATAAAGGCGTTTTTTTGATGAAGGCACTTGGCGGTGGAAATTTAATTAACGAATATAAAGACGCTATGGACTATGCTGTTAAAATTGCTGACGGTAAAGCCGCCATTGCCCTTGGCATGGTAACGACAGATGAACTTATGATGAACTTAAAATATTTTAATAATGAGGATGTCGTATTTCCAAAAGAAAATTTAAATATTAAAAGGTTTATGATATTGCCTAATGTTTGTAAGGCTTGTGGCGCGTGTATTCCGAATTGTCATAACAACGCGATTTCTATGAAAGAAAAAGCGGTTATTCATGAAGATTTATGTTTGAAATGTGGCTATTGTGTTGGCTGTTGTTCAGAATTTGCAATTAGAATGGCGTAAGCTTTACTTTGGAAATTTTGAAATTAATATTGCATATAACTAATATAGTGTTTATACTGTTGGTTATATAAGGCATTGTAAATAGTTACAGTTGCTAAGTAAGTGTTGGGTTTGAAAGCAAGGAGGAATTTTTCTGGGTTCTATGAATAAACAAAAAAAAATAGGTATTTTAACAAGTGGTGGCGATGCTCCCGGTATGAACGCAGCTATTAGAGCTGTTGTGCGTACTGCGATTTATAATGACTTTAAAGTTATTGGCATTAGGAGAGGTTTTGACGGCTTAATTTCCGCAGACTTTATTGAGATGAATGCTCGTTCTGTTTCCGACAGCATTAACAAAGGCGGAACTATTTTATTGACTGCAAGATGCCCAGAGATGATGACAGTAGAAGGTCAAAAAAAAGCATCTGAAATATGCAAAATTTTAGGACTTGATGTTTTAGTTGTAATTGGTGGAGATGGCTCTTTTAACGGAGCATTGAAGCTTGCTGAACTTGGTGTTAATGTAATGTGTTTGCCTGGCACCATTGATCTTGACTTAAACTGCTCTGAATACACCATTGGTTTTGATACTGCTGTGAATACTGCAATGGAAGCAATTAATAAAATTAGAGATACTTCAAGTTCTCATGAGCGCTGTAGTGTTGTGGAAGTAATGGGAAGAGATGCCGGCTATATTGCGGCTTGGTGTGCTGTTACTGGTGGTGCGGAAGATGTTTTAATTCCTGAAATGAAAGTTACCCAAGAGGAAGTAATTCAACAAATTTTAGCCAACCGAAACAAAGGCAAAACTCATAATTTAATTGTTGTTGCAGAAGGTGTAGGACGCACAGAAGAACTTGCAAGACACATTGAACTGGTTACAGGAATTGAAACAAGAGCAACTATTTTAGGTCATTTACAAAGAGGTGGAAGTCCAACTGCCACCGATAGAATGCACGCATCAATGATGGGTTACCTGGCTGTTGAAGCTTTTAAAGATAACAAAAAAAATCGCATCATTGTTTTTAATAAAGGAAGATACGAAGATCTTGATGTTGTGGAAGCGTTAAATATGGAGAAAAAAATTGACCAAAATATTTATGATATTATTAAAATTTTGGCAATTTAATGTTGACTTGTTTGACAAAGATTTGGCTACAAAATATGTAACGCCTTATGGCGTATTATTGATATTTAATTTATAAAAGGTGGTTTATTTATTTATGAGAAGAACAAAGATTGTTGCAACATTAGGACCTGCAAGTAATGAACTTGAAACAATTAAGGAACTTATTAGAAGCGGATTAAATGCCGCTAGAATCAACTTTTCTCATGGGACTTATGAGTCTCATGAAGAAACAATTAATAAGTTAATTCAAGCAAGAACTGAATTGAATGCTCCAGTTCCATTAATCCTTGATACAAAAGGTCCAGAAATTCGTATTAAAACATTTGCAAAAGATAAAATTTATTTGCAACAAGGTTCTACATTTACCCTTACAACAGAAGATATTGAAGGCGATGAAGAACGTGTTAGTGTTACGTACAAAAATTTACCACTTGATTTAAAAAGAGGTAGCCGTGTTTTAATTGATGACGGTTTAATTGAACTGAAGGTTAAAAATCTTACTGAAACTGAAATCGAGTGTCTTGTTATTAATAGTGGCTTTTTAGGTTCAAGAAAAGGCGTTAATATTCCTGACGTGTATGTAAATCTTCCTTCTTTGACACCTAAAGATGTTGAAGACATAAAGTTTGGTATTAAAATGGGCTTTGACTATGTTGCAGCTTCATTTGTTCGTTCTGCAAGTGACGTTATTGGTATTCGTAAAGTACTTGAAGAAAATGATGGCAGAAGTATCCAAATTATTGCAAAAATTGAAAGCCGTGACGGCGTGAATAACATTGATGAAATTCTTGAAGTTGCAGACGGAATCATGGTTGCCAGAGGTGACTTAGGCGTTGAAATTCCACCAGAAGAAGTTCCACTTGTTCAAAAGCTTTTAATTAGCAAAGCAAATAAAAAAGGCAAACCAGTTATTACAGCTACTCAAATGTTAGAGTCAATGGTGAATAACCCAAGACCTACAAGAGCGGAAGCAAATGACGTTGCCAATGCTATTTTTGATGGTTCTGATGCGGTTATGCTTTCTGGTGAAACTGCTAAAGGTGATTATCCTGTTGAAAGCGTTCGTATGATGGCTAGAATTGCTGAAAAAACTGAAAATTCAATTGATTATGGCAAAGCTTTAGCGCTTCATCACAGTCGTAACCAAATTAACATTACAAATGCCATTAGCTATGCAACTTGTACCATTGCATCTGACCTTAAAGCTTCTTGTATTGTTGCGGTAACAAAATCTGGATTTACTGCTAGAATGGTTTCAAGATATAGACCACATTGTACAATTCTTGCTTGTACGCCTGATGTTAGAACTTGGAGACAATTAAATCTTATTTGGGGCTGTTTGCCAAATATGACAGAAGTAGTTTCAAAAGATGATGAAGTTTTTGAATTAGCAATTAAAAAGGCAAAAGAAACAAACCTTGCTAAAAATGGCGATAAAATCGTTATTGCGGCAGGTGTTCCTGTAGGACTTTCTGGAACAACCAACACTATTAAAGTACATATTGTTGGTGATGTTTTAGTAAAAGGAAAAGGCATTGGAAGTAAAGTTGTTTCTGGTAGTGCTAGCGTTATAAAAGTTTTAAGTGAAGCTGAAAAATATTTTAAAGCAGGCGATATTTTAATTGTTCCTGAAACAAATAATGATTTATTACCATATATTAAAAAAGCTTCTGCAGTTGTTGTAGGTTCAACCAATTTATCTGATACTACTCATGCTGAAATTGTGGCAAAAGCGTTAGATGTTCCTTTCATTATCTGTGAAGAAAAAATTGTTGATTTAATTCCTAACGGAAGGTTAATTACTGTAGACAGCAAAAAAGGTTTTGTATATAATGGATTATTGACAGAACAAGAAAAACACACAAAAAAACAATAAAATAATAAATTAAATTTTAAAGGAGGTTTTTTGTGATGGATAAGTGGGTATGTGTAGTTTGTGGTTACATTTATGATCCAGAAGTTGGAGACCCAGATAGTGGTATTGAACCAGGAACAGCTTTTGAAGATATTCCTGACGATTGGGTTTGTCCTTTATGTGGAGTTGGCAAAGACGACTTCGAAAAAGAAGAAGAATAATAATTGAAGGCTGTCGCTTGCGACAGCCTTTTTTACGCAGGCAGGGAGCTAAAGTATAGTCTAAATTTTAATCATTTTAAGACGAGGTGAGTATTTTGAGAGTAATCTATGCAGAAGAAATTGTTACGGTGGTTAGAGGGATGTGCATCGATGTTTGTTGCAACTTGCCAACGGATGTTAAAAAGGCGATTACAAAAGCCTTTGAAAAAGAAGAATCAGAACTCGGTAAATATAGCTTACATAAAATAATTAAAAATTTTGAGATAGCAGAAAGAGATGTCGTGCCGATTTGTCAAGATACCGGAATGGTGGTTGCATTTGTTGAAATGGGAAATGAAGTTTTGATTGAAGGCAGTCTGCTTGATGATGCAATTAATGAAGGTGTAAGAAGAGGGTATGAAGAAGGGTATCTGAGAAAATCCGTTGTACTAGACCCGGTTTTTAATAGAAAAAATACAAATGATAATACTCCAGCTATTGTTCATATAAAAATGGTGGCAGGGGATAAACTGAAAATAAAGCTTTTGCCAAAAGGTGCTGGAAGTGAAAACATGGGCAGTGTCAAAATGCTCATGCCATCAGATGGGTTAGAAGGAATCAAGAATTTTGTTGTAGACACTGTTAAAATGGCTGGTAGCAATCCTTGCCCACCTATTATTGTAGGCGTTGGAATAGGCGGGACAATGGAGAAGTGTGCGTTGCTTTCAAAAGAAGCATTGGCAAGAGATGTTTCCATTCGAAATGCAAATGAAAAATATGCAAAATTAGAAGAAGAACTACTTTCTGACATTAATAAATTGGGAATTGGTCCACAAGGTTTTGGTGGTAGAGTTACCGCATTAGCCGTGAATATAGAAACTTACCCTACTCATATTGCAATGCTTCCTGTTGCTGTCAATATTAACTGTCATGTAGCAAGACATAAGGAGGTGGTTTTATGAGAAAAATTACAACGGATTTTAACGACCAATTAGTAGAAAGTTTGAAAGTTGGCGAAGAGGTTTTAATTTCTGGTACAATCTACACTGCTCGTGATGCAGCTCATAAATTAATCGTTGAATGTATAGAAAGGAACGAAGCACTTCCTTTTGATTTAATGGGGAGCATTATTTATTATGCTGGTCCAACACCACCAAAGCCCGAAAAGGTGATTGGCTCATGTGGTCCAACTACAAGTGGAAGAATGGATGCCTATGCACCCCGACTAATGGAAAAAGGCATGAAGGGGATGATTGGGAAGGGGGGCAGAACCGAGGAAGTGATCCATGCCATGAAAAAATACAAATGCGTTTATTTTGCTTCTATTGGGGGCGCGGCCGCGTTAATTGCTGACGCTATCAAAACTTGTGAAGTGATTGCCTACCCTGAGCTAGGACCAGAGGCAGTGAGAAAACTGACAGTTGTTGATTATCCCTGTATTGTTGCAATTGATGTTTTTGGAAATGATATATATGAAATGGGAGTGAACCAATATAAAATAACGTAACGATAATACATCGTTACGTTATTTTGATAAAGGTAGGTTTTCTTTCTCTAAATAAAGCGACAGAATCAAAGCCAGCTGCGGTAAGAACTTCGTAAGCTTTATCAAAACCAGCTGCAACATCCTTTTTATGATGTGAATCAGAACCAACTGTTACAATTTTTCCACCAAATTCCTTGTAGCGTTTTAAAATAGACACGTGGGGGTGGGTTTGGTTAAGTCCGTAGCGAAAACCAGATGTATTGATTTCAAGTCCAATATTTTTAGAAATTAATGCCTTTAGAACTTCGTCAATCACGTCTGAAAACTCTTCATAAACAAATAATTTATTGGGATAAGGGGCATATCTGCTTACATAGTCTAGGTGCCCATATACACAAATGCCATCAATAGCTAAAATATTTTTCAGAGTCTCCTCAAAATAAATTTGATAAGCTTCCTTTTTTGCTCGGTTTTCATATAGTTTTTTTAAATATAAATCATCACCACAAATAATATGAGAAGAGCCGATTGTAAAATCAAAATTATACTTTTCAATTAATTTTCGAATGTCATCTCCAGCAGTTTCAATAAGCCCTAGTTCAATTCCTAACATTAGATTTATTTTATTGCTATATTTTTCTTTTAGTTGATTAAACTCATTTACATATTTATCGTAATCAATGGTATAAGAATCTTTTGTTTTTAAAACTTCAAATTCATAATGGTCTGTGAAGCAAATTTCAGTCATACCGATGTTTACTGCTTGAGCGATCATTTCTTCCATGCTAGAAGAAGCATCAAGAGAATAACTGGTGTGCATATGATAATCTGTTTTTATCAAATTTTTCACGCTCCTAACGTTTTATAAAACAATTTTTTTAGTCCATAAAAAATTAATAAATTTTATTATAACACTATTATTTTTCATATTCAATGTATTTAATTTGTAATAATACTTGATTTTAAGTTTTTATACATGGTATACTCAAAGATGGTACAAGTAAAATTTCCATTATAATTTATTTTAGAGGCTTTATTTTTTTAGCCAACAGCTCTAAAATAAAAAGGTTTTTTGAAGTTTTTATAAAAATAATTGAATGTAAAATGTGAATACAACATATATGCAATCTTACTTTTAAATATAATTGAAGCATTATTTTTAGTATTTTGGCTATAATCTATGTTAAGTATACAAATCAACCACTAGAGTGGCACCGGCGATAAAAAAGCAAAGATGAATTTTTATCTTTGATAAATATATTTTTTTAATTTTGAAGGGAGTAGTTATTATGTTAGACAAAAAAACTGTTGATGACTTAAACGTTAAGGGTAAAAAGGTATTAGTAAGATGTGACTTTAATGTGCCTATTAAAGAGGGCAAAATAACGGATGAAAATAGAATTGTTGCGGCACTTCCTACCATTAAAAAACTAATTGCAGATGGTGGCAAGATTATTCTTTGTTCTCATTTAGGAGATCCTAAAGGCGAAGCAAAACCAGAGATGTCTTTAGCGCCAGTTGCAAAAAGACTAACAGCGCTTTTAGAAAAAGAAGTTGTTTTTGCTGATGATGACAACGTAGTTGGTGACAATGCTAAAAAAGCAATTGATGCTATGAATGATGGTGATGTGGTTTTACTTCAAAACACAAGATATCGTAAAGAAGAAACAAAAAATGTGGAAGCATTTAGCCAAGAACTTGCTTCTTTATGTGATATTTTTGTAAATGATGCCTTTGGAACGTCTCATAGAGCACATTGTTCTACTGTTGGGGTCACAAGTTTTGTAAGTGAATCAGCTGTTGGATACCTGATGCAAAAAGAAATCGAATTTTTAGGAAATGCGGTTAACAAACCAGTAAGACCTTTTGTTGCGATTCTTGGTGGTGCAAAAGTTTCTGATAAAATTAATGTTATTAACAACCTTTTAGAAAAAGTAGATACATTAATAATTGGTGGCGGAATGGCATACACATTTATGAAGGCGCAAGGGTATGGCGTTGGAATATCCTTACTTGAAGCTGATAAAGTGGACTATGCAAAAGAAATGATAGAAAAAGCAAAACAAAAAGGTGTCAACTTATTACTCCCAATTGACACAGTAGTTGTTCGTGAATTTAAAAATGACACTGAATTTAAAACTGTTGATTCAAGCGCAATTGAAGATGACTGGATGGGCGTTGACATCGGTGAAAAAACAAGAAAGTTATTTCAAGATGCGTTAGTAAATGCAAAAACAGTTGTTTGGAACGGACCAATGGGTGTTGTTGAATTTGACAACTTTGCCAAAGGAACAATTGCAGTAGCAGAAGCGCTAGCAAATATTGAAGCTACTACTATTATTGGTGGTGGAGATTCTGCAGCAGCTGTTAATCAATTAGGTTTTGGTGATAAAATGTCTCATATTTCTACTGGTGGCGGTGCTTCTCTTGAATTTTTAGAAGGAAAAGAACTTCCAGGTGTTGTTGCTGTTCAAAACAAATAGAAGGGCGATGTTTGTATGCGTAAAAAAATTATTGCTGGTAATTGGAAGATGAATAAAACTCCTAAAGAGGCAGTTGAACTTGCTAAAAGTCTAGCAGAAAAAGTGAACGCTGATAAATGTGATGTTATTTTTTGTGTTCCAGCCATTGATATTATTCCAGTGGTTGAAGCAGTTAAAAATACCAACATTGCAGTTGGTGCCCAAAATATGTACTTTGAAGAAAATGGCGCTTTTACAGGAGAAGTTTCACCGGCTATGCTTGTGGATGCTGGCGTAAAATATGTTATTTTAGGACATTCGGAAAGACGCGCTTACTTTGCTGAAACAGATGAAACAGTAAATAAAAAAGTTTTACTGGCTATTTCACACAATTTAATTCCAATTATTTGTGTAGGCGAAACCCTTTTACAAAGAGAACAAGGAATTACAATGGATTTGGTGAGATTACAAACAAAAATCGCATTAAAAGATGTTACAGCTGAACAAGCAAAAGATGTTGTAATTGCCTATGAACCTATTTGGGCAATTGGAACAGGAAAAACAGCTACCAGTGCCCAAGCAGAAGAAGTTTGCGCAGGGATTCGAGCAGTTGTTTGCGAAATATATAATAAAGAAACTGCTGAAAGCGTTAGAGTTCAATATGGTGGTAGCGTAAATGGTGCTAATGCGTCTGAACTTTTCAATATGCCTAATATCGACGGTGGCTTAGTTGGTGGAGCAAGTTTGAAACCAGAGTTTGAAAATATAGTGAATTATTGATTTTAATTTCTATATTTAAGAAGGAGTTTTATGATGAGTAAAAAAGTGACAGTTTTAATGATTTTAGACGGATTCGGCTTAACAGACACAATTGAAGGCAATGCCATCAAACAAGCGAACAAGCCAAATCTTGACAATATTATGGTGAACTATCCTTGTGTAAAAGGTTACGCAAGTGGTCTAGACGTTGGTTTGCCTGACGGTCAAATGGGTAATTCAGAAGTAGGGCATTTAAACATTGGTGCCGGAAGAATTGTTTACCAAGAGCTTACAAGAATTACAAAATCAATTGCTGATGGTGATTTTTTTGAAAAAAAAGAATTGCTTGATGCAATCGATAATTGTAAAAAATTCGATTCAAGCCTACATTTATTTGGTTTGGTTTCAGATGGTGGTGTGCATAGTCACAACACCCATTTATATGCTTGCTTGGAACTTGCCAAAAGACATAATGTAACAAAAGTTTTTGTTCATGCTTTTTTAGATGGTAGAGATACAGCTCCTACATCAGGAAAACATTTTCTAAAAGAACTAGAAGATAAAATGGCTGAAATTGGAGTAGGAAAAATTGCTTCTGTTATGGGCAGATACTACGCCATGGATCGAGACAAACGTTGGAACAGGGTTGAACAAGCTTACAACGCAATGGTAATGGGTAAGGGAGATTCTGCACATTCTGTAAGTGAATGTATTGAAAAGTCTTATGCTGCAGAAGTGAATGACGAATTTGTTAAACCAACTATTATTTTAACAAATGATATGCCAACAGCTACTATTAAAGAAAATGATTCTATTATTTTCTTTAACTTTAGACCAGATAGAGCAAGAGAAATCTCAAGGGCATTTTGTGATACTGAATTTGACGGATTTCATCGTGAAAGAGGTTTCTTTACGGTGAAGTATGTTTGCTTCACCGACTATGATGTTTCCATGCAAAATAAAGAAGTTGTTTATAAAGCAGATTCCCTTTCCAATACGTTGGGTGAATATATTGCAAGCTTAGGGCTTACACAATTGCGTTTAGCTGAAACAGAAAAATATGCCCATGTTACATTTTTCTTTAATGGTGGAGTTGAAGAACCGAATAAAGGCGAGGACAGAATTTTAATTCCTTCTCCTAAGGTTGCTACTTACGATTTAAAACCTGAAATGAGTGCGGCTGAAGTTACAGATGCGCTTATTGAAAGTATTTTGTCGGAAAAATATGATTTAATCATCATGAATTACGCAAACTCTGACATGGTTGGACATACAGGAATAATTGCTGCTGCTGTTGCTGCCATAGAAACCCTTGATTTTTCCATAGGTAGGGTTATGGAAGCTTTAACAAAAGTGGATGGCCAAATGTTTATCTGTGCAGACCATGGAAATTCTGATAAAATGATTGACTATGAAACAGGGGAGCCTTTTACAGCTCACTCTACAAACCCAGTTCCTTTTATTCTTGTAAATTGCAAGGGTGCAAAGGGCTTGGCTGAAAATGGTAAGTTATGTGACATTGCGCCTACTTTGCTTGATATGATGAGTATTCCACAGCCAGTAGAAATGACAGGTCATTCATTACTGATTCAATAATCAATTTCTTTAAAACCATAGGTTTGTAAAGAAATTTAATGTGCTTTTAATATTATTTATATATATTAAATATTTTTTACTATTTGAAGGGAGTTTTTTTAAATGAAAAGCTATATCGAAATTTTAGATGTTTTTGCAAGAGAGATTCTTGACTCAAGAGGTAACCCTACTGTTGAAGTTGAAGTTGTAGTAGAAGGTGACTTTGTTGGTCGTGCTGCTGTTCCATCTGGCGCTTCTACTGGTGCTTTTGAAGCTGTTGAACTTCGTGACGGAGGAAGCAGATATAATGGTACTGGCGTTTTAAAAGCAGTTGAAAACGTAAATAACATTATTGCAGACGAAATCGTTGGTATGAATGCCCTTGATCAAGTTGCTGTTGACAAAAAAATGATTGAATTAGACGGTACTCCAAATAAAGCTAAGTTAGGCGCTAATGCAATTTTAGGTGTTTCAATGGCTGTTGCTAGAGCGGCTGCTGAAGCTTTAAAAATGCCTTTATACCAATACTTAGGCGGATTTAACGCAAAACAACTTCCAGTTCCAATGATGAACATTTTAAATGGCGGAAAACATGCTGATAACACAGTTGACTTCCAAGAATTTATGATTATGCCTGTTGGTGCTAAAACTTTCAAAGATGCGTTAAGAATGTGTGCTGAAATTTATCACAAACTTAAAAAAGTGCTTCATGACAGAGGTCTTTCAACTGCTGTTGGTGATGAAGGTGGCTTTGCTCCTGACCTTGCTACTCCAGATGAAGTTATTGAACTTATTTTAGAAGCAGTAGAAAAAGCTGGTTACAAAGCAAATGATGATATTAAAATTGCGATGGACGTTGCTGCTACAGAACTTTACAACAATGAAGATGGAAAATATCATTTCCCTGGCGAAAGCCAAATGAAAGGTTCTCCAGTTGTGAGAACTTCTGAAGAAATGGTTGACTACTATGTTTCACTTGTTGATAAATTCCCTATTATTTCAATCGAAGACGGTTTAAACGAAGAAGATTGGGATGGCTGGAAACTTCTTACAGAAAAATTAGGTAAGAGAGTTCAACTTGTTGGCGACGACTTGTTTGTTACAAATACAGAAAGACTTCAAAAAGGTATTGAATTAGGAGTTGCAAACTCTATTTTAATTAAAGTTAACCAAATCGGTACTTTAACAGAAACTTTCAATGCTATTGCTTTAGCAAACAGAAACAACATGACAGCTGTAGTTTCTCATCGTTCTGGTGAAACAGAAGATACTACAATCGCGGATATCGTTGTTGCTGTTAATGCTGGTCAAATCAAAACTGGTGCGCCAGCTCGTACAGACCGTGTTGCGAAATACAATCAACTTATCAGAATCGAAGAAGAACTTGACGAAGCTGCTGAGTTTCCTGGTCTTAAAGCTTGGTTTAACTTATACAAATAATGCTATAATAAAACTGACTTGAAAGTGTGCTTTCAAGTCAGTTTTATTTTGGTAAGAGGATTTTGTCCTATTACACTGATAGGGATGCTTGGATGAAACATTAAATTTTGAAAAGTATATGAAGTTGGGTTTAGAACAACCACTGAAAAAATTCACGATTTCCACTATATATTATTTTACAGCACCAAGTAGCTATATGCAAAGGAACTGATGATTCATTTGTTATTAAGAATATAAATAGAGGTAGCATATGGAAGTTTATAAAAACCCAAATTATAAGAAAATCAGAGGTAGTCACATTTTAGAGGTTAGCTGTGCTTACTGCAAATATTTCATTGCAAATTATCAGAAGGTTGGCGAGAGTAATTTTGTAAAAATGTATAATGAAAGAATTATTGAGGGCACAATTGATTTTTCTCTTTATCACGGAGCCTTATTCTGTCCCAATTGCGGAGAACGCATAGCTACAAGATATATTACGAAAATGGATAGAAAAGAAGCGTACAGATTTGTACCTTCTGCATTTAACAAAAAGAAGATTAATTGATAAAAACGAACAAAGCAAAAAGAATTTTATTACTTTGGATTGTAGCCGGCAACTTAACCGTATTTTTAAATATAGCTTGATAGTTTATTTAACATATGATAAAATATAAAAAGTTTAATTTTGAAAAAGAAAGTAAAATAATAAAGGAGGTGTTTTCATGCACGTATTATTCATTGTTCTTTCAATTGTATTTGCAATTGCTTGTATAGGGCTAATTGTTATTATTCTAATGCAATCAAAACGTTCAGCTGGTCTTTCCGGTTCTATCGGAGGTGCTGGTGGTTCTAATGATACTTATTGGAGTAAAAATAAGGGTAGGTCCTTAGAAGGTACGCTTGAAACATATACTAAAATTGGCGGAGCAATTCTTATCATTTTAGGTCTTGTATTAAATTTTATATAAAAATAAAAATTTACATAAAATTGTTAGGAAATAGATTAAAGCGTTCTCTAACAAATAATGTGAGTTTACAAAAAAGAAAAAGCAAAAAATAGAAGGTTCATGTAAAAATGAATCTTCTATTTTTATGAAGTAAAATAAGTAATAAGCTTACTGAAAACTATTAATTTATTATAGAGCCACCATGAAACACGCACTCATAAATTTTTCTTTTATTATAAAGTATTTCTTCTTGCCCTTGAAACCAATCAAAATCCCCATTAACTGTACATTTGTATATAAAACCATTGTTTTTATACTCAAGGGGACCACGAAATGGCATTTGACCAGACACATGTAATAGTACTTCCTTCAAAAAATCTCCCGAAAACCCCTGAGCTACTACTCGTCCAACATAATTCATTGCCCATATAGGATTTTCGTTTTCCCAAATTGCTTCTTCACCAGCAAATTTGTTACTTCCTAAATAAGAATCAATATATGTAAGCTCCTTTTCTTTGTATGCTAAATCATGTGAATTAGGTCTTGAGGGGATAGATTCTGCCTCCTTTCCAGCATAGGTGGATTTTTTTGCTCTGCATAAAAATTCAATTAGGTTTCTATTCATTTTTTACCGTCCTCTAAACTATGCTTTGCCCATTCTCTACATTGTTCAATTCTAAGTCCTTTGGGATTGTCGCAATGTTCTCCTTCGCCACAGGAAAATTCATGTAGGATGTTACATGGAAAACTTGAACATTCACCGCAGTGTGTAAAGTTTTTATTTTCACAACAAGTTTTAACGGGACATTCTCCCCAAAATGGATTCTTTATGTTTACACATCCACTACAGCTATGAGATTCTTTAAAAGAACAGGCCTCACATAGCAAACCACAACGTGATTGTGGTGCGTTCATATTGCTAACTTTAATATTTGAAGACTTACCATCTACCCATAATGATAATCGATTTGTAGTAAATTTAAGCAAACAATAATTAGGGTCAGTCTTCCCACTTGGAAAGTGATTGATAAGCCAATCAACCCACAAGTCGGATTTCAAGTTTTGGTCAGTCACTATTTCAATAGTACCAATCAAGCTCACATTGTTACTGCCATCACAATAACATACACTTGCCTTATTATTTAATTTAATGCGTTTCACTTTTGGTGTATCTATGCCCGTTGCAAACCATGCTGTATGTACTCCAATCGTTTTGATACTTGAAATGGTAGAAGCAGTTGGAAAACCATCTTTATCAATAAGTGAGATAGTTGCATTTTCTGTATTTGTCATAATCTCGGTCGCTTTCTTCACAATGTTCATTATTAAGACCTCCAAGTTATATTTTTTAAAACCAAGACAAGTATACAACGGCAATCAAGACAACAGTATGTCAACTTCTTTATAATTTTTTAATAGTTTTTCAGCTTCTGCTTTTACAGCGACCACAAGACCTTGTGGCGCTATAACTTTTGCTTTGCTTCCAAAACCAAGAATTGTTTTTACCATTTGGGTTTCGCTTACATAATCCCATTCTATTTCTATTGTATTTTCATCTATTATACGATAAGAGCCTGCACCATACGAATCAATGGCTACATATTCTAAAGACCTATCAAATTGTATTGTTGCATATTCTATTGCTTGAGGGTCACTGTAAAACGCTTCAAGGTTAAGCTGTTGTTCAGATACCTGACGAAAAGTATAGTGTTCATCCATAAGTTCAAGATTTAGAAGTCGATTTAGTTTAAAAAGACGAAAATCGTCACGCAACGTACAGTAACCAAATACATACCAAGCAGACCACTTAAATGCTATAAAATAGGGTTCAAGAGAACGTATTGTTTTTCCTGTTTTTGTATAGTAACAAAAAGTAACCTTTCTTTTCTCAGCAATTGCTTTTCGCAATGTGGATATTTTGGGAGCGAGGCTGCCCTTATAATAAGAAGTGAGATCAATAAATATATCGTCCTTTAATGAAATAAATCCTTCAGATTCTGGTGTAAGTTTACGAAGCAATGAATTTATGGGAGAATCAATCAATACACTTTCAAGGCTTTTTAAGCCTAAAATTATATTGTTCATCTCATCATAAGTAAGCGCATTTTTATCTAGTTTAAACCCATCTAAAATACCTATGCCTCTATCGCCACCGGAGTATGTAACAACTGGAATACCAGCCTTGCTTATGGTTTCAATGTCCCTATGTATTGTACGGATTGAAACTTCAAATTTCTCTGCCAGTTCTTTTGCCTTTACTTTCTTTTTTGCGGTTAGAATTGTTATGATTCCAAGTAATCTATCTATTTTCATATCATCACCATTTTAAATATACCATATAAAGATGACAACATCATGTCAACGACGTAATTTTTTCCTAGCATTCTGTTATCTTATCATTTTACGATAGTAACTTCTATATAGCCCAAAACCAATCAGGAGAATAAAAATGGTGACACGTTGACAATAGACCATGAAAAATTATAAAAAAAATCTTCAATTAATTTTCAAAAACTTTCAAATGTGGTATAATTAATTATTACAAATGAATTTAGAGGTGTGTATGGAAGGACTATTTATTTCAATTGAGGGAATGGACGGTTCAGGAAAGTCAACTCAAATTAAATTACTTGTTGATTACTTTGAAAAAAATGGTCACAACGTTGTTTTGACAAGAGAACCTGGTAGTACAAAATTAGGAGAAAAAATTAGAGATCTCGTTTTAGATAAAGAGCACATGGAGATGCACCACATTACAGAAGTACTTTTATATGCAGCTTCAAGGGCTCAATTGGTGAATGAGGTAATTAAGCCTTCATTGGATCAGGGTTTCGTAGTTATTTGTGATCGATTTCTTGATTCAAGCCTTGTTTATCAGGGGATAGGTCGTGGCATTTCAATAGACGATGTTTTAAAAATAAATTCTTATGGAGTAAATAATATATTTCCTACGATTACTTTTTATTTAGATATTTCACCTAGTCTTTCACTAGAACGAAAAAAGAAGGTTGCATCCCTTGATAGGATAGAATTACAAGATGATTCCTTTCATCATCAAGTATATGAAGGGTATAAACTCATTGCAGAAATGTTTAAAGATAGAGTGCAAGTAATAGATGCTTCAAAAACAATTGAGGAAATTCACAGCAATATTATTAATATAATAAATTCTAAGACCATGTAAATAATTTATAAAATGGAGGGATATATATGAAACTTGTATTAGCAATTATTCATGACGAAGATGCGTTCCATATTATGGACAAATTAAATGAAAAAGGATTTAGTGTAACAAAACTTGCTTCAACTGGCGGTTTTTTACGTTCAGGAAACACTACTTTAATTTGTGGGGTTTCAGATGAAAAAGTTCCTGAAATCAGTGAAATCATAGAAAAAACTTGTAAGTCAAGAAAACAAATTACATCTGTTAATACAGCACAAATGAATACCACGGAAGGTTATTTCCCCTATCCAATGGAAGTTACCGTTGGGGGAGCCACTATTTTCGTGGTGGATGTTGAGAAGTTTGAGAAGGTTTAGAAGAGTGTGATGAATGGAGATTTAAGCGATGGACTTAAAAGTTTCTGATTTACAAGCTGTAAAAATGCAGGAAGTTCAGGCAGTCAAAGAAAAAACAGATCAGCCTGATTTTAGTTTTACGTTAAATAAGCTTGATGAAGAAGGTCTTACAGAACGCCTAAAAGGTTTAATTGATGATATTACAACCCATGGCAAACGATTATCAGAGCATATGGATATAAAAGATATGAAAAAATACAGATCCCTTGTAACCGATTTTTTGAATGAAGTTGTTACAAACTCTCATAAGTTCTCCCGTGAAAATTTTTTGGATCGGAGAGGGCGCCACAGAGTTTATGGAATCGTGAAAATGGTAAATAAAAATCTGGATGACTTAGCGCAAGAGCTTCTAAAAAAAGAAAAAGATCATTTGGCTATTTTAGGAAAAGTGGGAGAAGTACGTGGGTTGCTACTTGACATTATAATGTGAGGATTTTATGTATAATTTTTCAACAATTTTAGGCCAGGAAAATGTAGTGAAAAGTCTACAAAATTCTATTATGAATAAAAAAGTTTCCCATGCCTATATTTTCTTAGGGGAAAAGGGCATGGGAAAGAAGTTAATTGCCAACACTTTTGCGAAAGTTTTGCTTTGTGAAGAAGCTGAGTTTTCTTGTGGTGTTTGTACTTCTTGTGTGACTTTTGATTCAAAAAACAATCCCGATATAATATATATATCAACTGAAAAAAAGAATATTGGCGTTGATGAAATCAGAACATTATCGAACGATATTGTCATAAAGCCATATAAATATAAGTATAGAATTTTTATCATTGATGAAGCGGAGACTATGACAACACAAGCTCAAAATGCTTTGTTAAAAACCTTGGAAGAGCCACCGGAATATGCCATTATAATGCTACTTTCTTCTCATTTATCTAGTTTTTTGGAGACGATTATTTCAAGAAGTGTGATTTTAAAATTAAGAAGGCTTTCAGAAGAACAAATTAGTGGCTATATTGAGAATGCTTATCAGATAGAGAAGCCTTTAGCAGAAGTATATGCTGCTTATTCACAAGGCAATTTAGGCAGGGCCATTACGGTTTCTACATCAGAAAAATTTATGAACTTACGGGAAAAAATAATGGACATCATTACTAATATCGAAAATAATGAATTGTCCAACGTTTTACCTTTTTCAAAATATTTTGAAGAGCAAAAAGAGGATATTCAAGAAATTTTTGATTTAGCGTGTATGATTTATCGAGATGTATTAGCTTACAAGGCACTTAATAGCGAGAAATATCTTATTCAAAAGGATAAAAAGGCCCTTATTATTCCCATAGCAAAGAAAAATACAATCAATTCCATTGATAAAAAAATAGATGCCATCTGGCAAGCTAAAAAGCAATTATCTCAAAATGCCAACTTCCAAATGGTAATCGAGGTGTTGCTTTTGAAATTAAAAGGAGAACTTATATGATTGAAGTAATAGGCATACGGTTTAAAAAAGCTGGTAAAATATATTATTTTGACCCAAATGGCGAAACGGTTCCAGCTGGTAAAAGTGTAATCGTGGAAACTGTTCGTGGTGTTGAAATTGGGCTAGTTGAAATTACAAACCGATTTTTAAAAGAGGAAGAAGTGGTACAACCTCTTAAAAAAATTATTAGAATTGCAACAGAAAGTGATTTGTTACAAAACGAAGAAAACAAAATAAAAGAAAAAGAGGCTTTTGACATTTGCTGTGAAAAAATTAAACAGCATGGGCTTGATATGAAGCTCATTGATGTAGAATATACATTTGATTATAATAAGGTTATATTTTATTTTTCAGCAGAGGGCAGAGTTGACTTTAGAGAACTTGTAAAGGAACTTGCCTATATTTTCAAAACCCGTATTGAGTTAAGACAAATCGGTGTTAGAGATGAAGCAAAAATGCTGAACGGAATTGGAATATGTGGAAGAGCGTTGTGTTGTGCTACTTTTTTAGGGGATTTTCAACCTGTTTCCATTAAAATGGCAAAAGAACAAAGTCTTTCTCTCAATCCTACTAAAATTTCAGGTATTTGCGGAAGGTTAATGTGTTGTTTAAAGTATGAGCAAGAAACGTATGAATATTTAATCAAAGGCTTGCCTCATGAGGGTGACACTGTAAAAACCTCTGATGGAAAAGGGGATGTGCTTTCTGTCAATGTTTTAAGACAAATTGTAAAAGTTGCCATTGTGAAAAAAGAACAAGATGGTCCCGTTATTGGTTTCTATGCGTTAGATGAAATTAAACTTTTATCGACTAGAAGGCCAAAAGATGCGACTGTTGAAAATATAGACGAATTAAAAAATATTTTGGATTAATCAGATGAATACGATGATAAAAGAACATGAGAGAATTGACGATTTGCATAGAAATGGCCTTAAAATTATTCAGGACCCTAAAAATTTTTGCTTTGGTGTTGATGCCGTTTTGTTGGCCCACTTTGCAAAAGTAAGAAAAGAAGAGCTTGTTTTAGATTTAGGAACCGGAACTGGAATTATTCCCATTTTATTATATGCCCTAACAAAAGGCAAAAAATTTATTGGGCTTGAAATTCAAAAAGACAGCGTAGATATTGCGAGAAGAAGTTTAGAATTAAATAATATCACAGATGCCATCGAAATTCATGAAGGTGACATAAAGGAGCTTGCTACTTTATACAAACCTTCTTCTTTTGATGTTATCACGACAAATCCACCCTATATGAATGCTGGTGGTGGGATTATTAATGATTATAGCCCTAAAGCGATTGCAAGACACGAAATATTATGCTCACTAGAAGATATTGTTGCAGGGGCATCAAAGCTTTTAAAGACATCTGGGCGTTTTTATATGATTAACAGACCCAACAGGCTAATTGATATTATTTGTACCATGAGAAATTATAAGTTAGAGCCAAAAGTTATTCGGTTTATTCATTCTTATGTAGATAAAGAGCCTACCATGGTGTTGGTAGAGGCTGTGAGAAGTGGAAAGCCTTTTCTGACAGTTATGCCACCGATTATTATTTATGATGCAGAAGGAAAGTACACAAGCGAGGTTATGGATATTTATTATGGTTAAACAAGTTTCTTTGGTAATATTTGATATGGACGGGCTTATTTTTGACACAGAAAGACTTTCGATTGAGGGTTGGAAATATGCAGGTGAATTAGAAGGTTTTCACATTACAAAAGAAATTATTTCAAATATTATAGGGTTAGATGCAAGATTAGGAAAACAATTTTTAATAGATACCTTTGGTTCTAGTTTTGACTATGAAAAAATTAAAGAGATAAAAATGAAATATTCTTTTGATTATATGATGAAGCATGGTATTCCAATAAAAAATGGCTTATTTGAATTACTTGATTTTCTAGAAGCTTCCCATATTAAAAAGGCAGTTGCTAGTTCAACAGACAAAGAACGGGTTCATCGTTACCTAAGGATAGCCAATATAGAAAATAGATTTGAACAAGTTATTTGTGGTGACATGGTTGAAAAAGGAAAGCCAGAGCCAGACATTTTTTTAAAAGCGGCATCATTATGCAATGTTAACCCTAAAAATTGCATGGTACTTGAAGATTCTAAACATGGTATTTATGCAGTACACAAAGCAGGGATGAAACCTGTTCACATAGAGGATTTAGTAAAGTTGGATGAAGAAACAAAAAAATTATTATATACAAGCTGTGATAGCTTGTTGGATGTCGTTACATTATTGGAGGGAAATGAATGAGTGGGACGTTATTTATTTGTGGAACGCCAATAGGAAATATTGAAGATATAACCCTAAGGGTTATTAGAACTTTAAGAGAAGTGGATTTAATCGCAGCAGAGGATACACGCCAAACGATAAAACTGTTAAATTATTATGAAATACAAACACCTCTTACTAGCTACCATGAACATAATAAAAGAACCAAAGGAAATGATTTAATAAACAAATTAAAAGATGGTAAAAATATTGCAATTGTAACCGATGCTGGTATGCCTTGCATTTCCGACCCAGGGGAAGATTTGGTTAAACTTTGTTTTTTAAATAATATTACAGTTACGGTTTGTCCGGGAGCCACTGCTGGTATTTCTGCGCTTGCTTTGTCTGCTTTGCCATCACGGAGATTTGTTTTCGAGGGTTTTTTGCCAGATAATAAAAAAGAAAGCAAAAAAGTTTTAGAACGATTAAAAAAAGAAACAAGAACCATTATATTTTATGAATCTCCCCATGATTTAATTTCTACGCTAAAACTTTTGGCAGAATTTTTTCCTGAACGTCAGGGGGCAATTATAAGGGAAATTACAAAGAAGCATGAGCAAATTGTAAAGGATACGATTCAGCATTGTTACGATTATTTTTTACAACATGAGCCGAGAGGTGAATTTGTAATTCTGATAGAAGGTATTGATGAGGAAATTATAATAGAAGAAGAAAAAGCAAAATGGGATGAACTAACAATAGAGGAACACATGGAAATTTATTTG
This sequence comes from Eubacteriales bacterium, assembly GCA_031546905.1. Classification (GTDB taxonomy): domain Bacteria; phylum Bacillota; class Clostridia; order Lachnospirales; family JAVBJQ01; genus JAVBJQ01. Next base: position 80,226 of record JAVBJQ010000005.1, on the reverse strand, counting down.
AAGCAAGGGTTGTTGGAAAAAGAGGCAATGAAACTTGTTGCAAAAGATAGAGGCGTAGGAAAAAGGGAAATTTATCATCAAATTAAAGGTAATGAAAGTGATTGACTTCAACAACACAAAATGCTACTATGATGACAATATAAGTTGAGAGGATGGTTTTTGTGTTAATTGTTTCTGTAAAGGTGAATATTAACTAAATAGTTGAGAAGAAGCAGAAAAAATAAATAGCTGATGGCTATGTTTTATTTTGATGCTTTTACACACATTACAGAATACTTTTATATAATAACCATAACTTCGAAGAGATTATTTTCGGAAATATAGTTGTGCTCAAGCTCAAGCTTAGGCTCAAGCCAAGCAAACCAAAGCCCATAGTTGTATTCTGTTTTCATAGAATACAACTGTGGGCTTTTTTATAAAATTTTTGGAGGTCAAAAATGTTAAACACATATAAAGCAATTGAATTTAACACCATATTAGAGCAACTTTCAGACTGTGCGTTGTCAGAAAAAGCAAAAGAAAAAATTCTCTCATTAAAGCCGTCATTGAGTGAAAGCGAATGCAAGGCAACTATGGTTGAAACAACAGAAGCAAAAATTATTTTAGAAGGGTTAGGAACACCACCACTAGCATCAATGAATGGGATAGAGAAAATAATAAGTGATTGTGAAAAAGATATGATGCTTTTACCAGAACAATTTGAAAATCTGGAGCAATTTATAAGTGCGTGTAACAGAATGAAGTCCTATTTAAAAAGAAGCGAGGCATTTGATATAGCCATTGCTTATTTTGGTGAAAGTTTTTATGCACTCAAAGAATTACATGAATGTATAAAAAGTTCTATTCGAAATGGGCAGGTTTGTGATGAAGCTTCCTCCAATTTGGCCAGCATACGTCGGAAAATAGAAAATACAAACGCAGTCATAAAAGAAAAGCTAGAGAGTATGCTTCGGGGAAATAAAAATTGGTTTTCTGATGGTTATATTGTAGTAAGAAATGGGCGCTTTGTATTGCCAGTAAAAAAAGAATATAAATCCCAAGTAAGTGGAATTGTGATGGACACCTCAAACAGTGGAGGAACAATTTTTGTCGAACCAACTAAAATAGGTAGGCTAACAGATGAATTAAACCAGTTACAAATAGAAGAAGAAAATGAAGTTATTAAAATTCTTTATACATTAACTGGAATCGTTTCGGACCACATCCAGAATATAAAAATGAATATGGAGTGTATGGAAACATTAGATTATACTTTTGCCAAGGCAAAGTTAAGCGTAAATATGAAAGCAAGAAACGTAAGTATCAATACAACACGTCATATAAAAATGATACAAGGTAGACATCCGCTGTTAAAATCAGAAAGTTGTATACCCCTTGATTTTGAAATAGGGGATGCAATAGCAGGTATCGTCATTACAGGTCCCAATACTGGTGGTAAAACCGTAGCATTAAAAACCATAGGGCTTCTTTCTTTAATGGCTCAAAGTGGATTGCACGTGCCTGTAGCAGAAGGAAGTCAGTTCTGTATGAATATAAATGTGTTATGTGACATTGGCGATGGACAAAGTATTACAGAAAATTTGTCCACGTTTTCATCTCATATAACGAACATTATGGACATATTAAATCATACCACAGATGAAAGCCTTGTTTTGCTAGATGAGTTAGGTTCTGGAACAGATCCAGCAGAAGGTATGGGAATCGCCATTGCAATTTTAGAGGAACTTCGGTTAAAAAATTGCCTTTTTATTGCTACAACCCATTATCCAGAAGTAAAAACATATGTAAAAAATACACCCAAACTAAAAAATGCCAGAATGATGTTTGATAGAGAAAATCTAAAGCCTATGTATCAACTTGAGATTGGTGAAGCGGGAGAAAGCTGTGCCTTATACATTGCCAAACGATTAGGATTTCCAGCACATATGATTGCACGGGCTTCCCAAGAAGCTTATGGAAGTGAGCAGCAAATTGTTTTACCTCAGATAGACAAGAATGCTTTTAATACACCTATGACAAAAATAAAAAAAGAATTGAAAGTTAAAGCAACCGAAAATCGAAGTCATTCCTTTCAAATTGGTGATAGTGTGAAAGTACATCCAGAAAAAATAGTAGGAATCGTATGCAAGTGTACAAATGACAAAGGAGAAATTGGCGTTCAAGTGAAAGGGCGAAAAATGCTGGTTAACCATAAAAGAATTGAATTACTTATCGCTGCAAAAGAACTTTATCCAGAAGACTATGATTTCTCCATTATTTTTGACACGGTAGAAAATCGAAAAGCTCGCCATAAAATGGAAAAAGGACATGATGCTGACTTAGTGATACAATATGAAGAGATATAGTAATTATATTTGTTTTAGAACTTGATTATTTAATCCAAAAGTTTTATGATAAAGATAACGCAATTCTAAATATTTTGAATAAAATATTTAGGGATATGACACAAGGCACTTCATAGAAAGCCTGATTATTACCTTTTGTTAAACCGCAATAATCAGTATAAAATATTATATTGAATTTGGAGGGAAAGCGCATGGGAAAATATAATATAATTTCGATTGAACGGCAGTATGGTAGTGGCGGAAGGCAGATTGGAAGTTTAGTGGCAGAGAAGTTAGGTATTAATTTCTATAATGATGAAATTCTTAAATTAGCAGCAAAAAAAATAAATATTTCGGAAGAATATCTATACTCTGTAGAAGAAGCTGCATCAGCTAGCCTTATGTATGCCATGTCAATGGTGGGCAATTTTGCAAGTTTCTCTACAGACTTACAGCTACCTGATAAGTTGTTCTATGAAGAAAGTGAAATTATTAAAGAACTAGCTTTGAATGGAAGATGTGTACTTGTTGGAAGATGTGCTGGAAATGTACTTAGCGACCGCAAGGATTGTTTAAAAGTATTTATCTATGCACATGAGGATGTTAGGATTAAAAGGTCTATAGAAGAATATGAAGTGTCAGAAAAGGATGCGTACTCCAAACTGATTAGTATGGATAAACGTCGTTCAAATTTCTTCAATGCTCATTCTGATAAGAAGTGGAATAAAATGGATAACTATGACATATGTCTTGATAGTGGTAAATTAGGCATAAAAACATGTGTGGAGATTATTGGTGCCACAGTGGAAAATCACATTTAAAGTCTTGAGATAAAAAAATAAAATTTACAAGCCCCCTTAAAAATTCTGTAATTTTTGGTGGGCTTGTAAATTAAAAAAATTCTCGTTCATTTCTTAAACTGCATGAAAGGTTGAAGGGGTGTTACAATAAAAATGTAAAAATAAGTTTGTTGATTTTAGGAATTTTGCGTGATAGTATATATTTATAAATTTTGTTTAAAGGAGTTAAGAAGATGGATAAATATATTTCAAAAGAAAAGCTAAGTAAAAAGGCACAACGTGAAATTCATAGTCAAAATCGGCTTACTTGGGGTTTGGTAAATCCTGTTACACAAAAAATAGAAAATAAAAGAGCGTACAATCGTAAAAAGGTTCAGAAGGGATTTAATGAATATTCCTTGTCTGAGCCTTTTTTAGTGTTGCATTTTAATGCCTCTTAAAATTATGTGACTTTCTTTAAAACTGTAAATGGTTTTATAAGTGATTGTTTTTTTTTATGAAGTTATAGTATACTGATTATTACCCATAATGGGTAGATAATAAACTCCATTCTAAATCAGATTTTTCAGACACGCTGTAAAACTGAATTAGTATTAAAACTGAAAAGGTGAATTTTAATTGAATAATGAAAAAGTTTTTCACGATATGTTACTTCAACATTTTAATAAATATCCTCAAATGCAAATTTTAGATATGATAAAGTTAATTTACCAAAATGAGTTTGGTAGTGGACATCTAATAACCGATGAGAAAGAAAGTTTAAAATTTATAAAAGAAGAAACTTCTTTATTGCAGAAGAAAAATCACATTTTTGACCCAATAGAGCCTATAGGAAATAACCATTATAGGCTCCATTTGCAAATATTGTTAGAGCGTGACTTAAAAACAGAAACCTTCAATCGATTTTTTTTAGTCTCCGCAAGCCATAAAAAAGGAAATCTTGATTGTTTTCATGACAAAATAAGTATTTTTATGGAAATGTGCAAAATAGGAGAATTACCGTTTCATTATGAGACCGTATCGGCTATTTTATCTGATTATAAAAATAATGGATATCCCCTTGTACGTCATAGTAATTTATTTCGTGAATGTTATGCTCCGGCCTATCGGGTTGTAGAAAAAGAATTTTGCTTTTTTTTGGAATTGTTTTCTAAAATAGATAAGTTAATGGCTGAACAAAAACACGTTATTATTGGAATTGATGGAAATTGTGGTGCTGGAAAGTCCACACTTGCGGATTTACTGCAATCTGTTTACGATTGTAATGTATTTCATATGGATGATTTTTTTCTTCAGCCTGAGCAACGAACTGCACAAAGACTTATGGAGATTGGCGGTAATGTTGACTATGTTCGTTTTCGTACAGAAGTAATGGAGCAATTACTTGTTGGAAGCCCTTTTTCTTACAAGAAATTTGACTGTAGGTTACAAAATTTTTCTGAACCAACTTTAGTTTATCCAAAAGCACTTACTATTGTGGAAGGTGCTTACAGTTTACATCCAACTTTATCGAATTATTATCATCAAAAGGTTTTTCTTCAACTAGACAAAAAAGAGCAGAGCCTGCGTATTTTAAATAGAAATGGAGCCTTCATGCACAAAAGATTTATTACAGAGTGGATCCCGTTAGAAAATAACTACTTTCAAAAAATGAACATCAGAGAGACTGCTGATTTGGAGTTTGTTATGGATACGTTGAATGAAACTTTTAAAAAAGCATAAATGTTAGAAAGGTGATACTATGTTAGAGATTAAAGGAACTAAAAATACCGCAAAAGTATTTACAAACAATATAGAAGAAGTTGCAATTTCCCAAATTGAAACCCTTTGTAATCAAGACTTTGTAAGTGGAAGTAAAATCCGTATCATGCCAGATGTTCATTCTGGTGCAGGCTGCACGATTGGAACCACTATGACAATTACAGATAAAGTGGTTCCTAATTTAGTTGGAGTTGATATTGGTTGTGGAATGGAAACAATTTGTATTGAAAATAAATATCTTGAGCTTCAAAAGCTTGATAAATTAATCTATGAAAAAATTCCATCCGGATTTAATGTTCGTGAAAAGGCACATCGATATAATGATGAAATTGATTTAACAGAGCTTCGCTGCCTTCCTCATGTAAATATTGATCGTGCACAAAAAAGTATAGGTACCCTTGGCGGTGGAAATCATTTTATTGAGGTAGACCAAGCTGATGATGGAAAAATATATGTTGTAGTTCATTCTGGAAGCAGACACATAGGCGTTGAAGTTGCAAAATATTATCAAGATGCAGGATATAAACAATTAAATAAAAATAGTGATTTTGACATACAGGAATTCATTAAGCAATATAAAACAGAAGGCCGTGAAAAAGAAATTCAATCGGCTATAAAAGCGCTAAAAAGTCAAGTGTTAAGTGAAATACCATTTACACTGGCTTATGTGACAGACAGCCTTTTTGATGACTACATTCATGATATGAAGATTATACAACAATTTGCTGTACTGAATAGAAAAGCAATGATGAATGAAATTATTAAAGGTATGAAATTAGATGTTTGCGAGGAATTCACCACGATTCACAATTACATAGATACAGATTCTATGATTTTGAGAAAAGGGGCTGTTTCTGCCAAATTAGGGGAAAAGCTTCTGGTTCCCATCAATATGCGTGATGGAAGTTTGATTTGTGTGGGGAAGGGCAATGAAGATTGGAATAATTCAGCACCACATGGTGCTGGTAGGCTTATGAGTAGGACGAAGGCGAAGCAAAGTTTTACACTGACAGAATTTAAAAAACAAATGCAAAATGTTTATTCGACTTCTGTAAGTAAAGATACATTAGATGAATGTCCAATGGCATATAAGGGCATGGATGATATTATGAAAAATATTGAGCCAACAGCAGATATTTTAAAAGTTATTAAACCAATTTACAATTTTAAAGCTGGCGATGAAGATTAGGGATTTGTAAGAAGTGATAGAATATGCGGATGGAAGTTGTTCAAAAAGCTCTCCATCTGTCTCTTCGTTACTCAGATGAATTTAGAAAACAAGTATGATGAATAGTAGTGCCCATAGTATGGTTGGTTACTATAATTGATAATTTTATAAAATTTTTTAAAAAAATTTGACAAATAGTATAAAATATTCTATAATGTGCAGAGTTGAGGTATTTCACCTCTTTGTAAATTTTGCACCTTTAGCTCAGTTGGTAGAGCAACTGACTCTTAATCAGTGGGTCCAGGGTTCGAGTCCCTGAAGGTGCAGTAAATAAAATTAAGGCTTCCGATTATATCGGAAGCCTTAATTTTTTCTTAATTTGTAAGGGTGGTAGTATTAGAAAATACAGTATTTTATATTGACGAAACTCACAACAATAGTGAAAAGTATTATAATACAAATTAGAGTAATGGCTAAGCAGAATATAAATTAATAAATGAGGAGTGTAATATGGCAAAATTATTAATGATTCAAGGAACTGCATCAAGCGTTGGAAAATCAACGATTGCAACAGGTATTGGCCGTATACTGTGGCAAGATGGCCATACCGTTGCACCTTTTAAAGCACAAAATATGTCTGATAATGCACATATTTTGGACGATGGCTTAGAAATGGCTCGGTCACAAGCGATTGCAGCATTTGCGTGTGAAATAGAACCACATTATGATATGAACCCAATCTTACTAAAACTTGTTGATGGTGTTTCAGAGGTAATAATTTCTGGAAAATCCATAGGACGAATGGATAGTGATGCTTATAAAACACTAAAGCAGAATATATGGCCACAGATATTAGAGCCATTTAAAAGACTAGAAAATAAATATGATATGGTCGTTCTTGAGGGAGCTGGCAGTCCTGTTGAGATGAATTTAAAAGAAGGCGATATTGTGAACATGAGCATGGCACAGAAAGTAAATTCACCAGTATTGCTTGTGTCGGATATTGACAGAGGTGGTGTTTTTGCTTCCGTAAAAGGAACACTGGACCTTCTCTCTCAGAATGAACGCTCACTCGTTAAGGGGATTATTATTAACAAGTGTATTGGCCGAATGGAATTTTTCACAGATGTTAAGAATGCTATGGAGGAAATAACAAACCTCCCTGTTATCGGAATGGTTCCGTATATAAAATTGGATATTGAGGACGAGGACAGCCTTTTTGATACACATTCTGGTCCTAAAATAGTAAATACTTCCATGTCTAGCACTGAATATCGAACATACATGAACACCCAGTTCGATTTATTAGCGAAAACACTTAGAGAATATGTAGATATGGAGAAGATTTATGAAATTATGGAAAAGGGGGTGTAAATATTGTCTCATCAAAAGAAGTTTGTTGCTTCATATAGCGGTGGAAAAGATAGTATTTTGGCAATTTATAGAGCCATTAAAAATGGGTACAAGCCAGTCTGCTTGCTCACTACATATGATGAAAAAAATGAACGTTCGTGGTTTCATAACATACCACAGACTTTACTAGAAGAAGCATCAAAAGCACTTGATATACCTTTAGTAATCATAAAGACAGAAGGTACACAGTATGCCCATGATTTTGAAAGGGCTCTTTCAGTTCTAAAATCACAAGGTGTAGATACCTGTGTGTTTGGTGATATTGACATTCAAGAGCATTTGGATTGGTGTAGTGAAAGGTGCAAAAACGTAGGACTAGATAGCTATTTCCCATTATGGCAAGAAAATAGAAAAAAGCTAGTTTACGAGTTTATCGACAGTGGATTCCAGGCCATTATAACGGTAATTGACACAACAAGAATGAATGAACAATATTTAGGGCAGACGCTAATGAAAGAGCTAGTTGAGCAATTGGAACAAGAAAATATAGATGTGTGTGGTGAAAATGGCGAATATCATACATTTGTATATGATGGACCCATTTTTAAGGAAAATATACATTTCCAATGTGGGGATGTTGTTAGAATACAAAATCATGTACGAATACCTGTTAAAATGATTTGAGTAGAGAATTGGAATGAGTTTGCAAGAAATAATCAACAACATAAAACCGTTAGACCCAGGTGTGAACCTTTCCCCACTGATTAAGCTAGTTCCAAGTGATGTTTAAGAAGTGAACCATTTATAAAACATTAGTCTATTATTTGGAACATCGATAAATTGCAAAAAATAATATACAAACTTGGTTAATAACTCATATTTTAATTTCTCCATATTTTTTAGGGGAAATTTTTTATTGATTGGAACCTATGAGGATAACCTTTAAAAGTTATGACTTCTATTATCTCTATAATATATTCTTAATGGTTTTATAAAAATTAACAAGTAACTTTCTTTGCATTGTTTTATCATCAAATAAAAGTCAAAAAGATAGTAAGAAAAGATTGTAGGTTAAAATCCTACACAAAAACCGTGCCGAACCATTACAAAACTCAACTGTTTGCGGCTTTAAGGGCAGCTCAATACCAAATTTAAAAATAAGGTATAGGCTCTGATTCGCATGATTAGACAGTTCATTAAGTTATAAAATTTCTAAAGCATCCTATTCATCAACATATGCAACTTCTGCTGATATTAGAAGTACGCTTAGAGGTGGTCATCCTGTATATTAAAAAATAGTTTATTATGCAGGAACTAGACATGACTTAGACGATGATTATGTAGAAGTTATGGATCTCGTAGATGGAACTAAGAAGTATACTGCTAGAACTAATTTGCTTTTTAACGCCAGTGGTTTCTCGGATGGATATTTAAAGTAATAATAAAATTAGTTTTTGTGAAAGGGTGATGGGATTGAGTAAAAAAATAAATATTAAGAAAAATTTACTTTTAGTATTTTCAGTGCTTTTAGTACTTAGTATTTGTATTGTTTTTGTAAATGCTAGTACCAATAATGCACCTCAAGCAGCCATAGATGCCTTAAATGAAAGATTACCCAAAATGGTGGATATGCTAGTCCCACTAGATAATGAACAGAATGATTATATTATTTATGATAAGAATAAGTTTTCCGTTGGAGATGGGTATAAACTTAATTTCTTTAAAAAAGAATTAAAAGATGAGTATGCGAAGCTGAGCAGTTTTGACAACTTTATATATCCTAGTGATGATTGGCTATTTATCTTGAACTATGATAATATTCCCCAATATTATGTTACTGTAGTAAAAAGGAATAACTCATATAAGGTTGTTGAATTTGGAGGAAATGCAGAAGTGTTCAGTGAAATTATAAATAGAGCTCATAAAGTTGGCTTCAAAAATTTACGAATTTTGAATACTGGTAGGTATTACTCTTTGGTTAATGAGCGAGGTGAAGTTTTTGAAATACCATCAAGTAAACAGGAGTACCAAGAAAATAAGTCTCTTTATGATAGCGGAATGAAAGCGGATATTTTAGTAGACAAGATGAAGCAAAATTTCAAATTAAATGCGGAGAGAGCAAAAAAAGGTGAAGAAGTTCCTATGGGAAGTGGTAGACTAATTGATCTTTATATAGGACAATAGAGTAGAGGGAAATTATGAATTATTTCTCCTTCTTTAACCTGCTACCCTATTAAAAATAGTAGTTCAATAAATAAAACTGTATAAATTCTGACAATTGTAATAAGTATAACAATTAAATTATAATTAATAAAGTTCTTGTAAGATAGTTATTGCGACTGGTTGCAAATATGTCGACTATCTCATTTACTATTTGAGTTTCGTCAGATTTTGCTTAGATTCATAATAATAAGTGCTTCTAGGAATTTGTAGGACTTGGACATGCAAAGCCATCAACCACGACAGATATAATGTCACCAAATTAAAAAAGTAAAACCCCTAGAATATTGCACGGTGGACCCACTGGTTAAGAGTCAGTTGCTCTACGAACTGGGCTAAAAGTGTAAAATACATTGATTTTTCATATTGTTTAACTCGTGTGTAATCACCTAAAAAAATAATATAGAAATTTTTAAAAAGAGTGGTATAATAAAAGCAATAACTATAGGAATATTCTTACATTTTTAATGAGATACAGTGTTGTGCGTAATAAAAATAATGTAAACTACTTTTAAATGAGACCAGGAAATGTCTGAAAACACTTATTTATAATGATATTTATTTTTGATAGAAAACCATCAGATACTAAATATTGTATTTATAATTAGTTTTTAGGCAAAGTCTAATCTATAGGGACGGCGAAAATAATCTTCCTTCATTTGTGGTTCAAAAAACTTTTCGTCTTCTGACAAAAAGTTTCATCCAATGAATCGTTATTTTCTGCGGTCCATATAACATAATAATTCATATTAATTTGTAAGTTAGTAAAAGAGAAGGGGGGGAATCTGTAGACACTTAATTTAAGTTAATAGGATAATGACACTTTACAGTTACTTATTATGACAGGAAGGGTATGTTTATGAAAAAAAACACTTGTTTCAAAAAGTTTTTATCAATTTTCTTAACTTCTGTAATGGTATTAAGTACAATCAATTTTACGGTTCAAAATGTTTATGCTTCATCTGATGATTTAGATTATATGTCAAAATTACCAGCAGTAGGAGCACTAGATATGTCACCACTCCCATCACACGCCGCACTTCAAGCGCCACCTATTGCAACAAGCGAAAGTAAAATAGTTCTTGTATGGGACAAACCAAGTAACTATGAAAAATATACGGATTACGCCGTATATTTAAATGGGGTAAAGCTCCCCCGAACTTCCAAAGAACAATTTAAAATAACCTATCCAACAACTTCAAGTTATATGGATGCTTTTTATGAAAAATCTGCATCTATTTATCAACATCAACCAATAACTTACCACACTTATACAGTTACAGACCTTACAGCGGATACGCAATATAATTTTGAGGTAAAAGGAATTACAGCAAATGGAGAAGAATCTTTAACCGGATATACCATAACAGCTAAAACAACACCAGTAGCCAAAATTTTTAATGTACAAGATTTTGGTGCGAAAAGCGTAGAAACTGCTTTTGGTGCCACTGCGGCTTCAGTTCTTTTAACACTACAATCTTATGACTCTGGAAAAACGCCAGATCAACAAGCTTATATGCAATATGAAACTTTTACAAAAGAAAACACTTCAGCTATGCAAGCGGCAATTGATGCCTGTACTCCAGGTGGAAAAGTTGTTGTTCCACCTGGTACTTTTGTAACAGGAGCACTTTGGCTTAAAAGTGACATGACTTTGGAGGTACAAAAAGGTGGAAAAATTTTAGGTTCTCCAATCTCAACCCAATACCCAGCAGGGCATATATTATACAATTATAGCCAAGATATAAGAAGTTTTTCATTAATCAATGCACATACATATGATACAGGAACACTTCAAAATATTAGAATTGTGGGAGAAGGAATAATTGATGGGAATGGTTGGAAAAGAGGCTCTGGATCAACAGTAACCACAGACAAAAATCAAAACGTAGATTCACTAGACCCAACAGGCACAACACTTCCACAATATGTTGGGGGAGGTTCTGGTGTTGTAAATGTCCAGGGAATATTGGTAGCAGATGTATGTAAGCGTGCTCAAGCCGATGGATATACTGAATCTGACGCTTATGCCATGAGACCAAACTTAATTCATTTAAGAGGCGTAAAAAACGTTTATTATGAAGGATTTACAGCTGCGAATCCGGCAAATCACGGAATTGTTAATTTGCAATGCGAAGACATAGTAGTAAATGGAACGGTAAGTAAAACTTATGACTGTAACAATGGAGATGGTGTTGAATTTGGAGATTCTGAAAATGCTATGATTTTTGGAAACTTTTTTGACACAGGGGATGATGCAATAAACTTTGCAGCAGGATTAGGTGCAGAAAGTCAAAAGGAAACACCTTGTGAAAACTTTTGGACATTTAATAATTTTTTAAGAGAAACACATGGTGGTTCAATTGCAGCAGGAAGCCACACAGGGGCTTTTATTCAAAACTTATTGGTAGAAGATAATGTACATAATCGTTCTCAAATGCCCTTTAGATTTAAAGCAAACCCTGTAAACGGTGGCGGGGTAAGATATGTTTTAATAAGAGATAATGCCATTCATAATCCTTTAAATAATCAAACTTTTATTTTAACCAGTGATTATACAGATGCTAATCAAGCAACAACAGTTGAACCAGCAGAAGGTATGCCTGCATTCAGTTATATTTACGTTAAAAATGTTAGTGTATATAATGCTTCTAACGCACCAAATAAAACGACAGGTATACAAACGGTTTCAGGAGATGGTGGACTATGGCAAAACTGGCATACAAGTAAAAATGTAACTTTTGATAATGTTAGATATAGTATTAATAAATCCGATTCAGTTTATTCCAATATAAATAATTTAGAAAATAGTATATTTAATAATGTTACATTAGACGGTGCGAATACAAATGCTAAATGGAATATATTAAACTCAAAAGGACTTCAATTTACTGGAAATACCACATCAACGGCAGTTTCAATAAATGCTTCAGAAGCACCCATTTGGCCTACAGCTCCTACTCTTTCAAAATATATAACAACAAATGATGCTGTATACTTTGGTTTAAATTTAGATAAATTGGCTACAGACAAAACTAAAGTTACAAAATATACTGTGTCAATGTCTGTGTATGATGAAAAAGTGAATCAGATTTCCTATTCAAGTGCCACTGAACTTACAGGAAAAATTGCTATTGCAAATTTAGCACCTGGACAAGAATATACCTTTAAAGTAGAAGCAGAAGATGCAACAGGAAACAGAACAACAACAGGACCAAGTGGTAGTTTTGTTACTGCTGGAACCCCAAAAACGGTGGAAGGTAGCGTTTATCAAATTGCACCACCTACTGTTACAGGTGAAATTAGTGCTAATGGTGCCCCTGGATTTACATGGGCTAGCGTTAAGTGGAATGCTCCAGCTGCTACAGAATATGTAAATCGGTATGAAATAAAAGCTGTTCCCATAGGTGGAGGAGAAACAGTTACAAAAACATTGGTAAATAACATACGTGGTATATCTACTGGCGGAACACTAAAAGGTTTAAAACCCGGAACAACTTATACCATATCTGTTTCAGCAATTTCAGATTATAACGTAAAACAAGCATATTCAAACACCATTCCAATTACAACAATGGCTCCATTTAGCACATCAGTACCACAATGGAGTAATGCTTCTCTAACAGAAAGTAAAATAATAAGAGATAATAAATCAGATATTGCTATTGCATGGCCACAAGCTATCGATACAATAACGGCACCTGATACAACAATAACAGGTTCTCTAGGCATAGATGGATACAGAGTATATGTAGATAATAAGGCAATGACATCCAATGAAAAAGTGTGGACGCCGGTAAATGGTGAAAACACAACAACAGGAACTGCTTATACAGTGAATGGAGTAGACAATGATGAATTTTATTTTATCAAAGTAGAGGCATCAAACAAATGGAATAAATTACTTCCTAAGAATAACAAAGCACAAACACTTACATCATATAGATGGAGTGGAAGCGGTCCAAGTAAAATTATATTTGCTGGAAGCCCTAAAATTAATAAAGATTTAGGAACAGACTATAGTGCAAAACTTTCACCATATGCACCAGCACTGAAAAGTATTGCTAGTACAAGTGCTACATTGACAGAAGGAACCGATTATACAATTACAAATAATGTATTAACAATCAAAGCAGCAGCTTTTAGTAAGTTTGCAGGAAAGGTAGCCAATCTTATATTTACTTTTGCAAATGCGGAAAGCGTTGTTGTTCCTTTTGAACTTACAAGCGGAGACGCATCTGGGTTAGTTTGGAAATCAATTACTTTTGGACAATCAACAGACCTAGATTTTTCTTCTAATGTATTACCAGAAAAAGTTGGTACAAACTATGTACAAGCAGAAAACCCAGGAACAATAAATGGAAATATTGTATTAGAAAGCCGTGGCGGAAAAATAACAGCTGGGCATGATGGAATGACATTTTATTATACTGTTTTAGACCCTAAGACAACTAACTTTGAACTAAGCGCTGACATCTTAGTTAATCAATTTGGTCCTGAAACAGCTGCAAATCCTTCTGGTCAAGAATCCGCTGGTATAATGGTTCGAGATATCATTGGGCCTCCTCGTCAAGAACCAAAAGTTGCTGGTTTTGAAGAACTTGTTTCTTCCTCTAACTATGCAAGTACACTTGTTTTTAGAAATGGAAGCTCCGTCAAAGATAAAATAAATGTAACAAGTTCTGTAAGAAATGGTGTTACAGACCCATGGGGAACAACTGGAAGCAAACAAGTAAATACTACATTAGCTTCTGCCGTTCCAATTGCTACTTCTTTTAAAATGAAACTTGAAAGAACGGATAGTGGCTTTATTACAACCTATATTTCAAATGATGGCAAAACAACAAAAACCGATACAATAACAGGTGCTGATATTGTTCAAAGATTAGATCCTGATAATATGTATGTAGGATTTTTCGTTGCAAGAAATGCTAAAATAACAGTAAGCAATGCTAGCATTACGCTGTCAAAAGCAAATACAGTTGCTACAGCCCCATTAGTACCTGTGCGAGATGCAGTGGCGTTTAATATTATTTCTGCAACAAAATATTCAAACGAAGATTATATATTATCAGCACAATCAAATTATGCCGGAAAAGTTAGTGTTACAAAAGATGGTACTAACATTGTAACAGATGCGACAGTAAATGCGGTTACACCTTATGAGTTGCCAACAAAATTAACAAATGACACGACAGTATTCACTATGACATTTACACCAACAGACTCAAATGCACCTAGTAACACAGCAATTACAAAAAATGTAACAGTTACAAAAAATTCAAAATATGGTTCAGATAAATTGTTTGCATCTCCAAATGGTAGAGATACTGCAGCAGGAACGTTAGAAGATCCACTTAGTTTAACGGCTGCTATTAGTTATATAATACCTGGTGGAACAATTTACATGCTTGGTGGTAATTATCAAGCTATTACGATTGCAAAAGAATTTAGAGGATATGCAAATAAGTTAAAAACATTAGTTCCATATGATAATGCAAAAGTTATATTCAAAGGAACGATATTACTAGCAGCAGATTATTGGCATATTAAAGGAATAGAAGTTGGAGATACGGTTCTTTCTTCAACAGGTATGCGTGTTACTGGAAATTACAATATTATTGAAGACGTTGCTTTCCATCATAATATAGATTCTGGATTCCAACTAGGAAATGGAACTGGCACAATTCCAGAATGGTGGCCATCTTATAACCAAATTATTAACTGTGAATCTTACAATAATCAAGACGCTTCTTTGATAAATGCAGATGGATTTGCAGCAAAACTTGGAGTTGGCCCTGGTAATATATTTACAGGATGTATTTCACATGACAACATAGATGATGGTTGGGACCTTTACAATAAAATTGAAGGAACAGGTGCAAATATGCCTGTTACAATTGAAAATTGTATTGCTTACAATAATACAAGTAATGGATTTAAACTTGGTGGCGAAGGTATCCCTGTGAAACATGTTATCAAAAAATCCTTGGCATACAAAAATGGAATGGCAGGTTTTACTTGCAATTTTAATCCTGGGGTTATAACAGTTGAAAACTGTACAGCATTTGATAATGTTAAAAATAATTATATCTTCCGAACAAGTCCTTATTTTACACCAGAACAACAAGGTATATTTACAAATAATATTTCTTATCGAACAGATGGTAGTGCTACAGCTGGCGATTATGTATCTGGAAATCTTGATGCTACAGACTTCTTCTATAATACCGAAGCTAAAAAATCTGTAAATAGTTTGGGCTTAGCAGTAAGCACAGGTGATTTTATTTCAACTACGCCTCCTACTACTTATACAAGGGATGAACTTCAAAATATAGTATGGGGAGATTTTTTAAGGCTTACTAGCTCAAGTGCTCTAAATACAGCAGGGAAAAATGGAAGTTATGTAGGGGCGATTCCATCTAAATTAGTTGTTTCCAATATTCAGTCCATTACTGGGCTTGCAAATAAGACTGTAGAAAACGGAACACTAATGAGTCAGATAGGTCTACCAGAAAAAGTTAGCGTTATACTTGTTGGTGGGATAAGTAAAGAGCTTCCTGTAACCTGGACAACAACAACTTATAATGCTAATGTGGCAGGTACATATACATTTATTGGTACATTTATATTACCAGCAGATGGAAGTATTACAAATTCAGGCAATCTAACTGCAACCGTAAATGTAATCGTAAACCCCCTTGTAATTATAGGCGGTGGTGGTGGCTCTGGAGGACATGGGCTAGGTAGCGGGGAATCTACAACTACAACACAAGGAAACACAGTGAAAGAACCTACTACAAAAATACCAACACCAAATGAACCTACTGTTGTAAGTGTTCTTCCAAATGTTGCTACTACTAAAGTAGGTGAAACCACCACTATTAACATGACTGTTGATAGTAGCAATATACTGAATGCCGTTAACAGTGGTGCAGATATTGTATCTATTCCCCTCACTGCACTTAATGGCGCAACAAGTGTTACTGCAATATTAAGCGCAGAAACAATAAACACACTCTCAAGTAAAAATACAAGGATAGAAGTAAATACACCGTTAGGCGTTTATTTACTTGATTGTGATAAAATTAATGTTATTGCTGCTGCTAATAAGTTAGGCAATGATATAGCACTTGGAGGTATTCAAGTTAAAATTAACATAGCAGTTACCCCAAAAGAAATGGCAGATGTAACATCACAAGCTATAAAAAATGGTAATTTAGAACTAATCGTTCCTGCTATTGACTTTAAAGTTACATTTTCAAATAACAGCAAAGAAGTGGAATTGAAAAATTATAGTTCATTTATTGAAAGAAGAATACAAATTCCTTCTGCAATAGACGTGAACAAAATCACCACTGCTGTCGTTGTTAAAGAAAATGGTCAATTAAAACCGGTGCCCACCAAAGTTAAAAATATTGATGGCAATCATTATGTGGTAATAAAAAGTGTAACAAATAGTACGTATGCTTTAATTTACAACCAAAAATCATTTAGTGATATGAACAATCACTGGGCGGCAACAGCTGCAAATGCTTTGGGTTCAAAACTTATTGTTGAAGGTTCAGGAAATAATAAATTTGAACCAAACAAAGATGCTTCCAGAGCAGAATTTGTTACAATGATATCAAAAGCAATGGGACTAAGCGTGGATACTGCTGAAATATCTAATTCATTTAAAGATGTCACTAATAAAAATTGGTATTATGAAAGTGTGATGGCAGCAAAAGAATACCAAATTGTAAAAGGTGATGAAAAAGATAACTTTAATGGCACAAAAACTATTTCAAGACAAGAAGCAATTGTAATGATTAGCAGACTTTTGTCACTTGCATCGTTTGATACTAACATTTCTGATTCAGAAGTTAATCAAATTATTGACTCTTTTAAAGACGGGAATCAGGTTGCAAGTTGGGCTAAAAAAGACGTTGCTATCTGTATAAAATATGGATTTGTAAATGGTTCTGATGGAAAAATTCTTACAACACAAAATATTACAAAAGCACAAATTGCGACATTATTATACAACCTTCTTAAGGGAACAGATCTTTCATAATGAAAGCAGGGGTGTTTCAAAGTTTACTTTATACTTTGAAACACCCCTGCTTTTTGTTGTGAAACCCCAATAGTAACATATAATAGCTGATTATTATCAGTCTAGCTATCATCAGTTACACAAAATTTTTTCAGCGACAGCTATGCTTGCGTAAGAGTCAGGTTGGTAGGACTCACCATTAAAGTTTCCATACCACATAATATTTTTAAATCCACACTGGATTAGTATTTCATTTAACTCCTTTTGTTTTAAAGGGTATAGCTCTGTTTCATTTTCATATGATTCACACTTCGTTTTGTCGTATAACACAGTTTTGAAAGTAATTTTTGATCCTGGGGTATAGATTCTATCAAACTTAACTGTTTCCAATTCAATTGTTGGGAGTGATGTAATATTTTTGTTTAAAATTCTATCATAGTTTACAATTTGTATTATGATTTTGCCACGATTACAAAGAAGATTATAAATATTTAAAAGTGTACTTGTTATTTTCTCTACACCGTCTAAATGGACGAGGGTGTTACCTAAACAAATAATACCATCAAAGTTTTGTTGCTTAAATTTATCTTGTATACAGAGCATATTTAGTTGATAAAAGTTATCAACATAATTTTTATTTTTTTGTTTTGCATTTTCAATCATATCATTGTCCAAATCAATTCCGATTACATCCAATCCAGAGGACAACAAAGCCAAACTGAACTCTCCAGTGCCACAACCTAATTCCAAAATTTTTTCGGATTTCTTTAAGCCTAGTTCATTTATTATAAAATTTAACTCAACCTTATTTAGAGGAAATAACCGATCATAATAATAACTTAGTTTTTTATAAAAATCCATATGATTCCTTCTTTCAATTAAAATTTTACACAGAACTAAAAATGATTCTTCACGATAGAGAATTATTTTTATTATAAGTAGAGCATATTATACTGCTTTCATACTTCTTATTCAATGACGCTACTGAGAAACAATAAATATTTTGTTGCAAAAAACGGATACAATACAGTATAATTAAAAAGATTTTATTTGCAATAAAAGGGAGTTTTGTTTTATGGAGTTAGAAATTTTACATGAAGATAAAGATATTATTGTCGTGAAAAAACCATTTGGTGTCGCTTCCCAAAAGGACAAACTGGGAACAGATGATATGACTTATCATTTAAGCAACTATTTAGGCGAAAATGCTTATATAGGAGTTGTGCATAGGCTTGATAGACCAGTTTCTGGCGTTATGGTTTATGCAAAAAATAAGGAAGCAAATTCAAATTTATCGGAGCAAATTAAAAATAAACAGTTTGAAAAAAAATATATAGCCGTTGTTTGTGGCGTTTTAGAAAAAGATTCTGGAGAGCTGTCGGATTATGTAATTAAAAATGAACGACTAAATATTTCAAAAGTGGTGCATAAAAATACACCCAATGCCAAGTGTGCTATTCTTCAATATGAAGTAATCAATCATAAAGAAAATTTAACCTTTGTAAAAATAAATTTAGTGACAGGCAGGCATCATCAAATTAGAGTACAATTTTCCAACTTTGGATTTCCAATTTGGGGTGACAACAAATATAATAGTGATTTCGTAAGAGGGAAGGGCAACACTCCTATTGCACTCTGTGCCAACGAATTAACTTTTAAACATCCACGAACCAATAAACGAATGGAGTTTACAATAACCCCTCCTTACGAATACCCTTTTGTAACGGTTTAACAAATTTTTCTTATTAGAAATTAAAACACAGCAATGTACTTGCATTTTAATAAAACTTATGATATAAATTCCACAATCGTGATATGAGGAGAGAGAAAATGTCTAAATATGATTTTAAACAAATAGAGAGAAAATGGAGAAAAAATTGGGAAGAAAGTTCAATCAACAAAGATGATGATAAAAAACCTAAATATTATTGTCTTGATATGTTTCCATATCCTTCGGGAAACGGACTTCATGTGGGACATTGGCGTGGTTATGTTTTAAGCGACGTTTTAAGTCGTTATAAAATTTTGCAAGGATATAAAATTCTTCATCCAATGGGTTGGGATGCCTTTGGGTTACCAGCTGAGAATGATGCCATAAAAAAAGGAATACATCCAGAAATCGGAACTGCTAGTAATATTGCCAATGCAAAAAGGCAGTTACATGAAATAAGTGCAGTTTATGATTGGAATAGAGAAGTAAATACAACAGACCCTGGTTTTTATAAATGGACCCAATGGATTTTTGTTCAAATGTTTAAAAAAGGCCTAGCGTATGAAAAAGAAATGCCTCTTAACTGGTGTCCCGATTGTAAGGCAGTTCTTGCAAATGAAGAAGCAAGTAGCGGAACTTGTGAGCGTTGTGGTGCGACGGTAACAAAGAAAAACTTACGTCAATGGATGCTAAAGATAACAGCATATGGAGAGAGACTCCTTACCGACTTAGATAAATTAGATTGGCCGGAAAAAGTTAAAAAAATGCAATCTGACTGGATTGGAAAAAGTTATGGTGCAGAAATTGATTTTAAAATTGAAGGAAAAGAAAATGCAATAACCGTTTTTACAACACGTCCAGACACCCTTTATGGTGCCAGCTTTATGGTTCTTGCGCCAGAGCATCCTTTCATTGAACAAATTACAACAGATGAACGAAAAAGTGAAATGAAGGATTATATTTTTAAAGCATCTACCAAGTCATCTGTTGACAGAATGACAAGCAAAGAAAAAACAGGCGTATTTACAGGATGCTACGGAATTAACCCTTTAAATAATGCAAAAGTTCCAATTTGGGTTTCTGATTACGTACTTTCTGATTATGGAACTGGTGCAATTATGTGTGTTCCTGCCCATGATGATAGAGATTTCGAGTTTGCCAAGAAATTTAATTTACCGATTATGCAAGTAATTAAAAAAGAAGGTACCGAAACTGCAGAACTTACAGAAGCTTTTACAGAAGAAGGGGTTATGGTCAATTCTGGGGAATTTGATGGCATGAAATCTTCTGAATCAAAAGAAAAGATTGCTACTTATTTAGAAGAAAAAGGAATTGGCAAAAAAACAGTAAACTATAAATTAAGAGACTGGGTTTTTTCAAGACAAAGATATTGGGGAGAACCTATCCCAGTTATTCATTGTGAGACTTGTGGGGTCGTTCCTGTTCCAGAAAGTGAACTTCCTGTGCTTCTTCCTAAAGTTGAATCTTATCAACCAACGAACACAGGGGAGTCTCCACTTTCCGCAATTGATGAATGGGTGAATACACCATGTCCTTGCTGTGGTAAGCCTGCAAAAAGAGAAACCAACACGATGCCTCAATGGGCGGGTTCTTCATGGTACTTTTTACGATATGCAGATCCACACAATAACGATGAACTTGCAAGTAAAGAAAGTTTGAAAAAGTGGTTACCTGTTGATATGTACGTTGGAGGAATTGAACACGCCGTTCTTCATCTACTTTATTCAAGATTCTACACAAAATTTTTATTTGATATTGGTGTTGTTGATTTTGAAGAACCATTTCTAAAGTTGTTTAATCAAGGGATGATTAATAAAAATGGGATTAAAATGAGTAAGTCTAAAGGTAACTTTGTTTCTCCAGATGATTTGGTAGAGGAATATGGTTGTGACTCTTTACGTATGTATGAACTTTTTGTTGGACCGCCAGAGCTTGACTCGGAGTGGGATGACAGCGGAATCGATGGGGTTTATCGTTACCTTAATAAAGTTTGGAAACTGGTACTGGAAAATAAAGATAAGATTATTCCGGCTACCCGTGAATCAGAACAGTTGCGCAACAAAATGATTTATGAAATTACCAATAGATTAAATGCGCTTACGTTAAATACTGTTGTAAGTGGTTTTATGGAATATACAAACAAAGTGATTGATGGAGTTAAAAAATCAAATGGGGTTGACAAAGAAACTCTCAAAACAATTATTATTTTACTTGCACCATTTACTCCCCACATTGCAGAAGAAATGTGGAGTTTACTTGGAAATACCAAGACTGTTTTTGAAAATAGTTGGCCAACTTATGATTTAGAAAAAATGAAAGAAGATACGATTGTAATTGCGTTACAAATTAATGGTAAGTTTAGAGACAACCTTACTATTGATAATGGCGAAGAAGAACAATCTGTTTTGAAAAAAGCAAAAGAAGCGCTAGTCGAAAAGTTAGAAGGTAAAACAATTGTAAAAGAAATTTATGTTGCAGGTAGAATTGTAAATATTGTAATTAAATAGATTTGTTCACCCACAACAAAAGAACATAGGCTCTCATTAGCCTATGTTCTTTCTTTTTATATGAATACATAAAATGATAAGTAACAGGAGGTGATTTTTATGTATTATGTAAATGTAACTGGAAATATTAAAATTGCAGTTGAAGATATCTGTCCGAAAAAAAGTCAACATACGGTGGTATTTATTCATGGTTGGCCATTAAACAATAAAATATTTGAGTATCAGTATAATGTATTTTATAAAAATAATATCCGCTGTATTGGAATAGACTTGCGGGGATTTGGAAAATCGGATATAACAACAGATGGTTATTGTTATGAACAGCTGGCACAGGATGTATACGAAGTTGTGATGAAATTAAGATTAGACAATATCGTATTGGCTGGGTTTTCAATGGGCGGTGCTATAGCAGTAAAATATGCTTCAATGTATAAGAATTTTAAGTTAAAAAAATTGGCATTGCTAGCCGCCGCGGCACCTTGCTTTACACAACGAGAAGATTATCCATACGGATTAACAAAAGAACAAGTAAACGATTTAATTAAAAAAACATATCAGGACAGACCTCAAATGGTTTATGATTTTGAAAAAAATTTATTTGCTTCAAACCCTTCGGAAGAATTAAGAGCATGGTATAGGCAAATTGGATTAAGTGCTTCCGGAATAGGTACAATAAAAGCAGCAGAATCTTTGAGAGATGAAGATTTGAGAAGTGACTTGAAAAATATAAAAGTTCCAACAGGTATTTTTCATGGCATACTTGATGAAGTGTGTCCATATGAATTTGCAATACAATTAAATCAAGGAATTAAAAATTCAGAAGTTTATACGTTTGCGAAAAGTGGCCACGCTATTTTTTACGATGAATTACAATTGTTTAACATAGCATTAACAGAATTTATTGTGAGCTAGCGTAATGATAGATGATAAAATGGGGTGGAATTTATTTCGACCCTTTTTCTATTGTAAAATTTTATAATAAAGTATAGAATAAATACGAATACTAATTCATCTTCCATTTTTATATTGTTAGCGTTGGAGTAGTATCAAGTAATGATCATGAACAAACTTAGGAGATTAAAATATGTCAAAAATAGTTTTAATAGATGGCAACAGCATTTTAAATAGAGCTTTTTACGGTGTTCCACTTTTAACCAATGGGGACGGAACTTATACCAATGCCGTATACGGATTTCTAAATATTTTATTTAAGCAACTGGATGAGGAAAAACCTGAATATTTAGTGGTTGCTTTTGATTTGCCACAACCTACTTTTAGACATTTAAAATTTGATGACTATAAAGGTAACAGAAAATCTATGCCAGATGAATTAAGGCCTCAATTGGGTTTAATAAAAGAAGTTTTAAGTGCCATGAATATTAATATTTGTCAATTAGAAGGATATGAGGCCGATGATATTTTAGGAAGTTTTGCTGTTAAAGCTGAAGGCCTAGGATTAACCCCAACCATTATTTCTGGTGATAGAGACTTATTACAAATAGCAAGCAAGACGATAAAAATAAAAATTCCCAAAACAAAAGGTGGAAAAACAGAAGTAGAAGAATACTTTGAAAATGATGTTGTAGAAAAATATGGCGTTACCCCAAAAGAATTTATTGAGGTCAAGGCTTTAATGGGCGATGCGTCTGACAATATCCCTGGGGTTGCTGGCATAGGTGAGAAAACGGCGGTAAAAATTATTCAAGAATATAAAAGTGTTGAAAATGCAATCGAAAACAGTGAACAAATAAAACCTAAAAAGGCAGCAGAAAACTTAAAGCAATATAGGGATTTGGCTATTTTAAGTAAGGAGCTAGCTACTATTTGCCTTGATGTTCCCCTTGAACTAAATTTGGAGAACTCAAAAATAATGAATATGTTAAATGACGACTCTTATCAATATTTCAAAAGCCTGGAGTTTAAATCGTTTCTTGATAAGTTTGAAAGTCGGGAAAACAAAATCACTGAAAGTAACCACTTTCAAATTATAAAAAGTGTGGATGAAGCGAAAATTTATTTTGAAGCAATTTTAAATCAAAAAGAAGTTGCTTATAAAATGCTACTAGAAGAAAGTTATTTTTATGGAATAAGCTTTTCTTATGAATCTGAAAGAGGGGTTTTATTTTTATTTGAATCTGAAATTTTGTTTCAGTTTGTTAAAACTTTTTTTGAGTCTGATGTTAAAAAAATTACCCATGATGCAAAAAAAGATATTGTTTTTTTAAAGCATCATCATATTGATTTTAAAAATTTAAGCTTCGATACATTAATCGCTTATTATATTTTAAATTCCACAAAAGACACTTATGATTATAGCGATATTGCAAAAGATTTCTTAGATGAAATGTATATTTCCACAGAGGAATTTTTAGGCAAAGGAAAAAGTAAGGCAAGGTTACATGAACTTGATGAGAAGCAGTTGCTTTTTTATTGTGCAACTCAATCTGACATCTTTTTTAGAGCAAAAAGGTTAATGGAGAAACAATTGATTGAAAATAAACAAGAAGATTTGTATTATAAAATGGAGCTTCCCCTCATTGCTGTTCTTGCAGATATGGAGTTTAATGGAATTAAAATTGATAATGAAGAACTCCTAAATTATCAAAAAGACTTGGAAGAAAAAATTGAAATTTTGACAAGTGAAATATATGAAATTGCAGGAGAAGAATTTAATATAAATTCCCCAAAGCAATTGGGTGTTATTCTTTTTGAAAAACTAGCGCTCAAAGGAAGCAAAAAAACAAAAACAGGTTATTCAACTGCGGCAGAGGTGTTAGAAAAATTAAGAGGAAAACACTTCATTATTAATAAAATATTAGACTACAGAACATATGTTAAATTAAAATCCACCTATGCAGATGGTCTGCTAAATGTTATGAATAAGGATACACATAAAATTTATTCTACATTTAATCAAGCTGTTACGGCTACTGGCAGAATTAGTAGTACAGAGCCAAACTTACAAAACATTCCTATTAAAATAGAACTAGGAAGAAAACTCCGAAAAGTATTTATTCCAAAAAGTGAAGAATATATTTTTTTAGATGGGGATTATTCTCAAATTGAGTTAAGGGTTTTAGCTCATATTTCAGACGATGATGCGCTTATTAATGCTTTTAAAGAAGGTCAAGATATTCATCGCCTAACAGCGTCACAAGTTTTTAAAGTTCCATTTGACTTAGTTTCACAAAAACAAAGGAGTGATGCAAAAGCCGTTAACTTCGGAATTGTTTATGGCATTGGTGCATTTAGCTTAAGTCAAGATTTAGGAATAACCAAAAAATCAGCAGATGATTACATTAATGGTTACTTTGAAAAATACCCAGGTGTTAAGCGTTATATGGAAGAGACTGTTTCAAATGCAGTAGATAATGGATTTGTTTCTACTTTGTTTAATCGAAAGAGGGCTTTGCCTGAAATTAATTCCAAAAACTTTGTTGAACGTTCTTTTGGAGAACGTGTTGCTATGAATATGCCTATTCAAGGAAGCGCCGCAGATATTATGAAAATTGCCATGATTAATGTTTTTGAGCGATTTTTAAAAGAAAATTTGGATGCTCGAATTTTACTACAGGTTCATGATGAATTATTAGTAGAAGTGAAAAAAGAAGAAGCGGAATTTGCAAAAAAAATAGTAAAAGAAGAAATGGAAAAAGCGGTTTCATTAAAAGTACAACTTGAGGTAGACGTTCATGAAGGAAATAATTGGTATGAATCAAAAATGTAAAATTATCGGATTAACAGGAAATACAGGAAGTGGAAAAAGCACTGTTGCCACCATTTTAAGAGCGTATAGCACTTATATCGTTGACTGTGATTTCATAGCACATGATATTATTCAAAAAGGAAAACCAGCTTATGATGAACTGATCGACTTTTTTGGTGACACTATTTTAGATGATGAAAGAAATATTAATCGAAAAGCTTTGGGGAGTATTGCTTTCTCAGACAGCGAAAAAGTAAAGGTACTAAACTCCATTACACATAAATATATCGTAAAAAAAATAATGTTACAAATAGAAAAAGCTAAAAATAAATATTCTTATATTTTAATTGATGCACCCCTTTTAATTGAGGCAGACCTTCATAAGGTAGTAGATGAGGTCTGGCTCTTATATGCGGATTATGATGAGCGTCTAAAAAGAATTATACAAAGAGATGGCATTACAATAGAACAAGCAAAAAAAAGAATGGACATTCAGACGGAATTTAATGTTCTTAAAAAATTTGCTCATAAAATCATTAGAAATGAAAGTGATTATGATAAATTAAAAAGTCAAATTGAAAGTATATTGGGAGAACACAATGACTCACGTAATTGATTTAAGGAAATCCATAAAAAATTTAGAAAAGATACTATTGGTTTTATTTTTATTCGCTTTATGTTTTTTAATTGTAAGAACAGTATATCCTTTTAAATATGTAAAAATAGTAAAAAAATATTCTACGATGTATCATGTTGATTCAAATATTATTTATGCCATTATTAAAGTAGAAAGCGGATTTAAGGAAAAAGCCCTTTCACAAAAAGGTGCCAGCGGTTTAATGCAAATTATAAAATCAACTGCCGACTGGGCAGGCAGTGAACTAAAGATAGAGGATTATTCCTTTGAAAAAATTAATGACCCAGAAATAAATATACAAATTGGATGCTGGTATATTAGTAGGCTTTTGGCACAATATGATGGTAACTTAGATTTGGCTCTGGCAGCATATAATGCTGGAAGCGGAAATGTTTCCAAATGGTTACGGAATAATGAGTATAGCAGAGATGGAGAAAACCTTCACGATATACCTTTTTTAGAGACAAAAAACTATTTGGAAAAAGTGAAAAGAAATATAAAATTATATAAAGTGATTATGAAAATTATTAGAGCAGTTTGATAAAATAGTTTGACAAACTTTGGAGGAACCAATGAAAAAGTATTTAGCTTTCATGTTGACTTTTTTACTAGTGTTTTGTACGGCCTGTACAGATAATGCTAAAAAGATTAGTCAGCAAGAACAAGAAAAAACAACAGAAGTAGTCACAAAAAAAACACCAGATGAAAATCTAACTCCTATAAACGGTGGCGCATTGAAGTTATCAATGAGAATGCCAAAGACCCTTAATCCTCTACTAAATAATGATGTGACAGTTGCTAATTGTTTGGATTTTATTTTTCAACCCTTATTTACAATGGATGAAAATCAAAAACCAATGCCTCTTATTGCCGAAACTTATGTATTTTCAGAAGATGGATTGACTTTGCTCATTAACTTACATAAAGATATTCTTTGGCAAGATGGAACAAGGTTAACTGCAAGGGATGTTGATTTCTCAATCCAAACCATCAAAAATACAGCAAATTCTCTTTATCACAAGTCAGTTGAAAATATTGAAAAGTGTACAGTTATTGATGACTACACCCTGAGTATAAAATATAAAACACCTTATGCGTGTGCATTATATTTACTAAATTTTCCTATTATTCCATATAGCTATTACAATAGAGAAACTAATCTTTCCAGTCAAAAAAATATGACACCAATGGGAAGTGGTTTTTACAAATTTGATAATTATGTTGATATAAAAGAAATTAATTTAGTCGCAAATGAAAATTGTTTTAAGGGAAAACCTTACATAAACAATGTTAAAATAATCATAACACCTGACATTGAAACTGATTTATATTGTTTTAACCAAGGAAAAACAAATATTATTCAGGCTGATATTGATGAATGGGTCAAATATAGAAGTAATAATGTTGTTACGATTAATGAATTTGTTTCCATGAACTATGATTTTGTGGGATTTAACTTTGACAAAGATATTTTTAAAAATAAAAATATTCGTAGAGCAGTTGCTTATCTACTTCCGCTTGATGAGATTATTTCAGAATATTATTTAGGGCACGCCGTTAAAACACTTTCGCCAATTAACCCAGAAAGTTGGTTGTATGAAAAGAATCTAAAAGGATATGGATATGATAAACAAATGGCAAAGAAGTTATTTGAGTTATCAGGCTTTTTTGAATCTGAGAACAAAGGAATAAAAATTTTAGTCAACAAAGAGAATGATGAGCGCTTAAAAGTTGCCCAAAGAATTAATGATGAACTTACTAGTATCGGGGTAAAATGTGCACTAGATGTGGTTGACTTTGAAGAATATTTAAAAAAGCTAGAATCCAAAGATTATGATATTTTTCTGGGTGGAAATAAACTTCCGGTAGCCCCAGATTTAAGGCATATTTTTACACCTACCAATGTTCAAATAAAGGATAACAAGCCAGTAGGAACAACATTTAATTTTTATTATGCTGACGAATATTTTGCCAACTTAGTGAATTCTTCTTTATCTGCAACCAATGAAACAGATATGAAAACATATTATAGTACACTACAAAAATATATTTCTGAAGAACTTCCTTATGTTAGTATTGCTTTTCGGAAAACTGCTTTAGTTTCAGATGTATCAGTGAAGGGTGATATTAAACCTCACGTTTCTGATATGTACTGGAATATCAATAAGTGGTTTATTAGTAGTACTAATTAACAAGCGGGGGTATATTTTATGTCACAACTTAGGAAAGATATAGTAACTGGTGACTGGGTAACGATTTCAACAAAACGTGCGAAAAGACCAAATGAATTTGATTCAAAAGAAAAAAGTAACTGTCCTTTTTGTAAAGAAAATATTCATATGACACCAAAAGATATTTTTTCATCATCAACATATGGCATACGAGTGGTTCCCAATAAATATCCTGCCTTTCATGATGACCAACCTTATGCGTATGATGATTTTTTTAATGTTGGTGTAAGTTATGGATTTCATGAGGTTGTAATTGATACAGAAAAACATGATCAAAAAATGTTCTCCTTTGACAATGAGCATCTAGCAACCGTTTTAAATGTTATTAAAATGAGGGTAGAAGAACTTGAGAAAAAAGAGAATATAGCCTATGTGCAAGTTTTTAAAAATAGTGGTGTAGGATCTGGAGCTTCCTTGAAACATTCTCATTGGCAGATTATCGCCATGCCTATGGTTTCATTAAAACAGCAAATTATTTTGGATAATCTGAATCAATATCAAAAGGAAAAGAATAGTTGTTTAATTTGCGATTCTATCAAAAAGGAAATTTCAGAAAAAGTTAGGATTATTGCTGAAAATGATAACTTTGTAGCATATACTCCTTTTGCCTCAAAATTCACCTACGAAATCAAAATTTCTCCCAAAGAGCATGTCTGTAACTTTAAGTATTTAGAATATGTACATTTAAAGGATTTGGCTTCTATTTTAGCCTTAATGTTAAAGGGGCTAGAACAATTGAAAAAAGATATGCCATATAATATTTGCTTTTTTAATGGAGTAAAGGATGTTGGTCATTTTGAATTGCAAATCATTCCCCGTTTAGGAAATTTTGCAGGTTTTGAGCTTGGAACAGGATGTTATATTAATTCAGTTTATCCAGAAACAGCGGCAGAAAATTTGAGAAATATAATAGGAGGAATTATTTCATGAAAATAAAACTTGGTGTTTTAATTGGTGGAGATTCTAGTGAAAGAGATATTTCTATTGAGACTGCTAAAGAAGTATTAAAAAATTTAGATAAAAACAAATATGAAATACAAGAAATTATGATTGATGAAAATAATCATAACCAATGGATTAGGAGTCTTCTTGATACCCCACCAGATGTAGTGCTAAGCGCCCTGCATGGTGGGAAGGGTGAGAATGGATCAGTTCAAGGTTTACTTGAATGTATGAATATAAAATATGTAGGAAGTGGCGTGCTTGCAAGTGCGCTAGGAATGGATAAACAAATTTCAAAAATGATGATGTCCATAAACCATATTCCAATTGCCACAGACCTATTTATAAAAAAAGAAGAAAGTATTATTTTGTATGAAGAAAAAATAAATGAACTTGGTTTTCCGCTCGTTGTAAAACCAAACAACGGTGGTTCTAGCATTGGAGTTAGTATTGTAAACAATTTTGATGCACTGATAACCGCTTTTGAGTTTATAAAAAATATTCCGGATGATATTTTAATTGAAAAATATATTTCAGGACGTGAGGTTACTTGTGGTGTAGTGGAGACAGAAAATGGAATAGAAGTTCTTACGGTGCTTGATATATCAACAGAAAAAACATTCTATGATTATGCCGCAAAATATAGTGACGAAACTACCAAGATAGATTTTTCTACATTGCCAGAATTCCTTCAAGTAATGATACAAGAGATTGCAAAAAAAGTTTTTTGTATTTTTAATTGCAAAGGATATGCAAGAGTAGATATGATTGTACATGAAGAACAAGTGTATGTGCTTGAAATTAACACATTACCAGGGTTAACTTCTCACAGTTTAATTCCTAAAGCTGCTACGGGCAAGGGCATGGATTTCTCCCAATTTTTAGACCTCATTATACAGCAAGAAATGAATCGTACGAAAATATAAATTATTTTCCCAGACAACTTGGAATATTTCACGTATATTTTATAAAATAGGTGCTTCAAGAGTTGCCTATTGATTGCTGATTGCAATTTTTTTAGAGAGGGGACTGCTTTATGTTGGTTTATTTAGATGTCGCGCTTATTATTTTAGGGACATTATTAATAATAGCTGAACTGTTTATTCCAGGGTTCGGAATTTGCGGGATAGCTGGTATTATCATGGTGGTTATATCTGGGTTAATTACTGTAACATTTCCGCTTGGAATTTTCATTGTTGTTGGAGAATTACTTGTTATTGGAATAATCGTTTTCTCATTTTTCAAATATGTTAGAACGAGGCAATTGCGAGGAAAGCTAATTTTAGATGAAACCCTAAATTACGAAAATAATGAATTTGGTGATTTAGAGCATTTCATTGGAAAAGAAGGACTTGTTAAAACACCTTTGAGACCTTTTGGAATAATAGATTTTAATGGAACTTCTGTAGAAGTATGTTCAGACGGAGGTTTTATTAAGGAAAATACAAAGGTGAAAGTTGTTGAAATAAGAAATCAAAAAATTATTGTAAGAGAGATACAATAGTTTTCTATTATTTACGAGGAGGGTTTTAAATGCCATCATTATTAATTGTTTATGCTTTTGCTATTTTTATAATTTTCATGCTTATATCCGTCTTTTTAAGTTTTGTTCCAATTGGGTTGTGGATTTCTGCTATTTCTGCGGGTGTTAAAGTTAGTATTTTTTCTCTTGTTGGTATGCGACTTAGAAGAGTTAGACCAGACAAAATTATCAAACCTTTAATTAAAGGAACAAAAGCAGGAATACCGCTTTCACTAAATCAATTGGAATCACATTATTTATCTGGTGGTCGTGTGGATAATGTTGTAGATGCGCTTATTGCTTCTCACAGGGCAAGCCTTGAACTATCATTTGAAAGAGCGGCAGCAATTGACCTTGCTGGTCGTGATGTTTTTGAAGCAGTTAGAATGAGCGTTATGCCTAAAATTATTGAAACTCCATGGATTTCAGGGGTTGCTATTAATGGGATTGAAGTGAAAGTAATTGCGAGGGTTACTGTTCGTGCCAACCTTGGTCGTTTAATCGGTGGTGCAGGAGAAGAAACTATTATCGCTCGTGTTGGAGAAGGTATTGTTACAACGGTTGGTTCTTCTGAAACCCACAAACAAGTTTTGGAAAATCCAGATAGTATTTCTCGTACCGTTCTAAGCAAAGGGTTAGATTCGGGCACTGCTTTTGAAATTTTATCAATCGATATTGCAGATATCGATATTGGTAGAAATATTGGTGCTCATTTACAAATTGAACAAGCAGAAGCAGATAAACAAATTGCCCAAGCAAAAGCAGAAGAAAGACGTGCTAGTGCCATTGCCCATGAACAAGAAATGAAAGCTCATGTTGAAGAAATGCGTGCAAAGGTTGTTGCTGCTGAGGCTTCTGTTCCTTTAGCGATTGCAGAGGCATTAAAATCTGGGAACATCGGTGTTTTAGATTATTACAACCTTGAAAATAAAAAAGCGGATACTAAAATGCGAGAAGGAATTAGTAAAATAGATTTAAAAAATACGTTAAATAAAAACTAATACTAATTCGTGTTGGATTTTATCGAAACAAATTATCAAAAATTTGAAAGAGTGAATATAATGAAATATTTATTTTTAGAGTATCCTAAATGTACAACTTGTCAAAAGGCAAAAAAATGGTTAAATGAGAATCATGTAGCGTATGAAGAACGACACATTGTTGAAAATAATCCAACAGAGGAAGAAATTAAACAATGGCATTCTATTAGTGGTGTTCCATTAAAAAGATTTTTTAATACGAGTGGAATACTTTATAAAGAAATGAAATTAAAAGACAAATTACTTGAAATGTCTGAAGAAGAACAAATCGCAATTTTAGCTACCAATGGTATGCTCGTGAAGAGACCGTTGGTAATTGGTGAGAATATAGTATTAGCTGGTTTTAAAGTAGAAAATTGGGAATGCTTAAAAAAATAAAAGCGCAAACAGGCTGATTCAGCTTGTTTGTTTTTTTATGGAATATAAAAATTTTAATTTACGGAATAGCAAAAATATTGTACAATAATAAGGATATTTACATCTTAAAGTCAATGATAGATTTACCAGGGAAGGGGTTTCATTTGTGGAATTAAAATCAAAAAGCTCTAAGTCGGTGAGTTGGGGGTTGACTTCAGATTATAGCTTTCAAAATTATGCAGATAAATACAGCGGGAAAATAGATGTTTCACTTCGTGAGTATATCAAAAAGTGCGTAGATAATTTTGATATCACTATGTCAAAGCAATTAGAGTATTTAAAAAAACCATATATAGATGCTTTTAATGGTGGAAAAATGCTCAGGGCTATACTTGTTTGCTTATCCTATGAAATTTTTTCAGGTGAATTTAATGATAAAATTTTACACCCTAGCATTGCGTTTGAAATTTTTCAAACTTCTGTTTTATTTCATGATGATATTATTGATAAGGGGGAGTATCGCAGAGGTAAAAAAACGATTCATAAAATACTAGAAGGAATTTATAAAAGTAGTTTTAGAAAAAAACAAAATACTATTGAGGATTCTCATAAATCAATGGCTATGACAGTGTGTTTGGGTGATTATGGCTTTGTTTTAACATACAAGTTGATATTAGAATCTGATTTTGATGATAGCGTTAAGGTAAAAGCCTTAACTGCATTAGGTGGGGTTGTAAGTGATACACTACTTGGTGAAATGCTGGATGTGGAGCTACCAAATCCAATTAATGATAAATACAACATTGACGAAGATGACATTATAAGAATTGCAACCTATAAAACTGCTCAATATACAATTAGTGGACCATTAACATTGGGAGCTATTTTCGCAGGAGTGGGAAAAGAAGAACAACAAAAATTAATAGAATTTGGTAATAACTTAGGTGTCGCTTTTCAAATACATGACGATATTATGGGGGTTTTTGGTGAAAAAATTGGAAAACCAACAGACTCAGACATTAAAGAAAATAAAATAACACTCCTTTATTACTATGCAAAAAATAATTGTGACGTAAAAACAAAAAAAATCTTGGAAAACCTTTATGGAAACAAAGATGTTACAAAAGAAGATGTTGCCACCATTAAAAAAATATTTGTGGAAACAGGAGCATTG
Source organism: Eubacteriales bacterium (assembly GCA_031546905.1). GTDB lineage: Bacteria > Bacillota > Clostridia > Lachnospirales > JAVBJQ01 > JAVBJQ01. The sequence continues at coordinate 46,717 of JAVBJQ010000005.1, read as the reverse complement.
GATTATGCGGAAACAAAAAGAGATTTATATAAAGATACTGCAAAAAAGGTACTGGAAACTTTAAATATAAGTCATGAGATGCGAAGCGTTCTTTGTGATTTTTCGGAATATATTACAACTCGTAGTAAGTAATATTAAGCAGGTCGTTTTAATAAATGACCTGCTTCTTTTATATAGCTGTTAAGCATAATAATCAACATATCTTAACAAACTAAAATAGAAAAGGATGATTTAGATGAGTAAAATTATAATTACGGCAAAAGAAGCACCAAAAGCAATAGGTCCATATTCACACGCAGTTCAAGTAGGAGATTATATATTTGCTTCAGGTCAAATTCCTATTGATGCCACAACTGGTGACATTGTTTCAGGAGGAATTAAAGAGCAAACATATGAAGTTTTTAAAAATATTAGTGCTATATTAAACGAAGTAAGTCTTACACTGGATGATGTTTTTAAAACTACAATTTTTTTAACAGACCTTGCAAATTTTGCTGTTGTAAATGAAATTTATGGTAGCTTTTTTAAAGAAAACCCGCCGGCACGTTCTTGTGTTCAAGTAGCAGGATTACCAAAAGGTTCTATGATTGAAATTGAAGTAATTGCGTATAACAAAGCGTAATTTAGAGTATAAACAATAAAGTACCAAAGGAAATTCCAATGACCATGCCTATCATTACATCAGTTGGGTAGTGAACAAAACAAAATATTCTAGATAGACCCGTAATAATAGCTAAAAGCAACATTAAAATCCCAAATAAACTGTTTATATAAAGGCATGACATTCCAATCACAAATGCAGAAGAAGAATGTTTGCTAGGAAATGACGAAGAATTTTCATGCTTTGTGTCGTTCTCAATTCCAAGTTCTTCAAAAGGACGTTTTCTAAAAAATATTTTTTGAAGTGCAATTGTAATAAGCAACGTAACAAATGGGAAGATAATAAGGTTTATGTTATTCGTTTTATAAGCAAAAAATAGCACATAAAGATAAATCGTTATAAATAGTTTAGATGAAAGTTTTGTAGTGATAACACATAGTTGTTTTAATAACTTATGTCGTTCAAAAAAATTTAATAAGCTTAAAATAATCTGCTTATCCAGCTTGTCCATTAAATCCAACTCATTTCTTCTTACAGCGATGTAACTATTATATAATTTAAAAATTATTTGTCAAAATTTTTTAAAAGTGGGGATGGCAGTTGTAGTAGTTGCTCGTCAAAAAATAAAGGTGATTTACAACATAAGAAGTGGGCTGTCTTAAAATAAAATTTAAGATAGCCTTTTTCTTTTGAAAAAGAAGAACTCTATTGAAAAAATGATCTAAAAAATATATAATGTTACTAATTTTTATATGTGCCAATGTAACAACAACATAAATAATTTGGGAGGATAAATTTCATGGAAAATGTTACATATATCAGTACAAGAGGGGCGAGTAAAGAACTTCTTGCATCCGAAGCAATTTTAAAAGGTATTTCAGATGACGGAGGATTATTTGTTCCTAAAAATATGCCTAAGCTAGATGTTGCGCTGAAAGATTTAATCCATTTAGATTATAGAGAATTAGCTTTTAAAATTTTAAAACTTTACTTAACTGACTTTAGTGATGACGAGCTTAAACAATGTATTAATAGTGCTTATGATGAAAAGTTTGACACAGATATTATTGCTCCTTTGGTGAACAAAGAAAACTATTTCTTTTTGGAACTTTTTCATGGAAAAACTTTAGCCTTTAAAGATATGGCACTTTCTTTGTTACCACATCTTTTAAAAACGGCTGCTAAAAAAAATAAAATAGAAAAAGAAATTGTTATTTTAACAGCAACTTCTGGGGACACAGGAAAGGCCGCTCTCGAAGGGTTTACTGATGTTGACGGAACAAAAATCATTGTTTTTTATCCAGAGGGTGGTGTAAGCCAAGTTCAAAAAATGCAAATGGTTACCCAAGAGGGGGAAAATACATTTGTGTCCGCAATCAAAGGTAATTTTGATGATGCTCAAACAGCTGTTAAGCATATTTTCAATGATAAAGATTTTAATGATATGCTTGCCAAGGATGGCTTTATGCTTTCTTCTGCAAACTCAATTAATATTGGTAGACTAGTTCCGCAAATTGTTTATTACTTTTATGCCTATGCCCAAATGGTACAGAATAATTATATTACACTGGGTGAAGAAATTAATTTCACGGTTCCTACAGGAAATTTTGGAAATATTTTAGCTGGTTATTATGCAAAACAAATGGGGCTTCCCATTAAAGCGTTAATTTGTGCTTCAAATGACAACAAAGTTCTATATGATTTCTTTCAAAATGGTGTTTATAATAGAAATAGAGCATTTATTCTAACCATTTCACCTTCTATGGATATATTAATATCCAGTAATTTAGAAAGACTCTTATACCACGTTACCAATGCGGATCATACAAAGCAATTTATGAGTGCTCTTTCAGAAACTGGGGAATACAGTTTAAACAAGCGTATGGAAGGATTTTATGGAGAATTTGCAACAGAGGCTGAAACCATGGATGCCGTAAAAGAAATTTATGAAAATCATGGATATATTTGTGACACCCATACAGCTGTTGCTTGTGCTTCTTATAAAAAGTATGTAAACCATACAAACGATGAAACAAAAAATGTCATTATATCTACTGCAAGTCCATATAAATTCCCAAAAGATGTTTTGAGGGCGATTGATAAAAAATATGAAAATGAAAATGATTTCAAATGTATTGGTATATTATCTGAGCTAATGAATGCCAACATTCCTAGTCAAATTGATAATATAGAAAATAAAAAAATACTTCATGAGAGTGTTTGTAAAAAAGAAGAAATTTCCAACTACATTAAACGTTCTCTTTTATAAAATTTTCAGACTTATTTCACGGTATATCTGTATATTATTATAATAGAAACATTGAAACTAAGATTGTAGGGGGTTTTTTATGAACTCAAAGTCGAATAAGTTATTATTAGGAATTGTTTTTTTTATCATAGGATTTCAACTACTTTTTAAAGATAAGATTGGTTTTGACTATAAAACCATCATACTCATTATTTCGGGTTGTTCTATGTTACTGCTCTATCATACCAAGCGAAAAATGTGGTCCTTGTTTTTAGGTATATTTTTAACATTTCTTGGAATTATTAAAATCTTACCATCAGAAATTTTTGGCAAAGGTTTTATGTGTGCTATGTTTTTTTTGATACCCGGAATTATTTTTATGATTGTTTTTCATGAAAAAAATAAAAGAGGGTTTTTAATTCCTGCAAGCACTTGTATTTGGATTGGCATATTTTTTATGCTGGTGGGTTCTCATATCATTACAAAAAGCGGAGCTTTATTTTTTGCTTGCATAGGTCTTTCTTTAATTACGGATTATGTTATTGGAAAAGAATTTATTGGTAAGTGGGCTGTTTTGTTTGGTATGATTTTTGTTGGACTTAGTATATTTTCTTTTTTTGGGGCTTCCCCCTTTATTATTTTTAATACGGTTTTTCCGAAGTTAATTGCTGGTATCCTTATTTTGATAAGTTTATTTTTCATCATAACTTCCTTTCATAAATCGAATTAATTGCTATATTTTATGGCACTTTAGCCGAAGGAACCCCATTTATTTGAATTTTTATGGATTGAATTCTCCAGCAAAATTTCAAAAAATTTCCCCTAAAAATTAAATGGTTTAGGTATTGATTTTTGTCGTAAAATGTATATAATATAAATATAAAACTCTTCCGAGTGCGAGTAAAGAATTTGTTTTTAACCAACAGATTTATAAAGGGAAAAAGCTCTTTTTATGTGGATTGCGTGCCGCTCTTTGGCGGATTTTTGAAGCATAATTGACTTAAAACCACCTAGTTACTAGGTTTTAAACCCTTCTTGGTCAACGGCTCGGCAGAGATCTTTTATTGTTTGGCAGAATTTTGATAGCTTAGTTGAGTCTTTTGGGCTTTTCAAAGCTTTTTTTATTTTCAGGAGGTTTTTATGATCCATTCTTTTTCAAGAACTGAAATGCTTATTGGCGAAGACGCATTGAGTAAATTATATAAAAGTAACATTGCAATTTTTGGGGTTGGCGGGGTAGGTGGCTTTGCTGTTGAGGCGCTGGCTCGTGTTGGTGTGGGCAAAATATGTATTATAGATAATGATATTGTTTCTCTTTCGAATATAAATCGCCAAATTATTGCAACAACGAAGACCATTGGTCGCCCAAAGGTTGATGTTATGAAAGAACGCATTTTAGAAATTAATCCTAATGCAGAAGTAGTTGCTTTAGACAAATGTTTTCTGAGTTTAGAAGAAAATGAACAGATTATGGCTTCTTATCATTTTGATTATATTATAGATGCCATTGATACAGTTACCAATAAACTTAATCTGATTACCATTGCAAATAATCTGAATGTGCCTATCATTTCCTCTATGGGTGCTGGAAATAAAGTAGATCCACTTCAATTTGAAATAGATGATATATACAATACTTCTGTTTGTCCTCTTGCTAAAGTAATGCGAAAAGAGTTAAAACGAAGAAACATTCCTGCTCTTAAAGTAGTGTATTCTAAAGAAGCTCCTCGTACACCTAAGGTTGCTGGCGGTGAGGTGAAAAAAAGTGGACGTATTGCCCCAGGTAGTATTTCATTTATCCCGTCTGTTGTTGGGCTTATTGTGGCCTCGGAAGTTGTGAAAGATTTAATTGGAGAGTGAAGTAATGAGCGAAAAAGGGCAGGTAATGAAAGTAAAAGCTGATTATGTTGTTGTTAAAATGGCACGGACAGAAGCTTGCGGCAGTTGTAAAGCTTGTACAAAAGGAACTTCTGCTGAGGAAATGTTCATCGAAGCAAGAAATCTTTGCAATGCAAAACTTTATGACTGGGTTGATGTGGAAGTTCAAGATGGAAATTTTATAAAAGCTGTTTTAATTGCCTACGGAATCCCTCTCATTTGTTTTTTTCTGGGTGCTGGTATTGGCATTACCATTGCTCCGCTTGTGGGCCTTTCTAATATGAGAGAACTCATGTCATTTTTTATTGGGTTACTATTTGTTGGAATTGCCTACTGGTTTATTAAGAAAAAAGATGCCCAACTTAAACGTGGTGGTATATCGCCTGTTGCAGTAAAAGTTTGCAAACAACCCTAATAAAAATTTAATCACAACTTGCCCCCTTTATTTATAAAATAGTTATAAATAAAGGGGGTTATTTTATGAAGCATCAAGCTGTAAATTATTATAACAATGGCTATAATTGTTCACAGTGTATTTTAAAAGCAGCAGAGCGAACATTTAAAGTGCCTATTTCAAAACAAGGAGTTAAAATGTGCGCTGCTGTTTGTAGTGGATTTGGCGTAGGCCAGATGTGTAGTTGCTTAATCGCTGGTATTATGATTTTTGGGTTATTATTTGATGAAAGTACATCAAAACGTTTAAGAATGAAATTATTAAATGGATTTAATCAAAAATATCCTAACTTTAATTGCTCTATTCTTAAAAAAAATTCAGATGAGGACATATGCGAGCAAATTGTGGCAGATATTGCAGAACTTGTAGAAATAATTGTAACCGAAGAACTAAATAATTAATAAAAAAATTGAAAACGTTAAGGAACGCGTTTTCAATTTTTTAAATACTTTATATGTAGTTTTATTTTGAACATACAAAAATCATTTCTTTTCCTTTTACGATAGGGGTTTTATCATACCATCCAAAGGAGTCCATAATTTTAAAACTATTTTCTAAAATAAGGGAGCGTAGCTGATTGTTATAATAATATTTCATTTTAAGAAAATCATCTGCTTCTTGTATTAACTGACCATTACTTTCTTCTCTATATGTTTGTTTAACAAATATAATTTGATTTTCTATATCTATTTTATAGCCTTCATCAAATTTTATTATTTTATGGCCATTTAAATGATTTATTGCTTCCCACTGTATTTTGGGAGCATAAACCCAGTTCTCATCTAAATTTTTATAAGGAGAAAATACATCAAAAATAAAAATTCCGTTGTCAGCCAAATGATCTTTCACACAGTTTAAACAAGTCTTGACAGCATCTTCTGTAGTAAGCACTTGCAATGCTCTAAATGGAATAATAATTAAATCAAATTTTTCATTTAAATTAAAATTTGACATATTACCTTTGACAATAGTTACTTTTTGTTGTATGTCTGGTAACTGGTCAAGCTTGCTGTTTAAAACAGCAAGCATAGAATCAGAGAGGTCAAGACCTGTGATATGACAACCGCTACGGGCTATCGGAATTGTGATTCTCCCAGTTCCACAAGCAAGCTCTAATACTTTTTTATTGCTGGTGTTATTCGAATATTCAAGGTAAAAAGGTATGTCTTCTGTAAAAACACCACGTGGGTCAAAATCATAATATGCTGCTACGTTTAAAAATAGGTTTTTTTCCATATTATACCTCCCATTTATTTTTCTTCACAACAAAATCACTTCAACAACTTACTTTCTTCCTCTTCCTTAAATTGATTTGTATATAAATTATAATAGTATCCTTTTTGCTTCAACAACTTATTGTGACTTCCTTCTTCTAGAATTTTTCCATTTTTAATTACAAGAATTCTATCTGCAGAGCGAATAGTAGAAAGCCGATGTGCAATGATAAAACTAGTTCTTCCTTTTAAAACAGTTTCAATTGCCTTTTGAACAATTTGTTCTGTTTCTGTGTCAACTGACGATGTAGCCTCATCCAGAACAAAAATGGAAGGATTTCCAATGATGGCTCTTGCAAAAGAAATTAACTGTTTTTCACCAGTGGAAAGCTTTCCGCCACCTTCTCCAACGTCTGTATCAAATCCATCCTCAAATTTGCTTACGAATTCATCAAAATTAACTGTTTTTGCCGCCTTGATTACTTCTTCATCGGTTGCTTCAAGTTTTCCATAGCGAATATTTTCTTTAATAGAACCGCTAAATAAGTGAGGTGTTTGAAGGACATATCCTAAATTGGATTGAAGCCAAATTTGAGAGCGTTTTCTGTAGTCAACTCCATCAATCAAAATTTCACCGCTAGTAGGTTCATAGAAGCGACAGATTAAATTTACAATGGTGCTTTTTCCAGAACCTGTTTCTCCAACAAGGGCTATTTTTTCGCCACTTTTAATTTTAAGATTAAAATTTTCTAATACCTTTTCACCATTTTTATAACAAAAGGTAACATTTTTAAATTCAATATCTCCTTGGATTTTTTCCCAATTTTCTTTTTTAGGGTTACTTTCATCCCCATAAATTGCTTTTACTTCTTCAGCATCTTTTATTTCAAGCTCTGTATCTAATAAAGAAAGTGTTCTTTCAGCAGAAGCTTGGGCTGATTGAAAATCTGCAATAACCCTTGCCAATTGACTAATAGGATCAAAAATTTGCATGGCATATGAAATAAAAACTACTAGTGTTCCGTAATGGATGGTGTTTAATAAAACACCATGGCCACCATAAACGAGGGTTAAAGCTGTCCCAATACTTCCAAACATAAGCACAAGTGGTAAATAAATGGAGGAGATGGTTGCTACTCGTACGGAAGATTTGTACATTCCTCTTGTTAAATGCTGAAATTCTTCTAGGTTCTCCTCTTCACGAATTAATGTTTTGGTGGTTTTAGCACCTGTTATACCTTCATTAAAGCCAGCAGTAATTTTAGAATTAATTTTTCGTACTTCTCTTTGACCAGATAATATTCTCTTTTGAAAAAATACACTGACAAAAACTAAAACAGGGATAACAGATAGCGTTATAAGTGCAAGTTTAAAATTTAATATTAACATGGAAATCATGATGAAAATAACGATGGCAATACCCCATATAATATCTAAAGAACCCCATGCAACGATATCTGCTAATTTTTGAGCGTCGGAAGTCATTCTAGCCATAATCCATCCAACAGGTGTTGTATCAAAATAGGAAAAAGATAATGCCTGTAATTTTTTAAAACCAGCCTTTCTTATTTCATAAACAACACCTATTTCGATTTTAGTAGCTTGCATGATAAATAACCAAACATTAAATGCTTGAAAAGAAAGGGTTATAAAAAATATAGTAATAAATAGAGGCATTCCATCAAATGTTTTCTTTCCAATAAAATTGTCAATGGCAAATTTAGTGAACAATGGAAAACTTGCATCTATAGAAGCAATGATAATAGCTGAAACAATAAGTGCGATCAAGTTCTTTTTAAATAATTTTACAAATCCAAACAGTTTAATCCAGAGGTTCAAATCAAACTGCTTGGTATATTCTTGTTCTTCAAATGCGTTCATATTGATTAAACCTCCAAGCTTTCTTCCAAAATAAAGTCGTCTTCAAGCATGTTTTGAATAGACCATATACGACTATACAATCCTTCTTTTTTTATTAATTCGTCATGGGAGCCAATGTCTTTTAATTCACCATTTTCTATTACAATAATTCGATCTGCTTGTGCCAGTGTTGTAATTCTATGTGAGATAATAAAAGTGGTTACGTCGTTGCTTTTTTCTTTTAATGCAGACCGTATCTCTGCGTCTGTTTCTGTATCAACAGCACTTAATGAGTCGTCAAATATTAAAATGGCACAATTTTTTATCAGCGTTCTGGCAATTGCGACCCTTTGTTTTTGACCTCCAGATAACGTTACACCACGTTCTCCAATAGGTGTTTCATATCCCTTTTCGAAACTTTCAATTACATCATGAACTGAGGCAATGGTAGTAGCTTCAATAATTTCATGCTCACTTACGTTTGAGCGTGCCATTTTTAAATTTTCTTTGATGGTTTTTGAATATAGAAATGGTTCTTGTAAAACAATTCCAATATTTTTACGAAGCCATTTTTTATCAATATGTTTTAATTCTATGCCATTTATTTTTATAGTACCACTTTGATAATCATATAAGCGTAATAAAATGTGCATCAGAGAGGATTTACCGGCACCTGTTTGACCTAGTATGGCTATTGTTTCTCCTTTTTTGATGTCAAAAGAAATATTTTTTAAAACAGGTTTATTTTTTTCGTATTCAAAATTAAGATTTTCGAATTTAATATCTCCTCGCAAGGATGGACATAGGGCATCTTTATCATCTATTTCTTGGGGTGTGTCTAAAATTTCAAAAATCCGAGTAAGTGAAACATAGGTTTTTCCCATGTCAGTTAAAATTCTTCCCAGTTGTCTTGCTGGCCATAACACCATTAATATGTAGCTATTAAAAAGCACAAGGGTTCCTAATGTAATGACTCCGTTCACTGTAAAATAAGTTCCAGCAGCTAATACAACTACAATTTGTGTAAAACACAAAAAGTCAGAAATAGACCAATACCAAGCAAGAAGCGTATTCAGTTTTAAAACAAGCTCCACAAATTGCTTATTTTTTGTTTCAAACTTTGCTATTTCAAAGTTAGCTCTGCCGAAAGCCCTTACCACACGAACGCCAGTAAGATTTTCTTGGACAACGGAGGATAACTCGCCTTCTTTTTCATCTACTAGTTTAAATCTTTTTTGAACCTTTTTAAAAAAGATATAGGCATAAACAAATATGATAGGTAAAACCATAATGGAAAGGAACGCCATTTTTACATTTAAACTAAACATAATAATAACAGACAGTATAATAATAAAAATACATCTGCCCATTTCAGTTAATTGAGATGCCAAAAATCTTCTGATTGTCTCAACATCAGATGTACAACGTTGGATTAGGTCACCAGTGTGTGCCATTACATGATATTGAAATGGAAGATTTTGAAGGGTATTATAGAGTTGCTCTCTTAAATCTCTTGCAATTTTTTCTGCTGCAACCGAAGCCAATCGTCCTTTCAAAAATTGAAAAAAACAATTAAAAGCCATTATAAAAACGATAGACAGTCCACAAATCCATAAATTGTGTTTTAAAAATTCACTTCCTCCTATGGAGTTCACAATCTTTAAAATAAATGGACTAAAAGATTTGTCACCAAGCACAGAGTCAATGGTTATTTTAATAATAACGGGTGGGAGTAGGGCAAATAAGGTGGCAATTCCAATACTTAAAATAGCAAATAAATATAACAGTCGTTTCCCTTTCATAATTTTAAATAGTAATTTAATTTGAGTAGACATCGTATGCTCCTTTTTTGGTTGATATTTTGATACAATGACAGGTATTTTTAGACACAAAAAAGCCATAGGCAAAAAACCTATGGCTAAAATTTTAGAAATGACTAAAAAGAGTGCCTATAGAAGTTCCCTGTCGTGAAAAAACTTTTAAATTGAATTGGATGATAGCTGACTTGAAGATTATTAAAGTTAGATAACATTGTTCACGACCTCCTTCTTAGTTAATTTTTTGATAATGAAACTATTATATACTAATTTTGAAAAATTACAACACTTTTTTCAAAATTTACAAATAAAATTATTGACTCAAAGTCACTTTTATGCTATAAATAATAAATGACTTTGAGTCAATAATTTTAGAAGGGGATTCTATTATGAAAAATAAAATATTATTGTGTGCTGTTGTAGCACTCATTTCAATCTATAACTTTTCTTTTTTAACGTATACAAAAGAAATTGCGGAAGTCATTAGCATTGAGGAGGCTGTAAAAATAGGTCTTGAGAACAGTATAACATTACAAAAAGTAAATAACAAAACACTAATAAGTAAGCTAGTGGAAGAAAATGCTAAAGATAAGAAGCAAGTTATTTCAGATTCTTCACAACAACTTCTTTATGCTCAGGCTTCTTTAAATACAGGAACTGATAAAGTTTTTTCCTCTATTAATCAGCTAGATGCTGCGGAAACAGCCTTGAAAAATGGTATCGCACCAGTAGATATACCCGTTAAAAATCCAGCAGATGGAACATTGGTTCTAACAATTAATATAGGGCAAGATATTTTAAGTTCATTGACATCCGTTGGGCTTGAATCTTTTTACAATCAAGTTATACAGGGAGTTCAAACAACGATAGATGAACAACGGGTAGCACTCAATAACGGAATGGCAACGCTAGATTATTCAACACGGGAATTTAATAAGCAAAAATCAAAATATGATGCATCCATCACATTACTGATGGCAAATATTGCAAACAAATTAGGACTAAGTGTTATTAGCAATTTACAACCAGATCCAGTTGGCGTTCTTTTAAGTACAATGGCTGAAAAATCAAATGCAACAACTGCTTATTCCTTTGGGATATATAAAAATCAAATTGCATTATTAATACAAAATAATTATTATGAAGGGCTTAAATTTCAAAAGCTATTAGATGTAAAAAGTAAAACCGTTGAAAGAGCAAAAACCCAATACGAATTTGCAAAGTATTCTTATGAAGCAGGGGCAAAAGCAAAAGATGATATGCTTATGGCAAAATCTTATTATAGTAGTACATTAATCGATTATAATATGGGGTTAAAAAATTATAACAATGCTTTAATAGAGCTAAAAAAAAGTATGAATATCCCAATGGATAAAAATATTACATTACAAGAAGTTGCTCTTTCTAAAAGTGAGAAATTTGATTTAAAACAAGGTATCGTAAATGGATTAATGGCAAGGCTTGAAATTAAAACTGCCATTGCACAAAAAGATATTTATAATGCACTAATGACTGCTGTTCGCGATTCCGATTATAACGATGATGACAATGAATATAAAGAAGCTGATTTACTTTTAAAAGGGTCCGAAATTGAAAAGAAAAATAGTGAGATCGAAGTAGAAAGTTCTATTCGCCAGTCTTATGAAACGTTAAGTGCGCTAAAACAATCATTAAAAGATACAGATGATTTATTAGTAAACTCAAAGGAAGCACTAGAAATTGCAAAATATAAATATGATGCAGGATTTGGTTCTGATACAGCTTTACTACAAAATGTAAATCTACAACAAATGTCTGGAACAATTATGGAAGTCATTGTCGCAGATGAAAACATGGCATCAGTAGAAGAAAAGGTAATTGAATTAACAAATGGATATAACATTGCCAAAGCAAAATATTTAAATGACATTGGTGTTTTGACATATTAAATAAAAGGGGTGGAAGCTAATTGAAAAATAAATTAGTAACAATAATAAAGAATCAATATACATTGGCGGGGATAGTCTTAGTAGTTGTAGTTGTATTAGGTGTGGTTTTAATAAAAAATGTAGATATGTTTGCTGCCGACAAAAATGAAACACAAGCTGTATTTTTTGAAAATACCGGCTATGTATCACAAGGAACTGTTCAAGCAAAAGAAGTTAGTATTAATAGTAAACTACCAGGAAGAATCATGAAAATTTATGTTTCAGAAGGGGACAAAGTAACAGCCGGTGACAAACTCGTAGAAATTTCTAGTGATGAGCTTGTTGCAAAAAAAGAGCAGGCTCAAGCAGCTATTGCACAAGCAGAAGCTGGGCTTAATGCTGGGAATGGTCAGCTAGAACAGGCAAAAGCAGGAGTTTTGGCATCAGAAGCTTTGGTGAAACAAGCAAAGGCCGGTGTCGCTTCTTCAGAAGCTTTGGTAAATCAAGTGAAAGCAGGAATTGATGCAGCAACAGGAAAAGTGAAAGAGGCAGAAGCAGGCCTTGCAGCTTCTGAAAATCAGCAACAAGTAGCAGAAGCAGTAGCAGAAAAAGCAAATAATGGTGCAAGACAACAAGAAGTTTCACAAGCACAAGCAGCATATGATTTAATGAAGTCGACCTATGAACGTGTGTTGTCCTTAGAAGAAAAAGGAGCGGTTTCAAAACAAAAATTAGAAGAAGTAAAAACACAATTAGATGTATCGGAGCAAACACTCAGTATGGCAAAAGAGGGCGCTAGAAACGAAGATAAAATGGCAGCGATGGCAACGAATGAACAAGCAAAATCTGGAGTTACTGTAAGTGAAACTCGTATCGAACAAGCCAATGCTGCAAAATCAGCATCAGAAGCCCAACTTATCCAAGCAATGGCAGGACATCAAGCATCGGAAGCCCAACTGACCCAAGCGATGGCAGGCCTTCAAGCTTCAAAGGCCACATTAAGTCAAGCGGTAGCAGGAGTAGAATTACGAAAAGCTCAAATAGAGCAAGCCAAAGCAGCGTTAAAAGAAGTTGAGGCCTACTTAAAAGACACTATCATTTTAGCACCCGAAAGTGGAGTCATAACAGCTATTCATTCAAATGAAGGTGAACTTGTCAATAGTGGAACCTCCATTGGGAGTTTAAGCAATATGAGTAGTGCATGGGTTTTGGTAAATGTAAAAGAAACGGACCTTTCTAATATTTCAGAAAATGAAAAGGTAAACATTAAATTTTCAGCATACCCTGATGAAGTATTTAACGGAAAAGTTTTAGCCATTAATAAACAACCAGACTTTGCTATAAAAAGAGCTACTAATCAAAATGGTGCTTTTGATATTGTTTCTTATGGGGTAAAAGTTGTTTTTGATGAGTCAGGTGAAAATGGTAAAATATTAGCTGGCATGACGGCTTTTGTTGATTTTATAAAGTAAGGTTGGGGGATAAGTGATAAAATCTTTTACGGATGAATGTAAGAAAATGGTTTCCGAAAAAATGCTGTTTGTTATATTAATGATTATACCCATCAGTGTGACCTTACTAGTTGGATATGAAATGGAAAAGGGAGTAATGGATCACATTCCCTTGGCAGTGGTTGACTATGATCATTCTAATTTAAGTAGAAGTGTCTCAGATTATTTTTCTAACAGTGAAACCTTTCGTGTTGGCTATGTAGAAACAGAAGAACAAATCGAAGATTTAATCCGACGGGGGAAGGCAAGTTGTGGAATGATAATTCCACAAGGATTTGAGGCCGGGGTTACCACACTAAAATCCCCATCTATATTAATGATTTATGATGGAGCCAATATGTCTATTAGCAGTACTGCAAAAGCAAAAGCCACCGAAATTCTGACAACTATGAGAACAGGAGCTTCTATTAAACAATTAGAAGGTAGGCTCAAAATGACACCTCTTGAAAGCTATCAAACTGCCATGCCAATTTTAATAGAAAATAGAAATTTATATAACCCTACAAAAAATTTTAGTTACTTTATTTTACCAGGTATTTCTATTTCTATTACCCAAACAGCACTTGCATTAGGTGCTGTTTTAAGTATAAAAACTTTTAGAAAAAAATCAAAAATAGGGTATGCTTTAGGAAAAGTTTTATTCTATAGTTTACTAGGATCATTGACGTTTATGATTAACATGAATTTAATCATAAAGTTCTTTCATTTCCCTTGTGAAGGGAGCTTTAAAAATATTATGATGTTGGGTATTTTTCTAGCTTTTGCAGTGTCATCCATTGCCTGCGCAGTATCAGCATGGGTTCATGATAAAAGTGGGTGTATTATTGTAATCGGAATTATTATTATTCCAAATACAATAATGGCTGGATATACATGGCCAACAATAGCCATGCCAGAAATTTATCAAAAGCTTGCTGTTCTGATTCCGTTCTATCATGTAGCCGATAATGTTAGAACTATTTTATTAGCTGGTAATATTAAGGATTTGAATGGGGATTTAAAGTATTTATTTTTGGTAGGAGCATTTGCATTTTTTATTTGCGTGTTAGGGTTGTTTGTAGAGGAATTACGAGAAGACAGAAAAAAGAGGCAACTTGGAAATGAGGAATCTTATGTTTCTTAATTATTTAAAAGAAGAATTACAGTTTATTTTTACCAACAGAAAACTACTTGTTTTATTATTTATTGCGCCTATTTTTTTGACATTGTGGTTTGGTGGCGCTTATATAAAAAGCTATGTAGATGATGTTCCTATCGCAGTGTTAGATCAAGATAATACTTCGTTAAGCCGTACCCTAGTTTCTTATTTTAATGACAATGAGCATTTTCAGGTTGTATATACGGCGCAAAACGAGGCAGAATTAAAAGAAGCTATTGAAAAAAATATAGTATTTGCAGGAATTTATATACAACCTAATTTTTATGAAAACATAAAAAAAGGAAATCAAAGCAAGGTGCTATTGTTAACAAACGGAACCAACACCGTAATTGCCAATAATGTATATGCAGGGGCAGTACCAATTGTTCAAACTGTTTCTGCTGGAGCAAGTATTCAAATGATAGAGGCAAAAGGCTCTTTACCTAAAAATGAGGCAAAAAATATAGCACTTGCCTTTCAATTTACGGACAGAACGCTATATGATCCTACGATGACTTACATGAATTACTTAATTCTTGGGTTTGTAGCTGTGTTTGTTCAGCAAATTAATTTATCCGGTATGTCCCTTTTAATAGGGAGAAATACAAGAGATTTAGCAGAAGAACATACGCTAATAAAAATAGGAGCAAAATTTTTTGCCATAACTTTTTGTCTTGTTACTACATTTGGATTCACTTTATTTTTAAGTTACCGACTTTTCTCGATCCCGATTACTGGAAATATTTTTTTAGCATTGTTGATGGCCATTGTATTTGCACTTTCCTTACTGTGTCCAGCCATTCTTTTCTTTGCTTTGTTTAAAAATGAAGTAAAATTTGCACAGTTTAGTTTTACCCTTGCCATGCCTATCTTTTTAACTTCAGGCTATGTATGGCCTATAAGTCAAATGCCTTTACCACTTGTTACGGTTGTTAAAATAATATGGCCTTTTATTTATTTTGCACGTCCATTTAGTGATGTTTTAATGAAAGGTGCCACCTTTTCTTCTGTAGGTGGAGATATAGCAAAAATGATTTTATATACTGTGATCTATTTACCTATTTCAATTTTTATTTTAAAAAAGGTTTATATTAAGGAGCGTTATACAAAGGAGAATTATATTGGGCAAAGTATCTGAAAATAAATTAATGAAAGAAACTAAATTATATGAAACAGCTTTTCAACTATTTATTCAAAAAGGAACTCACCAAACGACCATTGATGACATTGTAAAACAAGCAGGGGTAGCAAAAGGAACGTTTTATTTATATTTTAAAGACAAGTATGAGATAATTGATAAATTAATTGGACAACACGCCAATAAATTATTTAACCAAGCCATTGAAAAGCTTAGTGAAGAAAAAGAAACATATAGTGGAACAATATATTTAGGTAAAATTGTAGATTATATTGTAGATGAACTTTCAGAAGACAAGGAACTAATGAATTTTATTCATAAAAATTTATCTTACGGTGTTTTTAAGTCATTGACTTTAAATACTTCTAATCAAGATAAATCTCGATATGTTCTTGAAATGATTATAAGTCATTTAGAACAAACAGGAATTTATATGAAAAACCCTGAAATAACGATTTTCATGGTAATGGAGTTAGTTTCAGGGGCTTGCTATAATTCTATTATGTTTGAGCAACCACTTCCGATACAACAGTTTAAGCCGTACTTGCATGGAGCAATTCGATGTTTGATTTTAAACGGATAAAGAGCCATCGCTATAAAATAGCGACAGCTCTTTTTTATTTACTAGATAAAACTTCAATCCACATTCTATCATATTCTTTTTTGAAAGGGCCCATATCTTGAAATAGTTCGCAGTTTTTTAAGTCCTCATCACTAGGCCAATAAACAGGGTCATTCGCAACTTCTGGTGGTAATAATTCTCTCGCCTTTTCATTTGCAGTACTATAGCCAATAAAATTGGTGTTGGCTAATGCTATTTCTGGTCTGCATAAAAAGTCAATAAACATTTCAGCTTCTTTTTTATGTTTAGAAGTTTTAGGAATAACAAGACCATCAAACCATAAGTTACTTCCTTCTTTTGGGATAACATATTTTAAATCAGGGTCAATTGCTTGGGAGTAGATAGCATCACCCGACCAAACAACACCAAGTGCCGCTTCGCCAGCAATCATTTTGTCTCGAGCATCATCAATTGTATAGGCAAGAACCAGTTTCTTTTGATCCATTAAAGCTTGTTTCGCTTTTTGAAGTTGCGCTGGATCTCTTGAGTTAAGTGGAAAACCAAGTCTTTTTAAAGAAACACCAATAGATTCACGTTCACTATCTAGCATAAAAATATTTCTAGCATATTTTTTATCCCATAAAATATTCCAAGAGTCAACAGGTTCTTTTATCACTTTTGAATTGTACATAATACCAATCGTTCCCCACATATAAGCAACTGAATACTCATTGTTAGGATCAAAAGATAAGTTTTTAAATCTCTTTGAAATATTTTTATAGTTAGGAATGTTAGTAGTGTCAATTTTTTGTAATAAATTTTCATGTAACATACGCTCAATCATAAAGTCAGAAGGACAAAGTAAATCGTAGCTTGTTCCGCCATTTTTAACTTTTACATACATTTCATCATTGGTTGCATAGGTTTCCAAGTTAACTTTTATGCCTGTTTCCTTTGTAAAAATTGAAATTACGTTTGGGTCAATATAATCACCCCAATTGTAAATATTTAAAACTACAGAGGAACTTTCTTCAGCTTCTTTTTTAGAGGAACAAGACGATAAAGAAATACAAGCAGTAAACAAAATAAAAAGTAAAATTAATTTCCTGTATTGGTTCATTGAGCATGTTCCTTTCCCAGTGTCGAAATTTTCTTAAGGCTAGCTTTTTCTCTCTTATCAACAAGAAAAAGAAGCACTAAAACAACTAAAAACATAATGGTTGAAAGGGCGTTAATTTTAGGATTAATGCCACGTCTGGCCATCGTATAAATGCTAATAGAAAGATTAGCCACACCGGAACCCGTTGTAAAAAAGCTAATAATAAAATCATCAAGGGAAAGGGTAAAAGCAAAAATTGCTCCTGTAACAATACCAGGTGTAATTTGAGGAATGATAATACGGAAAAAAGCATTTATTGGGGTTGAACCTAAGTCAAGGGCTGCTTCATATAAGTTTGCATCTAGCTGACGAAGCTTAGGCATAACCGATAAAATTACATATGGAACATTAAAAATAATATGGGATAAGAGCAAAGTACCAAACCCTAAACTACCATGTTTTATAAAAGAAAAAAAAGAAATATATAAAATCATCAAAGCAATACCTGTAACAATATCAGGATTTAAAACAGGTATATTTGTAAAAAGCATAACAATCCGCTTTTTAACTGGGGGCATAGAATGTATGGCAGTAGCTGCTGCAGTTCCAATGACGGTAGCTACTAGCGCTGATAAAACTGCAATAGCAATCGTATTGTATAAAGCACTTAAAATAGCAGGGTCAGCAAAAAGCTCAGAATACCACTTTAAAGTAAACCCACCCCAATGTCCCCTTGATTTTGAAGCGTTAAAAGAAAATACAACTAACACAGCAATTGGCGCATATAGAAAGAGGAGAACAATGAGTAAGTAGGCTTTTTTAATTAAATTTTTCAAAATAGGGAACCTCCTTCCTTCTCGCTTCCTTTGTCAAATTTTGAAGCAATTGTCGAAGTTACGAGAATCGCAAACATAAGAACCAAAGAAATTGCAGAGCCGAAGTTCCAATCCCCAACATGTAAAAATTGTCGTTCAATTAAATTTCCAATAAGAATAAATTGACCGCCACCAAGTAAGTTAGAAATAACAAACGTTGTAACAGCCGGCATAAACACCATCGTAATACCAGAAACAATTCCAGGCATACTTAAAGGAAAAATAACTTTTAAGAAAACAGTAAAAGAATTTGCACCTAAATCTTGAGCAGCTTCCACTAAACTGTAATCTATTTTTTTGAGAACAGAGTGAATTGGAAGAATCATAAATGGTAAAAAATTATAAACCATGCCTAACGCAACAGCTTGTTCTGTGTACAATATATCAATTTTAGGTAAATGCAAAAAGACCAAAATATTATTAATAACTCCATTTTTTTCAAGCAATGTAAGCCACGCATACGTTCTTAAAAGGAAATTCATCCACATCGGAACAATAAAAAAGAAGATTAAAATACTTCTATTTTTATATTCTTTTTGTGCCAATATATAAGAAATAGGGTAGCCAATCAGAAAGCAAATTACAGTGGCAATAAAAGCCAACCAAATAGTGTGGAATATAACTTTTAGATAAATTGGCTCGAAAATTCTTGCAATATGTTCAAAGGTAAAAATAATTTTACCGTTTAATTCTAAAATACAACTGTAATATAAAACAAGAATAAGAGGAATAACGATAAAAAGTGCAATCCAAATGGTGTACGGATATGAAATCCACTTGTTTCTCATTTGTTATCCACCTTCTTCATTGTATGAATATCTTCAGAAGCAAAGGATAAGCCAATTGTTTCTCCAACAGGGGCCATTTTTGTGTTTTGGATTTTCCATATAGAATCATCGGCATGTACAAGCATTTCATAGTGAACGCCCTTAAAAGTAACATTTTTAACAATGCCATTTAATACACCTGTATCCTTAGAGACAATTTTAATATCTTCTGGACGAATAATGATATCAACCATTTCATCTGTTGAAAGATTTTTTTCATTTGTGTCAAAAGTATGGTTTAAATAAGAAACAACTGCAGGTGATCTCATAACGCCATCCACAATATTGCTTTCTCCAATAAATTCGGCAACAAAAGCATTTTTAGGTTCATTATAGATATCTTGTGGTGTTCCTATTTGTTGAATTACACCACCATTCATAACAACGATAGTGTCAGACATAGAAAGTGCTTCTTCTTGGTCATGGGTAACAAAAATAAATGTAATTCCTAATTTTTGTTGCATA
The DNA here is from genome assembly GCA_031546905.1 of Eubacteriales bacterium. Lineage (GTDB taxonomy): Bacteria > Bacillota > Clostridia > Lachnospirales > JAVBJQ01 > JAVBJQ01. The sequence continues at coordinate 27,123 of JAVBJQ010000005.1, read as the reverse complement.
TTTTTAAGTTCAATTTGCATATCTTTACGAAGTTTTAAGTCCAGTGCTCCCAAAGGCTCGTCTAAAAGAAGAACTTCTGGTTCATTAACAAGTGCTCGGGCAATCGCAATTCTTTGTTGTTGGCCACCACTTAATGAGGTAATATCACGCTTTTCATAGCCCTTTAAATTAACCAACTTAAGCATGGAAGCAACTTTTTCTTTAATTAGTTTCTCGTTCATTTTTTTGATTCTAAGTCCAAATGCAATATTTTCTTCTACATTCATGTTGGGAAATAACGCATATTTTTGGAAAACAGTATTGACACGTCTTTTATATGGAGGTAGATGGATCATCGATTTGCCTTCAAACAGAACATCTCCAGAGGAAGGACTTTCAAAACCACCTATAATCCGAAGGGTCGTTGTCTTACCACAACCGCTTGGCCCTAAAAGCGTTATGAATTCATTTTTTCTAATGTATAAATTTACATTATTCAAAATCAACTCATCATCAAAATTTTTGTTAATATTTACAAGGTCAATCAAACGTATGCTCATTTAACACATTACTCCTTAAATTTTGATAAATTAAAAATTAGGTGGCGTAGAAAGCCACAAGATAGTAGCTTCTAAATTTGATGCATTTTCTATATAATGTGTTGTAGTTGCATTATAATAAAAACTTTCTCCTTTTTTTGCCTTAAACTTCCTTGCTCCTAAAAAAATATTAATAGAACCCGAAAGGACATAGCCAAATATTTCTCCTTGATGGGGATCATATACTTTTGATTTTCCAGATTTTTCTAAAGAAATTAAAATTGGTTCAATTTTGTTTTTCTGAGAGTTTGGCACAATCCAACTAATTTTATGCCCTAATTCTAAATTTTCTTGGATATAAACATCTTCCTTATGGAATACAATTTTATCTTGTTGAGAATCATTAAAAAAATCCTTTAAATTTGTTCCTAAACTTTCTAATATTGCTACCAGCGTAGCTATGGAAGGTGAGTTTAAGTCACGTTCAACTTGAGAAATAAATCCTTTTGAAAGTTCACACCGATTCGCAAGTTCTTCTTGCGTTAAACTCATTTTTACACGTAGCTGTTTGATTTTTTCTCCAATATTCATGGTTTCACCTCAATGATGGTTTGGACAAACTAAACTTTTTGTTTACATTTGCTAAACAACAATACATATTAAAACATATCAGTATTAAAATGTCAATAATTATCGAAAAATTTTTATTTGATGATAGAAAAACCCCCCTTGAATATGGATAGAACCTATATTCAAGGGGGGTAAACTTTTTTATTTGTAGTGCTTTTGTAGTTTCACAGCATCATTTTGTTTTAAGGCTTTTTCAATTTTACGTTTAACACGTTGAAGCGCATTGTCAATGGATTTTGCATCACGGTTGGTTACACTAGCAATATCATAATAACTTTTACCTTGCAGATATAGTGACAAAACTTTACATTCATACTTACTTAAAGTTTCATTCATATAAGACTCAATAAAATTTCTTTCTTCTTGCCCAATAAACAGGTCTTCGGGGTTCGAAATTTTTGATTCAACAACTAGATCTATGTAGGCTTTATCCGAATCTTCTTCAAAAGCATTTCGGTTTAGTGAGATATACGAGTTTAAAGGCATATGCTTTTGACGTGTGGCCGCTTTAATAGCAGTAATAATTTGGCGTGTAATACAAATTTCTGCAAAAGCATAGAAGGGAACCAGCCTATCTTCTTGATAGTCTCTAATTGCTTTATAAAGTCCTATCATGCCTTCTTGAATAAGGTCATCTTTGTCGGCACCAATAATAAAATAACTTCTTGCCTTACCACGTACAACCCCTTTGTATTTATTGATTAAAAAATCTTGGGCGTATGAATCGCCGTTACGTATAATTTTTATTAGTTCTTCATCTGTCATATCAGCGTATTTTTCAGAAAAATAATTTTCTGTAGCGTAATTCATCTAAGCACCTCAAAACTAATTTTTTTGCCTACGCATCTTTTCAAACTGTAGGGCAATCTCTTCACTAAGGTTATCTAATAACATATTATTTTTAACAGGTCTACTTTTCAATACTTGTTCTTGGATTTTCTTTTCAACTTGCTTTACTTCATTATTTAGCTCTCTGGCAGAAACCCGAATTGCACCTTGCCCTAAAATAATAATTTGTTCAAGTCCATCAGATGTAGCAACTCGAACAAAATTACCTTTGGTAAGGCCACTAGCTGTTTTTTCGATATAATTATCAGCTGTTTCGGCTTCTTTTGTATATACAACGTAAATATTATTATGTAGAAATATTTTACCTAAATTTCCTTTCACTTTATGGGCGTCAAATACAACAATGATATTAATTGCTTTAAATCCCTGATAGTTAGATAAAATTTCCAAAAGTTTATCCCGTGCATCTTCTAAAGAATATTCAGCTAAGTTTTTTAATTCGTTCCATGCGTAGATAATATTATAACCATCTACCAGCAAAAATTCAGAAGACACATCAAATCACCAATTTCATATATATTTAGAAAAATTTTGTAGAATGATGATATAAAAGTTTGATACATAAAAAACGCATCAAACTTTTTTACTTATGGCCGTTTAACTTTTACTAAAGCAAAAGTTAAACGGCTATAAAATCTACATTAATTTTTAAATAGTTTAATATGTAAAATTAAACTATTAGTATATTATATCATAAAATGTTTTTGACGTACAGCTTCATACATAATAAGAGAAGCAGCAACAGAAGCATTTAAGGATGAAATTTTACCATACATAGGGATTTTAATTTTAAAATCACAATTTTCTTTTACAAGGCGAGAAACACCACTTCCTTCATTTCCAATTACCACTCCCAGAGCACCTTTTAAGTCAGATTTAAAATAATCTGTGCCATCCATATCCGCACAAGCAATCCATAGCCCAGCATCTTTCAGTTGTTTGATAGTTTGATTTATATTGGTAACTTTGGCAACTCTCATATACTCAATAGCACCTGCTGATGTTTTACTTACAACAGAAGTTAGGGAAACAGAACGTCTTTTAGGTATTATAATTCCGTGAACGCCAGCTACCTCAGCAGTTCTCATAATAGCACCCAAATTATGTGGGTCTGTAATTTCATCTAAAATAATTACAAAAGGAGGTTCATTTTTACTCTTTGCATAATCTAAAATATCTTCTACTTCATAATATTTAGCAGAAGGAACATAAGCAATAACCCCTTGATGATTATTGGTTGTTGAAATTTCATCAAGTTTCATTTTACTAGTTTCAGATACAACAATTTTTTTCTCTTTTGCAATGGCAAGAATTACCTTTAAAGTCCCCTCGATTTCACCTTTTTTAAAAAGTATTTTATCAATCTGTCTATCAGATCTTAGTGCTTCCAAAACTGCATTTCTTCCTTCAAGTTGATTTAAACCTAAATCTTCATTTTCGTTATCCATTATTTCCTCCTTGGTTTTCTAATAATTCATTAACATTTAATGTAATTTCTTTGCATAAATTAAAAAGTTCTTCTATGCGGTCATTTTTTCCACATAAAAATAAGTATCCAAAGAGTGCCTCTAAACCAGTTGCATTTCGATATTCAGCAGTTGAGGCACTCTTTGGTTGATGCGTTGATTTTGCATTTCGACCTCGTTTTAAAATAGAAACTTCTTCTTCTGTAAGGGAATCTATTATAGCATAATAGATTTTTGATTGGGTAACGGCATTGACAAAAGTTTCAGATTTTTTGTGCATATTATTGACAGATTGATTACCCAATAAAACTACATATTTTCTTACTAGTATTTCATATACAACATCTCCCATATAAGCCAAGGCAAGGGGAGAGTAATTATTAAAGTCAGTCATCATTTATCACCTATTAACAATATATCTTACACCATTGGGAGTGTCTTCCAGTGTAATTCCCATTTCAGTAAGTTGATTTCGAATTTTGTCTGCCAGTGCCCAATCTTTTAATTTTCTTGCCTCTTGGCGTTCATTGATTAAATCTTGAATTTCCACATCATTCATTGTTGAACTTTTTGAAGTTGTTAAAATACCTAAAATATCACAAAGTTCATCAATTTTAGCCATACATTGAGAAGCAAATTCTTTTGAAGAATGTTCATTTACGTTGATATTGCAAAATTTTACCAGTTCATAAATAGCAGTAATAGCATCCGCTGTATTAAAGTCATCATCCATGCTTTTTTCAAATTGAAGTTTATATTTTAAAATATCCTCCATTAAACTTTTTTCATTATTTGATAAAATTTCATTTGTAGTAGTATTAATTAAGTGTTGTAAATTAAATAGACAATTTTTAATTCTATTTAGTCCATTTTGTGAAGCCTCTAACAGTTCAGCACTAAAATTAATAGGACTTCTGTAATGACCATTTAATATAAAAAATCGAATAACTTCGTAAGGAAATTTTTCGGCTATTTCTCTTAATGTGAAAAAATTTCCTTTTGACTTTGACATTTTTTGATTATCAACATTGATAAAACCATTGTGTAGCCAATATTTTACAAAAGGTTTACCATTTGCAGCTTCACTTTGTGCAATTTCATTTTCATGATGTGGAAAAACCAAGTCTTCTCCACCAGCATGAATATCAATGGTATCTCCAAGATATTTTTTACACATAGCTGAACATTCAATGTGCCAGCCAGGGCGACCAGCACCCCAAGGAGATTCCCAACGTGGTTCAGTAGCTCCAAACTCTGCTTTAAAAGGCTTCCATAAAACAAAATCTAGTGGGTTTTGCTTATCTGTATTAATTTCAACTCTTGCACCAGCTTTTAGGTCATCTGGATTTTTACCTGATAATTTTCCATATCCTTCAAACTTATCTGTATTAAAATAGACAGTGCTGTTTTTTTCATAAGCAAATCCCTTTGTAATTAACGTGTCAATCATGGCTATTATAGAATCCATTTCAGCTGAGACACGAGGATTAAATGTTGCTGCTTTTACATTGAGACCTTCCGAATCTTTAATTGTCTCTTCAATATATTTATTGCAAATAGTTTCAAAGCTAGTTTTTTCTTCAAAAGCTCTTTTAATAATCTTATCATCTACATCTGTAAAATTTTGAATATAATCTACCTTGTATCCTTTATACTCTAAATACCTTCTAATAGTATCAAAAGCCACATAAGGTCTTGCATTTCCAATATGGATATAGTTATAAACGGTAGGACCACAAACGTACATTTTCACCTTATTTGGTTCAAGTGTTTGAAATTCTTCTTTTTTACGGGTTGCTGTATTATATATTTGCATTTTTTACTTCCTTTCTTCCTCTAGGGTTTTAATTCGATTTTCAAGTTGTTCAATAACTGTTTTTAATCTGCAAAATTCCATTTGGATAGGATCTGGAAATCTTAATTGATCAAGACAATCAGAAGGGGTTGCATCTTCTTTTTTTCTTGAGATTATTTTTGCAGGAATGCCAACAGCTGTACTGTTTTCTGGAACCTCAGAAAGAACTACAGAGCCTGCACCTATTTTAACATTATCTCCAACTTTAAAAGGCCCTAATATTTTAACACCCGAGCCAATCATTACATTATTGCCAATGGTTGGGTGCCTTTTTCCTATATCTTTACCTGTTCCACCCAGTGTAACTCCTTGGTAAATAAGAACGTTATTTCCAATTTCACAAGTTTCTCCAATAACAACACCTGATCCATGGTCAATAAAAAGTCCTTCTCCAATTTTAGCACCAGGGTGGATTTCAATTCCTGTTAAAAACCTTGAAAATTGTGAAATAGATCTTGCTATAAAATAGAATTTTCTTTTATAGAATCTATGTGCTATTTTATGGTAAAGTATTGCCCAAAGACTAGGGTAGAGCAATACTTCAAAGGTGCTTTTCATAGCAGGATCTTTTGATTTTATAACTGCAATTTCTTTTTTTATACCCATCAATATTCTCCTTTTCTAAAATTTTTAAAAATAAAAAACCTCACCTCTGAAAATATCAGAGACGAAGTTTATTCGTGGTTCCACTCTGTTTTTAAACTTGATTATAAAAAAATAAAAAAGTTTAACACTCAAGAAGGCAGTAACGTTGCCAATTACGTAACACGCTAATAATTTAAAGTAAAAAACTCACGTGAAAAGCTCCAGAATGCACTTCATTTATTTTATAATAAAACTACTCACAGCCGATGGTAGTTTCTCTCTGCAATATAATAATAAATTACTTTTTCCTTCAATGCCTTTAAAATTATTCAATGATACAAACAGCCTTTGCAGCCATTCCTTCCCCATGTCCCGTAAAACCTAAACCTTCCTCCGTAGTAGCTTTAATGTTTAATGCGTTAAGATTTATTTCAAGACAATTACAAATATTTTTTTTCATAGTATCAATATATGGTAATAGCTTTGGTTTTTGTGCAACAATGACACAATCTATATTAATTATATGATAACCAAGTTCATCAATTTTTCGCTTTACTTCGGAAAGAAGGGTTAAACTTGAAATAGATTTATAATTACAATCAGAATCTGGAAAGTGTTTTCCGATATCGCCAAGAGCAGCAGCCCCTAGTAAACAATCCATAATAGCATGTACCAAAACATCGGCATCCGAATGACCTAAAAGTCCATATTCATAATCAATTTTTACACCGCCAAGAATTAAATCTCGATCATTTACAAGCTTATGTACATCATAACCAATTCCTATTCTCAAAAAAACACCTCCATTGATATGAAATAGTAGTATACTCAAAATTTCTATAAACTATATTATACATTTTTAAAAAAATTTGTAAATATGTTCTCCCAAAAATGTATAAAAAAACACAACTTTAATTAGTTGTGTTTTAGAGCTTACTTTAAAATTCTTGCAGCTGTAACATATGTACGAACGTAATAATCTTCATTAAGTGAATTAATTGAAACACATGAGGAACCTTGTGCAGAAGAAGCATGAATAAAACTTCCGTTACCCATATAAATTCCAACATGAGAAATTTGTTTATTATTTGTACCGTCTGTGTCAAAGAAAACCAAGTCTCCTGCTTGAATATCACTTTTTGAAACTTGTGCTCCATTACTTACTTGATCTTTTGAACTTCTATTCAGGGTAATTCCAAAATTTTTCATAACAGCATATACAAAACCAGAACAGTCAACACCTTTTGAAAGGCTTGTCCCACCCCAAGAATACGGAGTGCCTAAATATTTCTTAGCGAATTCGATAATTTCTTGAGCTTTTGATGAAGCAGTTCCATCAGGTTTTGCACCTTCTTCTATGGAAATAAATTCAGCGCTTACATATCCTTGCTGAGAATCCAAAGCAACTTTTATCCATTCACCTTGAACATCCACAATATCTAAAGTAGCATTTTTATCTAACACAGCTAGAACTTTAGCATTAAGAGAAGGTTCTTGCCTAAAGTTAACACCCGTAGGAGCTGTAACTAATGCGTAATTTTTAATTTCACTTCGAGGCTGTTTTGCTTGAGGAGCGTTCTTGGGTGAAGAATCAATATTTTGAAGTAGCTCAGTCATTAAAAACTCTTTCTTAACATAGCCCATTACATTACTGTTGTTATTTACTAAAAAATAATCACCGGTATTTTCTTTTACAGAAACCACATCACCAACATTAAATTTAGCAACAACTTCTGAATCAGCAGAAGAACTTTTAAAAACAGGAACATCATTTGCATTAATTAAGGCATTTACTTCAGAAACAGAAATGAACTTATCTGCAACAAAAGCTTTTTGACCTGTTTCCAGGGAAATTTGATACCACTCACCATCTTTAGATAAAATAGTAACAGGAGCACCATTATTTAGCTTCCCAACAACTTCTGAAGTCGTGGAAGTGGATTTACGAAGATTTATATTATCGCCAACAACAAGACCTCTATTATCAGCAAAAACAATATTAAAACAAGAAATAGAAATAAACGACATAACAATCGAAGAAACTACTAATCTTTGGTATAAATGTTTCATAATGTCCCCCTTAACAATTATTAACAAATTATTACAAAAATATTATATCTATAAATCTATTCTTTGTCAATATGTATCATAATAGAGAATTAGCTATAATAAACAACTTTTTTATATAAATAAATAAGTTTTTTGTACTGAACTGAACTATTTCGCTTAGACCATAAATATTGTATTCGTTTAAACCCAATATTTTGCCAAAAAATATTAGCTACCTTATTGAGTGCGCTAACGGTGACATACACATCAGTTATATCATATTCTTTTTTAAAAAAATGAATAAGTTGTTCGACAGTAGTTGTAGCAATTTTTTGACGTAAATGTTTTTTTGAAATCATTAAAATTGAAATCCAAAGAATTGTTTTTACTCCTGTTTCAACTTTTCCACTAACACAACCTAAAAATTCACTTTCACTGTCATTTTTAAAAATTCCGCAATAAAAATTTTTTTCTTTTAATGACTTTTTTTGAATTTCCTCCAATTGGGTAAGGGTAATACTTTTATACACACCTGTTGCCTCAGAATAAAATCCAACATCATTGTACATTTCTAAAATCCGAGGATAATCTTCCATAGAAATATTTCGTATTTCAAAATTTTTGGTACTAATTTTTATTTTCATTTACATTTACACCTACTAAATATATTTTATTTCAATATTTATGTATAAATTTTACAATAATAGAAAGAATATATATATAATTTAACATTAATTTTAAATAAAAATCAACCTATTTTACAAAATTATGATTTTTATCAACAATATTTTGCTAAAAAAAAAAACATATGTTATAATTGTTTTAAGATAAAATTGACAATTTTTTTTGGATAATTATGTGTATTTTTTATATAAAGGAGTGAGAAAATGTTTTGTATTGGCGATAAGATAGTATATCCTATGTATGGTGCTGGCATTATTGAAGGATTGGAACAAAAAGAAATAGAGGGAAAAAATGAAACTTATTATGTGGTAAAAATATTAACTGCAAATCTTAAAATTATGGTTTCAGCTGAAAAAGCAGAACTCATCGGTATAAGAGCTGTTTATACAGTAGATGAAGTTAAAAAAATTATTAACAGTATCATTGTAAATCCCTCTGATATGCCAGAAAATTGGAATCAACGATATAAAGAAAATCTTGATAAGATTAGAACAGGTAAACTTGAGATGGTTGCAGAAGTTGCAAGAAATCTTATCATGCGTGAAAGTGAAAAAGGGCTTTCAAGCGCTGAAAAAAAACTCCTTTCCACAGCAAAACAAATTATTATTAGCGAAATTTCTCTTTCACAAGATGTTGAGAAAAAAATGGCTGAAGAAATGCTTTCGGAGTTATTGTTTAGTTAATACCAATTCAAATTAGATAGGCACATATATTATTAATAAAAATTCGCCGAAAAAATTTTCGGCGAATTTTTATTAATGTCCATAATAGGAACATTTGTTAAACTGCATACTTAACAGCTATAATTGAAAAGGGGGACTTTACTTTGAATACTGTCATTATTGTTGCTGCTGGAAAAGGAAACCGAATGGGAACCGAAATAAGCAAACAATTTTTAGAATACAATGGAAAACCAATCTTATGCTACACAATAGAAAAATTTCAGAATTGCAACTTAATAGATGAAATTATTGTCGTGACATCTGATGAGAATGTTAATTTTTGCAAAAAAGAAATAATAGAAAAGCACAAGTTACATAAAGTAACCTCTATCGTAGTTGGAGGTTCGGAACGGCAACATTCTGTTTACAAAGGGTTGATGGCTTGTAATCCTAAAACCGAAATTGTTTTAGTTCACGATGGAGTAAGGCCTTTTATTCGTTCAGAAGATATTATAAAAACAATCAACGGTGCAAAGGAGTTTCATGCTTGTATTTTGGCTGTTAAAGTAAAAGATACGATAAAAGTAGGTACTGATCATCATTTTGTTCTAAATACTCCAAATCGTGAGTGTCTTTGGTCTATACAAACGCCTCAAAGCTTTCAATATGGAATTATTAGGCGTGCATATGAGTATGCCTTTAAAAATAATTTTTTAGGAACAGATGATTCTATGTTAGTGGAGCAAATAGGAGTTAAAATAAAAATTATAGAGGGAAGTTTTTCCAATATCAAAATAACAACCAAAGAAGATTTAATATATCTAGATGCTTTTCTTGGTCTTACTAATGAATACGGGTCTATCTAGTTTATTTAAAATAAAAACTGTAAGCCATCGAAAAATTTAATTTTTATTGACAATTAGTTTATTATTAAATATTATATTAAAAAGTGTATCCAACAAATTATTTTAAAAGGTGTATGATATAAGAATGATAAGAATTTCAAACTTAACAAAGCATTATGCAAGTGCAGAAAAAACAGTTTCTGCGCTTGAAAATATAAATATACATATTAATAAGAAAGATATTTTTGGGATTATTGGTTTAAGTGGTGCTGGTAAAAGCACTTTAATAAGGTGTATGAACCTTTTAGAGAAGCCTACAATTGGTGAAATTTTTATTGACGACATAGACCTAACTAATTTATCACAAAAAGAATTAATTTCTGTTAGAAAAGAAATAGGAATGATTTTTCAAAATTTTAACCTGCTTATGCAACGAAATATTGAAAAAAATGTCGCTTTTCCATTAGAGCTCACCAAGATGCCAAAAGACCAAATTAAAAAAAGAGTTGCCGAACTTCTTGAAATTGTTGGATTAAGTGAAAAGGCAAAGTCATATCCAGCCCAATTAAGTGGTGGTCAAAAACAAAGGGTAGCAATAGCAAGAGCATTGGCAAGTAATCCTAAAGTCTTACTTTGTGACGAGGCAACATCAGCCCTTGATAGCATGACAACAAAGTCAATTTTACAGCTACTAAAAGAAATTAATGAGAGACTTGGTGTAACAATTGTCATTATTACGCATGAAATTAATGTTGTAAGAGAAATATGTACTAGGGTTGCTGTCATTGACAAATCTTCCATTGTTGAAGAAGGATACACGCATGATGTGCTTTTAAATCCTAAAATGGATATTACCAAGCAACTTATAGGGGATGGAGGTTGTGTTTGTGATTAAAGACTTCTTACCGCTTATTTTAAAAAGTACGTCAGAAACGGTTTATATGACGATATTATCCACTTTTTTTTCATATCTTTTGGGACTTCCTATTGGCATTATGATTGTTGTAACAGGAGAAAAAGGTATAATGCCTCAAAAACATCTAAATGCAGTTTTAGGTGCAATTGTAAATGTTGGGCGTTCTATACCTTTTATTATTTTATTAGTTGCATTAATACCTTTTACAAGACTTATTGTCGGAACAAGTATAGGTTCAACAGCTTCTATTGTACCTTTGGTTATCGCAGCAACACCATTTGTTGCAAGGTTAATTGAGTCGTCTCTAAACGAAATGGACAAAGGCGTAATTGAGGCAGCTCAAAGTATGGGAGCAACACCATGGCAAATTATTACAAAAGTTATGATTCCGGAGGCAGTTCCCTCTATTATTTTAGGGGTTTCTATAACAACAATAACCCTTGTAAGTTACTCGGCTATGGCTGGGACTGTTGGGGGCGGTGGACTCGGTGACTTGGCAATTAGATATGGATATTATCGATATCAAACGAAAATGATGATTTTTACGATTATTATATTAGTGGTTATTGTTCAAATCATTCAAATGATTGGAAATTTCGTATGTAAGAAGATTGATAAAAGAAAATAATATTTTAAAGTGAGGGGTTATTTTTATGAAAAGATTTTTTAAAAGTATTTCAATGAGTGTTGCTTTGTTATTATCACTTTCTATGTTAGCTGCTTGTAGCACAAAACAACCCGCAAAGCTAGAAAACAATCAAAACGGTTCTGCGTTAACAGTTTTAAAAGTTGGTGCTTCACCTGAACCACATGGTGAAATTATTAAATTTATTATTCCACTGATGAAAGAAAAGGGAATCGACTTACAATTAGTTGAATTTACAGATTATATCCAACCAAATCTGGCACTAATTAATAAGGATATTGATGCAAACTACTTTCAACATACACCCTATTTGAATGATTTTAATAAAGAGAATAATTCAAACTTAGTTGTCGCTGCAGATTTACATTTTGAACCTCTAGGACTTTTTCCAGGGAAAATAAAATCCTTAGACCAAATTACAGATGGCGTAACAATTGCGGTTCCTAATGATACAACAAATGAAGCAAGAGCATTGTATCTCCTTGAATTAGCTGGACTTATTAAAGTAAATCATGAGGTTGGTTTTAAAGCTACGATAAACGATATGACTGAAAATAATAAAAACATAAAATTTACAGAACTTGAAGCAGCACAAGTTCCACGTTCATTACAAGACGTTGACTTTGCGGTTATAAATGGCAACTTTGCTTTACAAGCTAACTTAATCCCTTCTAAAGACGCACTAATAACAGAAGGAGAAAATTCAGAAGCAGCAAAAACGTATGTAAATATTTTAGCCATAAGAGCAGGTGACGACACCAGACCAGAAATTAAAACGTTAGTTGATGTTTTGAAAAGTGATGCAACAAGAGACTTTATAAATACAAAATATAAAGGTTCTGTTATCCCGATGTTTTAGAGGAGGGCTGTATTTTGTCTGATGATAAAAAAATTATTTTTAGCGGTATGCAACCGTCTTATTATTTGAATTTAGGAAACTACTTAGGTGCCCTTAAAAATTGGGCCCTTTTGCAAGATGAATATAATTGTTTATATTGTGTAGTTGATATGCACGCTATTACAGTTAGGCAAAATCCTGCTGAACTTAGAAAATTTTCAAGAGATTTGTTTATTCAATATATTGCTGCTGGACTTGACCCAGAAAAAAATATTATTTATATGCAGTCACATGTTTCAGGTCATGCTGAACTTTCTTGGATTTTAAATTGTTTTACTTATAATGGTGAACTTTCACGAATGACTCAATTTAAAGAAAAATCACAGAGATTTGCCGAAAACATAAACGCGGGTCTTTTTACTTATCCAGTTTTAATGGCAGCAGATATTTTATTGTATCAAACAGATTTAGTTCCTGTTGGAGAAGACCAGCGCCAACATTTGGAACTTACTCGCGATATTGCGATGCGAATGAATAATATATATGGTAATTTATTTAAAGTACCGGAACCATTTATTCCTAAAGTTGGCGCTAAGATTATGTCTCTGCAAGAGCCATCTAAGAAAATGTCTAAATCAGATGATAATAAAAATAATGTAGTCTATATTTTAGATGAACCAGATTTAATCATGAATAAGGTGAAGAGGGCAGTTACGGACTCTGGAAGTGGCATACGATATAGCGAAGACAAACCAGGAGTTAGTAATTTGTTAACCATTTATTGCTCCATTACCGGAAAAACTTTTGCTGAAGCTGAAAAAGATTTTGATGGATTTGGGTATGGGAAATTTAAAGAAGCAATTGGCGAAACAATTGTTGATTGTTTAAGACCTGTTCAACAAAAGTTCAAAGCACTTTCAGAAGATAAAGAATATGTTGATAATCTTATAAAATCTAATGCTGAAAAAGCCAACTACATGGCACAAAAAACATTAAGAAAAGTCCATAAGAAAATCGGATTTGTTCCAAGATAGTTAGGAGTTACTTTTGAAAATGAAAATTAGTATTAAGAATATTACAATAACAGGTATTACGGCGGCGGCTTATTTTGCTATTACTACCATATTTGCCGTTGTCAGCTATGGGCCCCTTCAGTTTCGCATTTCTGAAATAATGACATTATTAGCTTTTATCAATCCAGTATTTGTTCCAGGCCTTGTTTTAGGGTGCTTTTTCTCAAATTTCTTTTCACCCGCTGGCATGATCGATGTTGTTGTTGGAACTTTTGCTTCCTTCCTTGCAGTTTTATTTATATCCAAAACGAAGAATTTATTTGTTGCGACCCTATGGCCCACCATTTTCTGTGCTTTTATTGGAGTTGAGTTATGGGCTGTATTTAAGTATCCATTGGTTTTAACAACGCTCTCTGTTATGGCTGGAGAATTTGTTGTTGTCACACTATTAGGATATCCAATAATGAGGATTTTGCTTAAATATAAAATTTTTGATAAAATAAACTTATAAACTTTTGATTAAATTTAATGAATATGATAAAATGAATTATCGTACCGGTTGAAATATTTATTTTGAAGGAGTGTGGATTTTGATGGAAATGCGAAATTGTCCTAGATGCGGAAGGGTGTTTTCTTATATGAGCAGTCCGATTTGTGACGCATGTACGAGAGAAGAAGAAAAAATATTTGAACTTGTTAAACAATACATTTATGATAACCCTAATGCTACAGCTACCCAAATTTCGGAAGCTACAGAGGTTTCGGTGAAAAAAATATTAAAATACCTTAAAGATGGACGCCTTCTTGCAGTTGCTGGAATGGCAAAATTATTAGCCTGTGAAACTTGTGGAACTGCTATTTCTACAGGAAGATATTGCCATAGTTGCATTGTTAAGTTTAATCAATCAACAAGTGAGCTTGTGAAAGAATCACAAGATAGACTTAGAGACAGATCAAGAGCTAAAAATTCCCATTATCTTTCAGATAAAGTAGAACGATAAAAATGAAAAAGCTTTTATAAAATTATAATAATTTTATAAAAGCTTTTTCATTTTTTTTTATTTTTTACATATACATTTATAAAAGTAGGATAAGAGCAGGGGATTATATGAAGAAAAAATTTATTATTATATTAGCATTTAGCCTATCATTTCTAATTTTATTAACATCCGTTACGATGTATGCGAAAAATCCGAACTTATCTGTGGATTTAATTGATAAGTTCGTAAAAGGAGATCACGACACAAAATTAGAGTTAAAAAAAGATATTATATCACATGTTCTACAATCATCTAAAAAAAATGACTTATTAAAAGATGTAAAGGACATGAACGTAGCCGTTATGTTAGAGGATATTCTTGGTGATGATAAAAAGGAAGCGATTATTGTATTAGCAATAGGTCCTAAGAAATCCCTTGTTGCTGTCTACGAGAAAAAGAATACTAACTATGTCTTTAAGACTATTTTAGATACTTTTTTTGATATAGAAGATATTCAAACAATGAAAATTAAGGACTTAGATCAAAGTATTATTATTGTCCGTGAATATGTAGACCAGTTAACAGGCGCATTTGAAGAAGGCACCTATATTAGAGCTTATATTTTTAATAAAGATAAATTTGATTTAGTTTTAAATGTAACAGAAAATTATAAAGCATACTGGAATGAATTATGGGATAAGAAAAAAGCCATTGATGAAAGTCATTGGATTAGGGTTACTGATAAAGGTAATATAAAATTTGAAGATAGTACATATCCAGTATTGAGGATTCTCACTATTCAAACTTTTGCTAACTCTAAAGAAACAAATTTAAACAATATTCCTGATGATTATGATTTTGATGTGTTAAGAACAAGGCAATTTTCTCATGATTATTACTGGAGTAGTAAATGGCTTCATTTTATAATGGGAGAAGGTATTGATGTAAAAACTAGCGAAAAAGTAGCGATTCTTGAAGATTTAAGCAACTCACCATTTTTGCTAGCAGATAGTAATGAAAGTCAAAATATGCAATATAGAATAAAGCATATGAATGGAACCACTGAAGTTGTAGGTAAATCCCAAATTAAAAATATAACGTCAAAAAAGATAAATGAAACTTAATAATAAACTTTAAAGGTTTGCCAAAATTACTTGTAGGCAAACCTTTAAAGTTTATTTATGTTGTGCAGTTTTTTTTGTACTAGAATTCGTATTCATATCGACAAAATCTCCATGGGCATTATCATGTTTATTTTTCTTTTTATTATTTTTACTTGCTTTTGACATTATACCACCCTTTACGTTTACATAAAATTATTATAGCAATTTTTTATTACATATTATATTTTATCAAAATCTATAAAATATATTCAAAATTTGAATTCTAATTGCTCATATCTATGTTCGTTGGCAAAATCTCTCATTTTAGTTTCTAATCCTAATATACTACATTCTTTTTCAAAAATACTTTTTAATACTTTAACATTATCTGGGCTACAGCTATAGTTGTTACCATACTTTTTTTCATATTTTTCTTTCAAATTAGGAAAGCTTTTTTCAAGTTCTTTATAAAAATAATCTCTTTGTCTGTCTCTAAGCGTTACTCCAAAACCAGGAATAATAAAATTTCCACCATACTTTTTCACTTCTCTAACAACACTTAAAATATTTTTTTCAGTATCTTCTAAAAATGGTAGTACAGGCATTAATGTCACGCCCACTTTTATTCCCTTCTCTGATAATATTTTCATTGCTTTTAATCGTTTGGAAGGCAATGGAGCATAAGGCTCAACTATTTTACTTAACGTATCATCTGTTGTTGTTATAGTAAATACCACACAAGCTCCCGCTTTACTAATTTGTTCTAGTAAGTCAAGATCTCTTAAAATTAAATTACTTTTTGTAATAATATTAAGTGGATATTTAAATTCTGAAATAACTTCCAGACACTTTCGCATAACAAGTGATTTTTCTTCATAATAAGTGTAGGGGTCGGACATGGCACCTGTTCCAATGATTCCCTTTGCCTTTTTATGAGAAAGCTCTTTTCGTAATAGAAATGGAGCATTTTTTTTCACAAGTAACTCAGTATCAAAACGATTGATCCGATAACATTCACTTCGTGAATCGCAATAAATGCACTTATGCTCACAGCCTCGGTACACATTCATATTATACTTAACACCAAACCATGCAGAAGGATTTTTCGTTGTAGTCAATATATTTGTTGCTTCTACTTCAATAATTTTCATTGTATCACCAATTCATTTCAATTTTCTCTAAGCTTAACATAAGTAGCAGCTTTCTTCCTTCTATCATCATCAATTTGAGCATAGTGTTTTCTGGTAGTATTAACATCTTTATGTCCTAAAACATCAGCAACAAGGTAGATATCACCCGTTTCACGGTATAGATTGGTGCCATAGGTACTTCTTAATTTATGTGGCGAAATATTTTTAAAAATTGTGATTAGTTTAGAATATTTTTTTACAAGATTTTGAATGGCACGAACTGTTAGGCGTTTGTATTGCATGGATAAAAACAATGAATCCTCATGTCCTAGTTTTGGTTCTAACTTTCTTCTTTCTTCTAAATAATCTTCTAAACCCAGTCTTACTTCATTACCAAAATAGATAACTACTTGATTTCCACCTTTTCTTGTAATTTTAATGCCATTTAATTCAAAATCAATATGGTTTATATTGATTCCTACACATTCTGAAACACGGATACCAGTGCCTAGGAGAAGCATAATTAATGCCAAATCTCTTTTTTGGGTATATTTGTGGTATTTTTTTTGGCGCTCGGTGAGGTGTTCTCCACTTTCTATTTCATCAATTAATTTTGCAACTTCATGCACTTCAAGACGTGTTATACTTTTTTCATGGATTTTGGGCATTTCTATTAGTTCTGCAAAATTAGTTGCTATTTTTCGTTTTTTAAAAAAATAAGCATAAACCGCTCTAATGGCTGCAACTTTTCTAGCTTTTCCACGTTCTTTATTTTTATATTCCCTTTCTTCATTTTCGTTAAACTTATTTACTTTAACATAAAATGTAATGTATTCCATAAACATTTCAAAATCATCAGGTGTTATTTTTTCCAAGTCAGCTATTTCAAGATCTTCTACTTGTTTTCCTTTTAATTGGACATGATGATGAACAATATAGGTGAAGAATATTTTCATATCGTAGGCATAAGCAATCCTTGTTTTGGGAGAGGTTACATCAGAAATTCCTCTAAAAAATTCATTCATAAAAGAGGGGAGTTCCTGTGCAAGTTCTCTCAGATGCAAAATATTTTTCTGCTTTTCTTGTTCATGGTAATCAATTTCTGGCATTTAGATTCTCCTTTTTCCATCCCTGTATCTCAGATCTTTTTATAGCCCCAAAAATTTTATCATCAAAATGGTCATATTTCTTTCTCTGTTCCCCAATAAATTTTTTCATTTCTTCCCTTTTTGTATGTCCGTCAACTGTGCAAGGGCTTTTAACAATTGTAATATCATTCTTTTTTACATAAGATTTCACATCAGCTTCTGGAACATACATTAGAGGGCGTATTACATATAAGTTTGTTTTTTCAAGAAGTGTCACAGGCATAAAAGTATGTATTCTTCCTTCATAAAACAAAGACATAAAAAGGGTTTGCATAATATCATCTTTATTATGACCTAAGGCAACTTTATTACAACCAAGTTTTTTGGCTTTATCGTTTAAAGCACCTTTTCTCATTTTAGAACACAAGGAGCAAGGATTTTTTTCTTTTCTTTCATCAAATACAATAGGTCCTATCTCCGTTTTAACAATTGTATAACGAACACCTATTTCCTGACAAAGTTTTTCAACAGGACGATAGTCTCCACCTGGAAGTCCTAGCGAAACTGTAATTGCTTCTATTTCAAATTTTTTAGGATAAAAACGTTGTAAGCTTTTTAACGCAATTAAAAGGGAAAGACTATCTTTTCCACCTGAAATTCCAACAGCGATTTTATCACCATCATCTATCATTTTATAATCATCCACTGCTCTTCTAACATAGCTAAGTAATCGTTGGGTAGTCATTTCAAATTCTCCTTAAATTTTATATAAAAAAACCGCATTCAGCGGTTTTTTTATTTTTATAAAGTTTCGTATTTTCTTATGCAGCCAAAGCCAACTACTGTTGGCCCAATATGACAGCCAACTACTGCGCCAAGCTCTAAGGCATCAAAAACAGCTTTTATACTAAATTTCTCTTCAATAGTTTCTAATATAAATTTTGCATCGTCTTGTGAGCGACTATGAAGAACAAAAAAGTTGTAATCCTCGATGTGGTCTTTGGCAATATTCATCGTAATATCCATAATTTCATTGATTGCTTTCTTTCTACCACGGACTTTTGCAAAAGGAACAAGTTCACCGTGTTTTAAGATAATAATAGGCTTGATGTTAAGAAGACTACCAGCAAAAGCTCCAGCCTTTCCAATTCTTCCACCCCTTTGAAGATAGTCGAGAGAGTCTACGGTAAATGTAATATCACAGTGTGTTATAAGTTTTTTCGCTTTTTCTTCTATTTCTTGAATACTAATTCCAGCATCTCGCATCTTTGCAATTTCTAATAAAAGTGCTCCTTGCCCTAAAGTTACTTGAAAAGAATCCAAAACTATAATATTATTATTAGGGAATTCTTCTTTTAAAATATTTTTAGCATTTGTTGCGCTTTGAAAAGAGCCACTTAATTTTGAAGAAATACATACACAGAAAATATCTTTTCCTTGAATTAAATATTTTTTAAATAAATCCATATAATCTTGAATGGATGGAAGTGAAGTTTTAGGAAATACATTTTTAATTCTTTCGTAAAATTCATCTTTTGAAAAATCTATTTTATCTTTAAGATAATTTTGACCGTCAAAAGAAATATAATATGGAATAATATCTATGTCGTATTTTTTTAATACTTCATCTGGCAAGTCCGAAGAGCTATCGGATATAAGTTTTAAGTCGAACATGAAAAGAAGCCTCCTTCATTTTTATTACAGAATTGCTGTTTATATTTTAATGCTTTAAACTAACTATGTCAATTATAGATTTTTATTTTGAAATGAGCTGATGAACAATGGGAAAAATTTTAGTAGTTGCAGAGAAGCCCTCCGTAGGAAGAGATATTGCAAAAGTTTTAAAATGTACAACAAAGGGGGATGGATATTTATATTCTGATCATTATGTAATTTCGTGGGCAATAGGTCATCTTGTTACATTATATGAGCCAGAGGACTATGATTTGTCATTAAAAAAATGGAATTTTAAAAATCTTCCCATTACACCTTCAGAAATTAAAACAAAACCTGTTGAAAATACAAAAAAACAATTTAATTTACTAAAAAAATTAATGAAGCAAAAGGAAATAGATGAAATCATTTGTGCAACCGACAGTGGGCGGGAAGGAGAACTTATTTTTAGATATATTTATGATTTGGTAGGCTGCACAAAACCTTTTAAAAGATTATGGATATCTAGTATGACGGATGTCGCAATAAAAGAGGGGTTTCAGAACTTGAAAGACAGTTCAGAATATGATAATTTATATTTATCTGCAAAATGTCGCTCTGAGGCAGATTGGTTGGTTGGAATAAATGCTTCACGGGCATATACATTAAAGTATGATGCACTTTTAAGTATTGGTAGAGTTCAAACACCGACACTTGCTATTTTAGTAGAACGTCAAAAAGAAATTAATTTATTTGTTCCAGAACAGTATTGGGAAGTGCAGGCTTTTTTTGAAAACTATAAAGGTATGTGGGTTAATATTGCTAACAACTTTGATACAAAAATCAAAAATAAAGAACAAGCATACCTAATAAAAGAAAAAATAATAAACGAAACAGCGGTTATCAGTAAAATAGAAAATGAAGAAAAAAAGCAACCGCCAAACCTTCTCTATGATTTAACAGAACTTCAAAGAGATTGCAATCGAAAGTTTGGATATTCTGCTCAAAAAACATTGTCAATAGCACAAGATTTGTATGAAAAGAGAAAATTAATTACATACCCAAGAACTGATAGTAGATATTTAAGTGATGATTATATACCTAAAATTAAACCTACTCTAAACAAATTTAAAATAGAACCGTATAGTAAGCAAGTAGAATATATTTTAAGTTTAGTAAAGCTTCCAATTAATAAGAGAATTGTGGATAATACAAAAATTACAGACCATCATGCCATTGTTCCTACAGGTGCAAGTATAAACATGAAATCTCTTAGTGGCGATGAATTTAATGTATTTGATCTCGTTGTCAGAAGGTTTATATCTGTTTTTCTTCCTAATTATATTTATAATGTTACTAAAATATTTACAATAGTTGAAGAAGAGACTTTTCTTACAAAGGGTACAACGATTATTCAGCTTGGTTTTATGGAATTGTATAAAGATGATAAGAAGGATAAAACAGTTGAGGATGAAGAACTTCTTCCGGCGGTTCATGAAAATGACAAAACGAGAGTAGTTGATTCAAAAGTATTTGACAAAAAAACAAAACCGCCTAAACTATATACAGAAGCTACGTTGCTTTCTGCAATGGAAAACGCAGGTCGTTTTGTTGAAAATGAGGACATAAAGGAAAGTTTAAAAGATTCTGGACTTGGAACGCCAGCCACAAGAGCCTCTATCATTGAACGAATCATTTATGTTAGTTATGTGGAACGAAAGGGCAAGAATCTAGTTCCAACAGATAAAGGTATGAAATTAATAGAAATACTGCCTAGTGAATTAAAATCACCTGAGACAACTGGCAAGTGGGAAAAAGGGCTTTCATCTATTTCAAAAGGAAAACTTGACAATAAGAAATTTATGAATAGTATTAATAAATATGTTAACTTTATTATAGAGCATTCATCAAAGGTCAATAATACTATTGTATTTGAGAAAGAAAAACCACAAGTAAAAAGCCAACATACCTCTTTAAAATCATTAGGAAGTTGCCCAGCATGTAAAAATGGTAGCATTTTTGAGAATACAAAAGCTTTTTATTGTGGTGATTGGAAACGTGGTTGCAAATTTACAATATGGAAAAATTGTCTAGAAAGATACGGTTATCAAATTACCACCGAAACAGTAGCGTTACTACTTAAAAACAACAAGGTTGATACTTTACCTATTGTATTACCGCAGACGATGGAGAAATGCACAGCTGACCTTGTTTTTAATCATAGAAATGAAAGTCATGTAGAGTTAATTAATGTAACAAAAATTTTAAAATTGGAGGAATAAACATGGAATTGTTAAAAAATATTGAACCTAAAGGGGTATTTCGTTTTTTTGAAAGTATCAGCAATATACCTCGTGCTTCTGGTAAAGAAAAAGCGATAAGTGATTTTATGGTTAATTATGCAAAAGAAAAAGGGTTTTCCGTTCTACAAGATTCGGAAAATAATGTTATTGTAAAGAAACCAGCAACAAAAGGTTATGAAAATGCACCAACTATAATTTTACAAGGTCATTTAGACATTGTTTGTGAAAAAAATGCTGCGACTATACATGATTTTGATAATGAGCCCATCAAATTAATTTTAGACGGTGATATTATAAGAGCCGATGGAACAACATTGGGAGCAGATAACGGGATTGGTGTAGCCATGGCGCTTGCAATCATAGATTCTGATGAATATGCACATCCTGCATTAGAAATTATCATGACAACAAATGAAGAAGTTGGGATGGATGGGGCAGCGGCCATTGATGCCTCACAGCTAAAGGGAGAAATATTGCTTAATTTAGATTCCGAAGAAGAAGGCATATTGTTATCAAGCTGTGCTGGCGGAATGACAGCAGTGACAAGTTTACCATTTGAATACGTAGATATGTCAGCAGACTTAAAGCCATTTGCAATTAAAATAAGAGGGCTTAATGGTGGTCATTCTGGAGTTGATATTCATAAAGAAAGAGCAAATGCCAATATATTGTTAGGTCGTATCTTGAATGAGCTAGTTCAAAAATTTAGCATAAGCATGGCAGAAATATCAGGTGGACTAAAAGAGAATGCCATAACAAGAGAATCTCAAACCATAATATGTGTGAATCCAAGTGATGTAATAGAAATAAAAAATGTAGTTGAAAATTTTGAAAATTGTTTTAAAAATGAGTATAGAGTAAGCGACTTTCATGTTTGTGTTCTTTTCGAACCGCTAAATGAAAAAATTTCAAAAGCTTTTGATAACACTACAATGAATAAAATCATTCAAATTATGATGCTAACACCACAGGGAATACAAAACATGAGTCTTGATATAAAAGGGCTTGTTGAAAGTTCTAATAATTTAGGAATTATCAAAACAGAACAAAATAAAGTAACATTTACTTGTGCAGTCAGAAGTGCTATAGATACGCGTAAATATTTAATCATGGAACAATTGAAATTATTAGCAACTTCTGTTGGTGCAAGTTTTTCAACTCATGGAGTATATCCAGGTTGGGAATATAATCCTGATTCAAAGATAAGAAAGATTTGTGTTGATATATACAAGGACTTTTATAAGGCAGAACCAAAAATTGAGGCCATTCATGCTGGACTAGAATGTGGAATCTTTGCTGAGAAAATTAAAAATCTTGATATTATATCTTTAGGACCAGATGCGTGGGATATTCACACTCCAGAAGAAAGAATAAGTATTGCTTCAACAAAAAGAACTTTTGAATATTTAATAAAAATTTTAGAAAATATAAAATAATTTTCAACAAAAAAGGGGGGACTTACTTGAAAATTCCTTGGAATAAAAACTATTTGATTATTTCATTTCATGTCATTTTTACGCTAATTGCTGTATTTGTAATAGGAATTACAATAATGAATTTGGAAGATGTCTTAAATTTCATTAAATTTATATTTAATAATTTTTTCAAACTAGCGTCTCCATTGATTATTGGTTTGGTTATCGCTTATTTACTTGACCCAATAGCGGATTTTTTTCAAAAAAAATGGAATCAACTGAATAGTAAAAAAAAGGTACCATCAAATTCAAAAAGAGCAGCTGGAACAGCGTTCACGTACTTAGCAATACTACTAATTATTTTAATTTCAAGTTTAATTACGATAAAAAAAATAGGAAGTGGAAACTCAGGAACAATAGAAGGGTTTGCCAATGTTATTAGCAGTTCCGTGGAAGGTCTTTCAGATATGTATACAAATTTGCAAATAACGTTAAATGAATGGGGCATCTTTTCCTATGTTGAAGATTTCGTGGTTAATTTAACGAATAGTATTGCAGTTTTTGCAAAGGATGTTAGTTTAAGTTTAACGGGGTATGTAACGAAAGCGGGAAGTGGTGTAGTTAACTTTTTCTTAGGCTTTGTAATCGCATTTTACTTTTTAAAAGATAAAAATACGATTCTTAAAAATGTGAGTGGATTAATGGATACATTTTTACCTGATAAAATAAATAAAAAGTTAAAAACATCATTAGAGGACATTAACATTATATTTTCAGGCTATATAAGAGGTCAACTTACAGATGCTTTTATTATGGCAACACTAATCAGTATTTCACTTTCTCTCATTAATATAAAATATGCCATTTTAATCGGTGTCATATCTGGATTCTCAAATGTAATACCATTTTTTGGTGCTATAATCGGCTTTGTATTAGCGGTATCAACAGGGCTTTTAAGTGGAGAACCAATTAAAGCGCTTTATGCAGCCATTGCTATGTTAGTTCTTCAACAAGTAGATACAATTTTTATCGTTCCTAAAGTTGTGGGAGAAAATGTTGAGTTACACCCAGTTGTAGTTTTATTATCTTTATCTGTAGCTGGTTATTTGTTTGGAATCGGAGGAATGATTTTGGCGGTTCCAGTTGTAGCAATAATAAAAATGTTTTTATTAAGGTATATTGATAGAAAACGTAGCGCTATTTAATTTTAAAAAATAAAAACAGAATCTAATAAATTCTGTTTTTATTTTTATATATAAGTATATGCGAATAATTGCTTTGTTCAATAACTTTATTAAAGTAACTATTCGTTAAAGTTGCCTTTTGCGAATAGTTAAAAATATTCTAGTTTTAATAAGCTTATTGGTATATTTTATATATATGAAATCTTTTTATTCTTTTATTTTCAATAAATTAATTATGTATACTTAATGTTAAAAAATAAGAAATCAAATTATTATAAATTTGATTTCTTATTTTTTTAAAACCTTATTTCTTAATTCCTTTAGTATTGATGGATGGTGTGTCGATTTAAAATTTGGAAAAGCCAATAAAATTCTTTTATGCACCTTATTCGATAGATTTGACGAATCAAAATATCTTTGTTTAAGCTGTTCCATTTTTTGGGATATTTCTTCGTTTAATTTGATTTTTTCAAAAGCAACAAAAATACTTTCGGTGTATTCATAAAGTTTCATTTTAATCAAATCGGCAGATTCTAATAATTTATTAGTTTCAATAAGTATGTGTAGCTCCTCTTTGATTTTTGCAAGTTCTTTCAATTTATTTTTGAAACCCATCATACTTAAAATTGTTACAATAATATCAACTATAAATAGAAAAATAAACGATTCAATAAAAAGAACAATTTCCGACACTGGAAAATACGTCATTAAATTATTTACATGGGGTTGTAAGAATTTCATCACCAAAACAGACAAAACACCCCAGATGATCGATATGTCCAAGGCAATTCTACCATTTAAGTTGGTTTTTTTATAACTGTAATCCCACCACTTTGCATGGAATAACTTCTCAAGTATAAACCCTGTAAAATATTCAATGGTAGTAGCAAAGACTAATCCCGCCCAAAAATATATAGCAACATTATCTTTAAAATTGCTTAAAAATAGTATGAGAAGTAACATCCCAAAACCATATATTGGGCATATGGGCCCACATAAAAATCCTCTGTTTACAATCTTTTTAGTAGTGATAAAAACCCAAATAGTTTCCATAAGCCAACCCAAAAAACTATAAAATATGAAATAAAAAAATATATTTAAAAGATTAAATCCTGCTATATTAATATTGTACATATCAATACTCCTTAATGAATGAAATGGCTAAATTATTTTAGTATTCTATCCCTCTTACCGCAGAAATTCCATTATCATAATAATGCTTAATACATTTCATCTCTGTAACCAAATCTGCTATAGCTACTATTTCATCTTTTGCATTTCTACCAGTTAAAACAATATTTAATTTTTCATTTTTATTTTTAATTACCTCTATCACATCAACTAAAGGAATAACACTATTTATTTCGAATTCTTTTATCGCTAAAACATTATTAATCTCATCCAAAATAATTAAATCGTAAGAACTGTCTTTTAGTTTTGATTTAGCAAATTCCCATGATTGTTTGATGGATGCTCTTTGTTCATCAGGTGTCTTTGTCCATGAATAGCCAATACCACAAGCATATATTTCAACATTATTTTTTTCAAAAAATTCCCTTTCGCCAGTTGGGAAATCAGGAGATTTTAAAAATTGGATAATGCAAACTTTTCCATTGTTCCCTATCATTCTTGAGCAGAGTCCAAAAGCTGCTGTAGACTTCCCTTTTCCATCACCTGTATAAACCAAAACCAAGCCTCTCATAAAATCACCTCTCTCAAAATAAAAAATAAAACTTCCTTATAAAGACGAATACTAGGAAGTTTTATTTTAATATATAATTTTAAAATAGTCAAAGTTATTTATTTTTTAATGCGCCCTATTTCTTTTCTTCTAACAAATTAGCAAGTTCCTTCATAAAGGTATTTATATCTTTAAATTGTCTATACACAGATGCAAATCTAACGTATGCTACTTCATCGATATCCTTTAGTTTATCCATTACTAACTCCCCTATTTCCTTGCTTTCAATTTCTTTATTCATAGTGTTTGAAATGATATATTCTATTTCTGAAACTAAGTTCTCAATTTGCTCTACAGAAATTGGTCTTTTGTTACATGACTTAATGATGCCATTTAAAACCTTATTTCTTTCAAAAATTTCTCTTGTTCCATCTCTTTTGATAACTGTAATAGGAATAATATCAATTCGCTCATATGTAGTAAATCGCTGTCCACAACTTTCGCATACCCTACGCCTTCTTATTGAAGTATTTCCGTCTGCGGCACGAGTGTCAACTACATTTGTATTTTTATGTCCGCAAAAATGGCATTTCATACGCTCACCAACCTAAAATATATTATTTTTATACTATTATAGTATACCTTTATATATATTCTAAGTCAAATATTGAAACTTTTTTTGGAGGAAAACCTTCTATTCCGCATCAATTAATATCTCCTCGGTGTCAACATCAACTAAAATAATATCATCTCCAATTTTTTTAATGGAACACCATGGTATTCTGTACTCTTGTTCTCGACCAAACATCCCTAGTATTTTTCCAGGGCCGGGAACTATAATATTAATAACTTCACCACATTTTATATCAACCTCAATATCACAAATAAATCCAAACCTACAGCCGTCATTTATATTGATAACTTCTTTCTGACGCATATCATAAATTCTAACCATGACATCACCTTTTATAATAAGCTATACATAATTTTATGCGACTATAAATATGTTTATTATATGTTTAAATATAGT
>JAVBJQ010000034.1:0-3858 GCA_031546905.1 Eubacteriales bacterium | reverse complement strand
TTTTTCAGAAATTGCAAGACCAGCAGCATCATCACCAGCACGGTTAATTCTTAACCCTGAAGATAATTTTTCAGAAGCTTTCGCTGTTGTATCCCCTGAAATTTTTAAAGATCTAGCTGTGTTTATTGCTTGGACATTGGTATTAATTATTGTTGACATTGTAAAATCCTCCTTGAATTTATACTTTGGGACATCCTTGCCCAAATAAAATAATTTAAGTTTACTTTTTATGTTTGGTTGGCCAACCAACATAACTTATATTTACACGTAGTATATCGGCAGTTTTAAAGTTAACTTAATAGTATTTTTAAAATTTTATGGATTATTTCTAAATTTTTTTTCGAGCTCCAACATATTTTTACTTCTATCACTAACACGTCTAGCTGGAACGCCTGCATACACAGTCCATGGAAGCGTATTTTTTACCACAAGGCTCATGGCACAAAAAGATGAACCTTCTGCCAATGTAACCCCAGGTAATATAACACAAGAAGCCCCTACTGCAACAAACTTCTCCAAAATAACCTTCTCGCAAATAGATTTTGGTTTAAATTCCATGGGAATCATGGGATTTGTCATGGATTCCCCACTATAATCATCTGAAACCGCATAAATAGAAACTTTAGAAGATAAAGAAGTATAGTCAAACATTTCAATAAGGCTATCTCCACCGTACAATCCAGAAAATTGAGCCACATGAATATAATCATGTAAAACAATATTGCCACTCAAAATAGAAAAATCGTCAATTCGCACATTGTTCCCGATAATAATGGTTTCTGGAGAATATATCAACGCATTTCTGCTTATAAAGACATTTTTACCATATGCTTTAAGACCAATATTTTTTAATTCTTCATCGCTTAAAAAGGTATTCAAAAAAAATCCTCCACCAAAGATTAGGAATTTAAAAGAGATTCCCACTCTTCCACAATTTTCATTATTTCATATTCTAATAAATCAGAAAGATAAACATAGTCTTGATTTTCAATAGCTTCTACCACTTCTTTTATCTGCTCATTTATTTCCTGTAGAGAAATGTCTGGTACTAAATTGGTGATAGCAGTTGCACACCAGCTTAACCCATCCATTACTAGTTGCAATGTTTTTAAAGCTTCATTTACATTGTCTTCCCTTAATTGCTCAACAGAAAAAGTAATTCCCTCTATTAAATTAGGCACATATTCCTTTGCTGTTTCTAAAAGCTCCATCTTTTCTTCTTGATCCATAGTAAAAACCTCCTAAAATTTTATACTATATTGATTGATTTATGATTTAGTCTCCAGTACCTGTAACATTTTTTGCCCATAAAACATCAATATGCCTAATGCTTCTTTCAGCTCACTTCGTATTTTAAAATGCTCCATAATGTTGTTACATTTTTCAAACTTATGAAGGAAGTCGATGATCGCTATATTGTCGCTATGTTTCTCCTTTATTTCACTGATAATAAATGTACTAACCACCATCAGCTCTTTCAAAAGAAGTTTTAATTTACTTTGCCTCACGTTATCTTCTAGCTTCCAAATGATAAAGTCACTTCCGATTAAAACTTCGTTGAGCAAATCTGCCATAGGCATTTTTAAATTTGGCTTTCCATTTTCTTTTATGCAGTGGTCAGTCCAAACGTCTCTCATTCGATAATTAAATTCTATTTTAAAGGAAACCGAATCTTTTAACGATGACTTCTCTGTGGTTTCTCTCAGATTTTCTCTTAAACCTCGTAATCGCTCCACATCATTTGAAAGTTCAACTGCTTTTTCAATATATTGTTCGTCTGTGGGAACTGCTAAATCTGCTAAGGAAACATTGGTCAACATACTCAACCCCACACGAGAAACGTGTCTCCTACCATAAAGACTCACCAACGGTACTCCCATTAAAAGTGCGTCACAAGTTGTGGTGGCCCCATTAAACGGATAGGTGTCCAGTATAATGTCAATCTCATTGTATGTTTCAAAATAATTTTTATAATTTTTATGAAATTCTAAGGTAACTCTGTTTAAATCAAATCCAAAGCTTACTAATCTTTCGTTCATTGCTACAATTACTTTCTCTTCTTTCATTTGAGGGGAAACAAATAAAAGCTTTGAATTTTCTACTTTGTTTAATATGCAGGACCAAAGGGTAAGGGTTCTGTCTGTCAACTTTGATAAATTGTTAAAGCAACCAAAGGTAATGTAGCCATTTTTATCATATGGCAATCCTTCAATGGGTATTTCAACTTCAAGCCCATAACATAAAAATGTTTTAGACATATGAATTAATTTTTCAACGTAAAACTTTTCAGCAAGCCCTTTTGGGTCTGTTATATTGTCAACAATGGTATAATCCATTTGGCTAATACCACTGGAGGAAGGAGATCCAATCCATGTAATTTGTATGGGCGCAAGCCTTTTGGAAAATAAACCAAGTTTATTTCCTTTTGTATGTGCCGCCATATCAAATAAAATATCAGGCTTATCTTTTAAAATATTCTTTTCAATTAAATAATCGGATATTTTGCTAAAATCTTCAAACTTTTCTGACGTAGATTGAATTACTTTTGTAACATTGTCCGTTTCTTTATTGGTAGAATAGCAATGATAGGTAATATTTTTTTCTACATTTTTATGTTTAAACAAAGACGACATGAACATTCCAACCGGATGCTTTAACATATCATGAGACAAAAAAGCTACTGACAAAGGCTTAAACATACTCAACTCATTTTCAAAGTTACTATTTCTAATGGAGGAATAAGCCATATCAAAATATTTTTTTGTATTGTTGATAAGCATGATATAGTCGGCATCTGTACCCGCATCCATATCTTCATCAATATAAAGAGAATTAAAAATCCAACTAGAATAAAGGTGCGCTACCTCATTGCTGGAAACTTTTGAAAGGTCTGACTCAAAAGCTTTATAAACATATTGGCGACACTTACTTAGTATCTTTTTAGCCGAATATATTTCATACATATTTTTATATAAGCGGAACTTATTTTGCTCCTCCGCCTCCTCCAGCAATTGAAGGCACTCTTCCTCTGCCAACTCAAGTTTATGTTGTTTAATATGGGTAGCCGCCAGTAATATTTTTAATTCTATTTCTTGAGGGTTCTCTTCACTACACTTTTTAAGGAATACCTCTACTTCATCCCATTTTTCACAGGTAAAATACGTATTTAAAAGCTTCATTTTCAAATCTTCATCATCTGGATTTGTTTTTAGATATCGTAACACTACCTCTTCCATTAATGCTAAGTTTCCCGATTTTTCACACATCCATAATATGGTATCAAAAATCTCTGTGTTGTCGTCTTTTTTAATGGCTCTTTTTAAATAACTTTCTGCTGTTGAAAAATCTTCCAATCGAATATAAACAATACCCAATTGTTGTAATATAAGCTTATCTAGTTTTTCATCTTTTCCTTTAAATAAAGCTTCTTTTAAAAGCTTAATTGCAACTTCATACACTTCTTTATTTACATATGTTAACGCCTTTTTTAGCAAGCTTACTTTATCTTCCGACATTCCCATACTCCTAAAAATCATATTTAGTAACCTTATCGCTGCGAATGATACTAATCTTTATCCTATTCAGTATTTATTTTAATGATTTATATTATACCAACTTATATTTCAATTTCAAAAAAAGCCGACCCCCAAAGAAGTCGACTTTTCTCATTCAATCAATTATCTCAATAATGAAAGAACATTATTTGGAGCTTGGTTCGCTTGTGCTAACATAGAAGTAGCAGCTTGTTGTAAAACGTTAGATTTTGTGTAGTTCATCATTTCTTTTGCCATATCAGTATCACGAATTCTTGATTCTGCTGCTGATAAGTTTTCAGAAGATGTATCTAAGTTTTTAATG
>JAVBJQ010000056.1:0-76888 GCA_031546905.1 Eubacteriales bacterium | reverse complement strand
TTTTTCAGAAATTGCAAGACCAGCAGCATCATCACCAGCACGGTTAATTCTTAACCCTGAAGATAATTTTTCAGAAGCTTTCGCTGTTGTATCCCCTGAAATTTTTAAAGATCTAGCTGTGTTTATTGCTTGGACATTGGTGTTAATTATTGTTGACATAATAAAATCCTCCTTGAATTTATATGTGGGACATCCTTGCCCACTATTTTCCTATATTCTTTTTTCATTTTAGGCTGGCCAACCAAAAATTTTTCTTTTCAGTTGTTATATCGGTATTTTGAAAAATAACTTAATAGTTTTTTTCAAAGATTATATAATTTTTTCTTTGAAAATAATTTCTCTGATTTCAGCTTTGGAAATTGGTTTGATATCGTGAGATGAATATTCTTTCTTTGCTGCTTCTTGGATATTGGCATATCGATCTCTATGATTTGCCCTAACAATGGCATACATTTTCTCAAATTCAAATGCAAATTCCGATTCCGCTTGTGTCATTAATTCTTCATACATTTTTTCACCATCTCGAAGACCAATGATTTCTTTCTCAATTTTGCTACAATCAAGTCCATGTTTTTCACAAACTGTCTCAATAACTACATCTGCCAAATCACCTGTTTTTAACACAGGCATTTTAAGTACAAAAATTTCTCCGCCTAATGCTTTTACCGCAGCTTCCATCGTAAGGTTCGCGGCTTCTGTCATGCTCATCATAAACCGAGTCATTTCTCCATCTGTAATGGTCACTTTCCCTGTTTCCAAAATCTGTTTTTCGAACAATGGAATAACAGAACCCCTTGATCCCATCACGTTGCCAAATCGTACACAAGAAAAAATAGTTTCCGCCCATCCTTTGTTCCCATCGGCAGCAGACATAAGCCTTTCCGCAAGCAATTTTGTTGCTCCCATCGAATTGGTGGGACTAATGGCCTTGTCTGAACTTGTAAATATCACCCGTGAAACATTATTTTTTAAAGAAGCCTCAATTACATTTTGAGTTCCCAAAACATTTGTTTTTACCGCTTCAAAGGGATTATACTCACACGCTGGCACATGCTTCATTGCCGCAAGGTGAAAAATAATATCGATGTCTTTGGAGGCTCTTTCTAATCTTTCCCCGTCTCTCACATCACCAATTAAAAAACGTACCTTTCTCTGATACTGTTTTAATTCATCTGCCATCACAAATTGCTTATATTCATCTCTGCTAAAAATCCTCACTACTTTAGGGTCACATTTTAATGTTTCCTCTACGATTTTTTTGCCTACTGTTCCGGTTCCGCCAATTATTAAAACATTTTTATCTTTCATAAACTGTTTATAATCCATATATCAAAACCCTTTTCTATTTTTTGTTGGCAGCTTCTAGTGCTATTGCTAGCTGATCGGGGCAAGAGGTGGGTCTTCCACCACAACCGATTCCTTTCAGCTTTTTAATAGCTTCTTCCACAGGCATACCTTCCACGAGTACACCAATTCCCGTTAAATTTCCCGAACAGCCATTGGTAAACTTAACATTTGTTACTTTTCCTTCTTTAATGTCAAAATTAATTGCCTTGGCGCATACGCCACTTGTTTTGTACTCCATTGTCTTATGTCTCCTAACCGGTGTGTGTTTAATAGTTTTGTTTTCAAACACACTTCTACAATATGTCCATATTTTCTGCTATCCATCTTTTTGTTTTTAAAATACCTTCTGCAAGTGAAGTGCTGGGCTTCCAGTTTAATAAACTTTCTGCTTTCTTACTATTGCACAAAAGCTTGCTGATTTCACTTTGAGGATGATGATGTGTAACATATTCTATTTTTTCTTCATCTACAATTACTAATTTTGCAAGTTCATTGATGGTAATATCAACTCCCGAGCCGGCATTAATAATTTGTCCATTGGCATTTTCATTGTACCCAGCTTCCACAACAAACCTTGCGCAATCTTCTACAAACAACAAGTCTCTTGTTTGGGTTCCATCCCCATAAATTTTTAAATTGTTGCCTTGTAGTGCATTTTTAACGAAAATAGCAACGACGCCACCTTCTCCACCTGTTTTTTGAAAGGGACCATAAGTATTAAACGGTCTTATGACAACAGCTGGAAGACCATACGTATGCCAATAAGAAAGCACCATGCTTTCCCCTGCTATTTTACTTCCTGCATAGGGAGAAGCTGGTTTTGTGTTATGTTGTTCTGTTATTCCCGTTTCATCGTTTGCCCTGTCATAAACCATACAGGTACTCATAAAAACAATTTTTGTATTATTCTCTCTACACTTTTCAAGGATGTTAAATGTGCCAACTACATCATTCTCAAAAGTTACCCTTGGTTGGTCTATACTATCCTGCACATTAATGCTTGCGGCTAGATGGTAACAAATATCAAATTTTACTTCAAAAAGCTGATGGAGGGTTGTTATATCTTTAATGTCCCCTTTTAAAAATTGTTTAAAATGAATCTTGTGCTTCAATTGTTCTAGGTTAGACGCTCTGCCATTTGAGCAATCATCTATTACGTATACATCTTGCCCATCATTTAAAAGTTTCTCTACCACGTGCCTGCCAATAAAGCCCGCCCCACCCGTAACAAGTACGTTCATTTTTTTCACACTTCCTTTGCCTAGCCTAACTTTTAAAAAATTCTACACTAGTTCCTCTTTGAAAATCTATTTTTTAAATTTGTAGAAAAATAACAATCAATATTATTTCCCACTGAGGAGTTGTTCAAGTTGTTTCACTTGTTTAACCGCATCTTCTGAAACTTGAATGGCTGATTTATTTTCATTTTGAATTTGAATATACACTTCTTTTCGATGAACAGAAATACTTCTAGGGGCAATAATTCCTAATTTCACTTGCTCGCCTTGGATTCCAAGAACCACAATTTCAACATCGTCCCCAACAATAATAGAATCCCCTTTTTTTCTTGAAAGAGCTAACATAACTACTCACCAGCTTCCGATTTTTTTCTCTTTTCAATTTCTTCAAAAATATTATGTTTCACACCATAAGCATCGTTTAAAACAACTACTTGTTTCCCCCGCTTATTCACTGTATTAATAATAACAGGCGCTTTTAAATTTACTGTCATCTCTTTAATATCTTCTGGCATTACCACAATATTATAAAGAACCCTATCGCTTGCAGAAGTACTTCCAATTTGTTCTAAGTCGCCATCTTCTATGGTAGGCGCATAATCAGGCAACACTTTGTACACATCCATCATAGCAAATGCAATATCCCCATTATCAACAGATTGAAGCCAGCAAAAAAGTTCTCCCGCTTCTTCTGTTTCGCTCAGTAACAAATACTTTTTATTATTTTCAAACCCGGGAATACCTTCTTCAAAAATAATAATTTTATTTTCATCTAACTGAATTTCCCCAAAATGTTTCGTTGCTAAACCCATAGTCTCGCCTCCATATTTTATATATATTTACTCATTATTTGTTTTAATTCATCTTCATCGTTGGATGGTATATTTTCCACTGGGTGTAAATACCAGTTTTCAGTTTGACAAGCAGTTTCATATGGTGCTACTCGTACCAATTCACTTAACGTTTCAATTTCAAGCATGGCTCCATTTGTAAAGGTTTCGTAGGAACAACCATTGTCTGGGTACTTTCCGTCTAACTTGGTGTCAAAAGTTTTAATAAATAATTGGTGCTTATTAAAGTATGCTCCAAAATTATGTTCATTATTAATTCCAAACTTAAAGGCATTTTGTTTTGTTGGGTCTTGGGTTAAGGTGATAAATTCTTTTCCCCAGAAAACCCGTTCATCATTCATTTCGCTATAAGGCCAAAGGCTCATTGTTCTGTTATGCAAATACCCTGATTGTCTACTTGGCTGTTTAATGACTTCTTTTCCGCCTTGTGCCATCATGGTGATACACCATACAGAAAATTCTATATCCCATGCACCTACATTTTTTACAAAGTTTTCAACCTTTACATGAGAAGAATCTTCTGAAAGTGTAATTTTAATGGATTTCTGAATATGATTCCAAACTTCCACAGGTGCTGTAAAAACTGCACCATTTTCGATTTCTTCCATTTCAACCGGTAAGCAATCAGGATAATAACACCTTGGCATTACTTCTGGACTAATCCAAACCCGATGTCCCCCATAAAGTCTAATGGTCTCTCCGCCAAACTCTTTATATGTTTCTCCCATTGTTCCTTTTGATTGATCTTCATAAAACATATTTTCTTTTCCTACCAGCGAAAAGTGAATTACCCTAGGTCCAAAGTCAAGGGTAACCACCAATTCTATAATTCCATTTGTCAATTTTACACAGTTACCAAATACTTCATGGTTCCATTTTATGCTACTTACTTTTCCCATAAAAATTCCTCCTAAAGCAAAAATTGTCTAACTTATAGCAGTTTCAGTATAAATCCATTTTAGTGCAGTTTCCAAAAACGGATACCTAGCCCTATGATACTATAATTGTACTACGTATTTGAATTATTTTACAGCAATTTTCAAAATTTATCTATATTAATTTTATCGGCAAAATTTAAATAAAAAAAATGACCTATCCAAAAGAAAGTCATTTTTTATTTGTTCTGGTTATTCAATCAAACTACATAATTTTTAATGTGAACTCTTTGCAATCCCATACGCTTGTGGCAATGTCTGCATAAAATTCCGGTTCATGACAAACCATGAGTATGGTTCCTTTATATTCTTTTAACGCTCTTTTTAATTCTGCCTTTGCATCAACATCCAAATGGTTTGTTGGCTCATCTAGCACTAAAATATTTGTCTCTGTATTTAAAATTTTGCATAACTTTACTTTGGCTTGTTCGCCGCCGCTTAGTACATACACTTTGCTTTCCAGTTGTTTTGTGGTAAGACCACATTTTGCCAACGCACGTCTTATTTCATACTGCGTAAATACAGGAAAAGCCTGCCATACATCTTCAATACACGTGTTATAGTTTGATTCTTTGCCCTCTTGCTCAAAATATCCAATGAACAGGTTGTCCCCAACGTGAACATTCCCAGAAATCGCTTTAATTTGCCCCATTAAACTTTTGAGAAGTGTTGTTTTTCCTAACCCATTTGAACCTACCAGTGCTATTTTCTGCCCTCTTTCAAGGGTTAAATTAAGTGGTTTGCTCAGTGGTTCATCATATCCGATTACTAAATCTTTTGCTTCAAAAATCAATTTGTCTGGTGTTCTTGCTGGCTTAAAATAAAACTCTGGCTTTGGCTTTTCTTTTGACAATTCAATTACGTCCATTTTGTCCAATTTCTTTTGTCTTGATTTTGCCATGCCTGATGTGGCAACCCTCGCCTTATTTCTTGCAATAAAATCTTGCAAACCTGCAATTTCTGCTTGCTGTCTTTCATATGCTGCTTCCAAATGCTTTTTACTAACTTCATACACCCGCATAAACTCGTCATAATCCCCCACATATCTCGTCAATATGGCGTTTTCTACATGGTAAATTAAATTGACAACGCTATTTAAAAACTCAATATCATGAGAGATTAATATAAATGCGTTTTCATATTTTTGTAAATAATCTCTCAACCATTCGATGTGTTCTTCATCCAAAAAGTTGGTAGGTTCGTCCAGAAGCAATACATCAGGAGTTTGCAACAGTAGTTTTCCTAATAATATTTTCGTTCTTTGGCCACCTGACAGGTCATGAACATCTTTTTCAAGCCCTACATCTAAAAGTCCTAACCCACGAGCAACATCTTCTACTTTGGAATCAATTAAATAAAAGTTACTGTGTTCCAGCATATCTTGAATATCTGCTGTATCTTCCATTAATTTATTTAATTCATCTTCATCGGCTGTTGCCATTCTTTCATACTTTTCATTCATTTCTTTTTCTGCATCAAATAAATATTGAAAAGCTTGGCTTAGTGCTTCCCTTACGGTCAAGCCTTTTTCCAAAACAGCGTGTTGATCCATATAACCTACTCTTACTTTATTTGACCAAATAACTTCTCCCTCGTCTGGCATCAGCTTGTTGGTTATGATATTCATAAAAGTTGACTTGCCTTCCCCATTAGCCCCTACAAGACCTACGTGGTCACCTTTTAATAATCGAAAAGAAACATCTTCAAATATTTTTCTGTCACCAAATCCGTGACTTATGTTTTTAACCGTTAAAATACTCATTTGCAATCCCTTTCTAATTTTCCGTGAATTAGTTGTTATGGCTATTATTATCCTTAATCCGTTTAGAAGGATGGAAATCTGATAGCGTTACAATACACCAAATGGCCTTCCATTTGAAAGTCTCTGCTCTCACTACAACACCATTAATTTAACATTTTTTTGTTTTATTGTAAATGTTTTAAAGTATTTTTTTATTTTTAAATTGGACTTTGTCAATACCCACAGGTTGTAGCGCGTGAATACCTTTGTAAAAAAACAAAGCCTTACAGAATAGTAATCTGTAAGGCTTTTATAATGCACCCGAGAAGAATCGAACTTCCGGCACACGGTTTAGGAAACCGCTGCTCTATCCCCTGAGCTACGGATGCAAAGAATACAATGTAATCAACAAACTGTACTAACGTATTATATTGAATAACAATATTTTTGTCAAGCAAAGGTGCTGTTTAATTTTGCTCCTTTACCCATAAAGAAGCCATATATACCTCAGTGTAACACTGATTTATACATGGCTTCTTTTATTGTTAAGCTAATTGATTCATTTTGATGCAATCACTTTTTTATTTATCTTTTTAATTGAAAATCACTCGTAAGGCTTTTTAAAACATCAGATTGACTTGCAAGTTCTTGTGCTGAAGCAGCACTCTCTTCTGACGTAGCAGAGTTATTTTGAACCACGTGGGAAATTTGTGAGAAGCCTTCTTTAATTTGACCGATGACCACTGCTTGGTTGTCCGTTGCTCCAGAAATTCCTTCAATTAACACTGAAATATCAGAGATATTGGTTACAATTTTTTCAAGTGCTTCGGAAGTTTGCTTCGCAATTTTAGTGCCATCATTTACACGACTCACAGAAGTTTCAATTAACTCAGAAGTTTCTTTGGCAGCAGCTTGACTTCTACCTGCTAGATTTCTAACTTCTTCCGCAACAACAGCAAATCCTTTTCCATGTTCCCCAGCTCTTGCGGCTTCAACAGCAGCATTTAACGCAAGCAAGTTTGTTTGGAAAGCAATGTCGTCAATTACTTTAATAATTTTAGCAATGGTAGCAGAAGCCGAATTAATACCTTCCATAGCTGTTAACATACTACCCATTTCAGTGCTTCCAATTTCAGCATTTTTTCTTGCTTCTTCTGAAATGTGTTTTGCAGATTTTGTATTTTCCGCATTCATGACTGTTTGTTCTGCAATGGTTTCAATGGTTGCATTTAATTCTTCTACAGAGCTGGCTTGTTCTGTAGCACCCTCAGAAAGTGTGATACTGGTTTCTGCAATTTGTTTTGAACCAACTGCCACTTGCTCAGCAGCTGAGTCAATATCTCTAATAACCGAATTAAACGTGCTAATAATATTGTTAATGGATAATTTTATCGCATTAAA
Source organism: Eubacteriales bacterium (assembly GCA_031546905.1). Taxonomy (GTDB): domain Bacteria; phylum Bacillota; class Clostridia; order Lachnospirales; family JAVBJQ01; genus JAVBJQ01. The sequence goes on along the minus strand of JAVBJQ010000056.1, from coordinate 69,375 downwards.
ATCACCAATGTACTCACGATTGATAGAAACATCCAAATTATTTTTTGATATTTTATCAAGGACATCTGAAATTTCAGTAATATATCCTGTAATGGTTTCTGCAGTTAAGTTAAGCGAGTTTTTAATAAGCGCAAAACTTCCCTTATAAGAACCTGAAACGCTCACTTTTAAATTACCTTTTGCAATTTGAGCTAACGCATCTGAAGCTTCATCAATTGGTTTTGAAACTGCTTCTACTAAATTGTTTAGTGAAGCCAACAATTTTGCCCAATCACCTTTATAATTGCTTGCATTAGAACGAGTATCCAAGTTTCCATCTGTAGCAGCTTCTACTAGGCTTGCAATTTCGGTATTTACATTTTTTAAGTTTTTACGAACACCTTCAATGGATGTATTAATAACCGCTCTTTTACCAGGATATTGTTTGAGGGAAGTATCAAAATTACCCTCACTAAAACCATTTACACAGGCTAACACATCCATCAACAGACCTTTATATTCCATTGTCATGGCATTTACACCTTCGGCAACATCTTTATATGCGCCATTAAATCGATGTGAATCGATAACTGCGTCAAAATCTCCTGCACTTTGTTCTTTCGCCATAATCGCCATGTCTTTAATCAAGGATTTGAGTGTGACAACCACCTTATCAAATTGCCTTGACAAAATACCAATTTCATCTTGTGAATTCGTAGTGATCACGACGTCTAAATTACCATTGGCAATTTCTTCAGCAGCATTAAGCATATCTCTTACAGGTCTTGTGATCGATACAACAAGGACTCTTCCTAATATAATGGATATAAGCATCACAATAATTGTAACAATCAGGGTAATTAAGATAGAGCTTTTTTCAATGGATAAATTTTCTTCCCAACTGGTATGAGCTTGTGTTTCATTGATATTGATTAATTTAGTAAGCACCTCGCTAATACTTGTAACTTGAGGTCTTATTGTTGTATAAATATAATTTAATGCGTCTTCGTTTTTATCAGCTATGGCAAGCTCCATAGAAGCAATACAATTTTTTCTAAAATCCCCTAGGGTAGCAATTAAAGCTGTAACAGTTTTATATTCATCCCCACCTTGTTGATTTGTTTCTTCAAGTATGCTTTTATATGAACTCATATTTTTGTCAACGGTGTCTAACAATGTATTCATTTGATCTTTAAATGTGTTTTTTTGGCTAGCATCATCCGTTAATGCTGCATCTCTTATTACCACTCTCACTTGCCCATAAGCAAATCCAATATTGTTTAAATATACAAGGGGCAAAGATGAAACTTTATAAACATAAGTACTATTATCTGCAAGTTTTTTTACATTAAGTGCGCCTATAACAGACAAAATAACTGAAAATAAAATGATAACCACCAATGTTATAATCAGTTTTACAGAAATTTTTGCATTTGAATATGCTTTCATATAAATCCACCTTTCTTTCACCAAACGATGTTCGCCAATACTTTTCTGAAAGTATTGGCCATAATATGCTCTATTTAAATCTATACATACCCATTACTTACCATTGGCAATAATGCAATCTGCATAGGAAAAATCACTTTTAACTAAGTTTTTTGCTTTCAACCAGTCATACGCACCTTTCACTTGTGCTTCTTCCGGAAGTTGAAATGCAGTAAATTGTTTTGTTTGTAAAAATCCAGCATTTTCTTCTGTTAAACTTATTTTTTCACTCAGTAGTTGAGAAAACTCTTTTTTATCTGATTTATTCAAGTAATCAACAGCACTATTATACCCGTTGATAAAAGATTTTATTCCATTTTTGTTTTTTTCTGCAAATGAACTTGACATTAAAAAAACACCTGGCGCAAGGCCTAAATCTTTTTCTGCATCAGAAAGCTCTACCATTCCACCATTTTTTGCAATGGTACAAAATGGTTCTGGCATCATTGCCCCATCGATTTCACCAGACATTAACATCTGAAGTCTAGCCGGCATAACAGGCACGCTTACTTTTTTTACAGAGGCTACATCCACGTTATTATGTACCAACATTTCATCCAATATATACTCCATTAAGGTGTTCATGGATAAACCAACTTGTTTTCCTGCTAAATCAGAAACTCCTTTGAGTTGGCTATTCCCCATTAATTTATAAACACCATCCGTACATAAAAGTGCTTTAAAATCACTTCCAGATTCTTTCAAAAGGTTTAAGGAAATAAGATCTGATGAAACTGCATCAAGCTGTGATGCTGCAATGGCACTATCACGTTCTTGGGCTGATTTAAAAACAGTAAGTTCTACGTTCACGTTTTCTTTTTGAAACAATCCTTTTTCTTGGGCTACTAAAAATGGTATTGCTGCAACATCGGACATCAGCCCCACTCGAATGGTTTCTTGTTTTTCTGGTACTTTCTTACATCCTGAAAATGCAAATGCCAGAGATAGCACTAACCCCATACAAAATATTTTTTTAAAATTCATAATTCCCTCCTAGTTTACCATAAGAGCGGTTTAATAAATCCTCCAATAATTTTTTTCATTTTGTCCATGCACCCCTCGAAGCCCTCTAAAAAATTATTCCTTTTAAACATTAAATCGCTCATCATATATTTTTTTGTATTATAACCTAAATATGTAATTTAGTCAAAAAAAAATCAATTTCTAAGTTTTTTTTGGAAATGTTTGTTCTTTTAAAAGAAATATATTGCTATTTTGGAAAATTTTATTTAAAATTGTAGCATTATAAAAGTGAGGTACAATTTTATGATTCAGCTACAAAATATCTCTTATGCCTATGAAAATGAAATTGTTTTAGATAACATAACTTTATCCATTGAAAAAAATACTACTTGTGCTATCATTGGGGCTTCTGGCTGTGGAAAAACAACGTTAATTTATTTACTAACGGGCATTTTAAAAAATCAATGTGGTACCATCGTGATCGATAAAGAAGAACTTACCAAAATAAGACCAACTACCGCTGTTATTTTGCAAAGTTATGGATTGCTTCCCTTTAAAACCGTTTATGAAAATGTTTCCCTTGGTCTTAAAGTCAAAAAAAAATTTACAAAAAACGAAATTCAGCAAAAAACACTGGAAGTCCTTTCCGAATTAAATATTATAGAATTAAAAAATAAATTTCCCACCCAACTTAGCGGCGGACAAAAACAACGGGTTGCCATTGCCCGGTCTATTGTGCTTTCCCCTGACTTGTTGTTGATGGATGAGCCTTCTTCTGCTTTAGACACCATGACAAAAGAAAATATTCAAAATCTTATTTTACAAATTCATCAACGGCGTAATATTACAATCGTTTTCGTTACCCATAATATTGAGGAAGCTGTTTTTTTAGGACAAAAAATTGTGGTGATGAAAAAAAGAAAAATCCATACCATTCTGGAAAATGCCAACTGTGGTAGCAATGACTATCGAAATCAGCCTGCTTTTTATGAAAAATGTTCGGAGGTCAGAAAATGTTTATCCGAAATAACTTAAAAACATTATATAGTTTGTTGTTTCTCTTTGGTGTGTGGTCTCTGGTTTATGTGCTGGTTCCCCATTTTATGTTTCCCAACCCCTTAAAGACCATTTTTCATTTCGTTTCCATTTTCTTTCCTGTTTTAAGCAAACATATTGTTGCCAGCTTTTTTAGAATCCTAATCTCCCTTTTTATTTCTACCCTTCTTGGTGTTTTCATGGGACTGATTACTGGATTTTATAAGTTTTTTGACCATATCATTACCCCTATTTTGTATTTGCTTTACCCCATTCCAAAAGTTGCGTTTCTACCTGTTTTTATGATTATATTTGGCCTAAACAACGCTTCTAAAATAGCTTTAATTACTGCTATTATTGTTTTTCAAATCGCCATCACCACCAGAGATTCTATTAAACAAATAGAAAAAGAATATATTTATTCTGTAAAATCATTGGGAATGTCTAATCTGCAAATTCACCTGCATTTAAATATTCCTTTTTGTCTCCCCAAAATAATTACTTCTATTCGAAACAGCATTGGCGCTGCGATTTCCATCTTGTTTTTTGCAGAAAATTACGCAACAAACGTAGGACTTGGCTATTTTATAATGGATAGCTGGTTTGTGGCAAACTACGTGAATATGTTTTGTGGCATTATTGCTTTAAGTCTATTGGGTTACCTTTTCTTCAAAGCTACCGACCTAATTGAAAAGCATTTATGTAAATGGCTTTATCTTTCGTAAGTTATTGGCGAATTTAAAACTTTATAAAATACAAAGGAGATATTTATTATGAAAATCAATATTAATCCACTCTCAATGTCACTTTTTTTTATATTCTTAGCTGTTACTATCTCTTCGTTTATTCTCCTCAATCCAAATGCTATTTTAAACAAAACATTATCTCGCGAAAACTTGGATATTCGATCCAGTCAAATAATTTTTAAGAACTATATGTCTGGAGATGCAAAATTTATATCTGATAATGCCATTATAACAAGCAAGACCGGATATCTTCATCTGATTAATGTTGATACAAAAAAAGACACTCAACTAGACATTAAATCAAATTGGGTCGACTGCATAAAAACCAATCATAATGCAGCAGAAAAAATAATTGCCTATTCCAATTCTGATGGACAAACAGGTATATGCAAAATAGACAAACATAATAAAGTTACTTTTAAAAAAATAGTATTAGAAAATACCAGTAGCTTACATATTGACCCATCTCTGCTGTATGATGATGGGATGTATTATCTAACCTCAACTAACATTGTTGGAAATGTCAATAATAGTAACCCCAATGTTGAAAATGGTTTATATACCGTTGAACTCTACAAATCTTCCGACCTTTCCAACTGGCAATTTTTATCCAATGTAGTATCCTACAAATCAAATATTGAAGATGTGGAATTATATAAGCAAGATGGTGTCCTTCGTCTCATTTTTGAAAAAGAACAGTATGACAAAGGAAAATCTTCTCTGCGTATGATTAACTCCTATGATAATGGCGTATCTTGGAAAGAAGAAAAGGAGTTAATTCCTTTTAATGCAGATAACGAGGTGGCAACTTTCTTAAATAAGGATGGAACCTATTGGATGTTTTATAGTAGCGATATAGAAAACCCAACCATGTCCTATACAGGTGCTAAGGCTTACATTACAAAGTTTGATAAATATTTTAATCAAATATCTACCAAAAAAATAGATACTGATCTAGCATCACAAAATATTTTGTTGTATGAGGCTGATGTAAACAACAATGAAGTGAGGCTACTCTATTCTCACGATTACTTAGGTTCAAACGATCTGTGCATCGAAAAAATTTCGTTAGATTCATATCAGTAGAATATACTTTTTTATAACATCTCATTTTTTCAATAAATTACATTAGAAAAATAAATTTTTCTTGAGGAGGTCTATCATGGGTTACAAAGACATACATGAATTTATACATATTTTAGAGAAGAAAAAGCAGTTAAAAAGAATTTCAGCAAAAGTAGATGCCGACCTTGAAATTACAGAAATCACCGACAGGGTTTCAAAAAAGACTGGCCCTGCGCTGTTGTTTGAAAATGTGGAAGGTTCGCCCTATCCTCTTTTAATCAATACCTTCGGCTCTTATGAACGCATGAATCTGGCAATGCAAGTAAAAACCATGAATGATATTGGAGAACAAATCAGAAATTTAATTGACTTATCTCATTACACTACCATGTTGGATAAAATCACAGCCATTCCCAGTCTAGCAAAATTGGTTACGGTTTTCCCAATCAAAGTAAAAAATGCACCTTGCCAAGAAGTAATAGAAGAGCCCAATTTAGATTTACTTCCTATTTTGAAATGTTGGCCTGACGATGGAGGAAAGTTCATTACACTTCCGTTGATTTTTACCAAAGACCCAGAAACAGGTACGCAAAATATCGGTATGTACCGTATGCAGGTGTATGACGCAAAAACCACTGGTATGCACTGGCATCTACACAAAGATGGGAAAGCCATTTACGAAAAATATAGAAAACGAGGAGAAAGAATGCCTGTTTCTGTTGTAATCGGCTGTGACCCCGCTACGATTTACGCATCTACAGCACCCCTTCCTAAAATGATTGATGAAATTATGTTTAGCGGATTTTTGCGTAAAGCACCTGTGCCACTGGTAAAAAGTATTACAAATGATATTTATATTCCTGCCAACAGCGAATTTGTATTGGAAGGCTACGTGGATATTGATGAATTTCGAAAGGAAGGCCCTTTTGGTGATCACACTGGCTACTACTCACAAGCTGATCTGTATCCTGTTTTCCATATTACCAAACTGACTCGTAAAAAAAATCCTATTTTTATGGCGACTATCGTAGGGAAACCACCCATGGAAGATTGCTACCTAGGAAAATTAACGGAACGTATTTTTCTTCCCCTTATTCAAATGATGGCACCTGAAATTGTAGAAATGAATTTTCCCCTTGAAGGAGTTTTCCACAACTGTGTCATTGTTTCAATCGACAAAAAATACCCTTACCATGCCAAGAAAGTGATGCACACTATCTGGGGTTTAGGGCAGATGATGTATACAAAAATGATTATTGTTGTGGATAAGTCTGTGAATCCACACGACTTATCCACCGTTATGTGGAAAGTTTTCAACAACATTGATGCAAAACGGGATATTACTATTTCCGAAGGTCCGTTGGACGCCCTTGACCATTCGTCAAATTTCGCCTTTTTCGGCAATCGAATGGGTATTGATGCAACAAAAAAATGGAAGTCTGAAGGCTACGATCGTGACTGGCCAGATGACATTATGATGAAAAAATCAATTAAACAAAAAGTAAGTAGTAGGTGGAATGAATATGGTTTTAAATAAAATAAAAGAATACGGACGTCTTGTTATGTTTTCTCACAGTATTTTCTCCCTGCCCTTTGCCCTGATTGCCATGATTTGGGCAGCTCAAGGGCTTCCGTCTATTATGGTTTTTGTTTGGATTTTAGTTGCACTTTTAGGAGCACGAAACGGTGCCAACGCTTTTAATCGTATTGCAGATGTTGCCATTGACAAAAAAAATCCACGAACCAGCGGTCGCCATTTGCCTTCTGGAAAATTAAAAATGATAGAAGCCTATGTTATTACTATTTTTTGCTTTGCCATTATGAGTTTTGCCGCCTTTCAATTAAATATTATTTGTTTCATGTTACTACCATTTGCAATTTTGCTTTTTATCGTTTATTCTTATTCCAAGAGATTTACATGGCTTTGTCATGTTATTTTGGGAATTGCTTGTGGTGCTGCCCCCATGGGAGCATGGCTTGCTGTTAGTGCCCCCCTGACCGTTACCCCTTTTATTCTTTGGGCAGCTGTTTGCTTTTGGGTGGCTGGTTTTGATATTATTTATGCAACCCAAGACATTGACTTTGACCGAAAGGAAGGGGTATATTCCATTCCCTCCCGCTTTGGATATAAAGACGCTTTGTCTATTGCCGCTTTTTTTCATGTGCTTTCTGTTTTTTTATTGATTACCGTGTTTTTTTTCCAAAATGTCGGTATCATTTATATAATGGGAATCGCCATTATTGCCCTGCTTCTCATTTACGAACACCGCAATATATCCCCTAACAATAGTAGAAAAATGAATTTTGTTTCCTATCATATCAATCAAATTGTTGGTGTTGTATTTTTTATTTTTGCAATAGCAGATTTTGTATTCCTTGGTTTGTCATAATATGCTGTCTAAACCAAGGAATAATATGCTTAACAGCTTTATCATGAGGTATTATTTTATATGAAAAATTTAATTATCGGAATTACAGGTGCTAGCGGTAGTATTTATGCCAAGACATTGCTAGATTTCTTCGCTACACAAAAGGATTATTTTATCCACATTATCATTACAGAAAACGGAAAACGTGTTTTTCATTTTGAAACTGGCTGTGACTTTGACCGTTTTTTTCAAGAGATTTCAAAAAACAATTGCTTTGCCCTTCACCAAAATGATGATTTATTTGCGCCTGTTGCCAGTGGCTCTTTTAAAACAGAAGGAATGATTGTTGTTCCGTGTTCCATGGCTACCGTTGCCAAAATCGCCCACGGAACTTGCGACACGCTACTTTCTCGTGCAGCAGATGTTTGCATAAAAGAAAGGCGTACCCTTGTGATTACCCCACGAGAAATGCCTTTCTCCACCATCCATTTAAAAAATATGCTTGCGTTGTCGGAATGTGGTGCTGTTATTTGTCCACCGATTCCCTCTTTTTATTCAAGACAAAACGCAACTGACATGGATAGTCATATCAAAAGTTTTATTGGAAGGCTACTAACTTTTTTCGAAATCGAGACCGACCTTTATACCCAGTGGAAAGGATAACACATATGGAAAAGCAAATTGCAACAAACGCTATTACGAAACAAATTATTCAAAAACATAACTTTACGGTTAAAAAAAATTATGGACAAAATTTTTTAATTGACAACCATGTACTAAACAAAATTATTACCTCCTCTCATATTACAGCAGAAGATTGTGTTTTAGAAATTGGACCTGGACTTGGAGGATTGACCGAAATACTTTGCGACCATGCAAAAAAAGTCATTGCCGTGGAAATAGATAAAACCCTCATTCCTATTTTGCAAGAAAATTTAGCAAACAAAGAAAATGTCACCATTATCAACGATGACATTTTAAAAGTGGATATCGAAAAACTAATTGAAGAAGAAAATGATGGCAAGCCCATTAAAGTAGTAGCCAATTTACCTTACTATATTACTACGCCAATTATTATGGGCTTATTAGAAAAAAAACTTAAGGTCAAAAGCATCACGGTTATGGTGCAAAAAGAAGTTGCCTACCGAATGAAGTCGGAGCCTTCTACGAAAGATTATGGAGCGCTTACTTTAGCGGTACAATATTATGCAAATACTTATTTGGTAGCCAATGTGCCACCAAACTGTTTTGTACCACGTCCCAATGTTGACTCCGCGGTTATTCGCCTTGATGTTCACGAAACACGCCCTGTTACACCAAAAGATGAAAATTATATGTTTGAAATTATAAAAGCAGCTTTTTCTCAGAGAAGAAAAACTTTGTTGAATTGTTTGTTCAATTGGGAAAATTTTAATTTTACAAAAGAAGAAATTAAAGTATTTTTAGAAAAGGCTTCTCTTCATGAAAATGTTCGTGGGGAGACATTGAGCTTAGTGCAATTTTGTGTACTTTCTGATGTGATGAAAAGTTAAAGCCTAAAAGGTAAGTGAGGTGAAATTAAAATTTCCCCCCACTTACCTTTTTTAATAAATAAGATTTTATACGATTAATAGCCAGTTAACAAATTTACGATGATACTCGGTTTCTGCCTGCTTCTTTTGCTGCATAAAGCGCCACATCGGCTCTTGAAATAAGATCATCAACGGTGTCACCAGCTGAAGGTAGCGCTGTCGCAACTCCAATGCTTATGGTGATGCTTGTAAGGGAATTGTCACTCATTCGTGGAATTCTTGCAGACTCTACGGAAGCACGTAACTCCTCCGCAATATTCAGAGACGCTTCCAAACTATAATTTGGTAAAATAATAGAAAACTCCTCACCACCTATTCTAGCAACTAAATCAGGTGGACATACAAGAGATGCTACAAATAACTTGGCCAAGGATTTTAACAATACATCGCCTTGAGGATGACCGTATGTATCATTGTACATTTTGAACTTATCCGCATCAATGGTGATGATGCTAATAGGAGTTTTATTTTTTGTTGCTTTTTCCCATTCCTCACTCATTTGAGCATAAAACTTTCTCCTGTTAGATATGTTGGTTAAAGGGTCAAGCATTGTCAGTTTTTCAATGGTGCGGATTTGTTTTACAATTTGTACATGGGTGTTCACCCTTGCTTTTACCACCATATTATCAAAAGGTTTTGTAATATAGTCTACAGCACCCAGCAGAAATCCTTTTGCTTCATCTCTTGCACTGTCCAACCCCGTAATAAAAATAACAGGTATGGACTGGGTACTATCGACGTTTTTTAATGCAATTAGCACATCAAATCCGCTCATATCTGGCATAATGATGTCGAGCAAAATGAGATCTGGTTTTTTTTCCATGGCCATTTTCAAGGCAGCGCTTCCTGATTTGCTAAGTAATAACTTGTAGTCATCATTCAATATGCGAGACAAAACATTCAAATTGCTTTTTTCATCATCTACAATCAATATCGTAAACATAGATTCTTCACACATTTTAACCCTCCATCAATCCCTTTATATCCATTAATGTTTCATGGGCAAATTCAAAATCAATATCCTCAATTTGCCCTATGAGCATATCACATTTCTCACCTACTGAGGAAAGTACGTCCCTAATTTCATCTATTAATTCTATACAGCTGGCATTCCCCTCCTCTAGTAATACATCCAGTTTTTCAACTAGCTGTTTCGCCTTTGCTTTGTCAAGGCTCTGGTTTTGTATAACTTCCTTACTCTGTTTATTATCAGCATCAGGAGCTAATTCACCCCATACAGCGTTCAGTTCTCGTTTCAATACTGCCATTTGCTCTTTTAGCAAACCCATTTCTTGGGGTGTCAGAAAATAATCCCCCCGAGAAGTAGTGTGTTCATCTTCTTCAGATAAGGTGTGCTCAATGTCTTTCGCTGCTTGTGAAAGCCTAATTGCGCCGATTGTAGCGGCAACCCCCTTCAGTGTGTGGGCGATTCTATGAGCAAGCTCCCTATCACGAGAACCAATAGCATCTTGAAGATTCATATGTGTGTGTTCATTGGATTTCATAAAATCCCATTGAATCTGTTTGTACAATTTTTCATCGTAAGCAGATCTGGCTAATCCAATTTCCCTATCCAGAACAGCTCCACTTGTAGAAATAGAACTTTCTATTTTGCTAGAGGCATCATCTACAGAAGCACTAACGCCAGTAGTCGGTGGCATTTCTATTACCTTCAAGTATTTCCGTAGGCACACGTATAAATCAGCTGATACAAAAGGCTTCGCCAGATAATCAGCCATTCCCTGTTTTAAATAGTCAGCTTTGTCCTTTGTCATGGCATTTGCTGTCAAAGCTATAATAGGAGCCTTATTTCCCATTTCAATTAATTTTTGCGTAGCTTCCAACCCGTCCATGACAGGCATATGTATGTCCATGAATATAATATCATAAGCCTGCCCAACTTCCATTTGTTGTTTCACTTTTTCAACCCCGAGCTTTCCGTTGGCTACAATGGTTGCATTCAACCCAAATCTTCCAAGATGCCCCTTAATTACTTGTTGGTTAATTTCATTGTCCTCACAAACTAAAATATCACCTACAAAAGTAGGTATTTCACCCTTATTCAAGTGAATATGCCTTGGTGAATCAGTTGGCGTGTCTGGAATATCTAATATTTCAAATGTCACATCAAAGGCAAACTTTGACCCTATGCCGAGGGTGCTTTGTACCTTTAGTTCCCCTCCCATTATATGAATAATATTCTTTGTAATGGCAAGCCCCAGTCCTGTTCCCCCATATTTTCGAGTGGTGCTACTGTCTGCTTGTGCAAAAGGTTGGAATATTTTTTGAAGTTGTTCCTCCGTCATTCCTATCCCGCTATCTTTTACTTCAAAATGGATTGTCATGTGATTATCATGAAGAGAACTGTTTGCCTCATTAATTACTGCCATCAGTTTTACTGTTCCCTTGGTCGTAAACTTAATAGCATTGGATAGTAAATTAAGCAATACTTGCCGTAGCTTTGTTGGATCCCCCAGAAGTTTTCTTCCGATATTTGGTTCCGCATAAAAATAAAGTTCAACCCCTCTTTCAGATGCTTTTGTGGCACTGATGGTTTCACATTGCTTAAATACATCGTGCAAACTAAAGGGGATTCTTTCTAATTCCATTTTTCCAGCTTCAATTTTTGAAATATCAAGAATATCATTGATAATTCCCAAAAGTCCGTCTGCGCTAATTTTTATTTTTTCTAGGTAATCTCTTGCTTGGGCTGAAAGAGAAGGATCATCTAACGCCAACTCCGCAAATCCGATTACACCGTTCATAGGTGTTCGGATTTCATGGCTCATATTTGCTAAAAAAACACTTTTGGCGTCATTTGCCATGTCGGCTTCTTTTTTAGATTCATTTAATTGGGATATAATCGTTATCTTCTCCGTCATATCAGAAATCATAAGAATGGTACAAATGATTTCCCCATAATGGTCATAAATTTTATTTGCCGATACACTACACTTTTTGTCATTTAACTTGCAATTCACATCATACGTAAAGGTAGACTCTTCATGAGAGCCTTGTATCACTTGTGTTTCCATGAAATCATTTTCAAAATTAAACAAACTACCAGCGTGCATTCCAACTAGCTCTTCCGATGGGACATTGAAAAAATTAAATGCACTATTGTTTGCCAAACTAACTTTGTTATCTGTATTTAAAAGTATGATAGGGGTACTGGCAAAAGAATAGATATATCCAGCAAAATTTCCAACCGTTATACTTAAGGAATTATATTTTCTGGAAAAATAAAACAACATCATTACCAATAAAAATTGAATAAAATTACTTACATAAAAAGATTGGTTTTCAAGACGGTCATATATAAATCCTAAAGGACCCAACGCCATACAAACCATTAAGCCATAAGACTGAAATCGCTCTCTCTTAAATTTTGTTTTTAGTCGCCATCGTATTAAAATATAGAAGCAAAATAAATAGTAAGCGATAAAATAGCAATCAAAAATAGTAGCCAGAATGGATGGCTGAATGATAAAGTATGTCCCATTCCGTGTATAGATAAAAGTTCTTTCGATGCCAGAAATGGAAACAATAAACATAAGGAGTGCTACAAAAAAAATCAACGAAATAATATTTTCTTTCTGCTTCATCTGGATACCGGATAATTCAAAGATAAACAAAATGGTTACCGGTATATTGGCAATAATTCCTGCCATATATAAACACATAAAAAAATGGGCTACTTGAAAGTTGTCGGCTAAATTCAAACAGATACGACTCGTAATCCATATGCTTGATATAATACATATAACAATAAAATACCAATTTTTTGCTGCCATCTTATCTTCACGAGAAATCATAAGGATTCCAATGATGGCACACATAATAGCTAAACAGATCTGAAAAATAATTAAACCCATATGATCAACTCCAAAATTTCATTAAAATATTTACCAGTGCCAAACCAAAAATAATATACGTATATGGATGAATGGTATGTTTTTGTTTTGTAAAAAGTTTACAAATAACGTGTAACATAATTCCATATAATAAGGAGTCATATAGATTTAAAGTCAACCCCACGCATACAATCACCATCATCCCAACTAATAATTCAGAATGTTCGTTAAAATCAAGCTTTCTGATATTTCTAAACAAGGACCCTCCCGCAATGAAAAGAGCAGGCGCAACTGCAAAACTAGGGATGGCTGTAAATATAGGTATAAAAAATAGGGAAGCACCAAAACATATTGCTACCGTCACTGCCGCCACACCTGTGCGTGCACCGGAAGCAATACCAACACTATTTTCAGCATATGTGGTAGTAGCTGTCGTGCCCATACAGGAACTTATGATTACCCCAAGTAAGTCAGCGTACATCGCCCGTTTCATTTTTTTAGGGCTTATTCCATTGTCTAAATCACTCAGTTGGTTGGTTAAGCCAAACAAGGTTCCTACAGCATCAAAAAAATGGGACGTTGTGATGGATAAAACAATGATAAAAAATCCTACAATAGAGCTAAAACTTGTAAAGATATTTTTCAAGTCGGAAAATTGAAATGCAACTTTAAGAAAACCATGAAAAAGATTTCCCTTGTGGGTAAAGGAAGGTAGTAAGGAATTTGCACCTACTTCCGGATGAACAACATACAAACCCATTAACTGTCCTATTATTCCCAAAAAATATGAAATAAGCAAGCCGTATAATATGGCACCTATTACTTTTTTCTTAAGCAGTACAATCATTATTATCAGTCCTATGGTAGCTATTAAGGTTTGAAAAGAATAAATACCTTTGATTTCAAAACGAACCTTATCCACCACAGTTATAATGTTAGCGTACTGGAGGCCTAAAATAAATATTGCCAATCCAATGCCTACCACCATACTTTCTTTTATGTAATTGGGTATTGCAAGGATTAATTTTTCATATAAATTCAGTCGAAGAATCATAACCAGTAATATCCCTGCAACGAAAGTTGCAAGTAAACCCACCTGCCATGAAAATCCAAAGTCATTGACAATATAGTGTACAAAAAAAGCATTCATTCCAAGCCCAGGTGCCAGCGCAAATGGTAGCTTTGCATAAAATGCCATAATCAATGTAGTTATGAAAGCAGCAAAAATGGTAGCTACAAATACACCTGTCCTATCCATGCCTGCCGTACTTAAAACAGTGGGGTTCACTACCAAAATATAAGACATTGTTGTAAAGGTTGTAACCCCAGCTAATATTTCTGTTTTTAATGTAGTGTGATTGGCTTTCAAATTAAAATAATCCATTGTTACCCCCAAGTGCAAGTAATATTTTTTGAAGCTTCTATCTCCAGTGCATTCTGTAACTGTTTAGGATAATCCCCCTCTTTATGCCAAGGAAAAAATCGGCAGTTTTCAACCGCTTTCGACATAGGCAGTAAGCTAGATTATTACCTTCATCAGTATAACACTTTTTCAAATTGATAGCAATTTTTTGAAGGGTAGTCTATGATATTTTCATTACCATGGGCTGAATCCAAACCATTGAAAATAAAATGAAACTACTTACTCATCCTATTAGGAAACAATGATTTTTTAATTAGTAATAAGTGTTTTTAATTATTTTATTGACACAACACTTATATCCACTTATAATATTTATGATAACACCTTAAAAAAATAATAAAAAACGAGATGATCCTGCCATGAATCAAGATGAACGTGTTGAAGAAATTATACAATATCTACATAAAAATAATAGAATGTACGCCAAAGAGATTTGCGAACTGTATCATGTTTCACCTGATACGGCGAGACGTGATATTGTCAAACTTAAAAATATGGGCCTCGTAGACCGAACCCATGGTGGAATTATCCGAAAAGGTGCTTATGAGTCTTTACATTCTTTTACCAATAGAGAAAATGAAAATGATGATTTGAAAAAAATAATCGGTGAGAAAGCTGCCCACCTAGTAGAAGAAAATGACTTCATTTACATTGATGTCTCTACCACCACTACTGCCATGGTTCATTTCTTGGAAGCTAAAAACGTCAAAGTGTTGACCAATTCCATTGATGTACTGCATATCTTAATGGATAAGCCTAATATTGAAGTCAATATTCTAGGGGGGCAAGTTGATAAGAAAATGCGTTTTGTTTCTGGTTATGAAAATTTAGATTTTATCAAAGGCTATCACTTTAACAAAGTATTTGTATCAGCAGTGGGAGTGGATTCAACTGGAATTTTTTATTCTACCAAAGATGAAGTTTATTTTAAAAAGCAATTATTAAATTGTACCGACCAGCTTATTTTATTAGCCGACTACAGTAAGTTTGACAAGAAACATCATTACAAATGTTTTGATTTGTCTGACATCGATATTATCGTAGCAGATAAATTTGATTTTAAAAAAGATTTTCTAGCGTTAGTTGACGAACATGAGATTGAATTAATCTAACGTCAGCTTCGTGAAATTTTAATTTTATGGAACTCATATTATATAAGGGGGCACCTATGTTTACTTATTTTATTTTTGATGTAGATGGAACGATTGTGGATACAGAAGATGCCATTTTGGAAGCCCTTCACACAGCCTTATGTGATGAAGGAATTACCCAGTATGAAAAATCTGATTTAGGCTTTGCACTTGGAATACCATCCACAACCACCGTAGAAAAATTTAACGTAAAAAGCAAAAGGGAATTTATTGAGCGATGGGAAAACTATGAGAAAAAGTTTTTACAAGACTCTCCTTTATTTCCTGGGATGAAAGAAGTACTAGAGACATTGAAAAAACAAAATTGTAAGCTAGGGGTTGTTACTTCAAGAAAAAGACAAGGATATGAAAAAGATTTTATTGAACGATTTCATTTGCAACATTTAATTAATGCAGCGGTTTGTTGTGATGATGTGAAAAATCCAAAACCATCACCAGAGTCTATGCACCTTTGTATGGAAAAGCTTGGTGCTTCACCAGCTGAAACAATTTATACAGGAGATTCTATTTATGATATGCAGTGTGCAAAAGGAGTGCCGATTAAATTTGCATTGGCTTTGTGGGGTGCAAAAACAGCAGATGCTTTTTCTGATGCAGACTATATTGTTGAGAAACCAGAAGATATATTGAACTTTTGAAAAGAGTTATTATTATTTTCCATATTTTCACCGATAAAGATAATAAATGGATTTTTATATTTATTGGGGGGATAACATGGATGTTTCAAAAACAACAACAAAAGTACAATCAATTCAATCATTTGTACAGCTCATGAGGCATTTTCAAGAGGCTGCCAAGGAAAAAGAAGCCAAAGAAAAGAAACCGTCCTCTGCATTAAAAAGCAACTCAGGGACGGTTGTCATGACAAATTCCGATAGTATCCAAAAACTGCTTGATACAAAAGGAAAAATACAAAATAGAATTTCTGAAATTGTAAGTTCCGATGACTCTCCCAAAATAAAGTCCATGCAAATTATGCGATTGAATTTTAAAATTGATGAAATCGAAAATATGATTTCTCAAATACGAGCAAAAAAGAGAGAAGAAGACGAAAATAAAGTGCATGCTAAAAAAGATAAAAAGCATACACAACACCGCTCCGTTACAGTGAGTAAAAACGACTTAGCAGACAAGCCCCAACTCATTATAAACACAAATTATACCCCAGCCCCACCGAATGCTAGCTCAAATTCTGGGAGCATTGATGTTTTTACCAGCAGTGATGTTAGCACTACTTCAAATCCTAACAACATCGATATCAGCTTATAAAAAAAGTTCTCTCAACAAATAAGTTGAGAGAACTTTTTTTATACTGTTATTTCTAAACTATTGTTGTACAACAATTCCTCTGTACATATTTCCTGCTGGAGTTCTTGTATTATTTGAAACCGTTGAAGATACTTTGTCAGAATTAAGCACATAAGCAGAAGTTGCGTCATCTAAATTCACAGTATTATCAGTAAAGGTAGTGTTTTGTCCCCAACCAGTAACAACTTCATGAACTTGAAAAGCGTCTACAATAATACTGTTTTTTTGACGGAATCCTTGATTTCTTTGTACGACGGTGTCATTACCTTTTACATCCATAAAACTATCTGCATAATTAGCACCAGAAATTCCTGCGCCATTAAAAATATTATCTTCTACTAATGTTCCTGTGCAACCTTCTTTAATATCAATATGTTCTGCTGCAACATTTGGGCCAATGGTAGAACGTTTAATTTTATTGTAATCACATTCTTTTGCGTAAGTTGTCCATTTGCCTTTGTCAGAACCAATGTAAACGCCTTCGCCGTAATCAGGTGCTACAACGCCTGTATCATGAATATTTAGTGTGTCTAATACATTTTTACAACTTCCATCTCTTACATGAATTGCTTCTTGTCCAATGTTGTACATTTCAATTCCATAAATGGTATTGTTGCTTGATTGATCTAACATGATTGCCTTGTCGCCTGTTTCTACTTTTAAGTTTTTAACTTTTAAATAATTTCCTTTGATATATAAAACATATCCACTAGAAGTGGTGGTGCCTTTTAATATTGGTTTATTGGTATTGGATTCAGCTTGTACAATAATTGGGTTGTCAGAGGTTCCGTTGGCTCCTAAATAAAAATATCCGTTCGAGTAACCACTTTTGCTTTTGTCTCCTACATAGGTGCCTGCTTTTATGTTAATTGTATCGCCTGGTTGTGCATCCTTAAATGCTGCATGAATTTGGTCAGCTGTTGAACAAGTAATGGTTCTGGTGCCAGCAAATGTCACCTTCAAATTTGTCGTAAAGCATAATGTCGTCACTAAGCAGAAAGCAATGAAGTAAATCAAACCGTTTCTTTTCATAAAAACCCTCCCTTTGTTATAAAAACTTTTATCCCGCAGTTTGGTAAATTCCCCTCTTTGCCAAACTGGTATAAATTTTTGTATATTCATTATATAATGGTTGTTCTACAATAAATATGGTAAAATATTACAAATTTTGCATGATGTTTTTATGCGTATTTTAAACCAGTTTATAGGCTTACGATAAAGCTTTGTATTCATTACAGTTTTTATTAGGACTTTTCGTGAAAACTCATTTGAAAAAAAATTTTTACTGATGTATACTATACTAATTAAGAATAAATAGGGATTTATAGCAGTTGTTAAGTCCCATTAAATTGAAGAAAAGAGGGTGTCTTATGAATTTTAATTATTTTATTCCTACCAAAATTTTATTTGGTGCTGGAAAACTAAACGAACTTGCAAACGAAACTTTTCCTGGCAAAAAAGCGCTTATTGTAATTAGTGCTGGCAAATCAGTTTTTACCAACGGTTCGCTTCCACGTCTTGAAAAAATTTTACAAGACAAAAAAATCCAGTACGTTATTTTTAACAAAATTCTCCCCAACCCCGTTTTGAAACACGTAATGGAAGGAGCACAAGTTGCAAACGATGAAAATTGTGACTTTGTTATTGGGCTTGGTGGCGGAAGTAGCATTGACGCTGCAAAAAGTATTGCCGTGATGGCGACCAATAGCGGCGATTATTGGGATTATATTTCTGGCGGAAGCGGGAAAGAAAAACCATTAGAAGCGGATGCGCTCCCTATTGTTGCTATTACGACAACTGCCGGAACAGGTACAGAAGCAGATCCTTGGACGGTTATTACAAAAGAAGAAACCAACGAAAAAATTGGCTTTGGTGCTAGCTGTACCTTCCCTGTGCTTTCAGTAGTTGACCCTGAACTAATGCTTACCGTTCCCGAAAAATTAACAGCGTATCAAGGATTTGATGCTTTATTTCATGCAACCGAAGGTTATATCGCAAATATCGCCACACCAATTAGTGATGCGTACGCATTAAAAAGTATCGAACTAATTGCAAAAAATTTACCACAAGCTGTTAAAAACGGAAACGACTTAGAAGCAAGAACAAATATAGCCCTTGCCAACACTATTTCAGGAATGGTGGAATCCACTTCCAGCTGTACTTCGGAACATTCTATGGAGCATGCTTTAAGTGCAAATTATCCTGAACTTCCTCATGGCGCAGGGTTAATTATGCTTTCTGAATCTTATTACACTTTTTTTGCAGACAAATGTCCTGACAGAATGCTGAAAATGGCAGAAGCAATGGGTGTTGATATTGCCAAACTAGCAGATGATAAAAAACAAACAGCATTTGTGGATGCGTTGGTTCAACTACAAAAAGATTGTAATGTTTATGGTTTAAAAATGTCTGATTATGGCATTCAAAAAGAAGACATCAAAAAATTTGCAGAAAACGCAAGACATACCATGGGTGCGTTGTTTACATTAGATCGGTATGAACTTTCTTTAGAAGACACCATGTATATTATGGAAAAAGCATATTGTTAATGTATGAAAAAAGAAAAATTCACCTTTAGAGCATCCAGCGATGAACATAACATCACCGCTTATATTTACAGCCCCCAAGAGGTAGCAATACGTGGTGTGATTCAAATTGCCCATGGTATGAGCGAATATGCTGGGCGTTATGAAGATTTTATAACCTTTTTAGTAAAAAATAACTTTGCTGTCAGCATCAATGACCACGCTGGTCATGGGGAGTCTATTGTTGATCCTACTCTTTATGGTTATATTGCAGACACCAATGGATATGAACACATGGTTTCTGATATGTACCAATTAACTACTATCACAAAAGAAAAATTTAAAAATATACCTTACATTTTAATAGGTCACAGTATGGGCTCCTTTTTAGCACGGTACTATTGTAGCAAGCATGGTAATGAACTAGCTAAAATTATCTATATTGGAACCAGTGGCGGTAGCCCCTTACTAAACATAGGATTATTGCTTAGCAACATAGGAATTCTACTAAAAGGTAAAAAAGCCTCTGGTACTTTGATTGACAAAATTGCTTTTGGTGCTAGCAACCAAAAAATTAAAAATCCCAAAACCAAATTTGACTGGCTTTCTCGTGATGAAAATGTGGTTTTGGCTTTTGAGGCAGATAAGAAATGTGGTTTTGTTTTTACCAACAGTGCTTTTAAAGATTTGTTTTTGTTGTTAAAAAAAATTTCCCACAGAGACTGGGCTTTCGGTACACCGAAAAACGTGCCAACCCTTTTATTAGCTGGAACCTGCGACCCTGTGGGAGACTACGGAAAAGGGGTTCGGAAAGTATACGACTCCCTTCGAACCGCTGGCAGCGACTGTGTTTTCTTAAAATTATATGCGGACTGTAGACATGAACTTTTAAATGAACTGAACAAGCAGGAAGTGTATGCTGATATTTTAAATTGGATTCTATAAGGCACACATAAAAAATAGAGCCATAAAACATTTTTTGTTTTATGGCTCTATTTTTTAGTTATAAGAGAACATCTACCACCAAACCAGATTCAATCAACTTAAATGTATCTTGTTTAATAGAAGGATATTTATAATTATAGTAATATGTTAAACCTTTAAAGTTCATATGATTGGAAAGAGGACTTTCTAAAATATGCTTGGAGTCGTTATAAATCTCTTTTACCATAGGCTTAATATTTTTAACAGCAGAAATCAAATCCACACTGTTTAAATTTTGAACAACACTTTCATCAAAAGTAACTTTTCCGTCTTCACTACTTTTTGTAATACCAAGTTTTCCAAGGCTGTCTGCATTTTCCCCCATCAATTCACTGATTTTACCAGAAAAATTAACAATACCTTGGCTTTGTTGCTGATTTTCAAGAAAATCACTAGACCGATTTAAACTTTTCGCAAAATTGTTAAGCTCATCATATGTAGACTCTCTATCCGCATCTTCTAATCCTTCTGAATCAAAATCTTCCTCTACGTCATCAAACTTATCCATTTTAAAAAGAAGGTATTTAGAGGAGTCTTTCACCGTCAAGACACTTTTAGAAAGATTATTGGCAAAATCAACAACATCTTTTTTAAGGGACCGATTCAAATAAACTTTGTCATCTGGATTGTCATTTTTCTCGTTTTTTTTGAATAATGATTGACGTTCTAGGTTGCTACTTTTTTCAACAGAAGAAGTTTGTTTAATCATATATGGCCTATAAAAATTATAGTAATACAAACTTGTAAGCATACTATTCACCTCCATGTAAATTAGTTATGAATTCCCTATTCTTATATGTTATAATTATACTACTTTTTTTTACAAAATGGAACTATCCGGACACAATATTTTAACAAAATTTTTATGCAAATCTTATTTATTTTATTGGTAATTTGGTATAATATTGTAAGGACTTTAATTTTCATATTCTGCAACAGAAAGGTGTACATTTAAAATGAAATATAAATTATTAGCAACTGATATTGACGGTACATTACTAGACAATGATTCAAAGCTTTCCAGAGACAACATAGAAGCTTTAAAAAAAGCAGAAGCCTGTGGGGTAAAAGTTGTGCTTTGCTCTGGCAGGTCTCATATTGCGGTCAAAGTGTTTGCCGATGAAATTCCCATTAACGGAGAATACGACTACTTAATTGGCTTTAGTGGTGGAATACTTTGTAACGCCAAAAGTAGCGAGATTTTATACGAGGCTCGCCTTGATAAAAATATTGCCTTAGAAATTATTACAAAAGCAAGGGCATTTGATGTGGCAATTTTAGTATACTTCCATGAGCAATTGGTCATTGAACAAGAAAACAAACATACAGACTATTATGTGAGTCGTTCAAGGTTAGCGCCAAAAAAAGTAGACAGTTTTGATACATTTTTAGTGGATGACGTTTCAAAAGTTTTATTGTTTGGTGATCGAGAAGAAGTTGTACGTGCAAAGGAAAGTTTAAAGGATGTTCCCCTTGATGCCTCTAGCATATTTTTCTCTCATGAAAATCTTCTTGAGTTTAATCCACCCAATGCAACAAAAGGCACTACCCTAAAAAGGCTTGCTGACCAACTAAATATTGATATGAGTGAAGTTATTGCTGTTGGGGATAATTTTAATGATATTTCCATGATTACGATGGCAGGACTTGGGGTAGCTGTTGCCAATGCAGAACAAGAAGTAAAAAATATTGCCGATTATATAACCGACCTAGACAACAACAAATCCGCTTTAAAAGAAGTGGTGGAGAAATTTATTTTAACAAATTAGGAGGCTAACCTCTTGTTTCAAAAATATATCAAAAACTTTTTGATGAATATGCGGTTACAAAACTTTAACGTTCTTAACTTTATTATTTACGGATTACTTTATGATTCTATGCTCAATGTTTACAAGCCGTTTTCTATAAAATTCTTGCAACGAATCGGTGGAAATGAATTTCATATATCCCTCAACAATTCGTTGCCAGGACTTTTTGCGGTTTTGGCGTTAATCCCCGGCTCCTACATCATGAACAAAATTGTCAACAAAAAGCGGGCAACCGTTATATTGTTCTCCATTAGTCGCTCCATCATTTTATTGCTTGCATTTGTTCCGTTTTTGCCAACAGCCATACAACCAATTGCATTTATTCTTTTGATTAGCCTGATGAACTTTCCTGAGTCTATTGCCCAAAGTTCTTTACAAAACACCCTAGGAACTGTTTTTAGAGGAAATGAACGTGCATCTGCCTTATCTATAAGAACAAAGTTCGGAAACATTTTTGTACTAATCGTGACCATTTTGACGGCGGCGATTATTACTTTTGTTCCCAAAAATGAAGAACAAGTTATTACCACCTACCAACTATTTTTTATCACTGCTTTTATCATCGGTGTTTTTGAGGTCATTACATTTAATCGATTTAAGCTAACAGCTCCCCCCAAAGTGGATGCTAATTTAAAATTTTTTAGTTCTTTTAAACTTGTGTTTAGCGATAAAAAATTTGTAACTTTTTTGTTATGCTCCATGTTTTTTCATTTTGGATGGTATATGGGCTGGCCCTTAAACGGTATTATTCAAGTTAAAATTTTAGATGCCAACGAAATGTGGCTTGCCCTTATGATGGTATGCAATGTAGTGGTTATTATTCTCACTTCTAATTTTTGGGGGAAATTTATTCAAAAAAGAGGAAATGCCCTGGCCATTTTACTACTAGCTGGTGGTATGGGGTTAAATGCCCTCATGTGTGCCCTTGCACCAACTCTTCCACTTTACACCCTCACCAATGTTTTTGTAGGCTTTATCAATGGTGGTTTAGGGACAGCCTTATTGTTTGGTTTGCTAACAGCAACCCCAGACCATAGCCGTGTGGTTTATATTGGAATTTACAACACCCTTCTTAATTTATGCCTTGGGGTATCCCCTTTTGTGGCCCATTATTTGTTGACCAAAATCGGAATTACCAATGCCATGTTTATTAGTGCAACCCTAAGGGTATTGGGTGGTATTTTATTGTTTTACGCTTGTAAGAATAATGAGAAAGAATAAAAATAAGCCAAAAAAGATAACATCTAATTTGGCTTATTTTTTATTTCTATGGTTGTGGCACTGGTGCTGGTGTTGGTTCTGGTACTGGTACTGGTACTGGTATCGTAGCTTCCACTGATACCGGTGCTGATTGTGGTGTCGATGCCAATACTGATACGGGTGCCGATGCTGGTGCTGTAGCAGTAGCTTTCAAACGGAATAGATATTCTATACCAGGCGTAGCAACTAACGTAGTTGCTCTACAAAGGTTCCATGTTTCCCCACTATCAGTGCTATATTCCATGGCAGTCGTTAATCCTGTAAACTTTCCATTTGCAAAAGTAGGGGTAGTAGGTGCGACAGCACGATTCCTAATAATAAGTTTTTGTTCTGGTGAAGCTGGTTTTGTTTCTGTCGCTTTCACCCTAATGAAAATAGTCTTGTTTAAGAAGTTCTCCAAAGATACTTTTGAAGGTGTAAACACGCTGGGGGTTGCTAAGTCAAAATCAGTATAGCCTTCAGTACCATCTATTCTATATTCTAAATTTCTAAAATCAGCATATCTTAAACTTTCGCCAGCATAGTCAACTGCAACAACAGGAGCTGGCGAAATCGTAGCAAGGGCTGAAACTACTAAAATAGCATTATCAGAAGCAAATCTCTTATCTGCTTCGGTACCCTCAACTATGGCGGTATATCTTATGGTGTATTTTTTTCCTTTGGTAATATCAGCAGAGGCAAGTTCATCTTCCTCTGGAAATGGACTAAATACCGTGCCAATTGCTAGCTGTTCCAAACTTCTTTTAACCGCGTCACTAGCAAATATTAGTTTTCCATGTAGAGGATCATAAGTCACAGCTGTGCTAGGAGGCGCTGCTGGTCTCTTCTTAATTTCAACCCGTTCCGGTAAGCTTGCAGGGCTATTGGTGTCAACAGGGGCAAATCTTAAAAGGATGGTCTTGTTTTCTGTTCTTGTAGCTGAAGTTGATGGTAAAATCAGCGCTTTTAAAGCAAGTCCTGTCGTAGGCAAGTTAACATATTTTATCCCATTATCCAAAGAATATTGAATAATTTCCGATGGATTTTTATTATCTAACGTTTCAAAGGTGTAATCTATTTCAAAATCCTCACCCTGTACAGGAGCCGCTATGTCTTGTGCCTTAAAGTTGGTTAAAGTAGTGCTTAATGAAGGTGGTTTTACATTTGACCCTTTCATACGAACATGAACATTAAAACGATCTGCCCCTTCTAAGCTAATTGGTGTTTCACCTGCAAGACAACTAGTCCAAACAGCATTTCCAGCTGGTTTAAAAACATCATTTGGTGTAACTGTATATTCCATGGAAGGATTTGTTCCCTTCACTTTTACACTAACATAATCTGCCGTAACTTTTGGCGCTGGACCAACTGCGGGAATGGCAACTACCATAGGAACAGAAGCAAATTTATTCCCCGTCGCTTTTACTCTATAGCTAAGAGAGTAAGCAACTGGTGAAAACCCTGGGTTAAAATCATCCCCGTCAATCCAAGTGCCTAATGGTGTTTTTAATTCAACTCCACCTGTAATTGGTACTCCGTCCAGCTTTAAAGTTCCAGTGAAAGCATCATATATTAATTTTCCATCTGTTTTAGGTCTTGCAGGAATCGTAATCGGTCCTGCTATTACTTGACTTCCAGCATCATCAAAATGCATAAAATAAATATCCCTACTTCTTGTTGTAATAATCGTAGAAACATCTAATTTACCAGTACCCGTCACGGGAATCCAATTTTTGTTGTTATCAACACTGTAGAAAAGCATTGTAGATCCTGTTAAATCCGAAATATCAATAAGCTCAGTTTTGTACGCATCATCATCAATATCCACTGCTGCAAATGCCACACTTCCCATTAACATAATTGATAATGTGGTTATTGTTGCGAAAAACATCTTTTTCAACTTCCTTGTTGATTGTAACTTCATTTATAATCCTCCTTAAAAATAGTTAACGTTAAATGTATATCGTCATTTTCATAGAAAAGTTTAACAATATTTGAAATTTTTTTAAAAGGGCTACCCACGAACGGTAGCCCCTCACCCTTTATTTTTTTACACGTCTTACTCTAAAGGTAGAAACTATTTCATTTAAAACAGTGGCACGTTGCATTAATTCATCAGCAGAAAGTGTATTTTGTTCGGTGGTTACTGAGTTGTCTTGTGCAATAATGGAAATATCGTTGATTCCAGAACTAATTTGGGTAATTGCATTTGCTTGTTCTGTAGACGACTCTGCAATATCTTTAATAATATCAGACACTTCTGAAACATTTTCAAATATTTTAGTTAAAATATCAGCCGTTTTAATTGCAATGGTAGAGCCTTCTTCCACCTTCACAATCGAATCCTCAATTAAAGAAGTTGTTTCCTTTGCCGCTTCTTGACTTCTAACCGCCAAATTACGAACTTCTTCCGCAACAACTGCAAAACCAGAGCCATGCTCTCCAGCACGTGCAGCTTCCACAGCAGCATTTAAGGCAAGCAAATTAGTTTGGAACGCAATATCTTCAATTACTTTAATAATTTTAGAAATGTCATTGGAGGAACTTTTGATTTTATTCATGGCACCAAGCATATTGTTCATTTCTACGTTGCCATCCTCCGCGTTTTTCTTGGAAACAAGAGAAAGCTCATTGGCCTTCTTAGAAGAAATGGCATTTTTATGGGTCTGGGTGTCAATTTCTGAAACTTTTGAATGTAAGTTCTCCACCGATGTCGCTTGTTCACTAGAACCAAGTGCCAATTTGTTGCTGGCTTTTGAAACTTTATCACTACAATCAGACAATGTATTAGAAGATGTATTTAGTTCAGACAAAACATTATTTAATCGGTCAAATACCTTGTTGAATGATATTTTAATTTGGGCAAAGTCCCCTATGTACTCACGTTTAATTTCAAGATTAATATTATTGTTTGAAAGTTCTTCTAATGACTTTGAAATTTCACCAATGTATGAGTTTAAAAAATCAACCATTTCATTTACAGAAGTTTTAATCAGCGCAAAATCCCCTCTATAATCCCCAACCACTTTCATGCTCAGGTTTCCTTTTGAAATTTCAGCTAAAACAGTAGAAGACTCTTTAATAGGTGCAATAACCGTATTCAACATCGTGTTTAATTCTTGAATAATGGTCTTCCAGTCCCCTTCAAATTTTTCTTCTGTTGCTCTTTTGCTTAGATCTCCTGCTTTTGCCGATTTCACAAGTCCTTCAATTTCAGCGCTTGTATTTTTAAGTTCAGAACGTAATGACTCTATAATTTCATTTGCAATGGATTTTGTACCTGGGTATACTGGAAGTTCCATGCTAAAGTTACCTTTTCCGAACCCTTCCACACAAGTTAAAATTTCCATTGTCATTTGAATATATGATTCAACCATTCCGTTTACTTCATCAATAACTTCTTTATACGTACTTTTAAATTTTGAACTATCCATTCTGTGTTCAATTTGACCTGCCTCATGTTCTTTCATCATTAACTTCATTTCTTTTAAAAGATTCAAATAGGAAAAAGAAACTGCATCAATACTTCGTGACAAATCACCGATTTCATCTTGTCCATACAGGGAAACTTGGGTGTCAAAATGACCTTCTGAAACTAAAAGTGCTCTCGCTTTTACGGTATTAATCGGTGCAATAATAAGGCCATGCAGTAATATAGAAATAACAATACTCACAATAATAGCAAGCACCAAAACAACTATCATGATGATAAAAGATGAAGTTCTTTGGGACAACATCAAATTCCTTTGGGTTTCTGATTCTCTTATGCCACCTTTTGCAAGAAGTCCAATTATATCATTTACATCTTGAAAAACAGGTGTAATATGTTGATCTAAAATCTCCATTGCCAAACTGTTGTCATTATCTGCCATTGCGGTATACGCATTACTGATTTCATTTGTAATTTCAGTAAATGCTGATTGTAATGCTACTAAATTTTTATATTCATCTGTATTAACTAAGTTGCCTACTTCCATTTCGGATTTGTAAGTTCCAATTACGGTGGTTAGATCACTTACTTCCGTGTCGACTACTTTTTTATTTTTTTCAAGTTGTTCAGCACTTGCACTGGTCAAAACCTGTTTCATTTCAGCCTGTATTTGAGAAAACGAAGTGGAGATTTCAACCATATATCCCAGTGGTTTTGTTTTATTCTTATAAATATTTTCATTCAACGAAATTATTTTATTAATATTCATAATTCCGTTAATTGCAAGAAAAATCAACAACCCTATCATTACAATAAAAATTAAGCTAAATTTGCGGTTCACTTTCATGTTTACCAATGGATGAAACTTATTCATAACATCGCCCCTTATGTAAGTATCTTTATCTATTATTTTTGTACACCGTATTGTAAAGTCTACCCTCCCACCATAGGCACTTCTTATTGTGATCACCTGTTTGCAAAATCTCCTTTTAGTAGTGTGCAACCCCTCCGAAAGAATGTCCAAATACACGATTATATATTTGGTGATTTTATATTAATTTTATATTAATTTTTATGTTTTTGCAAGCATTTCTACTAATTTCACACCCTGATATGCGTAACAAAACAACCCCCTTTCATACATTACCAAAGGGGGTTGTTTTGTTACGCAGCTCTAAAATAATTTTTTAGAAAGAAGATAAATGACTATAAATTCAATAGGAAAATTAATGGCACGTGAAATGGCACGAGTTTTTAATAAAGCCAAAAATGGCGTTCCCGTAAGTTGACTTAGCCATATGGTATTTAATCCCAAAAACACAACAATACTAACACATAAAACAGCAATCAATAATTTTACAAAAGAATATTGTTTGTTTTTTAAAAAAAACAAGGAAGGAATTACTGCCGTTAAAATATTACTCAACGTAAATCCTATATGCAGTGTTCCTTGTGGGTTAATAAGCACGCCAATTAAGTCAGCGGCCGCACCACAAATTCCTCCAAAAAACGGACCTAGTAAAATCCCCGCAATCATAATAGGAATACTTCCAAAACCTACACGAACAATACCACCAAAAAGCATGATACTTAAAAAACGGGCAAAAACAACACTTAAAGCAACTAACAAACCACCCAATGCAATTTTATACGCACTAAATTTTGCCGTATGCTCCATACTACACCTCCTCTCTTGAACAAGACAGGACTTTCGCAGTACAGCGGACGCAGTATTAAATCGCAGGCAATGCCTTTCGTTTAGAAGCAACTTCCCATCTTCTAACACTTAACGCTTAATACTTACTCTGTCTAAGATGAAACCATTATATCACAGAAAAATTTTTTTCCCAGTGCCTTCGCCTTATTATTTTTTAAAAACAAATATGTATAAATGTAACAGAAAAAGCAAATTATATTTTTTAAAGAAAAAAAAGTAGGTGAAGAAAGTGAACATATATCCAAATCTCGATGAAAATATAAAATATCTGGAAAGCGTTTTTAAAGATTGTGGCGACATTGTAAAAAGAAAGTTGCCTATTGGTGAGCGAAAAAATATATGGATTTATATTTCTTATATTGATATGTTAATTGACCGAAAGGTAATTGAAAATGCTGTCATGAATACACTGATGTTAAAAATCAGAGAAGTTTCCCCCCACCAAGACGCCATTAAAGGAAGTATTTTTGATGCCTTAAAAGACGGTGGTGTTGCCACCGCCGATTTAAAAGAATCCGATAATCTGGAGGATTTAAAACTTGCCATGCTTTCTGGAGACACGGTGCTTTTAGTAGACGGATTTTCAAAAGCCATTATTATTTCCTCAAAAGGCTGGCCAAACCGTGGAATCCCCACTGCCGATACAGAAGTGGTTGTGCAAGGTTCAAAGGAAGCCTTTACCGAAGGATTTCGATTTAACACCGCTTTAGTGAGAAGAAGAATAAGGGATAGTAACCTTAAAATAAAACAAATGAAAGTTGGTAGACGAAGTTCAACTGACGTGGCACTTTGCTATCTGGAAGATGTGGTGCGCCCTAATATTTTAGAAGAAGCTTTAAAAAGAATTCAAAATATTGATATTGATGCTATTTTAGACAGTGGGTATATTGAACAATTAATAGAGGAAGATTGGATTAGTCCTTTTCCCCAAGCCCAAATAACCGAACGCCCTGACAAAGCAGCAGCCGCCATTTTAGAAGGAAGAATTGTCATTATTGTAGACAACTCCCCTTTCGTTATTATTATTCCCGCTACCCTTGCTACTTTTTTTCAATCATCGGAAGATTATTATCAACGGTGGCAAATTTCAAGTTTAATCAGAATTTTAAGATACATTGCTGGATTTATTGCCATTGCACTTCCTGGGCTTTATTTGGCGTTTGCAGTTTATCATCCGTCTATGATTCCTTCTCTTCTCATTTTCAAACTGGCGGGTGCTCGGCTAACAGTTCCTTTTCCTGCTGTTATTGAAATTTTGCTTATGGAATTTTCTTTTGAGTTATTAAGAGAAGCAGGTATACGACTTCCTGGTCCCATCGGTAGCACCATCGGAATTGTAGGGGGTATTATTATTGGTCAAGCTGCTGTTGAAGCTGGTCTGGTCAGCCCTATTGTTGTTATTATTGTTGCCATGACTGGCATTGCATCCTTTAGCATTCCCCATGTTTCACTGGTGGCAGGCTTTCGGATTATGAAATATTTAATTATCATCCTGTCGTCCATCCTTGGGCTATTTGGATTTTGGATTGCCTCTTTAATTATTTTAATCCATCTTGTTTCTTTAAAAAGTTTTGGTATCCCTTATTTATTTCCTTTTGCCTCCAGTGATATGAACCAATATTCTGACTTAAAAGATACCTTTATCAGACTTCCTTCTTTTTTAATGAAACGACGACCTATTTTTGCAAATCCAGATCAAGCTACCCGAATGAAACAAACTGGAAATACACGAAAGAAGGAGTAGGTTTATGCTTAGCTTAAACAATAAAGTTTCTTTAAGACAAATAAAAGCCTTATTAATTTTAGATATTTTTGGAACAGGAATTATTATTCTTCCCAGAAAAGTGGCTGATTTCGCCAACCAAGATGGCTGGATGCTCATTATAGGCGCTACACTTTTGGCTGCTTTTTATGGCTATATTATTTCCTCTATTGCTACCATGTTTCCTAACGACGGTTTTGTAGATTATACTGGCAAAATTTTGTCAAAGCCCATTGCTTATTTAATTAGCTTTTTATTTGTGATTAAGCTGTATGTAAATCTTGCGCTGGAAATACGATTTTTTGCAGAAATTGTAAAAACCTCCATGCTACCCAATACTCCTTTTTTTGTTATTGCCATCACCATGCTTTTGCTAGGAGGCTTTGCTGCCGACAAGGGCTATGAAACACGAGCGAGAATTGCAGAAATTATTATTTTCATTGTATTTATTCCTGTTATTTTTGTTTTTTGCCTTGCCATGGTTGATGTTGACTTCACTAACTTAATGCCATTTATGACTACCGCTCCCAAAACACTGGCAGTAGGAAGTTTTTTTACAGCTTTTGTTTTTCAAGGGCTGGAATTTTGTCTCCTAGCTGTTCCTTATATCCAAAAACCAAAAGAACTCAAAAAATCCGTTGGTGGCGCCATTTTTATTTTGGGACTGCTTTTAGTGTTTATTACGGCTATTACCATTGCAAAATTCGGGGACAGCGATGTAAAACGTCAAATATGGCCTGTACTTGAAGTAATGGACACCATTAATATTCCGGGTGCTTTTATTGAGCGACAAGATGCTTTGGTTTTAAGCTTTTGGATTATTTCTGTTTTTGCTATTGTAAATGCCTTTTTATTTTTTTCTTCCATTATATTATCGAATATGTTTAAAAAAGTCAGTCAGTCTATTTTTATTTGGGTAAGTATCCCTATTGTTTTTATACTTTCTTTGTTTCCAAAAGATATTTCTCAAGCCTATAAAATCATGGACTTTATGTCTCTTTATTTTGGAACTGCATTTTTATTTGTTATCCCACTGCTCCTATTAATCGTTGCAAAACTCAGAGGGTTAGGAGGTGGTCGTAATGCGTCCTCTAAATAAATTGATACTCGCCTTTTTTAGTTGTGTTTTGCTTACAGGCTGTTGGGATAAAGTAGAATTAGAAAACCGAGGCTTTGTTATTTCTTTAGGCATTGACAAATATGCAAAGGACAAAGACGTTGGTATTATGAGCAACGACCGAAGCAATTTTAACCGCTTCAATGTTTCCATGGCGCTGGCAGATATGGCCAAATTAGGTTCAAAAGATGCCGCTCGTGACGATTCAAAACCAAAAGCAGTAAAAATAGCAGGAAGTGAAACCATTTCATCCGGAATGAACTTAATCGACTCCTATTCTAGCAAAAAAAATTATTTTGGAATCACAAAAGATGTTATTTTTAGTGCGGATATTTTAAAAGATGAAGACCTATTTCGAGAAGCAATTGACGCCATTGAACGTGATACCGAGCTAAGCCGTAAAGTAATTGTATTGGCGACCAAAGAAAAAGCCAGCAAAGTACTAGCGTCAAAAGCAACAGGTGAACCACTGGTAGGCCTTTTTGTAACCAATTTTTATCGAAACAATTATAAAAGTTTATCCCTTGCGTTTAAAATGGATTTGCAGGAACTGCTTCAGCAATTACACATGAGCGGAACAGCAGTCATACCCCAAATTTCTATTGAAAGTGACGCTGCCAAATTAGGTGGTGCCGCTGTTGTAAAAGATTTTAAACTTCAAGGATTTTTAAACGACATTGAAACAAGAGGATACTTATGGGTAAAAAATAAAGTGCTAGGCTCCGAAGTAAATGTAGCGTATGATAACACCTTTATTCCTTTAAATATTAAAAAAAATAAAACAAAAGTTACTTTTGGTGAAGAAAATGGAAACCTAACTTGCACCATTGACGTAAAAGCAGAAGCCAACATAGATGAATATGTTTTTGAAAAAGAAAGTTTATTTAAAGATAATAAACTTCCTGAAATAGAAGGACTTTGTGATGCAGAAATAAAAAAAGAAATTTTAGACATCGCCAACCTTTTTCAGCAAAAATATAAAGCAGATGCCTTCGGCTTTAATGAAACGGTGAAAAAGAAAAACTACGACCTGTGGCAAAAATATAATGATAATTGGGAACAATCATTTGAAAAAATGCAGTTTAACGTAACTGTAAATGCCAAAATCAAACGAATTGGCGTTATAAAATAAAATAAGTTTGGCGAGATTTTTATTTCGCCCAACTTTTATGTTTTTACCTATGACCACTTTGTTACCAAAACATTTTTAAAATGTTTACTTTTGACTTTTCTTTTTATTTATAATATATTATATACATATTTTGCCATATACTTTATTAAGTGTTGTTACGCTATCCTAAGGAGGGATTATGATGTTAAAAAATTTAAAAATCAACAAAAAGTTACTTATCTTAATTATAATCGCCATTGTTACCAGCATTGTTATTGGTGCCGTTGGAATGGTTTTATTAAATAAGTTAGCAAAACAAAGCAACGATACGTATAATACAATTTCACGGCCCTTGGGTGAATTAACCGAAATGTCAAATAGCTACGGGGAACTGAGAACAGACCTTCGGGATTTAGCACTTAATTATGATGAGGCACTCAATGAACAATACAAAAAAGATATTGAAAACTCTCTTGCCACATTTGAAACACATATTAAAAACTATAAAACAATTTTAAATAATTACCACGTAACGACGACTGAGGAAGCCAAAAATGTAGATCTTCTGATGGATCAATTACCAACCCTTGAAGCCACTGTAAGTAAGGGAATTTTAGCAGGAATAGATAATGATTCTGTGCAAGTAACCACCATTATTAAAGAAGAGTTTGCACCGATTAGTAGCACCGTTTTAACAGCCATCAACACCTTAACAGAATTAAATATAGACCAAGCCAGTGATGCCTCTGCTAGCGCGCAAAAATCTATGTTACTGGGAAATGTTGTAATGATTGTTGTTTTCATTTTTGGTATTCTGATACTCATTTTGGTGTCCATGGCAATTACAAAAGCCATTGTAAAACCAATTAACGAAATCGTGGATATTGCTACAAACCTTGCAGAAGGGAATATGAATGTAAATGTTCGTGTGGATTCAACAGATGAAATCGGAATATTGTCTTCTAAATTTAAACAAGTTATTGACACCTTTAAAAATATTATTCAAGAAATGGAAACCATGTCCAAAGAACACGATCAAGGAAATATGGATTATGCCATTCATGCCAGTAAGTTTAAAGGTTCTTACAAAGAAGTGACAGAAGGTGTTAACAACATGATTTCTTCTTACACAGGAACAATTGGAGAAATTTTAGTTTGCTTAGAAGGATTTGGAAATGGTGACTTTAATGTTTCTATGAGAGAACTTCCAGGTAAGAAAGCCGAAATCACAACATCAGTAAAACATGTAAAAGAAAATCTAAACGATATTAGTAGTAATATTAATTTCCTTGTAAAAAAAGCTTCCGAAGGAAGTCTTTCCGAACAAGTAGATATTTCTAAATTTAAAGGGGAATGGAAAAGCATTTTAACAAGCCTAAACAGCTTAATGATGGTAATTGCAGAACCTATTAAAGAATGTTCCGAAGTGCTTCTTTCCATGTCAAAAGGAAATCTTTCCAATAAAATGAATGGGAATTATAAAGGTGACTTTAATATTATCAAATCTTCCATGAACAAAACCACGGAGGCGGTATCTTCTTATATTGTTGAGATCGATAATGTACTAACCGAAATTGCAAACAATAATTTGAACGTTGGAATAACGAGAGAGTACGTTGGTCAATTTAGCGCCATTAAAAATGCCATTAATATGATTGTAGCAAGTTTAAGTCAAGTAATTGGTGACATTAACAGTGCCGCAGAGCAAGTTCACACAGGAGCAAGACAAATTTCTGAATCAAGCATGACCTTGGCAGAAGGTGCCACAGAACAAGCCAGCTCCGTACAAGAACTAAACGCTACCCTGGATACAATTAATGAAAAAACACAAACCACTGCCCAAAATGCGAAAATGGCAAATAAGATTGCAGAAGAATCTATGGCAAACGCACAACATGGCAACCAAGAAATGGAAAGTATGCTTACTTCCATGGAAGGAATCAAAACAGCTTCTTACAATATCTCAAAAATTATTAAAGTAATTGATGATATTGCGTTTCAAACCAATTTACTAGCTTTAAACGCTGCCGTTGAAGCAGCAAGAGCAGGCGAACACGGAAAAGGTTTCGCCGTAGTTGCGGAAGAAGTAAGAAACTTAGCAGCCAGAAGCCAAAAAGCAGCCAGCGAAACAACCGCATTAATTGACGATTCTGTTACAAAAGTAAATTTAGGAACAAAAATAGCAGGAGAAACCGCAGAAGCCCTTAAGACAATCGTTGAAAATGTTACTTCTGTTTCTGGCATTATTAAAGAAATCGACCAAGCTTCCCAAGACCAAGCTTATGGACTTTCTCAAGTTGGCATCGGTTTAGGACAAATCGCACAGGTTGTTCAAGCAAATTCTTCTACCAGTGAAGAGTCTGCCGCAGCATCTCAAGAACTTTCAAGTCAATCAGAAGTTTTACGAAATATGGTGGGTGTCTTTCAAATGAAACGCTAGTTTATTCTTTTCTTCCGCTTTCCCTTGATCTTAATAAGTGACAGGGAATTTTTTCAAAATTGATAGGTTTAAAACAAAAAACCACACTTATTGATTCAGCTATTTCAATTGAATCAATAAGTGTGGTTTTTTTATTCAAAAAAGTTTGTATTTTATAAAAATTTTTAGCTTGCCTAGCTTGACACACATGGAAAATTCTGATAACATAGATAAATGTATCAGTATATTTCAATGACTTTTTCACACAAATAACAGCAAACAATTTAATATTTAAATTCACGGGCTTTTCTTTCATCTATCGTCAGTATAACATATAATTCAAAATAATTCAACAATATTATGAGCTTAATTATTATTATATATATGCCCACACCATTCCAACATAAAAAAGAATACAATTATCATGAAGAATTTTACATTTTATTTAGTAGAAACTATTTTTTCTTTTAACTAAAGTGTAAAATTTTTAATGCTTTCTAAAAATAATATTTTACAAATTAAATTAAAAGTCAATTGTTATTATTATTATATTTCCTTTGATATTTGTTTATACTTCTAAAGGAAATAAAATGTAATCATATAAACTTTATATCTTTTCAAGGGGTGAATATACTATGGAAAAACATAGGATACGTCCGGTACATTTAGGCAACGGAGTACGTATGAGTTATTCCAGAATCGATGAAGTGTTGGAGATGCCAAACCTCATTGAAGTTCAGAAAAATAGTTATCAATGGTTTCTGGGCGAAGGCCTAAAGGAAGTTTTTCAAGACATTTCTCCAATTTCAGACTATAGCGGTAATCTCGTTCTTGAGTTTATCGACTTTACGCTGGATTCAGAAATCAAATATTCCATCGAGGAATGTAAGGAACGAGATGCTACATATGCCGCTCCTATAAAAGTAAAAACAAGGTTGCACAACAAAGAACTTGGTGAAATAAAAGAGCAAGAAATATTTATGGGCGATTTTCCGCTGATGACCGACAACGGTACCTTCATTATTAATGGAGCAGAGCGTGTAATCGTTAGCCAGTTAGTACGTTCACCTGGAATATATTTTGATATGGAGTACGACAAAGTAGGAAAAGAACTTCTTTCTGCAACGGTAATTCCTAGCCGTGGTGCGTGGCTTGAATATGAAACAGATTCTAACGATGTGTTTTATGTAAGAGTAGACCGTACAAGAAAAGTTCCTGTTACTGTTTTAATTCGCTCCCTTGGAATTGGAACAGATGCTGAAATTATCGATATGTTTGGTGAAGAACCAAAAATTTTAGCTTCTATTGAAAAAGATACTAGCAAAACTTATGAAGAAGGCTTAATTGAAATCTACAAGAGAATTCGCCCAGGCGAACCTCCAACTGTAGAAAGTTCTGAAAGTCTTTTAAGAAGTATGTTTTATGATGCAAAACGTTATGACCTTGCAAAGGTTGGACGTTATCGATTCAACAAAAAATTAGCATTTAAAACAAGAATCAAAGGGTTAACCCTTGCGGAGTCTGTAGTTGATCCTGAATCTGGCGAAATTGTAGCAGAAGAAGGAACCAAAATTACACTTGAACTGGCAGATCAACTTCAAAACACTGGCGTAAGCCACGTTTTTGTAAAGCATGACGATCGAAAGGTGAAAATTTTAAGTAACCTTGCCGTATCTTTAAAACCTTTTGTAGAGCATTTGGGAATCGACCCGAGAGAAATCGGAATTACAGAAAAAGTGTATTACCCAGTTCTAAAAGGATTATTGGAACAATACACAAACCCAGCAGAATTAAAACAAGCTTTGTTTGATAATATTCCTTCTTTAATACCAAAACATATTACCTTTGAAGATGTTATGACTTCTATTAGTTGTATTTTAAACTTAGATTATAACATCGGTCACAAAGACGATATTGACCATTTAGGAAACAGAAGAATAAGAGCCGTTGGTGAACTTTTACAAAACCAATTTAGAATTGGTCTTTCAAGACTTGAAAGAGTAGTAAGAGAACGTATGACCATTCAAGACATGGACATTGTAACGCCACAAGCGTTAATTAATATTCGTCCGGTTACAGCTGCTATTAAAGAGTTTTTTGGTAGTTCACAACTTTCACAATTTATGGATCAAACAAACCCATTGGGCGAGCTTACCCATAAAAGAAGACTTTCTGCCTTAGGACCTGGTGGTCTTTCAAGAGATAGAGCCAGTTTCGAAGTTCGTGACGTCCATTATTCTCATTATGGTAGAATGTGCCCTATTGAAACACCAGAAGGTCCAAACATTGGTCTTATTAACTCCCTTGCAACATTTGCCCGTATCAATGAGTACGGTTTTATAGAGGCACCTTATCGGGTTATTAATAAAGAATATGAAATTCCTCGTGTAACAGAAGAATTTATTTATTTAACTGCTGACGAAGAAGAAAACTACATGGTTGCACAAGCCAACGAACCTTTAAATGAAAAAGGCGAGTTTATTAATAAAAAAGTTTCTGGTCACTTCCGTGAAGAAATTATTGAAGTTGACCAACGTGAAATGGACTTAATGGACGTTTCCCCAAAACAAATTGTTTCGGTTGCCACTGCCTTAATTCCTTTCCTTGAAAATGACGATGCTAACCGTGCGTTAATGGGTTCAAACATGCAACGTCAAGCAGTTCCACTTTTGTGTACTGACTCCCCTATCGTTGGAACAGGGATGGAGTATAAAGCAGCAAGAGATTCTGGCGTTGTTGTCATCGCTCGTGAATCTGGCGTTGTTGAACGTGTTGCTGCCAATGAAGTTATTATTAAAAATGAAAAAGGCGGACGTGACAAATATAAATTAATTAAGTTCTTAAGAAGCAATCAAGGAACTTGTATTAATCAACGTCCTATTGTAAATAAAGGCGACAAAATAAATAAAGGCGATATTATTGCCGATGGTCCTTCTACCAACAATGGTGAACTTGCCCTTGGAAAAAATCCTTTAATCGGATTTATGACATGGGAAGGTTACAATTATGAAGATGCTATTTTGTTAAGCGAAAAATTAGTTGAAAATGATGTGTACACTTCTATTCATATTGAAGAATATGAAGCAGAAGCAAGAGATACAAAATTAGGACCAGAAGAAATCACAAGAGATATTCCGAATGTTGGCGATGAAGCCCTTCGTGACCTTGGAGAAACTGGTATTATTAGAATTGGTGCAGAAGTTCACTCCAATGACATTTTAGTTGGAAAAGTTACACCAAAAGGCGAAACAGAACTTACAGCAGAAGAACGTTTACTTCGTGCTATTTTCGGTGAAAAAGCTCGTGAAGTAAGAGAT
Organism: Eubacteriales bacterium; assembly: GCA_031546905.1. GTDB lineage: Bacteria > Bacillota > Clostridia > Lachnospirales > JAVBJQ01 > JAVBJQ01. The sequence continues at coordinate 30,994 of JAVBJQ010000056.1, read as the reverse complement.
ACCTCTCTAAGAGTTCCTCATGGTGAATCTGGAATTATCGTGGATGTAAAAGTGTTTACTCGTGAAAATGGCGATGAACTTCCTCCGGGAGTAAATCAAGTTGTAAGAGTTTATATTGCACAAAAACGTAAAATCTCCGTTGGAGATAAGATGGCTGGTCGTCATGGAAACAAAGGGGTTATCTCTCGTGTTCTTCCAATTGAAGATATGCCTTTCTTACCAAACGGCAGACCACTTGATATTGTATTGAACCCTCTTGGCGTTCCTTCTCGTATGAATATCGGGCAAGTTTTGGAAGTCCATTTAGGTCTTGCATCAAAAGCGTTGGGCTGGAAAATTGCTTCTCCTGTTTTTGATGGTGCAAACGAAATTGACATTATGGATACCCTTGACCTTGCTAATGACTACGTAAATATGGACTGGGACGATTTTTCTGCTAAGTGGAAAGATATTATCGAAGATTATATTTTTGAGCAACTAGAAAAAAATAAAGACCACCGTGATGAATGGAAAGGTGTTCCTATTAGCCGTGACGGAAAAGTAAGACTTCGTGACGGTCGCTCAGGAGAATACTTTGATAATCCTGTTACCATCGGTTATATGCACTACTTGAAACTTCACCATTTGGTTGACGATAAAATTCATGCTCGTTCTACTGGACCTTACTCGCTTGTTACGCAACAACCACTTGGTGGTAAAGCGCAATTTGGTGGGCAACGTTTCGGGGAGATGGAAGTTTGGGCCCTTGAAGCTTACGGTGCTGCTTACACACTACAAGAAATTCTTACTGTTAAATCGGATGATATTGTAGGACGTGTGAAAACATACGAAGCCATTGTAAAAGGCGAAAATATTCCTGAACCTGGTGTTCCTGAATCATTTAAGGTTCTTTTAAAAGAACTTCAAGCCCTTGCGTTAGACGTTAGAGTGCTCCTTGAAGATTCTACAGAAGTTGAAATAAAAGAATCCGTTGACTATGTTGACGATTTAAGTGTAAATATTGAAGGTGTCGTTGATGAGGAAAACACCGACTATATCCAACGTAAAATGCCTGCTCCTGATGCTAGTATCATTGTTGATGCACTTGACGATGACTATGTTGATGACTATGCGTCTGATAGTGACGTAGATATCGATGTGGACGTAGACGATATTGAACTGGAAGAAAAAGATATTTTACTTGAAACTGATGACGATTTAGATTTGTTTGAAGATGAAGAATAGGAAAGGAGAATGAAAATGTCAGATAAGAATACCGAACAGTCTATTGTTTTTGACTCTATTAAGATTGGATTGGCATCTCCTGAAAAAATTCGTGAATGGTCCAGAGGGGAAATAAAAAAACCCGAAACCATTAATTATAGAACATTAAAACCAGAACGTGACGGTCTTTTTTGCGAAAGAATTTTTGGACCAAACAAAGACTGGGAATGTCACTGTGGAAAATACAAACGTATCCGTTATAAAGGTGTTGTTTGTGACCGTTGTGGCGTTGAAGTTACAAAATCAAAAGTACGTCGTGAGAGAATGGGGCATATTGAACTGGCTGCCCCAGTTTCACACATTTGGTATTTTAAAGGTATCCCAAGTAGAATGGGTTTGATTCTTGCCGTTTCTCCTCGTTCACTTGAAAAAGTTCTTTATTTTGCATCTTACATCGTACTTGATGCAGGCGATACTGGCTTACAATACAAACAATTGCTCACTGAAAAAGAATATAGAGACGCTTATGACAAATATGGAAATACGTTTCAAGTTGGAATGGGTGCTGAAGCTGTTAAAACCCTTTTAATGCACATTGACTTAGAAAAAGAATCGGTGGAATTAAAAGCTCAACTAAAAGACACTACAGGTCAAAAACGTATTCGTATTATCAAAAAATTAGAAGTAATTGAAGCGTTCCGTGTTTCAAAAAACAGACCAGAATGGATGATTTTGGATGCCATTCCTGTTATTCCTCCAGACTTACGCCCAATGGTTCAGTTGGACGGAGGAAGATTTGCAACTTCCGACTTAAATGATTTATATAGACGTGTGATTAACAGAAATAATCGTTTGAAAAGACTCCTTGATTTAGGCGCACCAGATATTATTGTAAGAAATGAAAAAAGAATGTTGCAAGAAGCGGTAGATGCGCTAATTGACAATGGTCGTCGTGGCAGACCTGTTACTGGCCCTGGAAACAGACCATTAAAATCTCTTTCTGACTTACTAAAAGGAAAGCAAGGACGTTTCCGTCAAAATCTTCTTGGAAAACGTGTTGACTATTCTGGTCGTTCGGTTATCGTTGTTGGTCCTACCCTTAAATTATATCAATGTGGACTTCCTAAAGAAATGGCAATTGAATTATTCAAGCCTTTCGTAATGAAAAAACTCGTTGAAGATGGTCTTGCACATAATATTAAATCTGCTAAACGAATGGTTGAAAGACTTCAATCTGATGTTTGGGATGTTTTAGAGGACGTTATTAAAGAACATCCTGTTATGCTTAACCGTGCCCCTACCCTTCATAGACTTGGTATTCAGGCATTTGAGCCAGTTCTTGTAGAAGGTAAAGCACTTAAACTTCATCCACTTGTTTGTACAGCGTACAACGCTGACTTCGACGGTGACCAAATGGCGGTTCACGTTCCTTTGTCTGTTGAAGCACAAGCAGAATGTAGATTCCTTTTGCTTTCTCCAAATAACCTTTTAAAACCTTCTGATGGTGCGCCAGTTACAGTTCCTTCACAGGATATGGTTCTTGGAATTTATTACCTTACCCTTGAAAAGTCAGGGGAAAAAGGCGAAGGCAAAATATTTAAAGATGAATTAGAAGCAATGCTTGCTTATGATAATGATGTCATCACCCTTCATGCTAAAATTAAATTAAGACGTACTGTTATTTTTGAAGGAGAACCAGTAACAGAAATTATTCAAACAACTGTTGGACGTGTTATTTTTAACGAAGCCCTTCCTCAAGATATTGGTTTTGTTGATAGATCTAAACCTGAAAACAAAGTTGTTTATGAAATAGAGTTCCTTGTTGATAAAAAATTGTTAGGAAAAATTATTAATCGTTGTATTAATAAACATGGCGCTACTGAAACGGCTGTTGTTCTTGACAAAATTAAATCTCTTGGTTTTAAATTCTCTACTCGTGGTGCGCTTACCGTTTCTGTTTCTGACATGGAAATTCCAGAAAGAAAGTTTGAGTTCCTTGCAGAAGCGGATAAAACCGTTGATGAAGTTACCAAAATGTTCAGACGTGGTTTAATGACCAATGAAGAACGCCATAACAAAGTTATTGCTGCTTGGAATCAAGCAAATGATAAAATTACAGACGCTCTTTTCAAAGGGCTTGATAAATATAACAACATCTACATGATGGCGCACTCCGGTGCCCGTGGTTCTACCAACCAAATTAAACAGCTTGCTGGTATGCGTGGTCTGATGGCAAGTACATCTGGTGAAATTATCGAACTTCCGATTAAAGCCAACTTCCGTGAAGGACTTTCTGTATTAGAGTACTTTATTTCTGCCCATGGTGCTAGAAAAGGTCTTGCGGATACTGCCCTTCGTACTGCCGATTCAGGATATTTGACAAGACGTTTGGTTGACGTTTCTCAAGATATTATTATTCGTGAATGGGATTGTCTTGAAAATAATGACGAAGTGTTAGAAGAAGATGATAAGGGTCAATGGGTTTCTGCGTTTAAAGACGGAGAAGAAACAATTGAACCATTACAAGAACGTTTAAGTGGACGTTGGTCTATATATGACATTAAACATCCAGAAACAGGCGAAATCATTGTTCATGCTGACAATTTAATTTCTCCTGACCAAGCTGAAAAAACTGAAAAAGTTGGCGTAAAAGAAGTATTTATCCGAAACGTTTTGAAATGCCGTTCTCGAATTGGTGTTTGTTCAAAATGTTATGGTGCTAACATGGCTTCTGGCCGTACTGTTCGAATTGGTGAATCTGTTGGTATTGTTGCCGCTCAATCTATTGGTGAGCCTGGTACACAGCTTACCATGCGTACCTTCCATACTGGTGGTATTGCTGGGGACGATATTACACAAGGTCTCCCTCGTATCGAAGAACTTTTTGAAGCAAGAAAACCAAAAGGTCTTGCCATTATTGCAGAGGCTGGCGGAAAAGTTACAGTTACAGACAACAAAAAGAAACGTGAAGTTATTATTACAAATGAAGACACCAAAGAAGCCAAAGATTATCTTATTCCTTTCGGCTCTCGTATCAAAGTGTACAACGGAGATATTGTGGAAGCTGGGGATGAACTTACAGAAGGTAGTATAAATCCACATGATATCTTAAAAATCAAAGGTCTTCGTGGTGTTCAAGATTATATGTTAAAAGAAGTTCAACGTGTTTATAGACTTCAAGGCGTTGATATTAACGACAAGCACGTGGAAGTTATTGTAAGACAAATGTTGAAAAGAATTAAAATTGACGAAAATGGCGACACAGAGTTCCTTCCAGGAAGTCTTGTTGACTGGCTTGACTACGACACCATGAACAAAAAAATGATTGGCGATGGTCTTGAACCTTCTATTGGAAACAGAGTTCTTTTGGGAATTACAAAAGCTTCTCTTGCTACCGATTCTTTCCTTTCTGCTGCATCCTTCCAAGAAACCACTCGGGTTTTAACAGAAGCTGCTATTAAAGGTAAGGTTGACCCACTGGTTGGTTTAAAAGAAAATGTTATTATTGGTAAGCTAATTCCAGCTGGTACTGGTATGCCAATGTATCGCAATATCAACATAAAAGAAAACAATAACTAACAAAATAATTATAAAAGAAGAGCTACTATTCTGCTTGTTTCAGAATAGTAGCTCTTCTTTATTTTTTCTTGACTCAAATTTGTTCTACCCTACGGTTTATATACAAATGCTAGTTTGTAGTCAGGTCTATCAATATGTAGAAATGGTGGTAACGTATCTTTATAAGCCTCATCATTGGTATATAATGTATAATAACCAAACTTATCTAAGCCATAGCCTAAACAATAAATTTTGTCATCCTTAATCAGTAAATCGACTCCCAGTCCTGCCCCACTCACAAAACCGCTGTAAGTCAGCTTGTCGTCTTGATAGGGAATACCGTTCTCCATCACCAAAAGCATTTGTTCATATGCACTTTCCCCAAGAAGTGTTTTCATTTTCTCTTTGATCTCATCCGTAGGGAGGGTTTTATCAACCGTATTGTCATCTTTGTATATTGGCTCCGATTTTGAATATTCTCCCTCTATAAATACATTGTGACCAAAGCCAAGTGCAGACTCACTACCATCTACAAGATTCACTAGAAGGCTATCTTCTTCAAGCGCAAACTCTACTTTTGCAAAATCTGCTTTATTATATTCTGAGGTGTATTCAAAAACTGCTTTGTCTGTATTGATAATTGATGCAGTTCCATTGATTCCCCCCGAATTAGCCCCAAAAAGCCCATCAAAAATAAAGTCAAAGGATTTGTCAGTTTGATTTTTAATGATGATTTTACCAGCATATGCTTTAATGGTATTTGTTCTGTGCCATTCACCTACAAAATTGTTGTTCGGGATGGCTGTGACTGAATCATTCTTTTTCAAATTATAACACGCTGTAAGCATTATGATAATGAAAAATACAAATATTAACCTTTTTGATATGTTTTTCAATGAGCAAACCTTCTTTTTTTATAGATTATATAGCTATGGGAGCGTTGTTTCCTTTAATCAGTGTACTTCTTCTATTTCGTGCCACCTTCTTTACCAAATGCCCATAATCTCTGGCCTAAATAATTTGAAATTGTTGTTAAAAACATGGTGGTAATTTTTGCAAGTATTTCTCTTATGGGTGTGCCAGAAAGTCCTAACGGTCCAGCTAAAACCATCATCAAAACAATGCCAAACAAAAGGGAACTAAAACTGACAACGGCATATTTTAATAGTTCCTTGCTTAAAAATTTTTCGGTTGATTTAAATGTAAATCTTCGGTTAATGGCGTAGAAGATGATTGACCCCAGTGTATAGGAAAGCGCTTGAGAAAGGGGGTGTGACATGGAAAGCCTACCGAAAAACACGTAATAGGAAGCCGATTCTATGGTTGCTGTTACTAGCCCTATTGACGCAAATTTGACCATTATAATCAGTTCATCTATTTTTTTTGAAGTCATTTGGTTTTCATCCTTTGTTATAAATTTATATGCTAGCTGTTAAGGGTATTAATTAGCGAAACTTGTTTCTAAAGATATAGAAGTTATTTTTTGGGATATTAATATGAGAGTATACTCCATGCAAATACAAAAAAACTGTCAACAACGTTTTTTAATTTGTTTCCGTGGTCTTGTCTTCTATGATAATTTAGCACTATTTCTTCTTTGTTCGATGAATTTTACAAACATATCAACTGCTTCAGAAGTTTGATGATTAAAAAACAGACTTGTATTTGTATCTAAAGTTACAATGATGTTCATATCACTACCAGATAATTCAAAATCAAATATTTCAAAATTTTCTTTCATTCTTTCAGGATGTGTTGATTTTGCCAATGCAACTATATTTCTTTGAGTTAGCCATCTTAAAATAACTTGCGCTACACTCTTGTTATATTTATTTGCTATTTCTTTTAAAGTAGGGTTATCGAATATGTTGTTTTACCTTCTCCAAACGGAGCCCATGCTTGCAATTGAACATTATTTTTTTCCATATTTTTTTGAGCATTTATTTGTTGATTTAAAGGATTGGTTTCCACTTGATTTACTTGGGGTTTAATCTTATTAAAAGCACATATATCAGATAATCTATCAGGATAGAAGTTACTTACTCCAATTGCTCTCACTTTTCCTTCTTCATATAAGTCTTCTAATGCCTATAATGGTTAGCTCAAGCAATCTCAATTCCCCACTGTATGGATAGCACTAAACTGCTATCTTGGTGGTAAAGCCAAGCTCAAAACCTCGAGTTACCTAAAAATCAAATCATACCTATCCTGTTGAATCGCTCCTATGATAAGCCCTGTGCTACTAACACAAAAAGTTATAATGAGCTTCTTTCGGAAGGGAAGAAGCTATCACTCCGGCTAAATGAATACTTTCAATAGTGGTCAAGGTATTATATTTTTCACTAAATATCTAACATAATTCGCAAGTATATTGAGTACTAAAATACTTTATTCCACAACCATATGATTAAGCCATGATTTGTCGTAAGTACCTCTATGATTACTATTGCTAATAACAGTAATATGCCCCATGAAATTGACCAGCCAAATAAGCCATATTCAGCCGACTTTACAGTGCTTTTTAATAATTCATCATCCTTGAACACTTCATTAAGTTCAGTATCTGATAATACATCTTCATAATTCTTTTTGAGTTTATAGTAGCCTTGTTTTGCCTTCTTAAGTTTGTATCGAGTTTCATAAAAGCAAATAACCAAGTACACCAATGAACCCCCTATAAAAATCTCTAAAAGGTACATGGTGTGTCTGGTGAATATTTCGTCCCACTTCTGTGTACCACCAATTTTTGTTAGAACGACAGTAAATAGAAATCCGAAAATTGCAAATAAATTTGCTTTAAATTTACCAAGGATGGCTATTGCATAATCACTGATTTGAACAACAACATCTTGAATGAACTTAGCAATGTCACGTTTCATATCAAGATATTGATTGACATTATTTCGCAAATATAGATTGTAGTTGGTCTTAATGGCATCAAACACTGTTGCATTAAGGTTTAAAATAGCCTCGAATTTGCAATGCAAACTAATAACATTATGAGCTATCAATGCTTTATCAGTTGGGTTACCATCAGTAAAAATCCACGAGTAAATATTTTGCCACTTTTCATCTTCCCGAATGTCCTCCACCAATAATTCATAGTTAACGGTTCTTTGACCATTAATCTGAACATTGATTATCTTGTTATTTAAGGATGCTGATGTTGCCACATATGCTAACGAAAGGATGGTTGCAAGCTTGCCAAAGAGTGGCTTAAGGCAGTCACCAGCTCGCACGACACCTTCTATAATGAAATCGTCCGGGATAACTTCAAATGTGTTCATATTATAGAAATATGCCGTATCTTTGCAAGCACTCAATCGCTGGCTTCTATCTACCTTGGGTTTAAATGTAGCATCTTCACATGATTCAAAAGCCATAGTTCTTGTCGATAAGGAGATGTCGTAATCAAACACTGTAAACATAAGGCTCTTTTGTGACTGCAACCGTGTTGAAAACCAGCTTAGTACATCAAGCAAAGGACGTTTTAACAAGTCATCGGTGAATGAAGCAAAATCATATATGGAAAATCTTTGATCAGAGACATTTTTATCGATTTGTACGCTGACATAGATTTGATCTTCTGATACTAAGTTGGAGATCAATATTGAAAAATCTGGTTCTTCGATTTGATGGTTTGAAACAAAGACTATATCTCCACTATCGTTTTTGAATTTTAATGTTATCGTATCTCGAGATGGAATAAGTGTATTTAACTGCAAAATAGATGATAAATTTGGAAGCGATTGAAAGGTAAAAGTAAAGGAGGCCTCGGCGGTGTTTAGCCTCTCTTTAATTATAATATCATCACAACTAAATAAACTTCTGATTTCCGAAAACAGTTTCACAGATGACACCCCCTTTCCTCCTTATCATTATATGTGATTGAGATTAGAAATGAAACCGACCATAAGTTTCATCATTGTTAGTTCTTACCTTTATGTATCTAATCCCATCTTCCTCAACCGATCGAATTGTAGAGGATAAATCCTCTATGTCGCGGGAGACCTTTAGATCAATTCCATCATTGACTGGATAAACCTTCCTAATTCTGGCATTAATTGCACTATTAACTGAGTTGAACTGACAGTCAAATTTCTTTCTTTCTGGTTGCTCAAGGAGTTTAGCCCTAATAGTCTTAATCTTTCCAGTCATAGTTTGAACTTCTTCAGGATCAAGTTCGGTATCAACAGGCTGATAGTTTTCCAATATTGAATTCACCATTGTTGGATAATCAATGTGTTCATTATTTTTGAGATATCCGATAAAGTGGTTTTTGATTATTGTATGATCTGGTCGGGTAATACCCTTGAACCCATGTCCCAGTGTTGCATCAATAGCTTGGAACGCCCGCTGAGTATTTGTTTCATCACTATTCATCTCGTCTAATTCTAAAAAGCCATTACTCCAATACTGCGCCTTGGTATCAGAATAAATCTTTGCATGGAATTCATCGGCAGTAAGGTCTGACAAATCAAACAAGCAGGATTTCCACATAGTTTTTTTGTCTTTGGAAAAACCAGTCTTAAAGGTAAAATCGGAATCATCCACCCATTCCGTATGTTCTACCTTTGCCAACAGATATACATATCTCTCTAACACTTCATCAAAGAGCAACGCTTGAATAAGACTGCCCTTTTGAACAATTGTATTTGTTCTCCTAATTTGACCTTGAGCTTCAATCTCCTTCAACAAGAGGCGATTAGCCATGGTATCCATTTTTTCCAAAACAAAACTCTCATCACCTTGGTTGGCACATAGTGTCAATACGCATCCGATTACCTCAGTAAAAGTTGAGCGCGTTTTATATTCTCGCACAGCTGTGTTATTGCTGATATGGTTAATTAACTCAGCAACATAAGCATCAAAGGCATCCGGAATTTCTCGTGGAATAATATTTGAAGCTTCATAATTTATGATGCGAATGGACTTTTGAACTATAAGCATTTGTTACACCTCTTTTATTATATTTTTGAAATGGTGGTAAACATATTTGACATAATCGATTACAAGCTTCTGTTATTTGCCTTATCTGAAACCCATCAACTTCTCTACCGTATAAACAACGGCACATAAATATGGTTGAACATTCAACATTGTGCTTATAGTGGGTAGCTACAAAGTCACTATTCGTTAAATTTATTATTATTTTGACTAGAATAGTTATTTTCATATTTAGAAACAATAGCTTTATTAATAACTCCAAAAAGTTTCATATTTAATTTTATTGTGAGTAAAATAATTATTACATCCATTATGAGAACTATTGGTAAAGCATATAAACCTAACAGCATTAGAAAGGAAACAGCAAAGATAAAAATAATTGCCATGAAATTAAATCCACCTAATGAACAAAAAATCAAATAGTTGGGAACAGTGAAATTGTTTATAAACTCCATTGGCATGTCAAGCTGCGGGATTTCTAATAACGGGTTCAATGTTCTTTTATTATGAGCAACCTTCAAATGTAACCTGAATTTTTCATTTCCATAAATAACAAACCTATTAACAGGAATTTGAATTATATTTTGACTTTCTATTATATGTAATTTAATCTCTTCTCCTTGTTGACCATCATCATATTCGATGTGAGCAGTATTAATACCAGTATTGTGGTCAACCTTTTTAACTAATTTAAGCTCTTTATCGATATCCTTTTTTGAAATAATAGAGTATTTTATTTCTAAAACATCATCATCAAGATTCATATTATGAAACTCAATTATGTAATCGTCGGTTTCATTGTCTCTAAAATATCTGCCATCCAAATTAATATTATTTAAACTCCCCCAATAAACAGATAATTTAGACTCTGGAAAAAGAAATGAGAAGCCAATACTTTTAAAATAGTAATTTAATACATTCTTTTCTTTTCCAATATTATCCTCACTTTCAATATTTGAAAAAATCCATCGTTCATCGTATTTAACAATTAATTTTATTAATCCAATAACTTCCCTACAAGTATCCTTAAATCTTATATGCCACTTAAATTTCAAGTAAATCAACATAGAGGATATGATAAGAAGTAATACCATAAGTATCAGTGAATTAACTATTAAAAATTTAATCATATTACCCCCATCAGTAGACAATGTTAAATACTATTCATCATCTATCTTCATGCTTGCATAACTCATATATGCTAGTCCTCATTATATAAAAACCATTTGTACTTATACTACTCTATACCAAGCCTACAAATTTCTTTAATAATTTCAGGGTCTTCTAGCGGATTGTATTTTGATAAGTAGCTTAAATTTTGAAGTTTAGATACTATACTCCAAACTAAGTTGTTTTCATTACTTCTCTCGTCATTTGGTAGTTTTTTTATTAATAACGCAATCACTTTGTTTTTACTAATTTCCCTTTTATCAAGAACAGCTCCCCAGAAAACCTCAGCTACAACCTGATAATCAGCTATTCTCCTTTTCTTATCCAGAAGAATGTCAAACAAAATATCTTGAATGATGGACCAACCATATTGGGAAATTAGTTCTTCGATTTTTGAACATTTAGTCTCTTCTAATTCAAGAAAATCTATAAAGTCATTTTGTAGAATTTCATCTGCAACTTGTCGGGCATTCACTATATTTCACCGTCCATTATATAAACAACTTGTACCTAAATAGGCGTTGCAGGTTAACCATTGTGCTCTTAGAAATTAACTGAGGTCGGCTAAAAAAATAACGCCTACCAAATGATACGCGCCGACCTTAGTTAATTTTCAGAACGAGAGCGCGCCAGTTGCCGATAGCCCTCCCTATGGGGAATCAATTTCTCATCTCTTGTTTTTATTGTTGAACTTAAACAAGTTACAAGGTAAAACAATATGTATTTTAGTAAGTAATTAACAAGTGTTGAAAACTCCAATGGTCAAAAATAAAACCCACAACTGTAGATTTTTAAAAACAAATGCAATTCAAGATACCACGGTGAGTACCAAGGTTAGATTACGGGTTGTAGATTGTAATCTCTTGCATGATTAGGTGTTATCCATGCTCATATACAATCTAACATATAAGCGTAACGCAAGCAACAATCTTTTTTACAGTAACTTGTTTTTTAAGGGGTTTTTTAATAAAAAATCACCAATCAACTAAATGATTGGCGATACAAGTGAACAGCCGTTCTACCGCAAAGCGGTTTCGTTCTGCTTATAATGGGGGGCTCACATCTCAAAACAATATTAAATGAAATTAGTTAAAATTTGTATATTATAGCGTCATACTTTTTGCAATAAATAATCTGTATAGACTACTTTGGACTGAATATTAAATGAATCAAATTCTTTAATTTGAGTTATCCCAAAATTAACTTTTTGTGTATATGTATTGGTAGAAGTAGTATAATTCAATTTAAATGTTACACTACATTCAAATGCAGAAAATTTCATTTCTTCAAGAAAGTTAATAAAATATTGATTAATAGCTTTATCATTTACAGTAAAAAAAATTTCCTTTGATTTATGCGACAAAATGGTAAGAATTGAGTTGTCTGGTAGCAATACTGGTACTGTACATATGTAATTCTCTATCTTTAAGTGTATCTCCAATTTAGAAAAAGAATGTACATTTATTGGACTAGAGGTGCCATTATTCAGCTTGAGAATAACAGACAATTCATTACAAAGAACAGATATTTTACTACCAATTTCATCAATATAAATATATGGCGTAGAATTAATTTCTTCTATTTGCAATAACCTATCATTTATGTTATTGGTTTTTTCAGTTTGTGCAAACGCTATAATAGCAATGAATATGGTTGCTGTCGCTGAAAATATCATCGCAATATATGACAACACCCCATCAGCAGTAATATCAGTAGGTATACCTCCATATTTTTTACCTATCAAATAAGCAACCGAAACAATAGCAGGTGCAATAATAATAACAATCCCTACTATAATCAATATACATTTGTAATGCTTTTTTATCCAACTAAGAAACCACCCCAAAACTATTCACCTCTATATCTAGTAGTTCGCATTATTCACCTTATATGAAATAAATCAAGCTTCACATTATATAAAAACCGTTTTGCTTATAGCAGTTGCTACTTTTACACTTTATATCCATCGGTTTATGGATAAAGCAGAGTTAAGGAATTATCGTCTTTCATTAATCATGATTTTAATATACTTTTAATCTTTATAAAATAACATTTCTCCTTCCATCGCATAAGGATTTATCGTAATATTGTCTTTATAATTTTCTTTAAAAAAAGTCAAATACTTTAGATATTCTTCTTGACTGCAAGATGAAACAATAAATGTTTTGTAAAGCTCATTAGTATTTGCATCACTTTTCCTTTTTGCACATCCAATAATTGAAGATTCATCTCCCGATTTTAGTTTTACAAATATTGTATCAAATTGAAAATCAAAGCTGTATATTTCATTATTAGGTTTTATTATCAATGGCAATACCCTAATCTCAGTTGGTAATTCATTTAAGCTGTTTTCGACTTCGATAAAAAATGCAATGAAATCTGGTATGTTGCCTTTTTCAGTTTGATTCAATCGAACTTTAAATTTTATATTTTGTATTCGAGAATTGTTGTCTAAACAATTATGCAATTGATTGTTTATTTCTGTTAAAATATCATCTACCGTAAGCAAAACATAATTATGAACTTCATTAATCTTTGAAAGTGCATCGGTATCAGGATAACAATATGTGTTCTTTCCATCACTATAAATGAATTTTTTTATAATAAATTCATCTTTTTTACCCAAAAGAAAACTGTTGCTTATCGCTACAAGAATAGTTTTAATATGCTTATTGTAATTATCGAATGCTTGCAGATATTTAAAAGTATCATCATCCCTGTTGTCATCTAATTTCTTTTTTAAATTTGCAAATTTTGGATTGGCATCTAATTCTCTATTTGTATTTGATATAATCCCTCTATTCATATCGTCAAGACCTTGGTCTCCCAACAAAGCGGCATTTATTATTTGAAATAAAATGTCTATGCTAATTCGCGCGTAATGAAAAAATTCTATGGTCGTTTTCTTTAAATACAAAGTATCATCAATTACAAGTCCTGCAATGGTTAGATTGGTGCATTGTAGATCATCCATACTAACAGAAGCACTCCCAGTCGTTACAGCTTGCTCCAATATTATCTGCTCTCGGGTTTTCAAACTGACAACTCTATACTCATGCACCTTTTCTAATAGAGAATATGAAGCGCTCATATATGTCAGCATTTCATTTAAACTTTCAACATATTGCCACGCATTATAAACTTTGTGCTGTGCCAATGCTTTTTGAAATTCTTTAAAGTTAATTGCCACTATCTTTTCCACCTTTCAATCCAGAATTTACAATCTTATAATTCAGGTTGCATCATAATCTTCCCATTATATAAATAACCTGCCCATTCTATGTAATATAAAAATGGCGTACAAAGTATTTCCACTTCTCAATGTTGGCCTTATCTAAAACCCCAATTAACTTCCCATTTTATTGGGATAGCTCCAACTAAAAACTTATTCCATTAAAAGATTGTTTGCAATAGCCAGTGTAAGGCTAGCAAAATCAGTAAAAAACCAATATTATATATTGCAAAAATTTTAAAGTATCGATTAACTTGTTTTTTATACACATTGGCAAAAAGTTTATAGGAAATTACGCTTGCCATAGAGGCAATGAGCGTTCCCATGCCACCAATGTTGACTCCTATCAGCAGCAAACTAGATTGATTCGTAAATTTGGAAAGCAAAATCGCAGCAGGTACATTACTAATAAATTGACTGGATACTGCCGAGGCCAATACCACATTACTGCCAATTAGTTGTTGCAACAAGGTTTTCACACCAGAAATATTCGAAAGATTACCTACAAAAGTGAAAATGATAAAGAAGGTAAATAGCAAACTAAAATCTATTGTCACAAACAACTTTTTATCTAAAACTAAAGCGACTAATATTACGATAATAGCCGTTACAAAATAGGGAATGATTCCGAACACAGCCATAACAGACAAAATAAAGAGCACGCCATAAATTATAATTCTATTATTACTAAGGTCTTGCACTGCTAACTCATTCATTGGAAGAAGAGAACTGTTCTTTACAAAAAAGCAACACACAACCAAACAAGTTGCCCCGGCTAGTACATAGGGGAGGATGGTACCAATAAAGGTGGAGAGATTCATGTTATAGTGGGAGAAAATGTAGAGATTTTGAGGGTTCCCTACAGGTGTAAGACTAGAACCAATATTGGCAGCTATGGTCTGTAGGACAACAACGTATGCCGCCCACTGTTCTTGCTGACACATAAAAAGCACCGATATAGCAATGGGGACTAGAGCAATTAATGCTACATCATTTGTCATAAACATAGATGCTAAAAATGCACCAAACACAAGAAAAAAAGTAAGGGAACGCGTGCTTCGCAAATGAGATAGTGCTACTCTTGAAACAGCATTCAGTACTCCCTCTCGTTCCAACCCTTTAATAGAAACCATAAGACAGAACAGACAAACTAGCGTTTTCCAGTCTATGTACTGCATATAAGCAGCCGATGGCGGCACTATAAACATGGATACACCAGCACAGAAAGCAGCTATAACTAAAACAGGCTCCTTCTTTACCCACAAAATAAAACTTTTTTGAATAACTTTCAAACTTATACCTCCGGTGTGATAGTTCATTTTGACTTTACTATCGAAATAACGAATTCCGTCTTTTGTAGCACTACTGTATTCTTAAAAATGTAACGGTGTTTTCTTTTAACCTTAAAATACTTTGAGAAACTAAGCTTTTATGGCCCATCTCATTTTTGTTGAATGAGCACGACTATTCATATTACATTCTTCTGCTGATGGTCGAATAACCTCGTTGGAAATTTCACTGTAAACCCCTTCACGCAACAAATTCTTAAAGGACTTTTTCACAAGTCTATCTTCGCCCGAATGGAAAGTTAGTATGGCTACACGTCCACCTTTTGCAAGGACGTTAGGAAGTTTTTCTAAAAATTCATATAACACATCAAATTCACTATTCACATCAATTCGTAGTGCTTGAAAAGTTCTTTGACAGGATTTTTTAATGGCTTCTTTTCTTTTATCGAAGGGAATAAATGAAAGAACTTCCCCAATGATTTCACGAAGCTTCGTCGTCGTAGCAATATCAGTTCCATTTTTAATTTTGAAAACAATGGCTTTTGCGATTAGGTCAGCATACGGTTCATCTGAATTTTCAATTAGCATACCTTGTAATTCTTCTTGTGTAATATTTCTTAAACGTTCAGCCGCCGTTATTCCTTTTTCAGGGTTTAGTCGTAAATCCAATGGCCCCTCGTTTTTATAGGAAAATCCTCTATCGGGATTATCAATTTGCATGGAAGATACACCTAAATCGGCTAACACAAAATCAAACAAATTTCCTTGGGTAGCAACTTGATCAATATTGGAAAAGTTTAACTGCTTGATTGTTAATATATCTGAGCCATAACCTAAAAGCCCTAGGCGTTCTTTTGTTTTGGCTAACTCAATGGGATCTACATCCAAGGCAACCATATGACCCTTAGATTCTAAACATTTTAGCATTTCTAACGTGTGACCGCCGTATCCAAGCGTTGCATCTAAACCAGTTTGCCCTGGCTTAATTTGTAAAAATTCTAATATCTCTTTTACACATATTGAAATGTGCATACCAGCTGGTGTGCTTCCTTTTTGAATTACTTTTGCCACCGTATCTGCATATTTTTCTGGTTGGTGCTCCTTGTACTTTTCTTTATAATTTTTTGGATGGGTTCCTTGATATCGAACACGTCGTTTGTATGTTTGCTCTTGATTTTCCATAATTACCTCTCACTTTTCTTCCTTTATTTTTTGTTCTACATTTCTCTCATTATTTTTTTAAAATTTCATAGAACTTTAATTATATTTATACACTTATGATAACACAGGCGGAATCAAGTCGCCATATGATTTTCAAAATGAAACAAAGAACCCATAAAAAAGTATGGATAAGTAATTATTTTTTTATGCCTTTTTTTGAATATATTGTGTAATGTTGGAAATAATGAGTTATACATAAATCAATTGGAGGGGAAAACATTGATTGAAAAAATAAATAGCTGGTATAAGAGAGAGCGAAAAACACTGATGCTCTCCGTATTTTTGGGAGTCATCATCACGTTTGCATTTGGAATCGCAACCAAAGGTTACTCAGAACATATTGAAAAAGGAATTGCAGAAAGAGTCATTCGCTTTCATGTTATTGCCAATAGCGACTCAGACGCTGACCAAGCCCTTAAGTTAAAAGTTCGTGATGCGGTGTTAGCATTCATGAAAGAAAAGCTAAGTGCTGAAAATAATATAAATTCTGCCAGAGAAGTTGTGTTAAACAACGTGGAAGAAATAAAAGCAGTTTCCGAAAAAGTAATTGCGGAAAACAAAAAAGATTATCCTGTTTGGGTAGGTCTTGCGGAAACCAATTTTCCAACAAAAGTATATGGTGACATTGCTTTCCCCCCTGGGGAATATGAAGCGTTGCGAATTGTAATTGGAAATGGAAGTGGCAAAAATTGGTGGTGTGTTTTATTTCCACCTCTCTGTTTTGTGGATATTACCCAAGGAAAAATTTCTGATGAGGGAAAGGATTCTCTTAAAAATATTCTAACGGCAGAAGAATATGACATCGTGGTCAATGCAAAATCTGAAAATCACATCCCCGTTAAAGTAAAGTTTAAAATTGTTGAATGGTGGCAAAGTCATAAGATTTAGGAGGCTCTTTATGAAATTTACTAAAAAATTTAAAATCGTTTCTTTTCTTTGTTTGTTAAGTTTTATTGTTGCAGTTGGTTCTATTCAGTATAACCACACAAGAAGTATTGCAGTTGCAAAATTTTATTCTTTTGGATCAACAGGAGACACTGTACGGAGTATTCAAGACAAGCTAAAACGTTGGGGCTACTACACAGGCACCGTAGACGGAAAATACGGCTACAAAACGTGGGAAGCCGTAAGGCATTTTCAAAAATCAAATAACATCAAAGTAGATGGGATTGCAGGAGAATCTACTTTAAGAGCGTTAGGAATTTTTGAAAAATCAAAAACTGCTTCCAGTGCCCAACGTCAAAACGATGTCATGACGCTGGCAAAAATTATTAATGGAGAAGGTCGTGGCGAGCCTTACTTAGGACAAGTTGCCATTGGTGCCGTTATTATGAACAGGGTGCGCCATGCTTCCTTTCCTAATTCCGTGGCGGCAGTTATATATCAACCGGGTGCATTTGACGCTGTAAGTGACGGACAAATTAATTTAACACCTTCAGATGCAAGTATAAAAGCAGCACAAGATGCTTTAAACGGCTGGGATCCTGTTGATGGTGCTATTTATTATTGGAACCCAAAAACAGCAACTAGCAAATGGATTTTAAGTATTCCCATCATTAAAAAAATCGGAAACCATGTGTTTGGAAAGAAATAAGGTGATGAAATGAACAAAAGAGGATTTCTTTATATTATAAGTGGAACCATTGCAGCCGTGGCTTTGGGCTTTGGTGCCTATCAATACAACGAAAAAATGAGCTACCGCTTGTATCTTTTAAATGACTATCAACATTCTTTTATCGAAACAGTGGATTACGTAGAAAATGTTGACAATATGCTAAACAAAGTAATGCTTGCTAGAAAGCCACAACAAAGTTCTGTTATGTTTGCAGAAATATGGAAGCTTTCCGATTCAGCAAAAAATAATTTAGGAAACCTCCCCTACAACCATGTGGTTGTTTCCGATGCCCTTAAATATTTATCCCAAGTAAGTGATTTTTCTTATAGTATGTTAAACAAAACCGCTGATGGAAACCAACTAGAACAAAGCGATTGGGAAAAAGTAGCCCAAATTAAAGACTATTCTAGCAAACTTTCAGTAGAATTAAATGCCATTGCCACTGACGTAAATAGCGGTGGACAAATTGACTGGACACTCATTGAAAAAGAAGGGGAAAGCGCCCAAGACAATGAAAAATATGAAGCCATGTTAGGCTCTCTGTCCAATTTAAGCAAGCAGTTTCAAGAATATCCTTCTTTAATTTATGACGGGCCTTTTTCAGAACATATTAGAAGTATGGAACCCTTAATGACAAAAGGCAAGGCCCAAATCTCTTCTGACCAAGGTATTGAAGTGATTAAAAAACTTCTGAAAGATGAAAAAATACAAACCATCAATTTGGTCAGTGAAACAGATACCAAAGCAGAATTTACCATTCCGGTTTATAGCTATGAAGTCCAACTGGCAGACCAAAAAGACCCGACCCTCTCTATCGACATTACAAAGCAAGGTGGCTACCCCCTTTGGCTTCTTAATTTTACACAAATTCCTGTTACCGGAAATTATATTTCCACTGACCAAGCCCTTACCTTTGCAGAAAATTTTTTAAAACAAAATAATTACCCCAATATGAAAAATAGTTACTACGAAATTATGGGCGACAGCATGGTCATTAATTTTGCACCTTTTATAGAAGGCACCATTATGTACCCCGATTTAGTCAAAGTAAAAGTAAGCTTAATAGATGGAACCATTATTGGACTTGAATGTATGGGTTACTTGATGATGCACCATGACAGGGAAATTCCAAAAGACATCATGACCCAAGACCAAGCCAAAGAATTTGTTTCAAACGACTTAAAAATAAAAAGTATAAACAAAGCAATCATCCCCCTCGACTCCAAAAAAGAAGTTTTTTGCTACGAGTTTGTTGGCAAGTTTGATGATAAAGATTTCATTGTTTATATCAATGCCAAAACGGGTAAACAGGAACAGATTTTGCAGTTGCTCATTAACGAAAATGGCATTTTAACACAATAGTTTTGAAAAATAAAAAATCATGTCCCCTGTTGCGGTACATGATTTTTTATTTTTCATTTAAAGTTTTTCTCATAAATTGTTATCACAGCTTTCTTCTTAGAATAATATATTAGTAGTAATCATTATTTTGAGGTGAGCGTTTTATGAATGGCTCCATGAAAGATTTTATCGATTTATTTTCCGCAAACTTTTTTAGCAATCTAATGAATTCAGGAAGTATACAATTTGCCCAATATAATGCGGCTGTTGCCATTTTAATCAAAAACCGAATTCCTTTCGACTCGGAGTACACCCCTGGGACAAGGCGTGATGACCCCCAACTAACCCTTACCATTTATATTAATCCCCAAACCACCATTGAATTTAGTTTTACAGATTTTAGTTTAACTGATGATAACTAATTTTTTATATGTCTCTTCTATTACACTGCACTAAGGTAAACTAATAAATTTCATGTTGTATTATTTTATAAAATTTGCTAATATATATAAAAGTATTTTTTAGAACAGTTAACAATTATTTTTATAATATAAATTTAACTTTTACATGAATAGATTTCCTGAAAAACTACGGTCAGAAGGAACGTTAATGTATAAATCGTTTTCGAAGGAGGATTTTATGAATTCCAGTGTTTTAAAAAAAATGGTCTTACCACAACACTTAGAAAATTTAGTGAAAGCCGGACATGAAATAATTGTTCCCGAAAGTCGTGAGCAATTGTTAGAGCTTGCTTTGGGTGGAAAAGAAAATAATCAGTTTGATGTTTGTTTTGACGTTCCCAGTATGGGATCCGTTCGTGAAGCCTATGTTGTAAAATGTAAAAACGGTATTGTTGCCAATTATGATGATATTTATATGCGTAGACGTGACCCTGATAGCATGGTAATCGCCGATCATCTTCCAACAGACAAAGTAACCCACGAAGAACGTTTTGGAACAAGCTTTGACGAAATCAGACAAGAAACTTTTGACTGGCTGGCAAAACAAGAAACCCTGATTTTTATGCCGTTTCTTTCTGGAAACAGCGACTTAGGATTGGGATATGATTCTTTATTGGTACTCCCTGCAAATGCTGCTTTTTTTGCTGCGGCACTGGCTGACTTACAAGGATTTATTCCAAGTGCCCAAGTTCCAAATCTCTTTAAACCAAAAGCAGTTGTTTATGTAGCACCACCATTTAGACATACCCATTATGAAGGAAAGCAAGTAGTTGTACATAACAGACTATTTGATATGCACGAAGTTTTTTCCTACAATTTATATCCAGGCCCAAGTGCAAAAAAAGGCATTTATGGTGTACTCTTAAATATTGGGGAACAAGAAAAATGGGTTACCCTTCATGCAGCTACTGTTCGAATTATTACACCATATGAACTTCGCATTACCATTATGCACGAAGGTGCTAGTGGCGGTGGCAAAAGTGAATTGTTAGAACAATTCCACCGTGAAGCAGACGGAAATTTACTTCTCGGAACCAATACAATTTCTGGTGAAAAATATTTAATTCATGTTACCGATAGTTGCGAACTTCACCCTGTTACAGATGATATGGCCCTTTGCCACCCTTCTTTGCAAAATGGAAGTAAAAAATTAGTAGTTACAGATGCAGAAAGCGGTTGGTTTTTGCGTGTGGATCATATTCAAAAATATGGAATTGCACCTGATATTGAAAGAAGCACCATTCACCCAAAAGAACCACTTATTTTCTTTAATATTCAAGCCGTTCCTGATGCAACTTGTTTAATTTGGGAGCCAATTATGGATACCCCAGAAAAACGTTGTCCAAATCCACGTATTATTCTTCCTAGAACATTGATGGAAAATCATGTGGATGAACCTGTTGAGGTTGATATCAGAAGTTTTGGTGTTCGGACACCACCTTCTACAAAAGAAAAACCAAACTACGGAATTATTGGCTTGTTCCATGTTCTTTCCCCTGCCCTTGGCTGGTTGTGGAGATTGGTTGCTCCTCGTGGTTTTGCAAATCCTAGTATTATTGATGCTGGCGGAATGCAAAGTGAAGGTGTTGGTTCTTACTGGCCTTTTGCAACTGGTAAAATGGTTGACCAAGCCAACCTCTTGTTAGACCAAATTGTAAGAACAACTTCTACAACTTATATTTTAATTCCAAATCAATATATTGGAGCTTACCATGTTGGTTTCTCTGGTCAATGGGCTACAAGAGAATATCTTTCAAGACGTGGCGGTGCTAGATTCAGACCAGAAGCCCTTGTAGATTCTCGTTGTCCTTTGCTTGGCTCTGCCCTTGCTACCATGAAAATTGACGGACAACAAATTTCAAAAGGATTTTTACAAGTTAATTATCAACCAGAAGTTGGAAACGAAGGTTATGATGCTGGTGCTAAAATGCTTGTTGATTTCTTTAAATCAGAACTTGAAAAATATTTAACCCCTGACTTAAAACCATTAGGTAGACAAATTATTGAAGCTTGCTTAAATGATGCTTCCGTAAA
The DNA here is from genome assembly GCA_031546905.1 of Eubacteriales bacterium. Taxonomy (GTDB): domain Bacteria; phylum Bacillota; class Clostridia; order Lachnospirales; family JAVBJQ01; genus JAVBJQ01. The sequence continues at coordinate 8,923 of JAVBJQ010000056.1, read as the reverse complement.
AGACTATCAAGGATTTATCCAAAAATAAATGTAGGAACTCGCATATGCTATTGGTAGCTATGCGAGTTTTTTATAACATTCGGTGATTATATGACAATAAACATATCTGTTCGAAACCTTGTAGAATTTGTTTTTAAAAGTGGCGACATTAATTCCACTTACACCAGCTCCAAAAGAGCCGTGGAAGGAACTGTCATTCACCAGAAAATTCAAAGCAAACGTAAGAAACAAGCAAAACTAAATGGCACGGTGTACGAAAGTGAAGTTTCCCTAAAAACTTCTTTTTGTTATGGGGATTTTGATTTTCATTTAGACGGTAGAGCCGACGGTATTTCCTTTGAAAACGACAAAATAACCATTGAAGAAATAAAGTCTACCAAAAGAAATCTACCTGACATAACCGTTAGCGAAGTTCACTTGGCACAAGCAAAGTGTTATGCCTATATGTATATGCAATTAAATAGCACCAGTGAAATCAATGTTTTGTTAACTTACTGCACCGTAGAAGAGGAAGAAGAACTTTTTTTTCATTACTTTTTTACAGAAGCAGAGCTTTCCCTCTACTTTTTTGATGTCATTCACACCTATTGCGAATGGTTAAAAATAATGAAAAGCATTGCAGAGAAAAGAGATTTGTCCATCAAAGCCACAAACTTTCCTTACGAAAACTATCGGAAAGGACAACGAGAAGCCGCCGTTGCTATTTACAAAACCATTCAAGCCAATAAAAAAATTTTTATTAAAGCCCCTACTGGCACGGGCAAAACAATTTCTACTTTGTTCCCTTCCATCAAAGCCCTTGGTGAAGGACTTTGTTCCAAAATTTTTTATATTACGTCTAAAACCATTACACGACAAGTAGCCGAGGACACCTTGAATTTCATGATTCAAAAAGGGCTTTATGTTAGTTTTGTCACCTTAACTGCAAAAGATAAAATATGTTTTACCCCACAAGGTGCTTGCACCCCCGAAAAATGTCCTTTTGCAAAAGGTCACTTTGACAGGGTAAATGAAGCACTAAAAGATATTCTTTTACACGTAAAGGCTATCACAAGAGCCGAAGTTGAACAGTACGCTATAAAACATCACATTTGCCCTTTTGAATTTTCTTTTGATATTGCTGAATTTTCGGACTGTATTATTGGGGATTATAACTACGTTTTCGACCCCAAAGTACAACTAAAGCGATTTTTCCAAGAAGAATCAAGCAATGATTTTGTGTTGCTTATTGATGAAGCCCACAACTTAGTAGACAGAGCAAGAGAAATGTTCTCTGCCAGCCTTGACAAAACTTCTTTTATGCAGCTTAAAAAGCCACTCAAGTCCACTGCAAAAAAATTATATAAATCCATGGATAAAATAAATAAATTTTTTATGGGGCAACTAGCAGAAATAAAACAGTCTGATTATGTGGACAGTGCCATTGTGAAGCACACGGAGCCAACAGAACTGTATCATCATTTACATGATTTTGTAAAAGAAGCAGATAGCTGGCTTGTCATGAACGAAGGACAAGCAATTTATGAGGATGTCATTGATTTATATTTTCAAGTGCTGGATTTTTTAAGAATTGCAGAGCTTTTTGACGAAAACTATGTTCAATATATTGAGTATGATAAAAATAATATTATGATAAAGCTCTTGTGCATCAACCCATCATTTTTACTTTCCCAAACGGAAAAGAAAGTAAAAACCAGCGTATTTTTTTCAGCAACCCTTTCGCCCCTTTCTTATTTTATAAACATTTTGGGTGGAAATGCTGATGATTATGCTTTTAAAATCCCTTCTCCTTTTGACAGAAATAATTTGTGTTTGATGATTGAAAACACCATCTCAACCAAATACAAAGACCGAGAAAATAGCTACGAAAAAATTTGTGACTACATTTATGCTGCTGCAACCTCCAAAAAGGGAAATTATTTTATTTTTTTCCCCTCTTTTGAATATATGAATAAAGTTTATACGTTTTTTAGTGAGAAGTATGGGGATGTCACTGTCATACTACAACAACAAATGATGCCAGAAGAAGAACGAGAAAAATTTTTGCTTCACTTCTCCGCTGATGGTCATAACAAAGAAAGCCTCTTAGGATTTGTGGTGATGGGGGGGATTTTTTCTGAGGGAATCGACTTGGTGGGAGAGCGTTTAATTGGAGCCATTATTGTTGGTGTTGGACTTCCTCAAATTTCAAAAGAACGAAATATATATTCTGATTTTTTTCAGCGACAAAATGGACTTGGATTTGAATACGCCTATGTGTACCCAGCCATGAACAAAGTGTTGCAATCGGCTGGAAGGGTTATTCGAAGTGAAACCGACCGAGGTGTTATTCTTTTAATTGACAGCAGGTTTTTACACAGCACCTACAAAGGTTTGTTTCCCGAAGAATGGGACAACTACATGAAAATTAATACGGTAACATCTTTTAAACATATCGTAGACAAATTTTGGTAGTGGTAACACCCTTTCATACTCCTTTCAATAAATTTGTGTCAATTGCTAAACTTATTTCCAAATTATGCCGAAGTATTCTTTATATACTAGACTTGTTATATTGATTAAGGGGTTTAAGATTTACTAGTGTAATAATAGCCAAGGAGGGTCCATTATCATGAATATTGGAAATGTTGTCAATAATCAATACAAAGGGAATGTTTTTCTCCAAACCAGACATAATGATACTAGCAAAAATCAAAATCAAAAAAACAATAATGTGAATAACAAGGATGATAAAAATAAAGCTAAAAATATTGCTTTTACAAATCCTAATACGAAGCAAAGCAAAATGGCAGAAATTGCAGAAGCCTTTCAAAAACGCAAAGACCAAGTACAGGAGCAAATCGAAAGTGTGAGAGAATCTCTGGCAAAAGTAAACAAAACCTTAAATCCAGGAACACATGATGCCCTTGTTGATCGAATGAAAAGCTTATATGACAAAATAAAAGACATTGATACTGAATTATCCGAGGCCTTAAAAACAGAACAACAAAGGGTTTTAGAAGAACAACAGAACGAAGAAAAAAAGAAAATAGAAAAAGCAACAGAAGAACGAGAACGAAAAAAAGCAGAAAATGCAGATCCAGAAGAACTGAAAAATAAAGAAGCAAAAGATTTTGCCAGTTTTGTTTCTAAAACGGATAGTACATTAAAACATATTTCCAACAGCAAACAAACCAAAGCGGTTTTGGCAGAACAAGAAACACGGCTCAAAATAGAACTTGCCAACGACTCTACTTTTTCCAAATTTCAAGAACAACGAATTAAAGCTAGTAAAAGTGCATCGGAACATGATGGTGTTTCACACGTTCCATGGATTCCAAATACCTCTTCTATCAGTGCACGAAAAAGAATTGAACTCGGTAAATTTACCGTAGATGAATTTAAAAAAGCGGAAGGCATCAAAAAACTACAAGCAGCCATGAAAAGAACAGACAGCAAAATTGCGGAGCAAGTGGGCGATTTGAATAAGCTTGTAGACAATAAAATCGAGCAAGCTAAAAAAGACAACGAACTTGGCATTCCTGATAAAAAAGACAAAGCAGAGGACACTGCAACAGGTGAAGTTACCACCACCGTATCAGATGTTGCTACTACTACCGAAACAACAGATTCAAATACAGAAACTACTTCATCAGAAAACAATACAGAAAAAATAACAGAAAAGGAATAAACTTTTCGTTGACACATTTTAAAAAATGATTATAATTATTTTTAAGAATACGTTGATGGGGACAGTAAAAAGTATAACTATTTGAAGAGAGTAGCGCCACGGCTGCAAGCGCTATAATATTTTACTTTTGAAAACCACCCCTGAGTGACTTTAATACAGTCCGTTGATTACGTTATAATCAAGGCTAGGTTACGTTTGTATGCCTACGCCATGAGCAAAAAATTAGGGTGGAACCACGGGAAACTTATTCTCTCGTCCCTTTTCTATTTATATAGGAAAGAGACGGGAGTTTTTTTATTCTATTGAGGAGGTTTTAAAATGATAAAAGTTATATTAAAAGACGGCATTGTAAAAGAATATGAAAATGGAATCAGTGTTTATGACGTAGCAAGAGATATTTCAGAAGGACTTGCCAGAAATGCAGTAGCAGGTTTGGTGAATGGAAAAGTGGCAGACTTACGTGACACCCTTGACAAAGATTGCGAATTAAGTATTTTAACTTTTGACAATCCCGAAGGCAAACGAGCATTTAGACATACAGCATCTCACATTTTAGCCCAAGCAGTAAAAAGATTGTTTCCAAATGTAAAACTTGCCATAGGACCAGCAACAGACGATGGATTCTATTATGACTTTGACAATGACAGACCTTTTATAGCCGATGAACTGGTTGCGATTGAAAATGAAATGAAAAAAATTGTAAAAGAAGATTTAAAAATCGAAAGATTTGAACTAAAAAGAGCAGAAGCCATTCAGTTTATGGAAGAACGCGGGGAAGTGTATAAAGTTGAGCTTATTAACGACCTTCCAGAAGATGCAGTAATCTCTTTTTATAAACAAGGGGACTTTACCGATTTATGTGCAGGGCCACATTTATTTAGTACCAAAGTGATTAAAGCAATCAAGTTATTTTCTGAAACAGGCTCTTCTGGTGCTTACTGGCGTGGAAATGAAAAAAATAAAATGTTAAGCCGTATTTATGGAACAGCTTTTACAAAATCTGCTGACCTAGAAGCTTATTTGGTTCAAAAAGAAGAAGCTAAAAAACGTGACCACAACAAACTAGGCAGAGAGTTGAAATTATTTACAACCTCAGATGTTATTGGGCAAGGACTTCCACTCCTCATGCCAAAAGGTGCAAGAGTCGTTCAATTGCTTCAACGTTTTGTAGAGGATGAAGAACAAAACAGAGGATATGTTTTAACAAAAACTCCGTTTATTGCAAAATCTGACTTGTACAAAGCGTCCGGACATTGGGCTCACTACAAAGATGGTATGTTTGTTCTAGGCAACGAAGAAGTGGACGACGAAGTGTTTGCACTACGCCCAATGACTTGCCCATTCCAATTTACTATTTTTAATGCAGAACAACACAGCTACCGAGACTTGCCAATCCGCTATGGTGAAACTTCTACTTTGTTTCGAAATGAATCCTCTGGCGAAATGCACGGGCTTATTCGTGTGAGACAATTTACTATTTCAGAAGGGCATTTGGTTTGTACAAAAGAACAACTTGCAGAAGAATTTAAAGGTGTCATTGACTTAATTAATTATATGATGAAAACACTGGGAATTGCTGATGATGTTTCCTATCGTTTTTCTAAATGGGACCCTAACAACAAAGAAAAATATGAAGGCGACGCACAAGTTTGGGAACAAACACAAGATACCATGCGCCAACTTCTTACAGACTTAAAAATTGACTTTAAAGAAGAAGAAGGCGAAGCTGCTTTTTATGGTCCAAAACTAGATATTCAATTTAGAAATGTCCATGGAAAAGAAGACACTGCTATTACTGTTCAAATTGACTTTTCCCTTGCTGAAAAATTTAACATGACTTATGTAGACAGTGACGGCGTGAAAAAGCATCCAATTGTAATTCACAGAACTTCCATTGGCTGTTATGAAAGAACACTTGCCATGTTAATTGAAAAATATGCTGGTGCTTTCCCAACTTGGCTTGCACCAACCCAAATGATGGTTCTGCCTATTTCCGACAAATACAATGACTATGCAGAAAGTGTAATCAGTTCTTTCAAAAAATCAGGCATTCGTGTGGAAGGGGATTTTAGAGCAGAAAAGATTGGTTACAAAATTAGAGAAGCTCGTAACCAAAGAATCCCTTACCTCATTATTGTTGGAGAAAAAGATGTGGAAGCCAAAATGATTTCTGTAAGAAGTCGTGCCAACGGTGACGAGGGAATGGTGGACCTTGATGTATTTAAGCAAAGGGTGTTAAAAGAAATTAGCGAAAAAGATTTATCCGCTACGGTTGCTGCCATTGAAGCCTAAGTACCCCACTTCTTTATTAAAAATTAAACTGTCATAAGGTACACAAAAAAGCACTTTGAATCTAACAATTCAAGGTGCTTTTTTTATTAAAAATTTAAAAGAAGGAGATAGCGTGAATGTGGGCAATAAATTTTTGTAAAAACATTCATGTAACAATGTTCGCTGTATCTTGTAATTATTCATTACCATATGTATAATTACAATAGATAAAGCTACTACGCATTGTTGGCTACCAAAAGGGTTTCATAAACTTTGTGCCAACAAATTTATCTATTTTTGTTAATGATAACAAACATAGTTAGCATTTAAGCGTATTTATTTTATGGTAATACAGGGGATGGCACCCATAATAAAAAACTGCGGATGTTTTGCTATAGAATAATTATATAATAGATTATTTGGAGTGAATAAATTGATTCAACAGATTGTTGTTTGGGATGAAAATCACGTAAAGATTGGTAATACGTTTCCAAGACGTGCTAAACAATTAGTAAATAAGAAAAAAGCAACATGGTTAAATGAAACACATACTGAAATAGTATTACTACCAATAGAAAAAGGAGGCTCTGAAATGAACACAGAAATAGCTAACTTTGCAAACGAGCTGTTTAAAGATACACCACAAAATAGTACCAACCATGACATTAAAGAAGTGCTACTTGCAAGTTTAAACGAAAAGTACGAAGCCCTCATCACCCAGGGAATGGACAAAGATAAAGCAGTGGAAGCAGTTACCAAGGATGTCAGCGACGTCACTAAATTTATCAACAGCCTTACAAAAGAAAAGTCTATTGTCAAAGATGCTTATAGAGACAGTGCCAGTGTGGTGTTACGCAGTTCCCCCTTGGAGATAATAAAAAAGAGTAAAAGACGCACAAGGGAACTTCACACTGCATTTTCTGCAGTCTTATGGACAGGTGCTGCCATGGTATATTTTGTGCTAAATTTTTTCTTAGGCAATACAGAATTTTCATTGGATGTGTCTGAATTGTCATGGACCTGGCTTGTGTTTGTTTTCGCCGGATTCATTGAATGTTCTGTGGAAATTTACTTTTGCAGAAAAGAGCTTGAGGTTTTAAATGAAAATATAGACTTACGCCAAATCAATCCGTCAAAAGGTGGGGATTTGGATTTAAGAAGCTACCAGCAAAAGTTGAAGGCTAAAATAAGACTAATGTCTTCTGCCGTGCTATGGATTCCCCTTGTCATGATTTATTGTATTGGCGGGTATTTGTTTGATTCATGGAACGTAGGGTGGATTGTATTTATTTTTGGAGTGTTTTTTGAGGTTTTACAAAATTTTTTAAAAAAGTTAAAAGAAAACGTGGATTAGTTGCATTGGTATTGTTTAATATGCCGAAAAGCGAACCATTTTGGTTCGCTTTTCACATTTTTTTGAGACTGAACAACTAATAAACCTTAATTTCCTATTGAGCATTTTCTTAGCTTAATGGCATTGCATTTTAGCTGGTTTTTCTTTTTGGGAGTCTTATTTACATTTTATACTACATTTTCTTCACTTCACGTATTGCGAAATAATTTCCTTCTATGTCAGAGAAATTAAATGTTTTTTGGTTTTGCATTTCTATTATTTCACCAACATTTACTCCTTTATTTTGGAGGTTGGTTCGTGTCTCCTCTAAGTTGTAGCTAGAAAACAAAATAGATGGGGTTCCCAAGGAAAGTTTTGGTTCTGCCTGTTCAACAACAAGCCTGTCAAACAAAACAAGACTGGTGTCCGAATCATTATTCGGCGCTATCTCCACACAAAGAGTTCCCGTATCACTTGGTGTCACGCCCTTTTCTATAAAACCAACTTTCGTAATCCAAAAGTCAGCAACAGCCCTTGGGTCTTTTACATAAACCATTACTTGTCCAAATTTATCTATCATATGTTACCTCCATTTATTTCATTTATTATTATTTTATTAGGTTTAAATAATATGTCTATTCCTCAATAGATTGGTTATTATTATACCATTTATAATTTCCTTTATTCCTTTTTACTTGACTAATCTATGTAAAAATTCATATCTGATTTAGTAAATAAGTTATTTTTTATACAGAAATCTATTTATTCAATACAATTGGGAGGGTCCTTTCATGAGAAAACTTATTTTATTTATGGTGAGTGCTATTTTATGTTTTGGTTTGACATCCTGTACGAAAAAAGATGCTCAAAATAAAAAGCAAGCAACAAACCCACCCGAAATTTCACTTTCAAGTGATGGAGAAAAAATTGGTTACATCGTTGGTTTAAATACATGGAATGGTGCTAGTTGTAACAGAGAAGATTCTTTTAAAACGATTATGAAAAAAGATTCTGGTATTAATATTCCCTACATTCTTCTAAACAAAAAAATTAATCTTGAATTTATGGGGGCTGTTCCGGACAAATATGAACTAACCGATTATATTTTATTGCCAGATGGAACTGCAAAATATACTGAATCAGAAATAAAAATTATTCCTTTTCAACTAGAGGATAACAAGGGATCCTTCCCCTTAGAACAAAATTTTGCAGCGTTCCTAAGTTATGACATGAAAGATTATGAAATGGGAAAATCAATTCGTGGTTTTAAATTAAACTGTACTTTTGGAGAAAATACTTGTGAATATGCTTTTGTCGTTTGGTCAGATGCAAAAGAATATCCTATTATCCCCCTCGATAAAAATGATATTTAGAGAAGTTTGAAGTTCTTCTTCCATATAAAATCCACCCGCTCTCTGCTTTTTGGTCTCAAACCTATTTTAGCAGATTTTGGTCAGATTTTATTTTTTTATTTTTAATAAACGTACTTGAAACAGCATAAAGAATTTATATTAGACCTCCTCGGAAACCAGTACTTGACAAAAAACGCCAATAATGTTGAACTTAGAGTAAAAAGCAGGGCGATATAAATGACAAGATACGAAAAAGCAAAAAAGCTCAAAGCCAATGACTTCAAACAGTTATTTGGT
>JAVBJQ010000081.1:0-3695 GCA_031546905.1 Eubacteriales bacterium | reverse complement strand
TTTATTAGATTGAACCCCAGCTTTATCTAAAGCCCTTACTGCTTCTGCTGCACTATGGGCGGTATTCATTCCTGCTTTATCTCCTGCTTTTTGAGCCTTATTATAATCAGCAGTAAGCTTTTGTATTGTTGATTGAGCAGACTTTGACAAACTACTGTCACTTGCTTGCCACAAACCTGTTGGGTCTGAGTATACAATAGGATTGTTTCCGCAGTAAGTATACCAGTTTAATCCGTGTCCTATTGGATCTTCACTTAGGAATCTTCCCATAGCTGGGTCATAGTACCTTGCTCTTAAATAAATCGTTGCTGTTTCCTTGTCAAAATACTCTCCGCAGTATCTAAACGCATTTGTATCATTAGCATCTGGATTCACTTCATTTCCAAAGGCATCGTAGTTGTAGTTTTTAACCGTATTGCCATTGTTATCTACTAATTGTACTACATCTCCATGAGCGTTGAAAAGATAATAATAGAGTTCTTTTGAAACCCTAAAAATTAAGTTCAAAATTATAAATACCAGCGATCAAATTAAATCTAAGTGAGAATCTTTTTCTACGATTTCTATATTTATCAGAGATAATTTTAAATCTTTTAATGCAACCAATAACAATTAAGAACCCTATCACTTGAGATAGTATGATTGAAAGTTTTATCAAGCTTTGTTAAAGGATGTTTTTTACTTTTCTTTTTTGGAAGCACTGAGTTTGGGTGCACTTCTGCAATTCCTAAATAGCCAGTATCTACTAACAATTTTGTTGAATTGCGGAAGTGTAGTCCTGACTCTTTAAATAATCTGAAATCATGTTTTTTGCCATTGCAAAATGATGTGCATATGATACTTCTGTCATTTTTATTCACAACGACTTGAGTTTTTAATGTATGCTTTTTCTTTTTTTCAGAGTAGTATCTTCTTTGTTTTTTTGTGGTCTTTGGATTGGAGTTTCAGTGGCATCAATGAGAACGACATCATATTCAATCTGATCCCCGTATAAGGCTCTGCGTCCAGGTAATGAAAATTTACCAGATTTAATGAGGGTATCTTCAATCCAACGAATTGTTTTATATGCACTTGCTTCAGATACTCCATAACTATTGGCAATATGAAAATATGTCCTATATTCTCTTAGATATTCAAGTGTCATCAAGAACATATCTGGTACTTGCAGTGTGTTTGGACGTCCACCTTTCGCCTTTTTTACTGCTTGTGCTTGTGTTATTATCTCGATCATTATTTCGAATGTTATTCTTTTTATTCCTGTAAGTCGGCGGAATTTTTCATCATCTAATTGTGATATGTTATCATATTTCATCGCGTTACCTCTTTTGCGGTTTTTACAATAATATATCACATTTTGTCTGGTTTCGAAAGAACCTACTGATTTAGTAAACCTCGAAATATAATTTATCACCATTAAATTCATGCACAGTATCACGAATTCTTTCTTTAATTTCTAAGGAATCTTTCACATAGCCAATAAATTCTTGTAATCTAAAAATTGATAAAAATTTTTGAGGTATTACTAATTCCACATAGCACTTCCTTAATTTCTCTTCAATCTCAGCACTTACTTCGCCAAGGTTCTTTTTGCCTGTTTTTACTAGTATGAAGTTATCAACATTAGAGCTATTAACCAATCTAATATTAAATTCATAATCATATAGCTCTAATACTCCCAAATCACAGATATAAAAAGGAGTTATTATAGTATCCTCAACTTCGATTTCATCTTCGGTCATCTTATCCAAAATATCAAAAAAATCATTTAATTTGTAGTATCTACCATTCGACTTTTCTATACTACTTATTAAACCCAATAAGTCACTTAAACATTTCTTCATTATTCAACCTCCTATCATGGCTTATATGGATTAACGATTCCAGGATCTGGAATCCAAGTAGAAGGATTTACATTATCACTTATTTGTACAACTGCCTTCATGACACCATTAATAATTACATAAGCTCCTGATTTGTTATAAATGGATAGGCTATACTAAATTAGACAAAAAACATTCGGTCATGATAAAATATGAAAAAAAGAATGGAGAAAAACATGGCTGAAATAACAAAAGAGTATGGGATAGCAAAATCAACAATTAATAAATGGGTAACAGAATATGATAATACTGGCTCTTTTAAGGCAAAAGACAACCGAACTGAAGAAGAAAACGAGTTAATTAAACTTAGAAAAGAAAATAAGCAATTACTAATGGAAAATGATATTTTAAAGCAAGCAGCGCTGATAATGGCACGAAAATAGACATCATACTGTCAAATAAGAAAAAGTACAGTATCAGCGCAATGTGTAGACTATTAAAGGTCCCAAGAAGTTTAGTTTACTATAAAATCGTTAAAAATATGGCAACCTAAACAGAAGTAGAAAATCTAGTTATAAAAATTTTTAGAGACAGCAAAAATAATTATGGAACAAGAAAAATAAAAAAAGAGCTACAAAATCTTAATAAATCAATTTCAAGACGAAAAATAGGTCATATTATGGTTAAATATGGATTGATATCTAACTATACTATTTTACTAAAAGAACCATTTCCACCAACATTTTTGGTCAAATAATCTTTAAAGCAGATTCGTTCTAACTAATCCTCTATCAGTCTTAATTTGAAGTTCCATGGTTTTAGGCCCCATATATTTTTGTGCTGTTCCTAAAATTTTTCGATCGTTACCCAATATCTCTAATACTGTAATTGTAAAAATGTTAATTAAGTGACCATCTTCGCAATTAGATACTTCTTCAAAATAATCAAAAATACTTTTTAACAACTTGATACTTTTCTCCTCATTCAATAGCTCAATTATGTCAGGCATAAAGATGTCCTCAATTATGACAGTCTCTAATACCCCATTGTTATCCTCAATTGATTTTCTGTACTTCTTACCTATTGAAGGCAAGAAATCTAACATTACCTTAAAAAACTCTTCGGATTTTTCGCTCATAACTACCATCTCCTCTATTTAAACAGTTTTATTGCATTCGCTAAATCATCTCTTAAAGCATCAATAATATCTAAGTCATTAAGGCCTAACTTCCCAGACTTTGTTAGATTATTCAACTGAGTTAGCCTTTCTTGTACTTTTATTAAATGTTCTGATGAACCCTCGGAAAACTCTTGCACAAGTTTAGCAGCAGTTCCACCATCACCAACCGCTGCACCTGGTCTATAAAGTTGATCCACTATTTTCCTTAAATCTTCATTTTGAACAGTAGATAGCAATTTCTCTCTAGTAGAACCAGTCAATTCAGGCATTTTATCTAAAAAATTAGTGACCTCAGTTGTTTTCCCCACACTCTTATTAACAATGTTAGGAGCTTTTGCTAATAAACTACTAATAGCAGATTGAGTTTTAGGGTTCATAGCTCCTTCTAAGATCAACGGTACAAATGAACCCACGATTTCTACTATATCTACTACTGTTATTGGCTGTTCCCTACCTGTGATTATACTAGACACTGTGCTGGTTTGTGAGTTCGTTGAAGAACCTGTGGAAGAATTCGTTGTTTTAGTGCTTGAAGTAGTGGCAGATGTGGGCGTTTTATTAGATTGAACCCCAGCTTTATCTAAAGCCCTTACTGCTTCTGCTGCACTATGGGCGGTATTCATTCCTGCTTTATCTCCTGCTTTTTGAGCCTTATTATAATCAGCAGTAAGCTTTTGTATTGTTGATTGAGCAGA
>JAVBJQ010000023.1:0-33941 GCA_031546905.1 Eubacteriales bacterium | reverse complement strand
TTCCCAAAATCTTGAGTTATAACAGATTCGTTGAAATCATGCCCAGTATGCTTGCTCCCTTGATATTATACACGACAAAGTTTAAGGTTGGCAAGTGTACAGGAATAAGTTTTATTGATTCCACGCCATTAAAAGTTTGTCATCAAAGAAGAATTTACGCTCATAAAGTCTTCGAAGGAATAGCTGAACGTGGAAAAAGTTCAACAGGTTGGTTCTATGGGTTTAAATTGCATTTGGTCATTAATGATAAGGGTGAGTTGCTGTCATTCTGTCTTACTGCTGGCAATGTAGATGACCGAAATCCTGATGTCATAGATAAGCTATCAAAAGAGCTATTTGGGAAGTTATTTGCAGACAGGGGATATATTTCAGCAAAACTCTTTGAAAATCTATTTTCCAAATCCATAACCCTTGTGACTAGGATAAAGAAAAATATGAAAAATAAGTTGATGCATACAATGGATAAAATAATACTTAGAAAGCGAGCCGTTATAGCATTAGTAAATGACTTTCTGAAAAATATCTGTCAGATAAAGCATACGCGACATAGGAGCGTCAATAATTTTGTTGTGAACTTGATTTCAGGACTTGCCGCCTATCATTTCATTCCTAAAAAGCCATCTTTACATATCACTCCGAATATTGCTTTAACTGCACAATAATTTTTTTAAAAATTGCTATGTGTTTTAAGGGATTTTTTTTGTTTTTTTCACTTATGAACTCCATCTTTTAAATTTATTCCATCGAACTCACATTTAATTAAGCTCAGTAATTGAATTTCCTAATTTGAGTTGACTATCTTTTATCTAACTACAAATTTTGAACCACCATTTGTCCTGAAACGTTTTGGATCCTTGATGGCTTATAATACATTATTTAAAAATGCAAAAAACGATATACTTATACACACCTTGATAAAATTCTCATTCACCTTCTCACTAACCGATCCACGGAACTCATTGTATATATATATGCCACATATTATCAAACTGGCATACATATAGATATAAGTTCTTCCTCCAGAGCCGTATAGTGTGGGCGAAAAAGACATTATCATCCTTGAAGCAATCCCACATAGAAAAATCAAGTTTACTAAAATGCTTTTTTCTGTATTGCCAAAAATCAAATATATGGATAGACATATAAATCCAATTAATAATACACTTATAATAATTGGTACATACGATAGATAACTTTTGTAGTTAATAAGGGAAATCTCTGTATAATTAATGCTTGTGTAAAATAAAATATTTTCTAAACGAGGAAAAATTTTAATCAAAAAATAACTAAATAAACTAAAACAAGATATGAAAAATGGCACTGCTGCAATTAATCTATAAAAATTATCCTTATGTTTAATAAAAATACAGACAAAAACTAAGCCACACAACATAATTAATACAAGGTTTGGGGTAGAAATAAAACTCATTATGGTTGAACTAAGCCCAAGTTTTAATTTTTGAATAAGGCTTAACATATTATAGTCTGGAAAGAAGGTACGTATTTCAGCTGCTTTTCTTGAAATATTGCCTGGATGAACAATAGTAATATATATTTTCACAATGCTTACCAATGTTTGTGTAATAAGCAGACTGCTGAATTTTCTTTTCATCAGAAAGTATATAAAAAATACAAAATAAGCAATAAGTAATATACATTTTGATTGTTCATGGTCTGTTGCATACATAGTGCATATCAACACTATTACACCTTCGTACCAACAAATTTCTTCGCCATTAAAAATCCTTTTAATTGGCAGTAACGAAACCATACCCAATGATAACGTCCATAAATAGGTTATAGTTGTTGCTACCCAACCCGCTGAATTCATATGTTGAAATGGATAAGCTGCAATAAAAAACAACATTATATAGTGATTAGAACGTCTATAGTCCTTTGGCACAAATAACTTAGAGGTAGTCACAGCAAATAGCAGTATCATACTTATATTCATTACTTTCCAAATTATAATAGGAAGAACTGCAAATAAATACATAATAAAGTCTACAATAAACCTTGAAGACCATGTTCTAATAGTTAATTTATATGTTTCAAAAAGCCCTGATTCTTTGATTACCGCCCTATGGTGTATTACATCTCCCAACTCTGTATTTATTAACAAATGGGAAAGTATGGCAAAAAAAACCAAAACAACAAACGGGAAATAATCTTTTTCATATATTTTCAAAAGGATATTGTTTATTTTTTTCATTTTTTAGATTCCTCCTTGTAGTTGATTATTTTCCCAGTTGGCACTAAGATATCATTGCCATCACTCAGATACCAAATAAATATTTCATACTCATGCCCTTTTTCTAAATGACTCTTATTGACTCTTGCATATATACCACCATTTGAATAGTCTTTCCCATCTCCCGCAAATGCTACATTAAGGTCATTTCTTTTCATCATTGAAGAATTAATAAGTACATAGTTATCCTTTGATTTATCTTTTAGAAGAATATAATTTTGTACAGTCTTCATATCCTCTGAATTTTTGAATGCCCATGCATCAATTATAAATCCAAAAGTCCCCTCTTTTGCATCATCCACACAAAATGCAATTTCTCCATTATTTACGACTCCCTTTGGATGTACAATAGAAACCTTATCATAATCTAAAAAAATTAGCAAACTGACTATAATAGGTAGCGAACAAATAAGTATAAAAAATATTTTTACAGCATTCTTATTTATTCCTGGTGTTTTAAATATTTCAAACAAAGTCTCATCCTCCATTAAATATAACTTGTGTATGTTTTTTTCCTAATACTTTTTTATAAATTGGTTGTTTCCTAAATAGGTACTCTGCAAGCACGCTCCGACTATTCTAATAAAATTTTTACCATGATTGTCAATAAATTTTAAAATACTTAAAATATTAATATTAATATAGAACTCTATATGAGCAACTCTGAATAGTATACACAATAGACAAAGGGACAGGAAGAAAGCTTTCTGCAAAAGTTCTCTTCATGTCCCTTTCAAAAACATTTATCTAAAAACCCCCAACTGTGCAGTTTTGGTAAAATGGTTTATTCCAATATTAATTTTGTAACATCAAGTTTAGCTACTTAATTTCTTAAAGTGACCATCAAAATTCACTCATTAAGATTCAACTGTGAAGTTTCTTTATATATAAATTATACTACTGAAAGTAATAGACCCCCTCTTAAATTCAAATTGGCCTTGATTCTATAGTGGTAAATTTCTTTTTAAAAATCAAAAATCTCTTCTCAAACAACTCATATGATATTGCTGAAATCAAAATTGCAAATAGTAAAGTGATTGAAAGTGCAGCTAGCCAATATATAGATGTTCCCCTCGTAAATATTCTAGATACACAGTTATCAATAAACCTATCTGCATAAGCTATTGCAAAGAAATGAAATACATATAATCCATACGATATTTTTCCTAAGTACCTTGCTATTTTGTTTGCAAAAACTATATTTACAAATTTGTTATTTGTTTTGACAACTGAATCTACTATTAATGTAAAAGAGATTGAAATTATAGTATATATTAGTATTACACCCATCCTATTTGAACTTACATTTGGTAAAAAATATAGCAGTCCTAAAAACAAAAAACCAAAACAAAACTTAACCAAATTATTCATTTTTAATAATACTGAATCAAAAACCCCCAGTGCTAACAAGGTTCCTAGTAGAAATGCATCACATTGAATCGGTAGTGTCCAAATAAATGGATGTGGTAAAGCTAAACCTATACTGATGGCCCTCATAATAAGAAAAAAAGCTAAAATGCCACTTCCCAACATCAGCAATTCTTTTTTATTAAGTTTTACCAAAAAAGGAAGTACAAATGGAATTAATAAATAGTATTGTTCCTCTAACGAAACTGTCCATAAATGAGCGATATAGGGAATTGCACCATTGTAAGATCCAACTGCACACCACAAGTTATCAGTAAATGTGAGTAGCCCCATAAGTCTGGGCAATAGCGCTTTAATATATGGTATTCCAAAGGTAACGTTGATGGATGCACTCTGTAGAATAAACATAAAAAGTATGAAAGTAAAATACAGTGGCCATATTCTCAGAATTCTTCTAATAAAAAACTTTTTAATAGAAAGTAACCCTGCTTTATATATTTCCTTTATAGCTAATTTAGTTAGCAAAAAAGAACTTAAAACAAAAAACAACTCTACGCCTATCCAACCATATGAATGTAAAAACAAGAGCTGGGTTGGAATACCATTTGTATTAAAGTGGTGTATAAACACCAGTAAAAATGCTAAGAATCTCAATCCATCTATTGCTGGAAAATAATTACTTTTTTCTAAATTTTCCTTATTCTTCAAGTTGAATATCATCCTTTTCATATGAATTTTATAAAATACAACTACTTAAAAGTCCAAAATTTATTTAATAAAAAATTTAGAGGAATGTTGACCATCAGCACTAAAATAGGTGCAATAAATTCTGAAACACATAAAGTATTAACACTAATATAGAGAATCAGAATACCTAATAAAAATGTACTTCCATAGCAAATACATAATTTTATTATGGTTTTTAAAAAATTATTTTGTTTCTTAAAAACATATTTATTATTCCAATAATAACTATTAAAAAGGCTTATTACAAAGCCAACAATATTACCAATTAGGTATAATCGCTTATCAACTAATATAAATATATAATATACTCCAAATGAAATAGCAGTACTAGATAGGCCTACAATACCAAACTTAATAAACTGTTGGACTAATAAATATATATTAAGTATCTTCATATCTTTTCCATTAATAAATTTTTGCATTTTCTATACCTTCTGGTCTGAATTTATATTTTCTTCAGTTTGTTTAATTTCATCAATAATATACACGGGTCTGTTACGTGCAGCATCCATTGTCCTCCAAATATACTCCCCTAATATTCCAAGTGTTAACATCATCAGTCCAGATGAAAATAAGACTAAAATCATAATAGTAGTCCACCCTTGTACTTGTATATTTCCAAATAATCTATATACTATCAAGGAAAATCCCCAAATAACAGAAGTCAAAAAAAATATCGTCCCTACAATCGACATGAATTGAATCGGAAGAAAAGAAAAACTAACCAAGGAATCGACAACTAACTTTATCTTTTTAGATAAAGTCCATCGCGATTTTCCAGTTTCTCTTTTTTTTCTAACATAATATACAACCTCAGTTTTAAACCCTGACCAAAGGATCTGTAGTGTAACTGCAGAATTTCTTTCATCCAAAAGGCTCAAAACTTCAATCACCTTTTTATCAACTAAATAGCAATCAAATCCCCCTTTTGGCATGGAGGACATAGCAAATTTACGAATAAGCCAATAATAAAAATTTGCGAACAATTTTTGCGAAAACCCTTCCTCTCGGTCAGATCTTACAGCAAGAACTACTTTATTTCCTTTTTTCCAGCATTCATACATATCTAAAATTAATTCTGAAGATTCTTGTAAGTCGGCAGCTTTAATTGTTGCACAATCTCCAGTACAAACAGACAAGCCTGCAAGAATTGCAGAATGAGATCCAAAATTTCTTGAAAGCCTAACTAACTTAATGCGTTTGTCTACTAAGCCAAGTTTGTTCATCTTCTCCCAAGATTTATCACCAGATCCATCATCTACCATTACTATTTCATAATCGTCTATTTTCGATAATATCTTTTCTTTCATATCTGCATATAAAGATTCTAAAGTATCTTCATTAAAATATACAGGGATAATTATGGATAACCTATTCATTGAACATCATCTGCCTTTAAAAATAATTCAAAATTTCTTATATACTCATTAGGATCATATAATGTACTAGCCAAACAAAGCAAAATTGAATCATTTGAAAAATCATACATTTCTTTCCAGACCATTTTAGGCAAGTATATTCCAGTGTGGGGTTTATCTAATGTAAATATTTTTTCCATTTGTCCATTTTTGACTTTAACTTTGGAAGAGCCACAGACATTAATTAAAACAAATTCACTATCTCTATTAGCATGACAACCACGAACAACATCTAAATCTGAACCATATATATAAAAAATTCTCTTAATGTCAAAAGGAATATCCTTGAAGCTTTCTACAATAACAAGCTTACCTCTTTCATCTCCACTTTCCTTAAATGAAAGCATTCTTACATTGTTAAGATTCAAATTACTCACGCTCCCCTATCTTTTCATATTCTTCTTTCATCATCCTAAACCACATCAAACTCTGGAAAGTTCCTCTTAGACAGATGTGATGATAAAATTCTCCCTCGCATATAAATCCTGCCTTTTTGTAAAAAGTAATTGCATGTTTGTTTTCTGAGAGCACATTTAAATATACTCTTCTAAGGTCTAGTGTTTTAAATGCAAATTTTAAAATCTCCATAGTAGCAAATTTCCCAGCCCCTATTCCCTGCGCTTTTGATCTCAACGAAATAGCGTACTCTGCATTTTTTGAAACAAGATTAACATTTTTTAAGCTCACAGGTCCTAAATATGTATCATCTTTATCTACTATTGCGAAGTGAAAAGATTCTTTGCTTTTTTTACTTTCGTCAATAAATGTTTTGACAGTATCTTCTGTAATTTCTTGAGAATCGAATTGAAAAAAGCGATTTATATTCTCATCTTTCATCCATTCAAGCATATATGCTACATCCTTTTTTTGTAGTTCTCTTAAATTTATAAGTCTTCACCCCTGAAAGAATTAATCGAATCTATTACGTAGTTTTGTTCTTCTTCTGTAATACCATTATAAAGCGGAATAGACAGCACTTCATCTGCATATCGTTCTGTTATCGGAAGGTCACCCTTTTTCATATCAAGGTAACTATATGCTTCTGATAGATGGGGAGGGATAGGATAGTGGATAATAGTTCCTATCTCCTTTTTATTAAGATACTCTATTAATTCTTTTCTTTTATTTGTACGAATAACAAATTGATGCCAAACAGTTGTCGCCCCTTCTTGGATAGTTGGTAACTCAATAAAAGGATTTTTTAATTCATCCAAATACTTTTTGCAGATATTAATTCTTTCATTCGTAAGTTCTTCTGCATGTTTAAGCCTCACATTCAAAAGTCCTGCTTGTATTTCATCAAGCCTAGAGTTTGCACCTACAACGGTATTATAATATCTCTTTTCACTCCCATAATTACGAAAAATTTTAAATTGTTCTGCTAGGTCTAAGTCATTTGTAACAATAGCCCCTGCATCCCCAAAAGCTCCTATATTCTTAGAGGGGTAAAAAGAAAAGCAACCTATATCGCCAAAAGTTCCTGTCATTTGTCCATTAAAACAAGCACCATGAGATTGAGCGCAATCCTCGATAACGCGTAAGTTGTATTTGCTCGCTAACTGCATAATGATATCCATTTTAGAAGCCTGTCCATAAAGATGTACTACTAAAATTGCTTTGGTTCTCTCTGTTATTTTCTCTTCAATTTTAGAAACATCAATATTATTATACTCATTAGGCTCTATAAACACTGGCGTTGCATTATTTATTGTAATACCCATTACGCTTGCTATATATGTATTACCTTGAACAATGACCTCATCACCTTTTCCAATATCTAATAATCTAAAAGCAATCCATAATGCATCTAATCCATTAGCTAAACCAACACAAAATTTAGAACCTATATACTGTGCAAAATTTTCTTCAAAATCTCTAACTTCACTTCCAAGAATATACCAACCTGAACGAAGTACCGATAAAACCTTTTCTTCCAGTTCGTTTTGGTGTGTAAAAAATGCCCGATCAAGGCGATTCGGCAAAATTTTCATTCCATAAACCCTCCCACACTCTAACTTTATCTATTATAATATTATTAATTATCAACCACTCTACTCTTGTCTATTAATCTGTAAACTTATTAAACCCCTAATGTCCTTACAACCATGAATTAAGCTCTCAATATGATGTTATAAAATTTTTTACCAAATATATTCATATATCAATTATACATCTGCTTTTTTCCATCAACTGCTCTGTATGTATCCACTTCCAATTGAATAGTCATTAACCTATCTAGCCGATATATTCTCACCGTATTTTTACGTCCTATAATTTTATTCTGATTTGTTCTTTATATCAAAAAATGGTTTCCTTGCCTTTGATTCCTCAATATGAAAATAAGGGGTCTTTAATGAAAAATTGGGATTATAAAACGGATCTGACTTTATCCACTTACTCCACCTGTTTTCCATATATTTTACTTCACCTGAAAATCTTTCAATTTTTTCTAGTGTTACATCTGCTCCTCTCGAAATTGATTCATGGTGGTATAACTTAATTCTTGGAATACAAATATTATAATAACCTTTTTCTAGTACCTTTACACAAAAATCAACATCATTAAATGCAACGGCTAATTCTTCCGTAAATCCCCCTACTTCAAAAAACAGCTTTTTTCTCACCATCATACAAGCGGCTGTAACAGCTGCAAAGTTATAATTACTATTTAACCTAAATATGTATTCCGTTTCTATGTTTCCCATGCCGGAATATGCATTAGCAGCTACACCACCCGCCCCCAATACAATCCCGCAATGTTGAATTTTGTTATTTGGGTACAATAATTTTACTCCTACTGCTCCTATATGTTCTCTACCTGCTTGCCCAGCCAGTTCGTCTAACCAATTTTCGGAAATTACTTCTATATCGTTATTTAAGAATAATAATAAATTACCTTTCGCCTTCTCTGCTGCCATGTTATTCAGTTTGGAGTAGTTAAAAGGTATATCTAAATCATAGATTGTAAAATTTTCTTTTTGATTATACTCTTTAAATAGCTCAAATGTTGATTCTTCAGTGCTTCCATTGTTAATAACAATAATTTCAAAATTTCTATATGACGACTTTTCATAAATAGAGACTAAACACTTTCTTAATATATCCGCACCATTTCTTGTTGGAATAATAATTGATATATAATCATCTTTTTTGGGAAAATATGAAACATGAAAAATGGGCAAACCTTCCACTTCTTTTACTAGGGCTTTCTCTCCACGTCTTATTATTGCATCCTCTAAAACTTTAATGGATGCAAGATAGGCATAATTTTTATTATTAATACTCATTGATGTAGAACCTTCTATCATTCTCCAGTGATATAATATTTTAGGAATATGATAAATATTTTTAGTTCTTTCGCTTGCTCTAAGGATAATATCGTAATCCTGAGATCCCTCATAACCCACTCTGAATCCACCGATGTCATCAACTATTTGCTTCTTTATCACACATAAATGTGTTATGTAATTACACGAAAGCATTGTATCTGGTGACCAATCAGGTTTAAAATGCGGTTCTATTCTATTCCCTCTAGTATCTATCTTATCTTCATCGCTGTATATAAGTTCAGCCTGTGGAAATTTATTAATTAAACTTACAACTTCATATAAAGCCCACTTTGGAATTTCGTCATCATTATCTAATAATGCAACAAACTCGCCATTTGCAATCGAAAGTGCTGAATTGGATGCCTTTGAAATATGGCCATTCTCATCTCTATAAAATACTTTTATTCTTGCATCCTTATTCTTATATTCCTCCAAAACCCTTTTCACGTGCTCTTTTGTAGAACAATCATCAGCAATACAAAGTTCCCAATTTACATAGTATTGATTCATTACAGATTCTATACATTTCCTAAGCCATTTTTCCTCAACATCATACACTGGAATAACAATTGATATAAGCGGTTTTATTTTAAGTGCAGAGAGTTCATTTTTTACAATAGTTTCATCATAAACTTCATTACAATCCATCCATTTGAAATATGCTATTGTAGGATCATAAACCTCTGTTGTATTGCTAATAGAAAAGAAAAGCCGTTTGCTCACTTCTAAGGATTTTATGAGAAAACGTTTGAAACCATTTCTTTTTAAATAATTGATTCCTCGTTTAAAATATACTCTATTAAAAACTGATTTATATAATTCTTTCCGATACTTTTTATTTTTTTTTACAATTTTACTAATATCAAGCTGATACTCAACCACTTCTTCTCCTGCGCTTAACTTAAATCCGATTCTTTCTTTATTCTGAACATCCGAAATGGAAAGCAAGAACCCAGAATAAAGAGAGCTTTTATACTTTTCCTCAAAAGCTTTATAAACATCATATCGACTTAGTCCCGCATCTATAATCACATTTGATTTTGTAGTATCAAATTTTATTTCATCTTCTTTTATGCTAAAAACCCAACCTCTTATATACAACATATTCGTTTCTTGAATAAAATCACAAGAATCTATTGTACATTGAATATCATTAGACAATTTTATTGACTCTATAAACTCTTTTCCATTCACAGTCGTATCCCCTCATAAACTTCAGCAGTATATTACAAAATTAATCACTACTACTTTTATTTTGCTTCTTAAAGTATCCTGAAAAACGCCTAAATATTTTTGTTGCTTTCCAAGACTTAGAATTGATAATTTCATTGTATATATTAGTTAATTCTTCTAGCTTAGCTTTTTCACCTGTAACTATATTTTCTAAATCAGCCTTTTCCTTAAGACTAACCTCAATTTCATATGTTTTCTCTAATAGCTCAATCTGCATTTTATTATTTTCACTAAACTTATTGAATAACTCTTCTTCTAGCGTTCTTTGTATACCTATTAATCTATTGTGAATATCATCTTTTAATATTTTTTCAATTACATCATTTTCTACTGCAATATTATTTATAAAGCCATTTAAATCATCTTTAATAAATTTTAAAGATACATTCTTCTCGTTTATAACTTCATCCAAAGCCCTTAATGACACATCTTTTTCAGCTATAATCTTATTCATTAAGTCAATACGAGCTACTTGATCATTAAAATATTGGGTAATTTCCTTCAGAAATAAATTATTAAGCAACTCTTGATTAGCATTATCTATATTATCATTAAACCATGATGCCACTAACGCTAATTCATTCAATAATTGTACATTTTTAATATTTTGTTGTTCTATAATATTAGAAAGTTCTTTATTATTAAATTCTTGTTCCTCTATAACTTTGATTACTTCATGGTATATATTATCTTTTAAAGAAATATCTATTGATACACTTATATATTCATTTTCTTGTGTAGAGATATTATAATCCAAAATAAAATTAGGGTCTTGTCCTGTGCTAATGTAGAGAATTTCCTCATGATGAATAGCCTTTAATTGATTAAGTGCAACAATTCTATCTCTATTTTCATTTTTTGAAATAGAAAAAACTAATTTTTTTTCATCCATATTATGAATATAAATATCAATTTTTTTTATAAATATTGCACACGGTGTTAAAGATGGGTCTATCCTTAAATTTCCATTAATTTTCTCATAAAAAGCAACCGTCATATTGACATAATTATCCGATTTATATATTTTTCTTGACATAGAGGATTGTTCATTATAACCACCTTCAACCGGAAAAAATATTTGAATAACATCTGAATCATCCATAACATTATGGTACTGTTTTACAGGCATATTAAACTTGCCAGAAATAAATACATTAGAATTGTATACATAATGCTTATAAAAAAAATCTTCCATTTTATTAAAATTGTCAATATATTTTATATCCACTTCCAATAACTCATACAATTCGTCTAAATCTAATGATGGTTTATATTTAGAATGAAAGTTTTTAGCACATCTATATTTAACATAATCAATCGGTATATCAAAGTCAAAAACCCATTCGTAGTCAATAATCCACTTATGACCGTTATCATCTTCAATTACATTATCAAAAGTTAAATCAATATTGGTTGGTTTAAAACATTGTAAATCCTGCATTAATTGTTCTGGTTGCCCAAATACTTTAATAAATTCATCTGATGGATAAAAGCTACTTACTTCGTTAGCACCTTGATTTTTTATGAAATCATTAAAATCACTAATTATTTCATAAACCATTTGATCATCTTTACTATATAAAGCGGCTGAAAGTTGTGAACCAATTGATTTCCCATTAATATACTTAAATACAATTTCATTATCGCTAGCTGATATAACCGGTGCATGATAGGGATTTTTCACATCAATCATTTTTTTTAAATGTGCACTGGCACGATTATTTAATGCTGTTTTTTTTACATATTTGCTTCCATCCATTATATAAACCTGTGTATATATTTGAAACTGTTCTGCTCTTTCTTTATTAAACTTTGTATATAAAATCTCCACTTTATTCCTCCGCTTTTGCAAATACTAAAAATGAATTTGAAAAAAAATCAAACATCCCATTCTTTGAAACATTTTTTAAAACGGCAGATTGATTAAAAAGTTGAATTCTATCTCTATCAAAATTAGGAAAATCTCCATTCATCTCGTCAATAAAATTTATATACTCATCACTAAAAATTTGTGTAGCAAACTTATAATCAGGCATTGGATAATAAAACTTCAAATCTAGGAAGCCACTTTCACTAAGAAGTTCTGTAAGCTCCAACTTGCTAAATGTAGCAATACCATCACTATTAGGGTACTCTTCAAGACCATCAAAAAAATTACTTGTATGATCTTCCCTATATCCAGCCCAGTACTTTAACCCAAATTTATTTTCAATAGCAATAATGAGAGTGCCATCCCTTTTCAAAAATTTCTTTGCCTTTATAAGCATTTCTTTATATGGATCTTCACCCTGTATAAATTTACCCGAATACTCAAGCACTCCAATAAGTGTAACATAATCATATCTTTCATTTTCACTAATATGATCTATATTTCCAACAAAGATATTTAAATTATTTCTATTTCTATTTCTATTGGCTATAATCTGAGCTCTTCTTTTTGATAGTTCTACAGCTGTCACGCTTGCAGTTTTTTCACAAAACATACTTGTGAGCGCACCACAGCCAGCACCTATTTCAAGTAAAGTTTTTTCTTTATCGAATGGATACCACTCTAGAACAAACTTTCTGACATGGCTTAAATGATATAGTACTGGCCATCGATTATCATATTGTAACACCTTCTCAAAATCCAAATCTCTTTGAGCATAAGAAAGAATCTCATCTTCAATATCTCCGTCGCTATAAAGATCCTCGCCTTTATAGTTATCCAAATTTAATTCAACATTTCCTATTTTCATCTTGTGCCTCACCAGTCTTTAAAATCAATCTCAATATTACTATCAAATAATCCAACAGTATTTTTAGAAGAAACCACTTCAAAACCAATTAAATCATATAGTCTGTGATAGACAACAAATTCTCCTGCCGTTGTAAACCCCGTACAACCAAATGATATAAAATAATTACCACCTTGTATATTTATTTTATGTCTAAAACCAACTTCAACAATTTTACCCTTTTCAATTATGCCGACATTGGTCATTTCTATCATGGTATTTGTTCCATATAGTTCATTGCCTTTTATGTCTTTTACTGTCATGGCAAAAATAGGCTCTTTTAAATTTTTATTTAGTTTAACCCTCATTCGAAAAACATATTCATTATTTTTTATTAAGACTTGACTAAACTGCTTTTTATCATCCATAATCCCATAGTCAATAATCTCTGCAGACATATCTCCGTAAGAACTATGGTTAGGATTAATCATCATATTCTTCTTTAACTCAATCTTAGAAATATTAAACGAAACTAGTTTTTCATTATTTTCAACAATTGCATTTTCTTTATCTATATCAAGATTAACAAGAATTTTCTTGTATACGTCAACCATCTCTTTAGAGTCGCCTTCTGCGACTTTATGTCCTTCATTTATTACAATCGTCCTATCGCAATATTTAAGTACACTCCCTAAATCATGAGTCACAAAAATGATTGTTTTACCCTTTTCCTTAAATTCATTAAACTTTTTATAACACTTCAGCTGAAAAAACATATCTCCAACGCTTAAAGCCTCATCTACTATTAAAATATCCGGTTCTACATTTATGGAAACCGCAAAAGCTAACCGTACAAACATACCACTTGAATAAGTTTTTACAGGTTGATGAATAAAAGCACCAATATCTGCAAAATTAACAATTTCATCTACTCTCTCATCAATTTCACTTCTAGTGTATCCCATAATTGTTCCATTGAAATAAATATTTTCCATACCAGTCATTTCAAAATTGAATCCTGTTCCTAGTTCAAGCAACGCTGCAATTTTTCCATTCACTTCAACAGAACCACCACTTTGGGTTAAAACACCGGTTATTATCTTCAATAGTGTTGATTTTCCAGATCCATTCTTGCCAATAATACCTAATGTTTCACCCTTTCGAACTTTAAATGAAATATCATCAAGGGCATAAAATTTTTGAGAGTATTCTTTTTTAAATATATCCAAAGATTCTTTCAACCTATCGATTGGCTTTTGGTAAAGTCTATAAAATTTTGATAAATTATTTACACTTATTGCTATATCGTCCATCAATTAACCCTCATATTCTTTATTATTACAATATATCAGCAAAATGTGGCTTTAACTTTTTAAAAACCAATCCACCAAAAGCAAATACCAAAATTGTGATAGCCCAAAAATAAATAGTTTGTATTGGAGTTTCCCAAAAACCTTTATGATAAATAAAACAACTTCTATACCCTTGCACAATGTAATACATTGGATTTGCTTTTAGAATGAATTGATACTTAGCTGGCATTATTTCATAGTTCCAAAGAACTGGGGTAATCCAAAACCCCATCTGCACTATTATTGAGATGATTTGGCCTAAATCTTTTAGAAATATAGTTAATCCTGATGTTAACCAATTTAATCCAATAAGCAATGCAAACATAGAAAGGCTATAATAAACAAATTCAAAATAATGAATATTAATACCGTATCCATATGCTAAATATAAAATAAATATAATAAGCACAAAAAACAGATGAACAAATAACGATGAAACCATTCTAATTAACGGTAGAATACTTATTTTAAATACAATCTTTTTAACTAAAAATGCATTATCAATAATAGCTGTACTACCACCTTGAAAAACTTCAGCAAAATAAAACCAAGGCACAATACCTGTAACTAACCATAAAATAAATGGATAATCGTTAATTGGCGCAGAACGAAATCCAACTTGAAAAACAAACCAAAAAACCAATATGGATACAATTGGTTGTACAAAAGCCCATACAATCCCTAAGTATGAACCCAAATATCTATTCTTCAAATCCTTTTTTGCCAATTCCATAATAATTTGTCTGGAAATATATATATCCCTCGCAAATGAATATAAACCTTTTTTTCCAATAAATTCAACAAATAAAAATGTAACAAGAAAAATTACTGCAAAATAACCCACATACTTTATTACTTGCAATACGCTACCTTTTTCACTATGAATTGTAAGAAAATCTGTTAATTTATTCGGATAAATATACGGATCTTGCCCATCTATATGAAGCGAAATATACTTGCCATCAGTTGTATATTGAGAAATATCATTTTTTACAAAATCACCTAGCTCACTACCTGATATGCTAGCCCTTTTTCCAGCCTCCCTTACTTCAATTGAAGCAATATCAACAACACTAAGACCTGATCCGATATCAAGTCTAAAGTTTTTAATCTTTTGAACTGGTAGATTAAATTTGATATTTTGAAAAGATAAATGTTCTGGAACATTTATCTTAATACTTTCCTGCTCATTAAAACTTTCTTGACCATCTTCGGTAATGTAAAATAGCTGGTAATCAATGTTTGGTGTATTTGTAGCATTAACAGTAATTAAGACATTTTTATCTTTCTGTGAAATTGAAACTAAAATCAAAGTGCCAAAAAACAACGTCATTAATAATGTTAAAAAAATCCGAAAAAAAGTTTTTTTCATCTAAGCCACCGTTCAATCTAAATAAAATTTTCTAAAGTATACTATTTCATTCAACAAATTTGTTAGCATTTTTATCTTTTTCTGAAAGTAACACTTTTTCAACCCTATCAACGGGCCACTGAATTCCTATGGTTTCATCGTTCCAAAGCAAACTTCTCTCATATTCTGGATAATAAAAATCTGTACATTTATATACAAACTCAGCTTCATCACTAAGAACTAAAAAACCATGTGCAAAGCCTTCTGGAACATAAAATTGTTTTTTATTTTCTTCTGATAAATAAACACCATACCATTTCCCATATGTTGATGAACCTTTTCTTAAGTCAACCGCAACATCATAAACTTCACCTTTTATCGCTCTAACTAGTTTACCTTGTGAATGCTGAGTCTGATAGTGCAAGCCTCTTAACACACCTTTTTTTGATTTCGACTGATTGTCCTGGACAAATTCCATATTTAAACCTGCATTAAAAAATTCTTCTTTTTGATACGTTTCCATAAAGTAACCTCTATTATCACCAAAAACAGTTGGTTCAATAACAAAAAGATCTTTTATGCCTGTTTCAATAAAATTAAATTTTCCCATATTTTAAACTAACCCCTCTGCAATATTAATGAGATATTGACCATACTCTATTTTTTTAAGTGGTTCAGCCAAATTTAAAAGTTGAGCTTTATTAATAAAACCTTTTCTATACGCAATTTCTTCTATACAAGAAATATACAATCCCTGTCTTTTTTGGATAGCTGCTACAAAGTTGCTGGCTTCAAGCAGTGACTCGTGGGTTCCTGTGTCAAGCCATGCCATACCTCGTCCCATAATTTCAACCTTTAGCTTTTTATTTTCTAAATAAACTTGGTTTACTGTTGTAATCTCAATTTCACCTCTGGCAGATGGTTTTATATTTTTAGCAATTTCAACAACATCGTTATCATAAAAATACAACCCGGGAACTGCGTAATGAGATTTCGGGTTGCTTGGTTTTTCCTCTATAGACATTGCCATTCCATTTTCATCAAACTCAACTACGCCGTAAGCTCTGGGGTCACTTACATAATACCCAAAAATAGTAGCTCCTGTTTTTCTTGCTACTGCATTGTTTAGTGTTTCACCAAAACTTTGACCATAAAAAACATTATCACCTAACACTAGGCTGACATTATCATTTCCAATAAACTTTTCACCAACAATAAAAGCATCGGCCAAACCTCTTGGTACTTCTTGTATTGCATATGTTATATCTAATCCAAATTGACTTCCGTCTTCAAACAAATCTTGATACAGTTTTATATCTCTGGGAGTAGAGATAATCAATACTTCTCTTATTCCAGAAAGCATCAGAACGGATAGTGGATAATAAATCATTGGTTTATCATATATTGGTAATATCTGTTTTGAAATCGATTTGGTAACTGGATGCAATCTTGTTCCTGCTCCACCTGCTAGTATAATACCTTTCATTTTGTCCACCTCTTTAATTATATATTTTTTCAAGTTCTAAATATTCAGATAGTGCTTCTTTATAATCTCTTAAAGGCTTAAATCCACATAGTTCCCAGTTATAATTTTTAAGTGGTGAATAAGCAGGTCTTTTTGCTGGTCGTGGAAATTCTGCTGTGGTACATGGCTTTACTGTAATATCACTTTTGCCTATTAGCTCCATAATATCCTTTGTAAACTGAAACCACGAAACAATTCCACTATTTGTAATATGGTATGTACCATATTCTTTTGTATTAATTAACTCCGAGATAGCATGACACAAATCTAACGTATGAGTTGGGCTACCAAATTGATCGTTTACAACCATTAGCTCTGTTCTTTCTTTAGAAAGGTTTATCATTGTTTTTACAAAATTTTTGCCATGAACACCATAAAGCCATTGTGTTCTTACTATAAAATATTTATTCATTAAGCTTTTTACGTGGTTTTCGCCGTCAAGTTTTGATTTACCATAAACACTTAAGGGATTTACAAAATCGCCTTCTAGATAAGCTTCACCTTTATTACCATCAAATACATAATCTGTACTAATATGTACAAGTTTTGCTCCTACTTCTTGAGCTGCAATTGCTAAATTACGTGGCCCAATAGAATTAACTTTATAAGCGAGATTAATTTCCGTCTCACAAGCATCAACATTTGTATATGCAGAGCAATTTATAACAACATCTGGTTCAATTCTCTTTATAAAAGCTAAAGTGGCTTCCAAATTTGTTATATCTAATTCTTGTACATCTGAACCAACAACATCATGTGCCTCAGCACTAAGAACGTTCATCAAATCAGTTCCTAACATTCCTTTACAACCAGTAATAAGAATTTTCATATACATTATCTCCTACATTATTTATATTTATTTGCCTTATAGATTGTTTATCGTGGTCGTAAACAATCCCTTATCTTATAACCAATCATGTAAATTTTTTGAAAAATTCCTAATAAAATAATTTTCTTCATTATAGTACATAAAATCCCTAAAATCAATAAAAATATACCTCCCCAAATCAAATTATCATTCGGTGAGGCATATTTTTATATACACTTAATTAGGTTCAAAAGTAAGACTAATTGTACTTGTAATGCTCTTAAAAAAAATATTTTTCTGGGAATGTAACATTCTTTTTTCTTGGCGATTCCCTCTTTAATTCCTTCTATATATTCTTTTCCTAGTTTATTTTTTTTCATAAAGCAAAATTTAATGAGGCAACCTAAAAAAATAAAAGGAGCGTTTAAAAAAAGCATTACCCTCGGCATATTTTTAAAAATAACAAGCAAATTATTTCTAGCTGCTAGCTTCACTTTAAAACTACTATATTTTTTACCACTACTAGTCCCTGACCCTACATGATAAACTTCCGCACCACAACAGTACATATTTTTATAACCTTTCAAGTTCGCTCTAAAGCCAACATCCACATCTTCCATATAAGCGAAAAATCTTTCATCAAACAAGCCTATCGTTTCAAACACACTTGTCCTGTAGATTGCCGCTCCCCCGCAACTGCTGAACACCTGGCTGTCTTTACAATATCGCTTGTCATTTATATCCGCTCCGTCGCCTCGCTTATATGCCCACCCAAGTATTGTGTACTGATCTCCTGCATCGTCTATTTTTGTTCGATCATAATATTGAATCATCTTACTAGAACAAGAAAATATTCTTTCCTCTTTTTCAATACAACAAATAAGATTTTTGACAAAATCACAATGACAAACAGTGTCATTGTTTAAAAGTATGGTATATTGAATCTTGTCTGTAATAGCAAGTTTTATGCCTTCATTTACCGCCCTGCTGAATCCGTAATTTTTATCCAATTGAATAACTTCAATGTTGTCATACAAACTTTTGGCAACCGCTATGCTGTTGTCAGAAGAACCATTATCTACAAAAATGACTTTAAAGTTTTGATGGGATTGACTTTTAAGAGAATCCAAACATTCTTTTAAAAATCCCTCCCCATTAAAGTTAGGTATCACAACATACACTTCCATAAACTTCCTCCAATATATATCTAAAACCTTTTGCCTTGATTAAACCATGTACACCAGTACCAGTTAACGCTTAAGTTCAAACCCCGCCAATGTCATAAATTGTTTAAACTGTTCTTTGCCTTCTTCTGTTCTTTTATAAACCCCTGCATCACAAAGAACTTTTAAAAACTTTTCTCCTACTTCATTTTGAATCATTGCTTCTGCCTCTTGGTCCGATAGATTCATTCCATATTTCTCTATCAGTTGGCCTACCCAGTCTTTATGTTCCTTATTGGATAAATCATCTTCATCATACGTTTTTTCTGCTGTAAAATATTTTTTAATTTCATCTAATTCCACTTTAAGTCTACCAGGAAGAACTGCAAGACCCATTACTTCAATTAATCCTATATTTTCTTTTTTAATATGGTGATGCTCTTGGTGAGGGTGAAAAATACCCAGTGGATTTTGTTCATCTGTCCTATTATTTCTTAACACCATATCAATTTCGTATTCCCCATTTTTATTTATTCTTGCAATAGGGGTTATGGTGTTATGAGGTGTTTCACCTGTAAATGCTACAATATTGGCATTCACATCACTATAGCTTCTCCAAGTGCTTAAAATGCTGATACAAACAGCCGTCAGCGCTTCTCTATTTTTACTGCTTAGTCGAATAACGGACATAGGCCACTTCACTAAATTTATTGTTACACTTTCATATGCCCTGTGTAAAAACGTTTCTTCCAAAGGTGCTTTTTCCATAGCAAAAACATATCTGCCCCCTTGAAAATGGTCATGACTTAAAATTGAACCGCCAACAATAGGTAAATCAGCATTTCCACCAATAAAATAATGGGGAAATTTTTCTAAAAAATCAAGCAGTTTTTTAAAAGTATCATTCTGTATTTTCATGGGAATATGCTGCTCATTAAAAATAATACAGTGTTCGTTATAATAAACATAGGGTGAATATTGAAAATACCAGTTTTCGTTGTTTAAACAAAGGGGAATCACCCTATGGTTTTCTCTTGCTGGGTGACTTAGCGTGCCGTGAAAACCAACATTTTCCAAACAAAGCAGGCATTTGGGGTAACTGGTTGCTGGCTGGTTTTTTAATGCCATGATTTCCTTTGGATCTTTTTCTGGTTTTGACAAATTGATGGTGATATCTAGCTCCCCATATTCCGTTTTTGTTTTCCAAAATAAATTTTTTCCGATTCTGTCTGTTTGTATGTAATTGGATGCTTTTGACAATTCATAAAATTCATTGGTTGCCAGTTCCTTGTTTTTATCATAATTCATATTAAATTGCCTGATAACTTCTGACTGCCGCGGCATTAAAATTCCCATTATTTTTGCATCCATTAAATCACGTCTTGTTATCGTATCTTCTTCAATTATTTTATGGAGAACGCAGTAGTCTAATAGCTCCTTTATAATTGCTACAGGACTTTCGCAAGCATCACGGGGTACGACTCCCTCATATGGTTCTTCTATTTTTAAAAGGTTCATTAGTTCATTTCTACATTGTATTTTATCAGATTGTTCTATCATTTTATGGTTAATTGCAAAATTTAAAATACGTTCTACTTGTAACGAAATCAAAAAAATCACCAACTTTTTATTTTTTTATTAAACTTGTTGGACAACCCAAGAATTTAAAAAATCAACAGTTGCCAAACAAGTCTATTATATCATAAAAAAAATGTGCTTAGTGTAATTTTTTACATAAAGCACATTTTTTTATGAGTTAAAAAAGTTATCTAGTGGTTGTCATGCCTGTTCCAGTTCCAGTCATTGTACCAGTTCCAGTTAGTCCTGTCCCTGTGCCACTCATTGTATTTGTTGTATTCAAATTATTGCCAGGCATTACTGCACTTGTTGAATATCTTGAGTTCATTCCCATGCTACCATTTGTTGTATATGGTGAAGTGCTTCCTGTACCATTCATGGTGCTGTTTGCTGCGTTATTCAAAGCACTGTTTGTTGTTCTGTTGGGAACTGCAAATCTTCCTGTATTATTTGTAATTCTATTTGCGCTATTTGTATCACTTGTTGTATAGCCGTATGGTGTTGTTGTACTTGTATTATCATATCCTGTACCATTGATAGCTTGGTTGGCTCTGTTTGCCATGTTGCTTCCTGTTTTTGATGAACAAGCCGTTACTGCAAATACGGATGCAATAATCCCGAAAGTTATTATATTTTTATATTTCATTTTTTTGCCCCTCCTGAAGTTATAAACCAATTAGAAATCACGTTAAGTTTGCAATGATGCGCTCTTTTAAAACTCGCAACTGCGATTTTTGAAAGAACCTAAATCAATTTGATTTTCATTGCCTTATTATTATGGAATGAAATGAATTTTAAAATACTGTGTTTAAATTGGAAAACCAACAAGTTTTAAGCAGTTTAAAAATATATTCATTTTTATCCTAAAGAGTTATATCGCTTACAATATTCGAAAAGAAATCTAGTATAGAAATTTTAAATTTTATATACTATAATAGGATAAAGAAGAAAGGAGAGATATTTATGGAATACAATCGTTCCGCAGGAATTTTATTGCACCCAACCAGTTTCCCTAGTAAATTTGGAATAGGTGATTTAGGAAAAAGTGCCTATCATTTCGTAGATTTTTTAAAAAAATCCAACCAAAAAATTTGGCAAATATTGCCCTTAGGTCATACCAGCTTCGGTGATTCCCCTTATCAAAGTTTTTCTACTTTTGCAGGAAATCCTTTGTTAATAAGCCCCGACTTGCTTTTAGAGGACGGCTTTTTAAATAGTGATGATTTTTTGGACTTGCCAAACTTCTCAACAGAAAAAGTAGCATACGGAGAAGTAATCACCTATAAAAATACCCTTTATAAAAAAGCATATGAAAATTTTAAAAAAAATGCTTCCAAGAAGTTAAAAGCAGACTTCACTGCCTTTTGTAAAAAAAATGCTGACTGGTTGGATGATTATAGTTTGTTCGTTTCTTTAAAAAATTATTTTATTGAAGAAAGAAAATTAACGGCTGATTCAGAAGAATTCAAAGCATATGCCAAACAAAACAAAAAAATTATGTCTGAAAATACCATATTAGATTATTTCTATGGGGCAGTTTGGAATACATGGCCTTCTGACATTGCAAAAAGAACGCCAAAAGCCATAGAGGCTTACCAAAAAAAATTACAAAATGAAATTAATTATTATGATTTTCTTCAATATATATTCTTTTCCCAATGGGACAAATTAAAAGCCTATGCCAATGAAAATGAAGTTCAAATTATTGGTGACATTCCCATTTTTGTTTCCATTGATAGTGCCGACACTTGGGCAAACCCATCATTGTTTCACCTTGATAAAAATGGAAACCCTACTCTTGTTGCTGGCGTTCCTCCCGATTATTTTAGTGCTACCGGACAGTTATGGGGAAATCCTTTGTATGATTGGAACGCTCACCAAAAAACTGAGTTTACTTGGTGGATTAAAAGAATCGAAAGTATGTTGAAATGTGTTGATATTATTCGAATAGACCATTTCAGAGGATTTGAAGCGTACTGGGCAATTCCATTTGGAGAAGAAACAGCAGTAAAAGGTACATGGCAAAAAGGTCCAAACAAAGACTTATTTATCGCCATTGAAAAAGCTTTGGGCAAACTTCCTATTATCGCCGAAGACTTAGGCTTTTACACCAAAGAAGTTGCAGATTTAAGAGATTACTTTGGCTTTCCAGGAATGAAAATTTTACAATTTGCTTTTGATACAGAAGGTGACAATGAGTATTTGCCACATAACTTTAATCAAAATACCATTTGCTATTCTGGAACCCATGACAATGATACTACCATTGGATGGTATTCTGAAGCTACCGAACACGCAAAAGATTATTTAAGAAGATACTTAAATGTAAGTGGTGACGATGTAGCTTGGGATTTAATTCGCCTTGCCTATTCCTCTGTTTCGATTTTTGCCATTGTGCCATTGCAAGATGTTTTAAATCTGGATACCAACGCCAGAATGAATACACCTGGTGTTGCTTCTGGTAATTGGCAATTTAGATACAATGAAAATATGTTAACAGATGACATTGCCAATCGACTTGTTTATCTATCAACACTTTTCTATCGCTAAAAAATAAAAAGGGAAGTAATACGGTTTTGAAATCGTATTACTTCCCTTTTTTTGCATATATCTTTCAGCAAGAAAATAATCCACTTATCTTCCTTTAAGTTTAAAAATAGAAACCATATTTTCAAGTGTCATTGCTTGACTTGCCATTTCTTCCGCCGCTGAAGCTGCTTCTTCCGATGTAGCTGAATTTCTTTGTACCACTTGTGAAATTTGAGTAAGTCCTATACTAATTTGTGAAATAGAATTTGCTTGCTCTTTAGAAGAAACTTCAATTTCACTAATAATAGAAGAGACTTCATTAATATTGGTAACGATTTTTTCCAACGCGGAAGCAGTTGACGTTGCAATTGCTGTTCCCGTATTTACTTTTGACATAGAATCTTCAATAAGTTCTGTTGTTTCCTTGGCAGCCGTTTGACTTCTTGCTGCTAAGTTCCTTACTTCTTCTGCTACAACAGCAAAACCTTTTCCATGTTGCCCTGCTCGTGCGGCTTCAACTGCAGCATTTAATGCTAACAGATTTGTCTGGAATGCAATATCTTCAATTACTTTTATTATTTTAGATATATTCACAGATGAGGTTCTAATGCCTTCCATGGAAGCTAGCATACTTTTCATTTCATCATTTCCGGTTGTTGCGTTTTCTTTGGATTTTTTAGAAAGTTCATTGGCTTTTGTAGCATTTTCCACATTATAACTTGTTTGTTCATTAATTGTATCAATATTAGCGCTAAGTTCTTGTACTGAACTTGCTTGCTCTGTTGCACCTTCTGCTAATGTCATGCTACTTTCAGAAATTTGCTTTGCCCCAGAAGATACTTGTTCCGTAGCCGAATTAATTTCTCCCAGTACATGATTAAGTTTTTCCACAATTGTATTCACGGCTATTTTTATAGTACTAAAATCTCCAACATATTCTCGTTTGATCTCTTGATCAAAGTTATTATTGGCTAACTCAGATAACACAACAGAAATTTCGTTTATATATTGTGCTATATTGGTTATGGTGTTATTTAATGAGTTTTTAATTAAAACAAAATCACCTTTATAATTTCCTGTCACGCTGGCTGAAAAATCTCCAACGGACATTTTACGCATTACGTCAGAAGCTTCTTGTATAGGTGCCGCAACGGCGTCTAACACTTCATTTAAACCAATGATAATTTTTCCCCAATCACCTTTGTAAGTAGAAGCCTCCACAC
This sequence comes from Eubacteriales bacterium, assembly GCA_031546905.1. Taxonomy (GTDB): domain Bacteria; phylum Bacillota; class Clostridia; order Lachnospirales; family JAVBJQ01; genus JAVBJQ01. The sequence continues at coordinate 9,349 of JAVBJQ010000023.1, read as the reverse complement.
GCAAAGATAAATTTCCATCAATTGCACCACCCACTAGTTTTTGAATATCGCCACTTACAGATTTTAAATTGGTTCTTAATTGTTCCATCATCTTGTTAGCAACGGCTTTTTTACCTGGATACTGCTTTAGTTTTGCATCAAAGTTTCCCATACCAAAACCATCTACACAGTTTAATACTTCCATTGTACTTTCTACATAGGATTTAACCATTGCATTAAGACCTACTGCTAAATTGGCATAAGAACCTTCATAATTCTTTTCATTGATTTTGGCATCCATATCACCAGCTTCATGTTCCTTGGATAGTTGTGCCAAATCATCGATTAATCTTCTTAACGTAGATACCAACGTACTAAACTCAGATGCTAATATACCCATTTCATCTGTTGAGTCCACTTTAATGTTAACATTTAAATTACCTTTTGCTACATTTTTTGTTACCTCAACCATTTGATTTATAGGCCTTGCAATGGCATTAATAATAATAATCGCAAATAACATAAGCACTAAAATAGCAATTACAATGGTAATGGCGATTTCTATTAACGCAAAGGTACGTGTTTTTGCGGCCTCGTCATTTGCATCACTAGATTGCCCTACGTTAATATCAATAACCTCCTCTACTGCCCCACTAAGCTTATTACCAATGGGAACCAATTCGGTTTGTATAATCCCAACGGTAGCATCTAAATCATTTGCCAATGCAGCACTTACCGCCTTTGCTAACACTGGCTTAAATAATGGATAGTTATCGGTAATAATTTTAAACGTATCGTATTCTTTGCCCGACTGAACTTTATTAGCTGCTAAATAATCTGAATAATCATTCATATATTTTTCTAAATCCGCACTTCTTTGTGTAATTAAATCATGAAGGCGTTTGTTTTCTGCCTCATCAGTTGTAATTCCCAAATCTCGAATGGCAACTTTGATATCATCAAAAGCAGAACCCAATTTTGCTATATACCCTGTGGGAACAGATATTGTCTGATACGTGTGTTCACTTAAACTTGCAACCTTATTTAGTGCAATATATGCAAATGTTGCCAGCACCAAAAGTAAAATACACGCTATTCCCACTAACAATCTAAGTTTGACTTTTATTTTTATATTTCTTATAAACGACATTTCTTTTTCCTCCTTTAAGAAAAGCATATTCACTATGCAAAAATATTTTTTTCAATCTATAACCACGTTCTAAAGCATACTAATCATTTTCCTTATTAAAAATGACTCACCCTTTCATGGAATATTTTCATATAAAGCTAGCATCATTTTATGTGAGATAGTAAGATTTTTCTTATCTTACCATTTTACAATATATCTGTAAATGGTTGCAAGGAAATCAACTTAGAATTAGTATATACGGTTACATCACTATTATTTTTCCCAATAAAAAAACGGCTATCACCGTCTTTTTATTCTTTCACTTCATTTTTTTCTCTTCAGGTTGGTTTTTCAAGTATAAAAGTTTTTCTCCGATCCAAGTTGGAATGGGAATTCCCATTTCTCCAAAATTTTCAAGAATACTGATTCCTTCATTTGCAATATAAAACAAACAAGCAAAATCTCTTAGTACTGGTTGATTCATTAGACGTCCCAACTGGTACACCATAATAATCAACAATACTTCCAGTGGCAGATTCAGGGGTCCCACTAAATATGAAAATATGGCTCCCCCTATTGCTACCAGCGTCGCAAATTCAAAATTTAATTTGGTCAAATTTCTCTCCTCCTTTCATTGATTTATACTTAATGGCTATAGCATATATCCCGTAGCCTCTATTTGAAATTTGAACTTTTCCATAAAAAAAATCAGTGCAAAAGATTTTTTAAAATCCTTTACACTGATTTTTTATGTTCCTATTGATTCTGCAAACTTTTTTAATCAATTTCAAATACAATGGGAATGACTTTTTTAAATTCATCTAAAATCATATTGGCCACTTCTCTCATTTGAGGGTGAGAAGCCTGGTCTGTCCTTAGCTTAAAGAAATGTCGCCATTCTCTTAAATTCATGGTGGTCACAATTTCAGTTTTTAATGAGTTGGGAAGAACCGAGCGAGCCTCCTCCGGTTTAGCACCACTCTCCAGTAAGGCAAAATATTGCTTTTCAATTTGGGCCATGCTTTCTTTCCATATTTTAAAATTAGTAGAATCCTTGTCCCAAAAACAAGGCTCAATAAAAGTAAGCTCATTTCCAAACTTATGGTTGGAATAATTACAATATCTTGTACTTTCTTGTGAGTAGCTTGCAATTCTGTGTCTCACAATTTCATGAGTAACACCTCTGTCACAAATAATTCTTACGGTTATTTTTTCATGCTCAATGACAGACTCGTGCCCTCTCTTCAAAATACTTTTAATAAATTTTTCTGCGGAAGTGTCTGTTATGTTGTCCTCACTTTTATAGCAAGTTCTGCCTATACGCTCAATGCGTTTTAACATTGCTTCTGCATCTATTACATCTTCAATTACAATAGATGGTTTTATTATTTTCATATATTTTCCTTTCAGAACCAATCGTGTTTTAATTTTTATAGAAATAGTGGGGAGACGCATTTCAAAAGTCTCCCCACTACAGTATATCCTGTTCCTATAAAGTTACGCCGTCTTTAAAAATAGAAATTTCTCTGTAACCATTTACTTCATTTTTTGTTTTTTCACCAGAAGCCACTTTTAAAATGTAATCAAAAAAAGTTTTTGAAACATCGTCCATGGTTTGACCTTCTAACAAAACACCTGCATTAAAGTCCATCCAATTACCTTTTCTTTGATAAAGGTCGTTGTTTGTGGAAATTTTTACAGTAGGAATCGGTGCACCAACTGGTGTTCCACGTCCTGTTGTAAACAAAACAATATGTGCACCTGATGCCATAATACCAGTAATCGCCACAATGTCGTTTCCTGGGCCATTTAAAAGGTTTAATCCAGTAACAGAGGCTCTTTCTCCATATCCTAAAACAGCACTAACGTTGCTTGTTCCACCTTTTTGTGTACAGCCCAACGATTTATCTTCAAGGGTTGTAATGCCACCCTTTTTATTTCCTGGAGAAGGATTTTCATAAATCTCTTGGTTGTGTCTTGTAAAATAATCTTTGAAATCGTTAATTAAATGAACGGTTTTATCAAACACTTCCTCATTTACACAACGGTTCATTAAAAGAGTTTCCGCACCAAACATTTCTGGAACTTCTGTTAAAATACTTGTTCCACCATGTTTGATTAACATATCTGAAAATCTTCCAACAAGCGGATTTGCTGTAATTCCAGAGAACCCGTCAGATCCCCCACATTTTAAACCAACAATTAATTTATCAGCACCAACTGGTTCACGTTTGAAAGAAGTAGCATATTCAACTAGTTGGTCAATGAGTTCAAGTGAAGCGGAAATTTCATCGTCAAAGTCTTGGGTGCTTAAAAATTTAACTCTTTTTTCGTCATATTCTCCTAGCACTTTTTTAAACTCTGGAATATTATTATTTTCGCAACCTAATCCTAAAACCAAAACTGCCCCAGCGTTAGGGTGTTTTACCATGTCTGCTAAAATAAGTTGGGTAGCCGCATGGTCATCTCCTAGTTGAGAACATCCAAATGGATGAACAAATGTATGTACACCATCAAAATTGTCGCTTTCTGCATATTTTTTGTTTGCTTCTGCTGCAATTCTTTCTGCAATTTTATTCACACATCCAACGGTGTTGACAATCCAAACTTCATTTCTGATTCCGACTTGTCCGTCCGCACGTTTGTACCCATTAAAAGTTGCATTGGCATCAATTTTAAAATCGCTAAGCGTCGGTGTATAGCTATAATCTAACACACCTTTTAAATTTGTTTTTACGTTGTGAACATGGACATGTTCTCCAGCTTTAATGTCAGCAGTTGCGTGTCCAATAGGAAAACCATATTTCACAATGTTTTCGTCTTTTTTAATGTCTACAAGGGCTATTTTATGACCTTTGTCCACATCAGCAAGCACCGTTACACCAGCCAATTCAGTTCCTGCTTTTACATCAGAAACCGTAACGACAACGTTGTCATTTTCATTTATTTTAATATAATTATCAGCACGATTCAAAATAATTCACCTCAACCGTTAATTAAATGTTCAACACTTGCAGTCATTCCATTTGCTAAAATAGCATATAAGTGTTCAGAAACTTTACTGCTAAATCCATCCACTGTGTTTAAGTCTAATCCCCAAAGGTCAGTTTTTCCACAAACAGTGTTAACAAGGGCAGTAACTTTTTCTTGACTTCCATCACAATCAGCCCATAAATTTTTAAACATTTCAAGTAAAGGCATATCGTCACAAATTTTGTATTCTTGACCATTTCTTAAACCAATAAGAGCGTTGTCTTTGATTTCAGAACCTTTATAAAAAGCAAGCATAGCAGCAAATGAGAAAGTAAGAATTTTAGGAAGTTGTTTTTTACGTTCTACATATTCTAAAATAGAAGGAAGCACTCTTGTTTTATATTTAGAAATTGAGTTTAATGCAATGCTTAATAAATAATGTTTAATATAAGGATTTGCAAATCTGTCAAATACAGCATCTGCAAATGATTTTAAATCTTCATAAGGCAAATCAAGTGTAGGAATTACTTCTTCAAATAAGCCGTCTGCTATGTATTTATTCAGTGTTTTGTCGTCCATTAATTCCCCAACGGTGTCTTTTCCACACAAATAAGCAGCAAGAACTGACATGGTGTGAGCGCCATTTAAAATACGAACTTTACGAAGTTTGTATGGGGTAGCATCTTCTGTAAACAACACATTAAGACCAATTTTTGCAAAAGGAAGTTCTTCTGCCAAATGCTCAGGTCCTTCAATTACCCAGAAGTGGAAAATTTCAGCTGTATTAATCAAGTTATCTTTATAGCCAAATTGTTCTGTTAATGTACTCACTTCATCACGTGGGTAGCCAGTAACAATTCGGTCTACCAATGTATTGGTAAAATAGTTTGCAGTGTTAATCCAGTCAATAAATTCGCTTCCCAAGTTCCATTCTTCCGCATATCTTAAAACAATTTTCTTCAAGTTTGTTCCGTTGTAATCAATTAATTCACATGGAATAAAAATAAAGCCTTTTGTTTTGTCATTTCCGAAAATTCTAAATCTTTCATAAAGGAAAGCAGTTACTTTCGCTGGGAAAGCCTTTTGTAGCTTGTCCTCAAATTTATCATCTGGATTATACACGATACCAGCTTCTGTTGTGTTTGAAACGATTACTCTTAAATCAGGATTTTTAGCACATTCAAAATAAGCATCAAAATCTTTATAAGGGTTAATTCCACGAGAAACAGAAGTAATTATTTTCTTTTCACAAACTTCTTTACCATCTTGAAGGCCTCTTAATAAAACAGTGTATAAACCGTCTTGATCGTTTACCATATCAATCATACCTTGCTCGATTGGTTGAACAAGCACGATGCTACCATTAAATAAATCATTGCTGTTAAGTTCATCAAACATATAGTCAACAAATGCTCTTAAAAAATTACCTTCCCCAAATTGTAGAATTTTTTCTGTCATCTTGGATTTTTTTCCGATTTTTAAGTCATCATTAAATTTAAAATTACTGTCTAGCAACGCTCTGTTAAGTTCTTGCATCATATATTCCTCCTATTTGTGAATAATTACCTACAGACACTCTGCATCCGTAGATTCATACCATAATCATACAATATTTCATACTTTAATACAACTACTGACAATTAATATACAAAACTTTTGTTAGAAGTGCAAGCCTTGGAGGAGAAAATTTTTTTCAAAAAATTCTCTCCTCCACACCTTCTTTAAAATCCTAAAAGCCTCCCATCATTTTCATAATCATCTCAATACTTCCTCTTTGCTGAGGGGTAATGTAGGATTTTATTACTTCAAACATGGCAAGTTTTTCGGCTTTTGACAATTCCCTGCCGTCTGGCATATTTTTGGCAAAAGAAATTAAAATGTCAAATGTCTCATTCATACTTTTGTTTTGTATTTGAGAAGCCACTTCTTTCAGCGCTTGAATACGTGCTGGCTCAATATTTTTAAAAGCTTCGTTTGAAAATATATTGTCAAAATCCATTTCTTGGCTCATAAAAACCTCCCTCTATCCAGTTCCTTAACAGCTATAGCAGAACATCTGAATTTCTTTTTTGCATAATTTGATTCATTTCCATAAAACGGATAAACAGATCAATTAAATATTGTTTTTCTTCCTCAATATGGGGTCGGATGGCCATAAGCATCTCAGAGCGCCAATTCTCGTTGTTGGGAATGGAGGTTGTAATGACGGCTTCATCGTTGTAGTATTCATGAATTTTTTTCAGCTCTAACATTTTAACCACAATAGCCATTTGCTTTTGATAAGACCGATCGAAGTAAGGAATAATAGACTTCACAATTTTTGATTCCTTTGTTTCAAATTCAAATGGCAACGTGGTAACTTGTGTAACTTCTTTTGCCTCTTCAGCGCTTTTGGTTACAGGAGCGACGACGGTGTTCTGTTGCTCTTGGTTTTTCTGTGGTTGGCTGTTCTCACGTTCGGGCTTTGATGTTAGAGAAGAAATAGCTTTTGCCATTTCAAGAAACTTGACCATATCAAAATCTTCACTCAAAAAATCACCTCTTTGTGCGGTTAACAAAAAACAGGAAAGGTTAAACCGCTTATTTTCCTTCACAGCTATAGAACAATATATATAGAACATATGAAAATAAATTCAAATAAATGCCTGAAAAGTAAAAAGCCAATAAAAAAACATGAGCTATGCACTCATGTTTTTTTATTGGCTTTCTCTCTATACTTCATGATAAGCCAAATATTCATTGGCATAGTAGGCTGCTGTTGCTCCGTCTGACGCTGCTGTAATAATTTGGCGGAATGTTTTAGCAACTGCATCCCCAGCAGCAAATACACCTGGAATAGTAGTAGACATATCTCCATCAATGGTGATATAACCACCTTCGGTCAAATTAACTTTACCTGCTACACTGTCTGTATTGGGTGTTAACCCAATGGCAACAAAAACACCGTCTAACGTTAAAGTTCGTTCTTCCCCGTCCTTGTTTTTAACCATTACCCCTGTTACTGCGCTCTCATGTAAAATTTCTGTAATTTGACTGTTTAACACCAATTCAATATTTGAAAAATCTTTTAATTTATCTACCACTGACTTAGAAGCACGGAAAGAATCTCGTCTATGAATCAAATATACTTTTTTACAAATTTTAGATAAGTAAATCGCTTCTCCCACAGCCGTTTCCCCACCACCAACAACACAAACGGTTTTTTCTCTATAAAAAAATCCGTCGCAAGTAGCACAATAAGAAACACCGCGTCCACGTAAACTGGCTTCGTCTTTTACCCCAAGTTGAAGAGGAGAAGCGCCTAGTGCCAAAATAACGGCCTTTGCGGAAAATTCTTCTTTTCCACAAATTACTTTTTTAATAGGGTTTTCAAAATCGTAGTCTGTTATTTCTTTTGTTTTAATTTCTGTTCCAAAACTTTTGGCTTGTTGTTCCATATCTGCAATCAAATCGAAACCAGTTACGACCCCTTTTGTTCCAGGGTAATTTTCTATATCCGATGTTGTGACTACTTGCCCTCCAACAAACATTTTTTCCAGTAACAAGGTTTTAAGACCATAGCGACCTGTGTAAATAGCAGCACTAAGCCCAGCTGGGCCACCACCACAAATAATAATATCATACATTGTAACACTTCCTCTTCATCATATTCTTTTCCATATTTTTTAACTCTACTGTTTGAAAAAACAATTGCTACACGTTGGACTTTCCAACAGCACGATTTAACCAATCTTCCACATTGTCTTTTTTCTTTTCTGACATATCACCATAGACCGTTTTATAAAGCCATTCCAATGATTTCTCACGCAAATAATTTCGCATCTGTTCTTCTGCTTCTGACATTACCACTTTAATAAGACAAGGACAAGCTTTAGAATAATCCTCACCCTTAGAAAAAATATTATTTTGACGTATTTCCGCACATTGAAAGATAGAAGAAGAACCTTCAACAGATTCTACAATATCCCAAAATGATATATCCTTTGCAAGGCGTGACAACTCATAGCCACCATTCACCCCAGGTACAGACCTGACGATACCGCCTTTTCGTAGCTTTGTAAATATTTTTGACAAATACGTCTCAGATATACTGTTTAATTTTGCCAGTTCCTTTATTCCTATCGTCACACCTTGTGGCAGATTAACCATATAAAATAATGAATGAAATGCGTATTCCACACCGATACTAAATTGCAAGTTAAAACCTCCATTGCAATAAAATTCCTCTACATTCATAAAAATAAAAGAGAGTATGTTTTTTATCATACTCGATTTATGTTATTCAATCAATCATTTTATGACATCAAATTTAAAATAACATGACTTCATAAGCGCAATAAAAAATAATTTGACTTTTCTGTTCTATGGTGTTATGATGAATTACAGATATTATTTGTCTTTAATATATTTTAAATAGAAAAATTAATTTAACTCGGAGGAATTTATTATGTTTAATGAACAATTTTTAAAAACAATTGCTTGTGAAGGTGTAGTTTCTGTTGTAACTTGTGCTAATGATGAAGCTCATGTGGCAAATACTTGGAATAGCTATCTAACCATCGTAGATGGCAATAAAATTTTAATTCCCGCAGCAGGTATGCTAAAAACTGAAAAAAATATAATGGTAAATCCTACTGTTAAATTAACTTTAGGTTCTAAAGAAGTAATGGGATATAGAAGCATGGGCACAGGCTTTCTTATTAAAGGTACTGGAAAATATTACAGAGAAGGTGCCGAGTTTGACATGATGAAAGAAAAATTTTCATTTTTAACTAGAGTATTAGAAGTAACCGTTGAATCTGTTATCCAAACATTGTAATTAGGAAGAGAAGATTTATTAAATTTTTAAACTTTATAAAAAAAACCAGCATCCTCATTTTGAGGAAACTGGTTTTTTATTTTCATTACATCAAGTTAGAATTTTTAAGCATTTTATAAATCATAGTCGCGATTTCTGCTTTGGTAATATTTTTCGCTGCATTAATATTGCCTTTGTCATCACCGTTTACCAAGCCTTTTTCTACGCAAACTGCGATACCATCTTTGGCCCAACTTGCTACTTTAGAACTATCTTTAAAGTTCTTTAATAACTTGTCAACACCTGCTTTATCCAAGTTCGTGTTAGCATCTGCCAATTTTAATGCTCTACTAAGAATAATCATGGCTTCTTGTCTTGAAATTTGTTTTTCACCATTAAAGTTTCCTTTTTCATCCCCAGTAACTAAATTGTATTGGCTAGCAACTGCCACATAATCGGCGTACCATTTT
>JAVBJQ010000060.1:0-2910 GCA_031546905.1 Eubacteriales bacterium | reverse complement strand
ATAAATATTTTTTGAATCATTATCTTCTAACATATTTGATACTACTTGGATAAGGTCGTTATTTTTATGTATTAAATCTAAATTTGCTGAGTCAAATATAAATTGATTGTAGAAAGGATCTTTATTTGTTATATCTAACTGAAGAAATAACATAAACTCTTTTGTGGTAAAAACATTGTTAGTAAAACCCATAGTAGCTAATTGTTTTTTTATGCTATAGAAATACATACTTGTGATAATGATACAAATATCCTCATCAAAGTTTTTTAGTTCCACTGGGGATATAACTTTGTATCCAAGAAATAAGGAACCTGTTTTATTTGTATCATTATCACAAAAACAATATACCGAACCTTTGTACATAGAGAGAAACGTAATAGCACTAGTAGATGCTCCAAATAATACAACTTTTTTATTGCTATAATTTTGTATGTAATTTTCATAGACTTTTTTTATTAACATAAAATACCTCCTTTTTCAATTCACGTGATTGTATGAGTATCTATCTATATGAATAATTTTTGGATAACTCAAGTTCATATGGGTATTTGTATCCATTAGAAATTTCTAAATCATATATTTTTAAAAAACTTAATAGACTCAAAACATTTATCTTGGCATATACATTTCCTTTTTTATATAAAAGGCTTAAATCTTTGCTTAGCTCATCATATTTATCTGTTCGACTAATATTGTCATTAAAATAATTATCTAGGTACTCTCGCAAATTAGAATTGGTATTGTACCAGTATGTATAGGGATTCATATGATTTTTAGTTTCATGGCTGTAGACCATTGTTTTTGCCTTTTTAGGATTAATTTTTTTTAAAAGTCGTACGTATAGAAATCTTGGTACACGACTAATTGGTATAGTGGCTCCTAATATTTTTATCTGTTTCTCATTTATCTTAGACTTTATTCTTTCATAAACGTAATTTGCTGCTTTGGGGTGTTTTTTGTTTATCCATTTATAGTAAATCTTATGATTCATCCGCCATTCTATGGGAATAGTCATGCAAAAATTAAAAAATTCAAGAAAAAGAAAGGGGGACATATTTTCTGAATGATTTTTTTGAGAATAAACGAATGCTTTGCAAGGGAGTAACAGTACTCTAGAAAGAAACACTTCTTGTTCATATCTTCCTTCCGTAAGCTGGAAGGGTACCTTATTATCAAAATTGGGAAAATTACCACCTAAATTTGTTCCCCAGTCTCTTAAAAGACGAGGTTTATGAAAGTAGTTTTTATCTGATATAACAGAGCCAATTACTGCATCACCTAAATTTCCAGTATGCTGCATCCCATAATTATCCCAATTTATTTCATCATCAACTACTGTTGGTACGATATAAGTTATTGTCCCAGCGTTTATTTCTGCACTTTTTTCTAAATGCTTCAGATATTCTCCACCGCTAATAGATTTAAATATCCATTTATGCTTTAAGTCCGAAGCTATTTTTTTCGCAATTGTCTTATCAAGGTAACCATCTTCCGAAAATGTTTGATTCGTAATAGCTTCACCATAGCCCAACTCATTTGCAACCATCGTTGTCATCCTGGAGTCTAATCCTCCACTCAAAGCAACCATATGCTGATATCCGTACTCGCGATCCTTTTCAAACTGCAGTTTAACTGCCTTGCAAAAAAGTCTATCCATTTCTTCAATTGTTTCTTCTTCTGTACGACTTTTATTAGGTTCCATTTTTAGTTCATAAAACTTGCTTACTGTAAATTTTCTATTATGGATAATAAAATATTCACCAGGAAGAACCCGTTTGAATTCATTGATACATATATTTTCTCCATCTATCCATCCCAGTCTTATTAATTCATACATCTTATCTAAATTCATACTATATGAAATTTCATTATAATTATAGTACTTTATCAAAAATTCTAAATCAGACGAAATAATAATAGAATCACCAACTTCAGAATAAAAAAGTTGTCTTAGTGCTAAATGATCTGAAAAGGCAATTATTCTATTTTTCTTCTTATCAAGTAAAATTCCACAAAAGCTACCTCTAAAATCATCAAAAAACTTATCCCCAAGAAGTGTATACATTTTAATGGCGCATTGCCCTATATTCATGGTATTGTACTCAGTAATTAAATCAACGGAATTTAGAATAATCCCCTCAATTACAATTGTAAATTTTTCATTGTCAAAAAGGCATTTATCATTTAAAAATTTTTTAAATGTGTACCTTTCAACACTGAGATATTCATTATCTAATCTATCATTAATAAATCTCTCACCGGTTTTAATATGTATCTTCTCAAAAAACTTATCATTCAATCTTCCGTTGGTCTTGATAATAAATCCTATGATTCTTCCTCTCCTTTTTGAATACCTTGATTTACTTAACGTAAACGAAATTTAGCCAGGTTCAATTATAGTATGCTGTTATTTTCACATACTACAATTATTTTGTCAATAAAAACTCCTTTTAGCAAAGGCAATCTAAGACTAAGAAAAGATTGTACTATTTTCAATGCCGTTTTTTTAGTTAGATCAATATTTAAATTACCACCGATTTTACAAAAACATTGAAATCATAAATCTTATAGGTTAAGATGAAACAAAAATGATAAATTAAAAACGACTTTTGCAAAGGTATAAACAGAAAGTAAAATAGATAACCTATTGTATTAAAAGTTGAATTGAAGGAGGAAATAAAATGATTACCTTTAATAAAGCTCCTTTTATAGGAACTGAATTGCATTATTTAGAACAAGTTATAAAAACTGGAAGAATTTGTGGCGATGGTGATTTTACTAAAAAATGTAATGTCTGGTTTGAAGAAAAATTTTCAGTCCAAAAAGCCTTACTAACTACATCATGTACACATGCACTTGAAATGGCTGCTATTCTAAGCAATATAAAAGAGGGTGATGAAATTATAATGC
>JAVBJQ010000076.1:0-47034 GCA_031546905.1 Eubacteriales bacterium | reverse complement strand
TGTGAAGAAATTAACACATCACTTAGTGTTGGTGCAAATCAATAAACGTATAAAATAAAAAACAGACGCAAAATAAATTTATTTTGCGTCTGTTTTTTATTTTATAAATAGCTTGCACCTTCAAGTGGAAATAAAATTTGTAACCCTGGTCTATCGCCGTCTAAACCAACAATATATCCCGCATATAGTTTTCCTGCTTTTAAGGTAGTTTTGGGACTAGAGACAACGGTTTCGTTTGTTCCTGTTTGATTTATTTTTAAGGAATGAGTTCCAGGTGTTAAAACAATATATTCAGTAACATCTTCATAGCCCATATCCATAATGGTTTCTTTATTATCAATTAGAACATCTACAGGTGATAAATTGGGGGAAAGATGGATAAATCGAATATATGCCTTATCTTTTGGAAGGTCTTCTCTCATATCAGGAATAACTTGGAAGTCCATGTCATTTGCAAGATTTTTGATGGCAATGGTGTAAATCATAGAATCATCCATCGAAATGTCACGGTCAATAATAGGCATGGAGTCTTCGGTAGTTGGATATACTTTTAAATTGTAATATCCAGGTTCAGCGGAATGATACTCTGTAAAGTCCTTAAATTTTAGGTTTGGAAGCAATTTTATATCATTCACATAAACATCAAGTGGAGGTGCATCAGGGGAAGCTTGGAGTAATCTTACATAAGCTGTTACATCAATGTTGTTGGTATTTTCATTTTGATGTGCATAATACATTAAAAACACGCTCCAATACGAATTCATTCAGCTACAGAATGAATATATGATATATACTTTATTGTATGAAAAATTTTTAAATTTGTGTATAAAAACAATTTTTTCTGTTCATATTATATAAACAAGGCTGACAAAGGAGTTGAGTTTTGCAAATATTTATGAACAAACTAGTTAGCATATCTGTTTTAATAATTGCAATTTCAAGTAGCTTGTTTTTCTTAAAGGAAAATGTGTATGCGAAAAATAGGGTAAATGATTTTGAAATTATTTACAAAAATAATTTGGTGGAACTAAGTAGTAAAAGTATCATTCTTGATGGAATTGCCTATCTATCCATAGAGGATTTTTGTAAAATTACAAATTCAAAATACCAAATGGACCAAGCAAAAAAAGTAATAGAACTAAGGACAGCCGATGATTATTTTTCATTTTCTGTTAATTCACAATTTATTGTCATTAATAATGAATGTCGTATGATGCCAAAAGCATTTTTATCGAATAATCGGGTAATGGTCCCACTAAGATATTTCTTTGAAGAACTTTCATACAATTTGGATTGGAATGAAAAACATAAAGTCGTTGTACTTACACCACCAGAAAGTGAATCAAATTCAACTTTTGAAAGTGCTTACAAAACAATTTCATTAGAACATAAACTGTATTTAATAAATTATACCAGTGAAGATTTATATTGGCTTTCAAGAATCGTAAACGCAGAAGCAAGAGGAGAATCCTATCAAGCAAAAGTTGCGGTTGCCAATGTTATTTTAAATAGAGTTGCTTCAAAAGAATATCCCGATACAATTAAGAGTGTTATTTTCGATAAAAAATTTGGAGTTCAGTTTCAGCCTGTTTCAAACAATGCAATTTATCAAGCACCATCTCAAGAATGTACTAATGCAGCCCTTGAAGCATTGGAAAATGCAGATAAAAAAACTAGTGGGGCGTTATTCTTCATTAATCCAAGAATAGCCCAGTCATCGTGGGTTTCTAGTAATAGAAAATTTGCATTTCGTCTTGAAAATCATGATTTTTATTATTAATACCAATTCGTAAACTACACATTATTTACAGAAAAAAATGTACAAACGGTTGTAAAAAAGCAAAAAAAGAAAGGCTGAATGTAAGGGGGGCACCCTCAGCAAAATCAGCCTTTCATAAAAAATTTTATTTATAAATGTTCTGCTAAAATAGTAATCGCTGAATCTTTAATCAAAAGTTCTCCATGTTCATAAAGATAAAACTTTGAAAGATAGGAGGACGTATGTTTTTGACCATATTCACTTAAAATAGACTCTAGCTCTTGCAATGTTAAAGTTTCTAACCCTTCATCCGTATGAAGCACAAGGAAATATTTGCTTTGTTCTTTAAAAAGTAAGTTTGTTCCAGTAAATAATTTATAAAGTCTTGATGAAAGACTGGCTACATCATCCAATGAATGAAACGAATAAATACATATTTTATCATCTTCTACATTTTCAGATTTTTCTTCCAGCAAACCTTTCTTTTTAAATTTCCTTCCATCTCTTGTTTGAGGCAATAAACTTAGCTTGCCCTCCAGTTCGTCAGAACTAGAAACTTTTGTAACCAAAATCATAATACTATCCAACGCAATAGGAAAAGCCTCCACCATTAAAGGGGTATTGTCTGACTGAAATCCATATTCAACAACAGCCTGTTCCATCATTTCACGAAACAAAGACTGAACCTTTTCAGAGCCGTAAGCTAGTTCACTTAACTTTATATTTCTTTCATTTAAATCTTCTTTATTGAGAACAATTTTCACTTGATTCTCGCTCATTTTCTCTATTTTCATAAGAATACACATCCCTCTAAATAATAGTTAAAACATTTCTATAAAAAACTTTTGTACTAAAATATATGAATTAAATTCTAATGTAGTCGCATTAATGTTAATATTCTTTCAAAAATAATTTTAGAAAAATTGATTTATATACAGTATAATGAATATAGCTCATAATGTAAAGAGGATATTAATGAGAAATGTATTTTAAAAAATATACATTACAGTTGACAGTTAAAATAATAGGTAATCGAATGTATATAAAAGAACAATATTTTCATTTATAACCTATCTTTCTACAATTCTTACTAAATCCACTTATTTTATCAATTAATCATGGTATTTACATCAACAGAGGTTTATAGAATCTCTGCTGGTTATCGTGTGCTTTCATTAAAATATTCCCAATTAAAATAATAAGGAGTTGAAATACATATGAAAAAAGAGGAGTATGATTTAGAGTTTGATATTGACAATGAAATTAGAAACTATAATAATAGAAGTTCGGAAAAATCTGAAAGCGAGGATTATACGGACGAGCTTCCTAAAGAGATTGTAGAACTTTTACTCAACACCCATCCCCTAAGAGAGAAAAAAGAAGAAGTTTCCGAAAGAGTACTTAAAAGTAGGGCTTCTTATATAAAACCAAAAGAAGAAAGTAAAAAAGCTCCAATGGAATATAAAAGTGACAAAAAAAATGATGATGTTGAATATGATGTTCGTGAGGCAGAAGAAATCGATAGTGACAGCGATGAAATTGAGGATGAAAATGATAATGAAGGCAATGTTTTCGGCTTTAAAGTTGCCCTTACCATTATCATACCATTGTTCATTATTTGTGTGTCTATATTAGTTTATATGCTAAACACTTCTAAAAATGCAGTAATAGAAGCAAATAATGAGATAAAAACGAAGACAGAGACTATTACTTCTTTAGAAGAAGCAAAACTTGAAAATCTATCATTAAAAGAAGAAATAGAAAAACTGAAAGCAGCCAGTACACTAAGCGAAACAAAAGTAGTTGATGACCAGCCATTAGCACCAACCCCATCAGCACAAACTGAATCCACTGATATAAATATGAGTGATGTTAAATATACTGTGGTAAAAGGTGACAATTTATGGAAGGTAAGCAAGAAGTTTTATGGAAATACAGAATATGTTGAAAAAATAATGAAAGCAAATAATATTAAAAATGGGGACGTGCTTCCTTTTGGCAAGGAAATAATAATACCTAAAAAATAATTTTGAGGAGATTTATATGGATTCGGAAAATATAACGATACAGGAGCTTAGGGAAATCGCGAAAAACTTAGGCATGAAAAGTATAAGCAAATATAAAAAAAGTGAATTAATACAGTTGATAAATGAGGAAAAAGCAAAACAAGAAAAAATAATCGAAATGCCTAAAATAGATGAAATACCCCCAATAGCTTTGCCGATGGAAGAAGTCATTGTAGAAATAGCCGAAGAAAAAAATCTCAAGCTAGATGAAGATACACCCATAGAAAAATCAGATTATAAAGACAAAAGCAATATTGAAGGCGGGGGAGTCCTAGAAGTTTTAGCAGATGGATTTGGATTCCTACGAAAAGAGAATTTTCTCCCAGGCAACGAGGACATTTATATATCTCCTTCACAAATAAGACGATTTAATTTGAAAAAAGGCGATTTTGTCAAAGGAATCGTTAGACTTGCCAAAGATAATGAAAAATACGATGCGCTTTTATATGTAAATTCAGTAAATGGAGATAAACCTGAAAAAGCGTATAGACGTCCAAATTTTGAAGATTTGACCCCAATTTTCCCACTAGAAAGAATACATCTTGAAACAAGTCAAAATGAACTTTCTACAAGAGTAATTGATTTATTTGCACCGATTGGAAAAGGGCAAAGGGGAATGATTGTTGCACCTCCCAAAGCGGGGAAAACGGTATTAATTAAAAAAATAGCCAATGCAATTACCACCAATCACAAGGAAATGCACTTAATTGTACTTTTAATTGATGAACGCCCAGAAGAAGTGACAGATATGCAACGTTCCATTACAGGTGAAAATGTAGAAGTAGTGTATTCAACGTTTGATGAGCTTCCAGAACACCACAAAAGAGTAGCGGAAATGGTTTTAGAAAGAGCAAAGCGACTTGTAGAGCAAGGAAAAGATTTGGTTATATTGCTAGACAGCATCACAAGACTTGCAAGAGCGTACAACCTAACGGTTGCCCCTAGTGGAAGAACATTGTCGGGGGGACTTGATCCTTCTTCCCTCTATATGCCCAAGAAATTTTTTGGGGCAGCTAGAAATGTAGAAGGTGGGGGAAGTTTAACCATCCTTGCCACTGCATTGGTTGACACCGGAAGCAAAATGGATGATGTAGTTTTTGAAGAATTTAAAGGTACTGGGAATATGGAGCTTGTTCTTGACAGAAAGTTATCGGAAAAAAGAATTTTCCCAGCCATAGACATTAATAAATCTGGAACACGCCGAGAAGAAAATTTGTTAACCCCTAAAGAACTTGATTCGGTTTTTACATTAAGAAAAATGTTGAATCATATGACCACAGCTGATTTAAATGAACAAGTCACCGATCGATTAATTAAAACAAAAGACAATGACACTTTTGTTGAAAGTATTATTGCCATAGACAAGAAAATATAGTATGATAATAGGCGGAATTAATTTTCCGCCTAAAAGTAAATTTCTCTGTATCATTAACTCAGTGGATAGAGTGTCACCCTCCGAAGGTGAAAGCCCCCAGTTCAATCCTGGGATGATACATTATGTTATCAAAAGGTACATTTTTATGTAAAAACACTATTGCACATCTGATTTTTGGGATGTGCTTTTTTTGTTGGCTGTAGCTGTTACATCTACTGATTAAATTTTGATTGAAAAAAATTGTCTAACATACATTAAAATTAAATAACAGGTCATAGCCACGCTAGCTCCCATTAAAAAACCGCCTAATACGTCGGAGCAATAGTGAACACCTAAATAAATTCTGCTGAGCCCAATCAGAAAAACAAAAGAAAATGAACATAAGCCAATGAGAAACTTGATGCCGTTATTTTTTATCACAGACAAAGCAAGCAAAACAATCATGGTGTATAACGCCATATTATTCATGGCATGTCCACTGGGGAAAGAATAACTTGTTTCTTCTACAAGCCTTAAAATATTAGGGCGTGGACGTTCAAAAAAATTCTTTAGTACAAAATTTAAAACGCTTGATATACCCACTGTAAAAAAAATAGGAATACCAAATTTTAGTCTTGTTTTATAAAAAACAAAAAATAAAATACAGACAATCATAACCCCCATAGAACCTCCCAATGTGCTGATAAAAACGGCAATTTTCGTTAAGGTTGGGGAGATAAAAGCGGCGATAGATGAATACACAGCATGGTCAATTGCGATGGTTTTTCCTAAATTGATGAAAACTGCTAGTAATGTAAATAAAATAATACAAATAAAATCTAAAAAAAGTAGTGCAACTTTATGACGAACCATCTAAATACGCTCCTATAAAATAACCCTTATCCATATAATTACAGCAATTTAATCATTAATTAAAAAAATTTCCTTCTGTAAGGATATTAAAGGGTCAGATAATTCCTAAAAAATATTGTACAAGTAAAGAAGTAACCGAAACACAAATCCAGCAACAAAGACCCAATAGAATTGGTTTCACCCCATTACGAAGTAGGGAAAATAAGTTTGTTTTAAGACCAATTGCTGCCATCGCCATGGCGATGCAAAACTTTCCCATTTGAGATAATTGTTTGTAGAATACAAAGTCCGCTGGGAACACCGTACATATAATAGAGGATATTACAAACCCAAGTAAAAACCACGGGAATATTTTTATAAAATTAAATTTACCTTTATAATCACCAGTAGCATTCTTTTTTTGCATATAAAAAGATAGAAATAAGGTAATGGGAATAATCATTAATGTACGAGTAAGTTTTACAATAGTAGCGACTTGAAGGGCAGAAGCGCCATAGGTTGCAGCGGTGGCCACTACAGATGAAGTGTCGTTAACAGCAGTGCCAGCCCATATTCCAAATCCATTTTGACTCATATGAAAGGCATACCCAAGTATGGGAAAGAGAAATACAGCAACGATATTAAAAAGAAAAATAGTTGAAATAGAATGAGCTACTTCTTTGTCATCTGCATGAAGAATAGGGGCTGTAGCAGCAATAGCAGAACCACCACAAATTGCAGTCCCAACACCAATTAAAATGGTAGTATTAGAGTCTAACTTTAAAAGACGACCAATTAAAAATGCAGCAAAAAGCGCTATAAAAATAGTAGTTCCCATAACAAGAAGGGATTGTTTTCCTGTTATGAGAACTTGATTGATATTCATTTCAAACCCAAGTAAAATAATAGAAAGTTGTAGAACTTTCTTTGCTGTAAATTGAAGGCCAACTTCAAATTGTTTAGGTAGTGTAGTTAAGCTACCAATGAACATACCGATAAAAATAGAAAAAATAGAAGGACCAAACACCTGCAAAATTTTTATTGGTGCCAATACCCACCAAGAGATAGCAGCGATTATGAATGCTAAAAGCACCCCATAAATATGCAAATAAAATTTTTTAATCATATAGACACCACCTGTTTATTCAAGTAAGAACTATAAAGACTCAATATACTCATAGAATTTAGGAAATGAAATATCAACACAATCAGCATTTTTAATTAGGGTTTCTCCATTTGTTGCCAGTGCACAAATTGCCAACGCCATGGCAATTCTGTGGTCATGATGACTTTCCACTTCAGCACCATACAACATTTTTCCACCGGTAATAATCATTCCATCATCTGTTTCTACAATGTCGGCACCAAGTTTTTGAAATTCATTTACAACCGTTTTAATTCGATTGGATTCTTTTACTTTTAATTCCTCAGCATTTTTAATTACTGTAGTACCTTCTGCAAACATGGCAGCAACAGCCAATATTGGTATTTCATCAATCAAACGTGGAATAATTGCGCCCTCAATAACCGTTCCTTTTAGATGGGAATATTTTACTTCGATATCAGCCACAAATTCCCCACAAAGTTCTCTTCGATTGATAACAGAAAGATCAGCACCCATTTCTTTTAGGGCTGTAATAATTCCAGTGCGTGTTATATTAACCCCAACGTTGGTAATGATTAAATGGGAATCTTTACAAATTAAAGCGGCTACTATAAAAAATGCTGCTGAAGAAATATCTCCAGGGACAATAATTTTCTTGGCAAAAAGTTCCTCAGGAGGAGTACAGATAATTTTTTTACCGACAGTTTTAACATTTGCGCCTAAGTAATTTAGCATAATTTCTGTGTGATTTCTTGTTGCAACAGGTTCTTCGATAACTGTTTCGCCATCAGCATATAAAGAAGCAAGCATAATAGCTGATTTAACTTGTGCACTTGAAACAGTCATGGTGTAATCCATTGCTTTTAAATTTTTACCGTGAATGGTAAGGGGGGCAAGTGTACCGCCATCTTTTCCAATAATGTCAGCACCCATTTGAGAAAGGGGCTTTATTACTCGATCCATGGGGCGTTTTTGAATAGAAGCGTCACCTGTTATGTTGGTTGTAAAATTTTGTGCAGATAAAATGCCAGTCAGTAATCGTAGGGTTGTTCCGCTATTACCAACGTCAAGTATTTCAGACGGGGCAGATAATCTGCGGAGACCTTTGCCAATCACTTTTACTTTGTCATTTTGGAAAGTAATTGTAACTCCTAATTTTTTAAAACATGAAATAGTAGAAAGACAGTCATCTCCATTTAAAAAACCTTCGATTTCTGTTTCACCATAGGCAAGGGAGGAAAACATAACCGCCCTATGAGAAATTGATTTGTCACCAGGGACACTTAAAACTTGCTTTAGTTTTTTATTTTTGCTTTTTATTATCTTATCCATTTCATCAAAACCTCTTTCGAAAATTATTTCTGATAAACAGTAAAGTTCATTTCTTCCAATATTTTAATACTTTTGTTCCGATTATTTTCATTGTCAAAAATAATTTGCATAATACCATTTTCATATTCCCGGTTATTAATAATACCAATATTTTTGATGTTAATATTATTGACACTTAATGTAGTAGCAATCGTAGCAATTATGCCGGGTTTGTCTACCACATCCACCAAAATTTCAAAAACCTTGATAAAAGTTCCTGGGCTTTTATTTGAAAAATTATCCCGATAATCTTTTGCCTCTTTAAAAAAATCAAAAATAGCAGTTTCATTATCACAAATTAAATGTGATTCAAACTCAGTTAATATATTTTTTAAGATAGTAGTTATTTTTAAAATTTCAGTTTTGTTGTCAACAGAAATGCTAGACCACATTTCACTACTTGACGAGGCAATTCTTGTAATATCTTTAAAGCCACCAGCAGCAAGGGTGGCCATATATTTCTCGTGACCATCTAGTTTTTTTACCATGTTTACTAAAGAAGAAGCAACCACATGAGGAACATGGCTGATGGTGCCAACAATAAAATCATGTTGATCAGGTGGAATCACAAGGGGAATTGCCCCAAAAGTTTTTACCAAATCAGATAATAGAGCAACTTTTTCAGAAGAAACGCTGGGAAGTGGGGTAAGTACATAATAACAATTTTCAAATAAATAATCTTTTGAAGCTTCGTATCCTGTCTGCTCTGAACCAGCCATTGGGTGACCACCGATAAAACAAACTTTTTTATCATAGGGAAGCATTGCTTCATACAAACTTTTTTTGGTACTCCCAACATCCGTAATAATACAGTCAGTATGGAGGAAGGGAATTAATGCTGTTATGTAATTTAAAATTTTATTAACTGGGGTACAGATAAAAATAATATCACAGTCATAAAAAATATCACTGACAGAAAGAGAATAGTTGTCTATTATTCCTTCTTTTAAGGCTTGCTTTAAGGAACTTTCGTTCCTTGAGCAAGCCACAACAGTTTCAAATTCAGCACGATTTTTTAAAGCTTTTGCAAGTGAGCCACCTAAAAGTCCAAGCCCAATTATCCCAGCTTTTTTCATAGTTAAAACGTCCTTCCCATAACTTTAACGATAGGTCTAAGTTCGTTACAAAAAGTTTCAAATTCTGTTGGGTTCAATGATTGTGCGCCATCAGAAAGGGCTTTTGCAGGATTTGGATGTACTTCAATCATTAAACCGTCTGCACCAGCAGCAGCAGACGCTTTTCCAAGTGGAGAAACATATTCACGAACACCTGTTGCATGGCTTGGGTCCACAATAATTGGTAGATGACTCTTGGATTGAATAACAGGAACTGCACTAATGTCTAATGTATTTCTGGTGCTTGTTTCATACGTTCTAATACCACGTTCGCAAAAAATAACGTTTGGGTTGCCTTCGCTTAAAATATATTCAGCCGCATTTAACCATTCGTCAATAGTAGCACAAAGCCCACGTTTTAAAAGTACAGGAAGTTTTGTTTTTCCTACTTCTTTTAATAAGGAGAAGTTTTGCATATTTCTGGCACCGATTTGGAGAATATCAACATATTTTACAGCGTGCTCTACCGCTTCAACGCTGGTTACTTCACTTACAATTAAAAGTCCAGTTTCTTCTCTAACTTCCGCCATGTATTGTAAGCCAATTTCTTCAAGCCCTTGAAAAGAGTAAGGAGAAGTACGAGGCTTGTAAGCACCACCTCTTAAAATTTGAGCGCCACATTTTTTAACTGCTAAAGCGGTTTCAAAAAGTTGTTCACGACTTTCAACAGCACAAGGTCCAGCCATAATGACAAATTCGTCTCCGCCAATTTCTACATCTTTAATTTTAATGGTTGTTTTATTTTGTTTAAATTTTTTATTTGAAAGTTTGTAAGACTCTGTAATTGGAACAAGTTTATCTACACCATCAAACAAATCCATGTTTGCATCTAAAATTTTTCTTTTATCGCCAACGACACCAATAATGGTAACGTCTTCACCTTCTGAAATATGTGCTTTCAGCCCTAAGCTTTGAAGATGAGTTTCAATAGCGGCTACGTTATTTTTTGTTGCATTTTTTTTCATTACAATAATCATGTTGTAGATCCTCCTAAAGTTTTATCCTAATTCCGTTTTAAAGATGTCTCATTGGAAGTAGGACTATAATAATTCTTTTAATGCAGTTATAAAACCTGTCATTTGAGTAGTAGTTCCGATGGTAACCCGTATAAAGTTATTCATGGCAAAGGCTGCACCGGGTCTGATGATATAGCCTTTTTTCATTAGTTCTTGAAACATAAGCCTACTATCTTTTTTCACATCAATCATGAGGAAGTTGGCTTCTGTTGGGATATAAAAAAGATTCAACTCATCCAAACAATCGTAAATAAATTTTTTAGCATATTGATTTGAGGCAAAGCTTAAATTAACAAATTCAGAATCTCTTAAGGAGGCAATGGCAGCAACTTGTGCAACAGCCGAAACATTAAAAGGATTTCTAATTCGCTCCAGAATTTCAATTACTTCCGTATGAGCAATAGCATACCCAACACGTAAGGATGCAAGTCCATGTATTTTGGAAAATGTTCTCATGACCATCATATTTTTATAGTGATGAAACAAAGTTAAACTATCTAAATAATTTTCATTATCTACATATTCAATATAGGCTTCATCAAAAACGACTAAAATGTTGCTGGGAACTTTTTTCATAAATGCTTCTTGTTCTTTGGCATTGAGAATGGTTCCTGTAGGATTATTTGGATTGGCAATAAAAATTATTTTTGTTTTATTTGTAATTTTATTTAAAATATCATCTAAATCAAAACCATAATCTTTCATGTCCCCATAAATCATTTTACCACCCATGCTTTTTACAGAAGCTGCATATTGGGAAAATGTAATGGAAGCGGTGATTGCTTCGTCACCTTCATTAATAAAAGCTTTTCCAAGAGAAGCAATAACTTCGTCTGTGCCACAGCCTAAAATAAAATTCGAAGGAGAAATATGTAAACTTTTAGATAGTTCATTTTTTAAATCAGTACAATTGCCATCTGGATAAAGTGCACAATTCGATAAATAATCAATGATAGCCTGTTGTGCATAGGTAGAACACCCCAGCGGGTTTTCGTTTGAAGCAAGCTTAATTACATTTTCTAAACCAAATTCTCTTTTCACATCATTAATTGGTTTTCCTGGAACGTAAGGTTTCAGTTCTTTTAGTGCATCACGAAATTGAATCATGGTACTCCTCCTTATTTGATGTACAGCAGTTGATAAACCGCTAAGTTAGAATACATTTTAGCTTATATATATATATGGGTCAATAAAATATATTTTATTGTTTTCATTTGTAAAAGGATATTAATAAATTTATTTTTGAAAGCAAAAAAATGCAAACAAAGATAAAAGATAAAAGTATACAAAATAAACAAATTTTTAATTTTTTATCCGTTAAAAAAGGAAATTATATTTATTTGCAGAATATAATATTTGTTGACTACTTATAATTATTGTTAGTTTTGCTGATATTAATTTTACATTTCTCGTAATCAACAAAATTACTTTAAGGAGGATTTACATGAAAATATATTCACCAAACGAAATAAAAAATGTCGCAATACTTGGTCATAGTGGTTGTGGAAAAACAACATTAGTGGAAGCTATGCTTTTAAATGCAGGCATTATTAAACGTGTAGGCAAAATTGAAGATGGAAATACCGTAAGTGATTTTGACGCTGAAGAAATAAGGCGTAAAGTATCAATTAGCACATCATTTATTCCTGTTGAGTGGACCAACGACAAATTAAATATCATGGATACTCCTGGGTATTTTGACTTTGTTGGAGAAGTGAAGCAAGCATTAAGAGTGGCTGACTTAGCGGTTATTGTAGTTTCTGCAAGATCCGGTGTTGAAGTTGGAACGGAAAAGGCGTGGGAATACGCAACAGAGTTGAACATTCCAAAATTGATTTTTGTAAACGGCATGGACGATGAAAATGCTGATTTAGATAAAGTAGTAGAGGATTTAAGAAAAAACTTTGGGAAGAGCATCGCTCCTATTCAAATTCCTTTTAAAGAAAATGGTAAGTTCAATGGATTCGTCAATGTAGTAAAAGTAGAAGGACGAAAATATGTCAATGGCAAAACCGAAAATTGTGACATACCTGTTGGGTTAGCTGATGATATTCAACTAACACGCACCATGTTAATGGAAGCAGTTGCGGAAACAAGCGAATCGCTGATGGAAAAGTTTTTTGCAGAAGAAGAATTTACAATAGAAGAAATTCAACAAGGCATTAGTGATGGAATTTTAGATGGAAGTGTAACACCTGTTATATGTGGTTCTGCTGTATTGAATATAGGACTACAGATTTTATTAAATTCTATTTCACGATATGTAACATCTGAAAAAGTTTGCCCCAAAGTGACGGGAATCGATCCTAGAACAAATGAAAAAGTGACGCGCTTATGTAGTCCTAACGAGCCGTTTTCCGCTTTCGTTTTTAAAACAATTGCAGATCCCTATGTGGGAAGGTTAAATGTTTTTAGAGTTTATTCTGGAACTATTAAAAAAGATGCTACCATTTACAATGTTAAAAAAGATATTGTTGAAAAAATAAGTCATTTGTATTTAATAAAAGGAAAAGAACAAATTGAAGTAGAAGAATTAAAAACAGGCGACATAGGTGCCATTGCAAAACTGCAAAATACAGGAACACAAGATACATTGTGTACAAAAGAAAAGCCAATTATATTACCAGAAATCGCATTTGGGGAATCTCTGATGACCATGGCAGTAGTTCCAAAAGGAAAAGGCGATGAAGACAAAATATCACAAGCGCTGAATAAGTTGCTTGAGGAGGACAGAACCTTACACTTCGAAGTAAACAAGGAGACACATCAGTCCATTATTTATGGTATTGGGGAAACACACTTGGATGTTTTGGTTCACAAATTAAAAAATAAATATAAAATTGAGGTAGATTTAGTTCCTCCCATTGTTCCTTACCGTGAAATGATTAAATCGAAAGTTAAAATTCAAGGAAAATATAAAAAACAATCTGGTGGTCATGGCCAATATGGCGATGTTTGGATGGAATTTGAACCTTCAGGTGATTTGACAAAAGCCTACATATTTGAAGAAAAAGTTTTTGGGGGAGCAGTGCCAAGACAATATTTCCCAGCCGTGGAAAAGGGGATTCAAGAGTGTGTGAAACAAGGTGTTCTTGCAGCGTACCCTGTTGTTGGATTAAAAGCTACTTTGGTGGATGGTTCCTATCATCCGGTTGATTCTTCTGAAATGGCATTTAAGATGGCTACGACAGCTGCTTATAAAGACGGCTTATTAAAAGCGAAGCCAACTATTTTAGAACCAATTGCAAAAGTGGAAGTTATCGTAGATGACGATTATACTGGCGATGTCATGGGGGATATGAACAAACGTAGAGGTCGTATTTTAGGAATGAACCCATTTCATGAAAAACAAAAAATTGAAGTGGAAGTTCCATTGGCTGAAATGTTTAAATATTCTACTGATTTACGTTCCATGACACAAGGTCGGGGTGTATTTAGTTTAAAGT
Source organism: Eubacteriales bacterium (assembly GCA_031546905.1). Classification (GTDB taxonomy): domain Bacteria; phylum Bacillota; class Clostridia; order Lachnospirales; family JAVBJQ01; genus JAVBJQ01. The sequence continues at coordinate 32,950 of JAVBJQ010000076.1, read as the reverse complement.
TTGATCGATATGACGAAGCACCAGCAGATGTTCAACAAAAAGTAATTGAAGTAAGAAAGAAATTACTTGAAAAGGAAAAAGAAAAATAAAATGATAAAAAAATGGTGAGGTTTTCATAACCCCACCATTTTTTATTTTAAAACATACTTTCAAATAGTAAACCTGCATTGGTATATTTTTGGTTCATATAACTACTTAGGTAGTTATATGATTTATTACTATAAGGATTTGTGGTTTGTTTATTAGATTCGGCTAACGTATTTTGTGAAGCTTGACTAACATAATATGTTGGGTCGGACTCCACTTTTTTTGCTATTTGCTGAATTTTACTTGTAAACCCAAAGGAAGTATTGGTAGGAGCAAGGGCTTTTTGTAAGCTTCCATTTTCAATTGATTTCGTTAATTTATCAGTATCAAGTGAAATATATCCATCTTTATTTAAGTTAATACCAACATTTCCGAGACTTGTTGCATACGTTTTAACAGCACTGGTTAACTGTTGAGCAAGTCTTTTTGCACCTGAATCAGTGCTGTTTGATTTAGCAGAATCAAGAAGTGCATTATAATTATTTACAAGGTCATAAACAGCATTTGTGGAAGCGGTAGTATCTTTTTTAGATTCGATTTTAACAGCAGAAGTAGTAGTACTTTTAAATTCAGCTGTTACGCCTTTTGCTATTTCAACTGTGTTGGAAGAAGCAGTTTTTTCATCTTCGCCGTTTAGCTTGTATTTAGAGTCTTGTGACTGTTGTGTTGTAGTAGCAGTACCAGTAGTTCCTACTAAATTACCTTGTACGTCTCTGATAGAAAAAGCATTTTTAGTTCCTGTTTCTTTTGACTCAATGAGTAGAGAACTGGTTTTGTCTTTTTCATTGTATTGAACGGTAGCTTTTAAGCCGTTGCCTTTTTGATTAATAGCGTCAGCCATTTTTTGTTGAACCGCTTTGTTAGAGTCGCTTGAATTTACACTAACATCGTAATAGAAATTTTTACCGCCCATGGTAACCCCAAATTGGTTTTTGCCAGTAGTTGCTTGTGAAGTTGCTGTAGCGTTAAGAGAACTACCAGTATTCATTTGTGTTTTAGCAAGTTGTGTAACTTGAAGATCTTTCACATCTACTTTTTCGGTGCTAGTAGATTTTAAAGTAAAAGAGTCTTGGTTTAGAGAGGTAAAAAGTGTTTTGTTCAAAACTGAATTTTTACCCAGAATATTATCAGCAGAATTTTTTAATTGGTTGGATATGGATTTAATATCTGCTAAATAAGCTTTTGTTTGTTCTGAGCTAACAGAGTTGTTTTTTCCATAAGTGTATTTATAGGAGCTAGTGGTGGTATTTTTATAGTTATAGTTAAAGTTATAGTTGGAGTAATTACTGGATGTCGTTAAACCGTTTAAACTACTTAAATTAATTTGTGACATGATAACCCATCCTTTCTATAAATTTTAATATATATTTTTATATATATGTATATTATAGTCCGTTTGGAAGAAAATGTCTACGGTTTAAAATTCTAAATTCTTGCTCGTTTCCGTCGATGCTTATGATTTAACAGCTTATAATAAAATTTGATGATTCAATAAATCCTCTAAAACTTCTCGCTCACGAATTAAAACAACTTCTCCATTTTCTCTGATTAAAACTTCTGCAGGTCTTAGGCGGTTATTGTAGGTTGAGCTCATGACAAAACCATAAGCACCAGCATCAAGCACGCCTAAAACATCACCTTCGAATATTTCTGGGAGCACTCTGTTTTTCGCAAGAATATCACCAGTCTCACAAATATTTCCCACTACTGTAACACATTCATTTTTTTCAGATTTCAGTTCAGATTTTCTATAAACTTCTATGTCGTGGTGAGAATCATACATCATAGGTCTTGCTAGAACATTAAATCCAAGATCTGTTCCAATATATTTTGTTTCTCCATTGTATTTAATGGAATGAACATTGCCAAGCAAAACACAACATTCAGCAGAAATATAACGTCCTGGTTCTATTTTAAAACAAATTTCTTTTTTATATTTTTTAGCAAAATTGGCTAATATTACGTCAAGTTTTTCACCTAAGACAGTTAAATCAAGACGGTTTTCTTTTTCTTGTTTGTGATACGGTATGCCAAATCCACCGCCCAAATCAATAAATTCAAGGTCGTCAAAATTTTCAGCCATTCTAAGCAAAGATTCAACACCTTTGATATAAGAAGTATCATCCATAAATAAAGAACCGATATGTTGATTGATGCCAATTAGTTTTAAATGATAGGTTTCAACAATTTTTTTAACATCAGGAATGAGTTCTTCATTAATACCAAATTTAGTTTTTTTGCCAGCTGTAATCACTTTTTCGTGGTGACCAGCACCAACACCAGGATTAAGTCGAACGGCAACACGACCATTTGGGTTAATTCTTCCGAATTGTTCTAGTTGTGATAAAGAGTCAACACTTACCGTAATATTTTTATCAATAGCAAACTTCATTTCTTCTTCCGAAACATTATTACAAATATAAAAAATTTCTGATGGAGAGAAACCGGCTTTTAACTGAACAAAAATTTCTCCTGGTGACATGGCATCTACAGAAAGACCTTCTTCTTTCACAATTTGTAAAAGTGCAAGGCTACAATTTGATTTTGCGGAAAAATTTACTTTAAAGTTTTTATATTCCACAAGGTTTTTCATTTCTCTACAACGTTCACGCAAAATCTTTTCATTATAAACATAGAGTGGACCACCAAACTTTTCGATTAAAGAAATCGGATCTGTACTTTGAAAAAAATTATTTTCGTTTGTTACGTCAGCATTTAACTTTTGCATTTTAATTGCTCCTTTTGTATAGTTTATTGGTTTTATAAATTTTTAGTAAATTTTTTTAATGGTATCTATTTTAGAAAGTAGATTTTGAAATAAGTGATCTACAATAGTAATAGCAGTCATCGCTTCAACAACCACGACAGCACGTGGCACGATAATGGGGTCGTGTCGACCATTTATATTGATTTCTATATTTTCTAATGTTTTTCCGTTTACTGTTTTTTGTGTTTTGTGAATGGATGGTGTCGGTTTAAAAACAGCTCGAAATAAAATATCACTTCCATCACTCATGCCACCTAAAATGCCACCAGCATGGTTAGAATACTTTTTGACTTGGTGGTCTTCATCAACATAAAAGCCATCATTATTTTCAGAACCTTTTAAACTTGCAGCAGCAAATCCTAATCCAAATTCAATTCCTTTTGTTGCACCAAGGGACATAATTGCTTTGGAAATAGAGGCATCTAACTTATCAAACACAGGTTCCCCGATGCCAGCTTTTAACCCGGAAACGCAACATTCAATGATTCCGCCAACAGAATCCTCACACTTGATTATTTCATCAAGATATTGGGAAGCTTCTAACGCTGCATCTGCATCGGGCATACAAAAAGCGTTATTTAAAATTTCTTCCTTCTGAAAGTTTTTCGTATTAATTTTTATGTTTCCGATAGAATAAGTGTAGGCAGTAATGTCAATATGAAGCTCATGAAGAATTTTTTTTGCCACGGCACCAGCGGCAACTCGAGCAGCTGTTTCACGACCAGATGACCGTCCACCACCACGATAATCTCTCATTCCATATTTTTCGGTGTAAGTAAAGTCGGCATGACCTGGGCGGTAACAATCAGCAATATCGGAGTAATCTCTTGAACGCTGATCATTATTATAAATAATAAGAGAAATTGGAGTTCCAGTAGTTTTGCCTTCAAATACGCCAGACAAAATATCAACACTATCATCTTCATTTCTCTTTGTGGCATATTTAAAATTTCCTGGTTTTCGTCTTTCTAATTCTTTTTGAATATCATCATTACAAAGTGCGATACCGGCAGGACATCCATCAATAACAACGCCTAATGCCTTTCCGTGTGATTCGCCCCACGTTGTTATTTTAAACAAAGTACCAAAAATAGAACCAGACATTTTTTTCTCCTTTTAAGAAAGTAGTATAAAAATTTGCAATCAGTTTAACATTTTTTTAAAAGCTTTACAAGTGTTGTGAAAAGCGTATAATAGAGCCATATAAATTAAAAAAATGAAAGATACCTTATGATGTATTTGAAAATTCAGTGGGTTGTACATCAAATTTTTTAAATACGCACTAGTATGAAGAGTTTTATAGGGGGCAGTTAAATGGAAAATAATTTTTATCAATTTCCCGATGATTTTTGGTGGGGAAGTGCATCATCAGCAGTTCAATCAGAAGGTTTTGGCGATACAGGAAAAGGAAAGTCAAATTGGGATTATTGGTACGAAAAAGAACCGAATCGTTTTTTTAATGAGGTAGGTCCACAAAAAACTTGTGACTTTTTAACAAACTACAAAGAAGATATAAAGCGAATGAAACAAATTGGTTTAAAATCTTTCAGAACCTCTATTTCGTGGAGTAGACTTATTCCTGATGGCGTAGGTGCCGTTTCACAACAGGCAGTAGAATTTTATCAATCTTTGCTAGATGAGCTTATTGCAAATGATATTAAACCGTTTATTTGTTTGTTTCATTTTGATATGCCTTTTTGTATACAGGAAAAGGGCGGACTTGAGAGCAAAGAATTTGTTGAGGCTTATGTAAATTATGCGAAAGTTTGTTTCAACCTTTTTTCTGACAAAGTATATAATTGGTTTACATTCAATGAGCCTATTGTTCCAGTGGAAGGTGGTTATTTATACGATTTTCATTATCCAAATGTAGTTGATTTTAAACGAGCAGCTACAGCAGCTTATCACACACAACTGGCCAGTGCAAAAGCAATTTCAGAATTTAAAAAGCTAAATTTGAAATCAAGAATAGGAATTATATTAAATTTAACACCAACGTATCCTCGTAGTCAAAATCCTTACGATGTAGAGGCGGCAAAAATAGCAGATTTATTTTTCAATAGAAGCTTTGTAGATCCTTCTGTTAAGGGAACGTATCCAAAAGAATTGATTGATTTATTAAAAGCGCATCATCAACTTCCACTATATAATGAAGAAGAATTAAATATCATAAAAGAAAATACAGCACAAATATTAGGCGTAAACTATTATATGCCTCGCAGGGTGAAGAGTAGGATAAATGCTGTCAATGAGAACTCTCCTTTTATGCCTGAGTGGTTTTTTGACAACTATGAAATGCCTGGCAGAAAGTTCAACCCATATAGAGGTTGGGAAATTTATGAAAAAGGTATTTATGACTTACTCATCAACTTAAAAGAAAACTACCACAACATTGATTGCTACATTGCGGAAAACGGAATGGGTGTTGAAAATGAAGAACGATTTATACAAGACGGAAAAGTAATAGACGATTATAGAATAACTTTCTTAAAAGATCATTTAAGATATTTAAACAAAGCGATTTGTGAAGGCGTTAATGTACGAGGATATCATATGTGGACTTTTATCGATAACTGGTCTTTTTGTAATGCGTATAAAAATCGCTATGGATTTTTTAGACTTGATTTGGAGACACAACAACGTACCATTAAAAAAAGTGGTGAGTTTTTTAAGGACATAATAGAAAATAACGGATTTTATGATAAATAAAATATTGGCAGACAGGCGAAATAATATATTTCCCTGAGGAGGATATAACTTTTAAAATGAGATTAAGACATTTTAGGCAAAGAGCAGATAGTGCCGTGGGAAAGCTCACACCGTCACAAATTATTGTTTTGGGATATTTAATTGTACTTTTTATTGGGGCTTGTCTTTTAAATCTTCCGATTGCTAGTGTAGATGGCAATAGCATCGGCTTTATTGATGCTTTGTTTACAGCCACTTCGTGTTTATGTGTTACAGGGCTTGTCGTTGTTACGACGGTAAGCTATTGGACTTTATTTGGGAAAATCGTTATTATTATGCTGATACAAATTGGTGGCATAGGATTTATGACACTTCTAAGTAATTTTTTAGTTTTATTTGGGAAAAAAATAACACTCAGAGAAAGGCTCATCATACGAGATTCTTTTAATCAATCCTCGTTAGAAGGAATGGTACGCCTAGTAAAAGATGTTGCAGTAGGAACGCTGATAGTAGAAGGTGTTGCAGCGATTATACTTTGTTTTGTTTTTGTACCTGACTTTGGATGGGCAAAAGGAATTTGGTTCGGTGTGTTTCATGCCATTTCAGGTTTTTGCAATGCTGGATTTGATATTATTGGAAATGACAGCTTAAAACCCTATGTTTCGAATGTGAGCGTTAATGTAGTGATTATGTTATTAATTACATTAGGTGGGCTTGGCTTCGCTGTTTGGCTAGATATTTTAAAAACATTTAAGCTTGTAAAAGAAAAAAATTTTTCGTGGAACAATTCTTCTCACAGACTTTCACTACACAGTAAAATTGTGCTGTCACTTTCTGGTATGCTTATTTTAATTGGTGCCGTATTTTTCTTTTGTGCGGAATATAAAAATCCAGACACCCTCGGACCGTTGGATCTTGGTACAAAGATTTTGGCCTCCTTTTTCCAATCGGTAACCCTGAGAACGGCGGGTTATTATTCGATTGATCAACATGGAATGGGATATGCGTCCAAGTTTATGTCTATTATTCTCATGTTTATTGGTGGTTCTCCTGGAGGAACAGCTGGTGGTATAAAAACGGTTACCCTAAGTGTTATTATGATTGTAGTTTATTCTGTTATAACAGGAAGAAATTCGGTTCAAGCTTTTAAGAAAAATATTCCCATTGAAATTCTTCAGAAGGCGTTAACAGTTGTTATGATTAATCTTTTTGTTATTATTGTTGCTACTATTATTTTAACGTTTACGGAAAAAAATATGGCTTTTGATTTTGAGTTTATCGATTTACTGTTTGAAACCACTTCTGCCACTGGAACAGTAGGTTTAACATTAGGAATCACTCCTTATTTATCACCAGTTGGTAAAATTGTTATTTGTATTGCGATGTTTGTTGGTAGGGTTGGCACTATTACATTTGCGATGGCATTAGCAGTAAGACAGAACGCTGTGAAATCAATTATTAATTATCCCGAAGAAAAAGTTATTGTGGGTTAAAAGGAGAGAATTTTTTATATGGCAAGAAGTAAGCAATTTGCGGTTCTTGGGTTAGGTAGATTTGGTAGTAGCGTTGCTAGAACGCTTACGGATAATGGTTTTTCGGTTCTTTGTATTGATAATAATGCAGACATTGTTCAATCGGTTTCTGAATTTGCAACCCATGCTGTTCAAGCGGATGTTTCAGATGAAGCAGTTCTTCGTTCCTTGGGTCTTGGAAATTTTGATGTTGTGGTTATTGCTATTGGCTCTAACATGGAATCCAGTATCATGTCAACACTTATTGCAAAAGAATTAGGAGCTAAATTTGTAGTTGCAAAAGCCACAAATTTTACGCAAAAAACGATTTTACAAAAAGTTGGGGCTGACAGAATTGTTATGCCAGAGCGGGATATGGGCTACAAAGTAGCTCGTGGGTTGATTAGCGCGAATATTATTGATACCATTAATATTTCTGATGAAATTAGCATAATTGAGGTTGAACCTCCTGCAAGTTGGATTAATAAAAGTATTAGTCATTCAAACATTCGAGTGGAATATGGATTTAATATTGTTGCCCTAAAACGTGGAAACAAAGTAATTGTTTCTCCAAAGGCAGATGAAGTGATTGCAGAAAACGATATTGTACTTGTTATTGGGGAAAACTCAGCAATAGAAAGATTAGAGGAAGAAACAAGGCATGCTTAGAATTAGTAGTAGTAACAATGACATTATAAAAAAAGTAAATTTTTTAAAAACAACAAAAGGAAGAAAAGAAACAAATTGTTTTCTAGTAGAAGGGGAAAAACTTGTATTTGAGTTAACGGATGATGATTGGGAAATTGAATTTTATATAGTAACCGATGAATTTTCCAGCAAGCAATCTTTAAACAGGCTGAGAAATAACGTGAAAACATATATTGTGTCAGATTCTATTTTTAAAAATATTGCTGATACAGTGACACCACAAGGGATTTTAGCTGTCGTTAAAATGAAACATTTTGATGTAAATAGTTTTGTAGACAACGATAAAAATGATTTTGTTATTTTGTTAGAAGAAATAAGCGACCCAGGAAATCTTGGAACGGTTATTCGAACAGCTGATGCAGTTGCCGCCAGTGGTATTTTTATTTCAAAAAACTCTGTTGATATTTATAATCCAAAAGTGATTCGTTCTACGATGGGTTCTGTTTTTCATATTCCCATTTTTGATGATGTGGATTTGGGTGAGATAATAGAAAGGCTGAAAAAAAAGAATTTTACTATTTTAGCTGCTCATTTAAAAGGAGAAAAGTTTCCTTATGAGTTTAACCTAACTTCACCCTGTGCTGTTTTAATAGGCAATGAAGCCCATGGAATTTCGGATTCCATTTCCAACAAAGCAAATGCGCTGGTTAAAATTCCCATGCTTGGAAGAGCGGAGTCCCTTAATGCGTCTGTTGCTTGTGGTGTACTTATTTATGAAGTGGTAAGGCAGAGACTACAAGCCTCTCTATAAAACCCAAATAAAAATAAAAAAACGAAAAAACGAGTCCGAAAATGACTCGTTTTTTTCGTTTCTCAAATAATTTTTTGCAAAAAATGTTGAAACACTTGTACTTATGGATATTTGCCAAGCCTTATGCCATATAATGTAACAATACGAATTGGAAGGGGAATGTGATAATGGCGAGGAAAGCAATAAAGACATGGGAAGATGTAGATAAAGCATTAAAAGAAATTACAGAATGTACCAATGAAATTGAAGTTATCGAAACAGGACTAAGTGTAAAAATCAACGATGCACAAGATAAAGCAACCCAATTAGCAACGCCACTCAAAGAAAAAATTGCGTTGTTAGAAAAACAGATACAAGAATTTACAGAACGTCATAAAAATGATTTGGATGGAAAAAGCAAAAAGTTAAATTTTGGGCTAGTAGGATTTCGTCAAAGTGCAAGGACAGAACTGGTAGGCAAGGTAGAAGAAGTGATTTCCGCTCTTAAAAAATTTAAAATGACGGACTGCATTGAATTAAAGGAAACTGTAAATAAAAATATCCTAAAAAAATATTCTGATCAAGAGCTTGAAAAAGTAGGTGCCAAAAGAATAACAGAAGAAAACTTTTTCTTTAAAATTGTGAAGGGGAAAGTACAAGACTAAGCTAAGTATGGGTTTTATATAAAAAAGTGGCTGGGTTACCCCAAAGCCACTTTTTTATAGGTTCGTATGTTCAAAAAATTTATTAAGCAAACGTATAGACTAAAAATCCTATATAGAATATCGCACCAGAAGCAAGTATAAATGGGTTAACCGTTTTTTGTGTTTTAACCCATGTCCAGTTTAGAAGCACAGACATGATTGCCATTAGCGCAGATGCTAATGTTACGCCTGTAAGCTTCCATTCTGTAAAAGCCAAACCAAAAGCTACAGGGAAGCAACTTTGGAAAACAAATGCCCCGGTAATATTTCCTAGTGCAAGGGTATCCTTCTTCTTACCAGTCCAAATAATTGAATTTATTTTTTCAGGCAATTCTGTTGCAATCGGAGTTACGATAATGGAAAAAATAAGTGGAGCAACCCCTAGCATTTCAGAAAGCAACTCTACGTACTCAATAAACAAATGTGCACCAAATATAATTCCGCCCAAGGCAAGCAACATTTGAACAATTATTAATGGTAACGTTGGCTCTGTTTTCATTACTTTTGCCAAAAACAAGTCATCTAATTCTTCATCATGGGTCTCGCCTTTATATGCAAAAGTGAGTTTTACATAGTAAGCGTAGGCTAAAAGAAGAAATACAGCAACAATTTCTTTTACCATGTGAATGTGAGCCACAAATGTGGTTGCGATGGCGATAGAATACACTACTAAAAAGAATGAAAAATCTCGGGATACGATTTTCATATCTACATTCATTTTTAGAGAACGCTTGCCTAGAAGGGAATAAATGATTACCGACACACCTGTAATAAAAAATCCAAGGGTACACAGCATAAATGGTGCTCCTGCTATTGCACCAATGCCAATGTCTGTGGAATTTGCATCACTATACCCCATAATTGCAATAATAGGAATGAGGGTTTCTGGTAGAGCAGTTCCGATTGCTGCAAGAATACTTCCTACAACTCCTTGACCTAAATTTAATCTTTTACCAAACCATTCCACAGCATTTGTAAAAAATGTACACGCTACCAAAATAATTGCCAAACTTAGTGCTGCCATAAAAATATCTGTTACCATAAAACTACCTCCATGTTTTTATCATTTGCTTTCATGCTTTTATAAAAGACTAATCACGCTACGGTGGCGTAGCGCAAAAAAGCATATAGACTATGTTACCACAACAATCAAATTTTGTAAAATAGTACAATATTGTTGCGGTTTAGCAGAGGTTTTCTACATATAAAAAAGTATATTATTTTAATGGAAACTATTGACAAATACCTAAAATGGAATTAACATATTAAACATATATGAAATACATGAGTTAATAAATGGAGGTTATCGTATGATTTATAAGAGTTTAACAGAACTTATTGGGAAAACACCGCTTTTAGAACTTTCTAACTATGAAAAGAGTCATCAATTACAGGCTACATTAGTGGCAAAGTTAGAATATTTTAATCCAGCTGGAAGTGTGAAGGACAGAATCGCAAAAGCAATGATTGATGATGCAGAAGCAAAAGGTGTGTTAAACCCTGAGTCAGTAATTATTGAGCCTACAAGTGGCAATACTGGAATTGGTTTAGCTTCCGTGGCAGCAGCACGAGGTTACAGAGTTATTCTTACAATGCCCGAGAGTATGAGCATCGAGCGTCGTAATCTTTTAAAAGCATATGGTGCAGAACTTGTTCTGACAGAGGCGTCCAAAGGCATGACTGGAGCCATAGAAAAAGCAAATAAACTTGCGGAAGAAACACCAAATTCATTTATACCAGGACAATTCACAAATACTGCTAACCCTGCTGTACACAAAGCTACCACAGGACCTGAAATCTGGGAAGATACAGAGGGCAAAGTTGATATTTTGGTTTCAGGTATAGGAACAGGTGGAACAATTACAGGAACAGGAGAATTTTTAAAGTCCAAAAATCCAGATATTAAAGTTATAGCAGTAGAGCCGTTTGATTCACCTGTTCTTTCAGAAGGTAAATCTGGTCCTCATAAAATTCAAGGAATAGGAGCTGGATTTATACCCAAAACTTTAAACACATCAATTTATGATGAAATTATAAAAGTGAAGAATGAAGACGCTTTTCAAACCGGACTAGAACTCTCTCAAAGAGAAGGCTTGCTTGTTGGTATTTCCTCAGGTGCCGCTGTATGGGCAGCAACCCAACTTGCGAAGCGAACAGAGAATATCGGAAAAACTATCGTTGTTATTTTACCGGACACTGGAGAAAGATATTTATCGACTCCACTTTTCGCTCAATAATTTGATAATACGATAGCAGATATATCTGTAGTTGTAAGAGGCTGAGCAGTAACCTTGATTTTTTATTTCTTGATGGATTTGAAACGACAAAGTATACTATCAAGGGATAAATGGGTACATGAAAGTTAAACATATTTTAAAAGGAGTTAACCTATGATTGAATCAATGAAAATGTATTTAACCAATCATTCTGACGAATATCTTTCAGCCCTCTTACGACACATTGAAATAAGTCTTATTTCTGTTGCAATCGCAACGATTATTGGCGTTTCACTTGGTATTTTTTGTTCTAATAGGGATGCACTTTATCATTTTTTTACAGGGGTTTTTAGTATTTTACGGGTGATACCCAGTTTGGCAATTTTAGTAATTTGTATTCCTTTTTTTGGCATTGGAATTTTACCCGCAGTTATTGCATTAATTGTTTTGGCGATACCACCTATTCTAATTAATACTGCAACAGGATTTAAAATGCTACCTGCTAGTGTACTGGAAACTGCTTTTGCTATGGGCATGGGTAAGGTTAGGATTTTTTTTAAGGTTGCCTTACCACTTGCTTTGCCAATGATTTTATCTGGTGTAAGAACTGCCTTATCAGAAGTTATTGCAAGCGCTACATTAGCTGCTTATATTGGTGCTGGTGGACTTGGGGTTATTATTTTTACTGGACTTGGTCTCAATCGTGTTGAACTTTTGCTAGTTGGTGGGATATCGGTAGCCACATTATCCCTTACAAGTGAATTGTTATCGGCATTTGCAGTGCGAGTTGCCAGAAATGCAACTCATTTATAAAAATAAATATACATAGATTTGTTAAGGATAACAATAAGTATAGTGGAGGTTTATGATGAAAAAATTATTTATTTCTATCGTTACACTTTTATTACCAGTGCTTTTACTTACATCATGTGCGACTAAACCACAATCAGCTGACGTTATTAAAGTTGGCTCTAAAAATTTCACAGAGTCCCTTATACTCAGTGAAATATATTCATTGGCATTAGAAGATGCTGGTTATCAAGTAAAACGAGTGAGTGGAATTTCAAGTAGCGTCATTCATACTGCGATTGTAGATGGTGAAATAGACCTTTATCCTGAATATACCGGAACAGGTCTTATTGCTATTTTAAAGCTTGCACCGATTACCGACCCACAAAAAGTGTATGATACGGTAAAGACAGAATATCAAAAGCAATTTAACATTGCTTGGTTGGACTATTCAAAAGCAAACGATGGCCAAGGTCTTGTCATGAACAAAAAGAAGGCCGAGGAATTGGGAATAACCAATCTTTCAGAATTACAGCAAAACGCTAAAAATATACGCTTCGCATCACAAGGTGAATTTGATATAAGAGAAGATGGACTTCCTATGTTAGAAAATGTATATGGCAAGTTTGATTTTGCTTCAAAAGAAGTTTTTGACAATGGGTTAAAGTACGATGTATTAAAAAATGACAAAGCGGACTTGGCAACTGCCTACACGACAGAAGGGCAATTGGAAGGGGACAATTTTTTACTTTTAGATGATGATAAAAAGGCTTGGCCACCATATAATATTGCACCAATCATTAAACAAAATGTGCTTGATAAAAATCCAAAAATAAAAGACATACTTAATAAAGTAACAGCTACTTTAGATACAAAAATAGTAACTTCACTAAATGCAAAAGTAGATGTCCATAAAGAAGAATTTGAAGATGTGGCGAAGTCCTATTATGAAGAAATACGCTCACAAGTTCGAGGTGACTAAATGAAAGCTAAAATAATGGAAATATTTAAAATTCCAAAAATAGCAGAAGACGTTATAGATTTAATTTTGACGGAGGATGAACAAAACTTACTTCTTACCATCGGCCAAAAGCCTTTTAATGCTGATATGATAGAAAATAGGTTGCTGGAATCTGCTTACAAGCGTGGAGTAATAAACATATTGGATGAAGAAAAGGAACTTTATATTGCAAATTCATTTTATGGGCGATTAGATCTGTTTGCCATGACGGAACCCGAATGTTATCTATCACTTCCACGTGAAAAACAAAAGTGTTTGGATCAATGGTACTTTGATGCGTATGTAGAAGGGCTGGGTGACAGTGATACTCCGTCAGAAGATGCTACAGTATCGCTAGAAGACGCACTTACATTTATTGATAATGATCCCAGACAAATCTGGTTAAACAGATGTGATTGTCGTACCCTTGCTGGCAATTGTGAAAATCCAACGGACACCTGCTTGACCTATAAAAATGGAGTAAATACAACTGCTCATAGAGGCTGGTCAAAACCCCTTACAAAAATAGAAGCCAAAAATGTTGTTATGGAGGCCAATAAAGCCGGATTAATGCAAACCATTAATCCTAATGGCCTTTGTAATTGTTGTGGGGATTGCTGTTATCTATTTCGAGCTCAAAAAGTGCTTGGTCTTAATCCAGTTTGGCCTTCCTCAAAATTAATTGCAGATTTTGAGGAGGATACTTGTGTTACCTGTTTAGAATGTACCAAGCGTTGCCATTTTGAGGCATTTGTAGAGAAGGAAAGTGCAGTAATATATGATCCGGAAAAATGTAGAGGTTGTGGCCTTTGTCAGGATACTTGTCCTGTTAATGCGATAAAAATGGTTGAAAGGACGTGAATCCATGGAAGTAGCGATTCGGTTTGAGAATGTTACCAAATTTTTCGATAATGCGGAAAAACCAGCTGTGAAGGATATAACGTTAGATATTCATGATGGTGAATTTATTACAATACTTGGGTCATCAGGCTGCGGAAAAACGACGCTTATGAAAATGGTGAATCGTTTATATGAACCGGACAGCGGTAGGATTTTATTTTTTGGAAAAGATATTGCTTCATTAAATGCAGTAGAACTTAGACGGCAAATTGGCTATGTGGTTCAGCAAGCCGCCTTATTTCCACATATGACAATAGCTGAAAATATTGCTACTGTGCCAAAAATAATCAAGTGGAAGAAAGAGAAAATCGCCACACGTGTAAAAGAGTTATTAGAACTGGTTCAATTAGAGCCAGATATTTATATGAAACGTTATCCTAAACAGCTTTCGGGTGGACAACAGCAAAGAGTTGGTCTCGCCCGCGCTTTGGCCGCTAAACCTAAAATGCTTCTCATGGATGAGCCATTTGGTGCTATTGATGCCATAACTCGCTCACACTTACAAGATGAACTTATTAAAATTCATTCGAAATATAATAAAACGATTTTATTCGTTACCCACGATGTGAATGAAGCATTAAGACTTGGAAATAGGGTTTTGGTTATGTCAGAAGGAAAAATTAAACAGTTCGCTACTCCTAGTGACATATTGAATAACCCAGCCGATGAGTTTGTAAAAAATTTAATACAATCTTCAACTACCCAAACTTATGAGCTAGGGGGTGGTATATGATGTTCAATTATTTCATCAGACACTATGAAAAACTTTTTTCAATATTATGGAAACATATAGAAATTACCGCAGAAGTGTTGGTTATATCCACTATTCTAGCGATTATCATATCTTTTATCATTATACGTTCTAAAATTGCAACACAAGTAGCTATCGGATTTTTTTCAATTATATATGCTATACCAAGTTTAGCATTATTTGCTTTGTTTATACCATTTTTAGGACTTGGTTCTAAAACGGCTATTGTAGTACTTGTTCTATACAATCAGTTTATTATGCTTCGAGGAATTGTAACAGGACTAGCCTCCGTAGAATTTTCTATTTTGGAAACAGCTACAGGACTAGGTATGTCAAAATTTCAAAAATTGGTAAAAGTTCAACTTCCTTTGGCTAGTCCTGTGTTGTTGGCTAATTTTAGAATAGCAGTTGTTTCTACAATCGGAATTACAACCATAGCTGCTACTATTAATGCTGGCGGTTTAGGGACTTTGCTTTTTGAAGGACTGAGTACCCAGAATACCAATAAAATGGTTTGGGGTACAATTCTGGTAACACTTCTAGCAGTATTCGCCAACGGGATATTGGCTATGGTAGAAAGAAAAGCGATTAAATTATTGAGAGGATGAGTTAAATGAGCTATCAAGCATTTAATGATGAAACGCTAAAATTTGACACACGCCAACTTCATGCTGGCTATAATCCAGGTGAAAATCATCTTTCAAAGGCTGTTCCGATTTATCAAACCGCTGCTTTTGAGCTTGGAGATTTTGAAAGGTGTGAAAGATTATTTTCCTATGAAGAAACAGGACACTCCTATGTGCGTTTTTCAAATCCAACGAACGATGTGTTAGAAAAACGTATAGCGTCTTTGGAAGGAGGTGCGGCAGCGTTAGCAATGGCTTCTGGTATGAGTGGAATTTCAGGTGCTTTTCTAAATATAGCACAGAGTGGTGATGAAATTGCTGCCGTAAAAACGTTATATGGTGGAAGTGTGAATCTATTAAAAAAAACATTGCCAGCTTATGGAATTAAAACAAACTGGATAGAAGATGAAAATGATTTGGCATCATATCACCGTGCAATTACACCGAGAACAAAAGCCATCTTTATAGAATCTTTGGGAAACCCGTCTGTTAATATTGTAGATATTCAGGAAATTGCCGATGTGGCACACCAAAATGGCATTCCTTTGATTGTAGATAATACGTTTGCAACACCATATCTTTTAAGACCGTTTGAATTTGGTGCGGATATTGTTTGCCACTCAGCTACAAAATACATAGGAGGACATGGTAACTCCATCGGTGGACTTGTTATTGAAAAAGGTGGTTTTAATTGGTTTAATGGAAAATTCCCAGCTTTTGAGGAATTTTATGAGGAGTTTAAAGATTATATTCCCACTGACGAATTGAGACAAACTGCATTTATTAAACGCTTACGGATGAGATACCTGACTAATTTAGGTGGGCACATGAGCCCATTCAACGCTTTTTTGCTTTTACAAGGATTGGAAACACTTTCGCTTAGAATGGAACGTCATGTTGAAAACGCCCAGAAAATAGCAAACTTTTTAGAAGGACATCCTGAGGTTTTATCAGTAGCACACCCCTCTTTAAAATCCAGTCCGTACTATGGTTTAGGGCAGAAATATTTTAAAAAAGGGGTTGGCGCTATTCTTTCTATTCGGTTAAAAGGTGGATTAGAAGCTGCGAAAAAAGTTTTGTCCCATGTGAAAGTTTTTGATTATATGGTGAATATTGGAGATGCCAAATCGCTCATTGTACATCCTGCAACATCCACTCATTATGGTTTGCCTGATGATGTCAAAAATCAATCTGGTATATTTGATGATACCCTGCGATTGTCCATCGGAACAGAAGATGTTGAGGACTTGATTCATGATTTGAAGCAGGCACTGGAAGCGTGATGCCCTTCTAAATTTTATAGAACTTATGTTTATCTAAGTGATAGCGTATTTGAAAATTCCTTGGGTGAATTTTCAAATACGCTATCACTTAATTTTTTAAAAGTTAAAATTTTTTATTATTCTTAGAGCGATAATATTTATGGCAACATTATTTTATTAACAAATAAAGGAATTTTTATATTTTATTGAGGTATAATTTATAAGGTATCGCTAGAATAAATTTAAGTAATAAGTAAACAGCAGTAAAAACAAAATGAAAAGGAGTGTGTACTATGTCACATATCACCTCACGTATGGCTTATAAAAGTTTAGAGGAACGTTTAAACCAATTTCCCCAAGGGGCACCGCCATCGGATGCTTTGTATAAAATTCTGGAGATACTTTTTTCAGAGAAGGAAGCGGAATTGGTTGCACAACTTCCCATTAAGCCGTTCACTGCTAAAAAAGCGGCGTCTATATGGCATATGTCCCAATCAGAAGCTAGTAAAATTTTAAATAAGCTTGCTTCAAGGTGCATACTAATGGATGTGGAAACAGATGGTGAGGTTACTTACTTATTGCCACCACCAATGGCGGGCTTTTTGGAATTTTCCATGATGAGAACAAGGAATGATATTGACCAACATCTATTAGGTGAGTTGTTTTATCAATATATGAATGTTGAAGAGGACTTCATTAAAGAACTTTTTTTTAGTACAGAAACACGTCTAGGCAGAACGTTTGTTAACGAAAGCGTACTGACAACAGAAAATTCTGTTCATATTCTTAATTTTGAGAGGGCCAGCCATGTGATTCAAACAGCAAAACATATTGGCATTGGTATGTGTTATTGTCGCCATAAGATGGAGCACATGGGCAAAAATTGCAAAGCACCCATTGATAATATTTGTATGACATTTGGAAATGTAGCAGATTCTTTAATTCGTCATGATTATGCAAGGCGTATTGATGCTTCTGAGTGTATGGAGTTACTTCATAAATCATATGAATATGATTTAGTGCAGTGTGGAGAAAACGTTCAAAATGATGTTTCCTTTATATGTAACTGCTGTGGTTGTTGCTGCGAGGCATTGGTAGCAGCCAAAAAATTTGGTAACTTGCATCCCATTGTAACAACAGGGTTTATTCCTAAGTTAAATGAAGATACTTGTATTGGCTGTGGTAAATGTGAAAGAGTATGTCAAATTGATGTAATAACAATGAAGGAAGATAACAATAAGAAGCTTCCCGTTATAAATGAAAATGTATGTATTGGCTGTGGCCTATGTGTACGTGCCTGCAATAATAAAAGTTTAACATTAAAAAGTACAGGCAGAAAAGTCATAACACCGTCTACCTCTGTTCATAGAGTTGTATTAATGGCAATCGAAAAAGGCAAATTGCAAGATTTAATTTTTGACAATAAGGCGCTATACAGCCATAGAGCGATGGCTTCTATTTTGTCAGCAATTCTCAAGTTACCTCCTGTCAAAAAAGCCATGGCAAGTGAGCAGATGAAATCAGTTTACTTAGAAAGACTGCTTAGTAAACAAAACATTTAATTTTCATGAGAAATAATGAGTCACAAAGTTCTTCCAGCTGTTAAGCTGATAAAAGTATGAGAATAAACTTTCCCCCCAATGTATCGTATATAGGATTAAAATTATAATTTGAAGGAGTCGGTTAAAATGATTATTACCACAACACCTAGCATTGAAGGTAAGACAATTGTTGAATACAAAGGAATTGTTTTTGGAGAGGTTGTATCTGGTGTTAATTTTGTGAAAGATTTTGCAGCAGGCATAACCAATTTTTTGGGTGGTCGATCCAACTCATATGAGGGAGAACTAATAGACGCCAGAGAAAATGCTTTGCGTGAGTTACAACAACGTGCTTCTAGCCTTGGTGCCAATGCTGTTGTTGGAGTAGATGTTGACTATGAAGTTTTAGGAACTGGCAATAATATGCTTATGGTGACTGCTTCAGGTACTGCGGTTGTAGTACAATAAAGGTAAAGTAAATAGTAGAAGGTTCAAAATAAAAAGTGAACCTTCTTTTTTTATGCCATAAAATTAACAAGTATAAACTCATTGTTTCGAGACATAATAGTTTTTGTACTTATTAAAAAAAGAGATTAATGAATATGATAGCTGTGAACATAACAATCAGTATATCCTTAACAGCTATACCTTCTCTTAATGGAGGACACATATGATTACATTATTAAAAAATATAGAGTGCTATTGTCCGGTGTATGTAGGTAAAAAAGATATATTAATAGCCAGAGATAAAATATATAAAATTTTGGAGCCAGGTTTTTTTAAAGCAGATGGCAAAATAGAAAATATTATTTATTGTGATGGACTAGCTGCATTCCCAGGAATAATGGATGGTCATGTTCATATAATTGGTGGTGGCGGTGAAGGGGGATTTACAAGTCGAATCGGCGAAGTTCATATAAACGATATTCTGCAAGCAGGGGTGACAACGGTAGTTGGACTCCTTGGTGCTGATAATCAAACCAAACACCTAAGTAGTTTGCTAGCCAAGGCAAAAGCATTGGAGAGTCAAGGGATTACAACCTTTATATATGCTGGTAGTTATGAAGTTCCTATTGTAACATTTACAGGAGATATTACAAAGGATCTGGTGTTCATTGAAAAAGTAATAGGAGCTGGTGAAATTGCAATATCAGACCATCGGTCTTCTCATGCCACTATGGAAAAAATATTAGAGCTTTCAACAAAAGTTCATATGGGAGGTTTAATTAGCGGGAAAGCAGGATTAGTGCATTTTCATATGGGAGATGGCAAAGCTGGGCTTGATATTCTAAATCAATTAGTCGCACAATCTGACTTGCCAATGGAGCAGTTTCTCCCAACCCATGTGAATAGAAATAAAGTACTGTTTGAACAGTCTATTCAGTATGCAAAAATGGGTGGAAATATTGACCTTACATCAGGTGAAGAAGCGGGAATTACTATACCCGATGCAATAGAAAAACTAATAAAACAAGGCGTTGACTTGCAACGGGTAACGATTAGTTCTGATGCAAACGGAAGTATTCCAGAAGGGGGCGTTGGCGAAATACAAACCCTATTTGATGATATTAGAAATTGTATAGTAGAAAAAAATATAAATCCCGAAGTAATATTCTCTTTGGTTACAGAAAATGTGTCCAAAAGATTAAAACAACACCCTAATAAAGGTGTACTTGCAGAGGGGAGTGATGCTGATATTATTATCCTAGACAAAAACTATCAGCTACAAAAGCTATTTAGCATGGGAAAATTAATGGTGAACAATGGAGAAGTTGTTTAAATAGATTCGGAGGAATATTGATGGAGGAGCAGGCAAAAGGGCATTTGATTATCATTGGTGGCGCAGAAGATAAAACCGGCGAATGTGTCATATTAAAGCAAGCCAAAGAGATGCTGAATGATGATGAAATGTTGACCATTTTAACAACTGCAACACAATTGCCCAAAGAAGTTGGCGATGATTACAGACACGTATTTCAAAATCTTGGAATGAAAAATATTCATGTATTAAATATTAATACAAGAGATGATGCCAATGATCCCAAAATGTGCAAGGCAATAAAAAAATCAAAATGTATATTTTTTACAGGGGGAGACCAGTTAAGAATCACTAGTATTTTGGGTGGTACGGATTGTTATAAAGCGTTAAAAGAAGTGTATTATAGTGGTGGGCTGATTATGGGAACCAGTGCTGGTGCATCGGTGATGAGTTCTACTATGGTGGTGCAGGGAAACGATAATGAGCCAGCAAAAAAATGCACATTAAAAATGGCACCAGGGTTAGACTTACTAAATAACAGCATTATAGACCAACATTTTGACCAACGGGGCAGGTTTGGACGGCTACTTTGTGGAGTAGCTGAAAATCCTGATGTTCTTGGTATTGGAATTGACGAGGACACAGCCATAAAAGTATACCCTGATATGACTTTTGAAATAATAGGAACAAACACCGTTACTATTATTGATGGCACAAGTATTAAAAGCTCCAATGTATCAGAGCAAGAGCAAGATGAAATGCTTGCAATTATTGGCGTGACCGTGCATACACTTCCAAAAGAATATGGCTTTGATATGAACACCAGAGAGGTCAAAAGGCTGAAAAGCGGAGGCAAGAAAAGTGGAAATAATTGATATAGATATTTTTAAAGGCAGAAATATATATAGCCATAATCCAGTAATGAAAATGATTGTAGATATTGGAGAATATAGTGAAATTCCAACAAAAGATATAGAAGGCTTTAATGAAAGATTATTGATTTGTTTTCCAAATCTAAAAAAAAATACTTGCAGTCTTGGGTATGAAGGGGGATTTTTAGAAAGACTTAAAGAAGGAACATACCTTGCTCATGTGCTGGAACATGTAATTTTAGATATTCAAAATTCGTTAGGGTTTAAAGTAAAGTACGGAAAGACAAGACTTCTAAAGGAGCCTTCACAGTACTATTTAATTTATGAGTATACCAGTGAAATTTGTGCATTAGAATGTAGTAAGGCTGCCGTTTTTATTTTAGACTGTTTTTTAAATGGCGAAGATATTGAAATGGCAGAGTTTTTAGAATATCTAAATAAAATTTTATTAGACACAGAGCTTGGACCAAGCACTGCGGCTATTGTGAATGAAGCAAAAAAACGGAATATTCCTGTTGACAGAATCGGATATGAGAGTCTTGTAAGACTGGGTTATGGTAAATACAGCAAAATGATACAAGCAACTTTATCTAATGAAACATCTTGTATCGCCGCAGATATTTCATCCAATAAGCAGTTGACAAAAGCTATTTTAGATGACCACAAAATACCAGTACCATATGGAAAACTGGTGTATACAGAAGTTTCAGCTGTAATGGCTGCTAATCAGCTTGGTATGCCTGTAGTAGTCAAACCATTTGATGGAAACCAAGGAAAAGGCGTTCACCTAAACTTAATGTGTGAGCAAGATATTAAAAATGCGTTTCAAGTAGCCTCTGAATATAGCGCTGGCATTATAGTAGAAAGATACATTACAGGGAATGACTACCGAGTTTTAGTAATTGGCGGAGAAGTAAAAGCAGTTGCTCAAAGATTACCTGCCATGGTAGTCGGGGATGGGAAGCATACCATCAAAGAACTAATTGAGATTATTAATCTTGCGCCGGAACGTGGTAAGAGTCACGAAAAAGCACTAACAAAAATCAAACTTGACACTATTGAGTTCAGTGTTTTACAGAAAAAAGGGATAGATGAAAATTATATTCCTGTGAGTGGGGAAGTCATAACATTGCGTGAAAACGGCAATATCAGTACAGGAGGAACGGCAATAGACTGTACAGATGTTATTCATCCTGACAATGCTGATATTGCAATAAGAGCAGCAGAAGCAATTGGAATTGATATTGCGGGAATTGATATGGTAGCGGACGACATATCAAAATCTATTTTAGAAACAAACGGAGCGGTCATTGAAGTGAATTCAGCGCCGGGAATTCGAATGCACTTATATCCCTCACAAGGTCAGCCAAGAAATGTTGCGAAAGATATTTTAGATTTATTATTTCCTGATAATAGTGTAGCAGATTTTCCAATTATATCGGTAACAGGTACCAATGGAAAAACTACCACCGTAAGGCTCCTCAATCATATTCTTACATCTATGGGAAGAAAGGTTGGTATGACTAGTACTAGTGGTACATTCATTGGAGAAAAATGTATTTGCAAAGGAGATAACTCTGGTCCACGAAGTGCAAAGGTGTTGCTTGCCAATAAATTAATTGATATGGCAGTGCTTGAAACTGCGCGTGGGGGAATCATACGAGAAGGACTCGGATACGACTTGGCAGATGTGGGAATTGTGACGAATGTAACAGAAGACCACTTGGGCATGGATGGAATAGAAACGCTAGAAGAGTTGGCATTTGTAAAAGCCTTGGTTGCAGAGGCTGTTAAAGACGATGGATATGCTGTTTTAAATGCAGAAGATGCCATGACAAATCTTATTTTAGAAACTGTAAAAACAAAAGTGATTATTTTTTATAAAAATAAAAGTGAAGTGAAACTGGATAATATAGAGAAATATATTCAGGTTTTTGTAGACGATGGATTTATTAAAATTCGGGATGACCAAAAGGAAATTACCGTTGTGGAAATCAAAAATATTCCCATTACACAAAATGGATTCATCTCCTGTAATATTGACAACAGCCTTGCTGCTGTTTGTGCACTTTATGGGTTAAAGGTACCGATTCAAACGATTGCCGATGGACTCAGTAGCTTTAAAAATAACGCAGGCAGATTTCAAGTTTTTAATGTAAATGGTTACCAAGTCATGCTGGATTACGCACATAATCAGGCTGGATACGAAGAAGTAATCAAGACATGCCAAAATTATCAGTGCAAGCGTCTCGTTGGAATCATTGGTATGCCTGGGGATAGACCAGACAGTGCAATAAAAGCAGCCGGTAGTTTAGCATCCAGTGTATTTCACCAAATTTATGTCAAAGAGGATCTTGACTTACGAGGCAGGCAGAAGGGCGAAGTTGCAAATCTTTTGTACGACTCTATCATGGAGACTGAGACTAAGTATGACAAACAAAAAGTTAAAATCATGGACAATGAAATTGACACATTAAAACAAGCAATGAGTGTCGCAGAAAAAGATGATTTAATTGTTGTTTTGTATGAAGATTTAGATGCGCTGGTGCAAGTGATAGAAGACGCAGGTGGCAGTTTGGCATATTAAATGCTTGTAATACGATAGTGCAAAAAAATAACTTTCTTACCAATAAAATGGAAAAGAAAGTTATTTTTTTACAGAACATCACGAAAGATGGTTCTCATAGTATCCTCATTTTTTCGATGTACATAAAGATTGATTTCAATATCATCTAATTTGGAAGCGTTGTTAACAAACTTTAATTGTTTACTTAACAATTGTATTGGTAGTACAGAATACCCCATATTATTTTCAAGTAACGTAATAATTGTATCTAAGGAATCAATTTCTACCATTGTATAACCTAAAATTTCATTTCGTTCAAGATAAGCAATGGTAGCTTTACGATAAGGGCACTGCTTGTTTCTGCTTATAAAAATAGGTTTATGTTGTAATAAAAAAATTTCATCATCCTTAGATTTAAACCAAGCAATGGGTTCTGTATGGCTATAAATACAAATAAGATTGGAATTTTGTGCTAGTTCATTTATGAAAATACCATCCAATACAAATGTTTCAACCATACCTATTAATTCTTTCACGTCTCTTGTGTATATTGTGAAATTAAAATTATTATTGATTAGTAGCTTTGTTAAGTGGGTTTTAGTAATTACTTGGGTAGCCCCCAAAGATAATTCTTTTGGTTTGTTGGTTATTTCGTATTTTGCCTTTTCTATTAAATCAAGTATTCTGTCTGCGTAAGTAAGCAATATTTCTCCACTTTTTAAAATCTCCACGCCCTTATTTGTTCTTTTAAATAAAGGGGTTTTTAGTTCACTTTCAAGTATTTTTAATCGGCTTGTTATATTGGACTGAGTGTATCCCATTTGCTCTGCCGTTTCTGTAATTGAATGTAACTGTGCTATTTTTTGAAATATTTTTAGGTCATTGGTTTCCAATTCTCCAAACTCCTTTGGTATAACTTTTAATGATAAACAAAAGCATTATTAACAATTATACATCTTTTTAACTGTAAGGTATAATTTATTTAACTCCTAAAATAATATAATATATCTAACTTGAAAAGGAAGGTGCCAATATGATTGGAATGCAGTATAAAATTATGCTACCAAAGGATTACGATATGAACATAATAAGAAAAAGAGTATCTGATAATGGACACAAAACAGATGGATTTAGTGACTTAATGTTCAAATTTTATTTGATAACTGAAAAATCAAATTTCAATAACCACTATAATTCATACGCTCCATTATATTTGTGGAAAAATAACGAGGGAATGAATCAGTTTATCTTTGACGGCTATTATGACGGAATACTGGATTCTTTTGGGTGGCAACATATTAACATTGGCGTTCCTCTTTTTATCAATGTTAATGAAAAGATAAAAAATACAAAATATGTAGTAGAATATGTAAACGCTATTCCCCAGAATAATAGCCTAAAAAATATTAAAAAAATTTTCAGTTTTAGTTGATGATGGTAAAATAGGTAGCATTTGTATTTATAATCCAGATAAGTGGGGCTATAGCTATTTTAAATTGTATGATGGTGTACCCGACAATACAGAAAATTGTAATTCTGTTTACGAAATTCTTCACATATCGGAGTAAATAGAACAAGTTTAACGAGGCAAGCAAACATACAATGTATACTTTGCTTGCTTTTGTCGTTAAAAAAACCTATGAAACTGGAATTTTTAAGCGCACCGTAGAAACTTTATACGTTTAATTGTCAAAAAAATTATTTTGTAAGGGAAATAAAAAAGTTTGAATGAATAATTAAACCAGAACTAAAAATACTAAACATAAGTTATGATATAAAATGAAATAAAAGGTGGACTGGACATTATAAATTACTTGTATGGGTTACTTGTTTTATTAGTTGCAGCAATGTTGGAGTATATAGGATTTAAAATAACACATGATTTAGGGAGAGGTAAAAAAGATAATGTTGGGTTGATAATTTTTCAGCAGGTATTTATTATTGTGGTATTTGTGCTGTTTCTTTTTATTGAAATTAAATTGGGAATTATCGAGTATCCGTTTTAAAGGTAAACAACTCATTTCTAAAAACATAGAAATTTTTTTAACCTATTGACAGTTAATAAAACCAATCATATAATAATACTTAGAATTCTAATTAAATTTGAGGTTGATAAAAATGGACGACAGAAGACGAGAAAATATATACGAGTTTTACCTGAGAAACATTGTGCATACGATGAAACAAATTCAAGATGAAAAACTGATTCCTTACGACATCACCAATCAGCAGGCACGATTGCTCGGGGATATCCATCAGCAATTACAAAATGAAAGTGATATCTGCCAAAAAGATTTAGAACGTGTCATGAGGTTAAGAGGTTCTTCTATTACCAGTTTATTGCAAGGATTGGAACGGAAAGGTTTTATTTTTCGTAGTACAGGTGACCAAGATGGTCGTACTAAAAAATTAGGTATTACCTCAAAGGGTATTGCGCTAATTGATGAAATGGAAAGTGTATTTCAAAATACGGAGAAGCAATTTCTTCAAGGAATGACAGTAGAGGACAAAGAAAATTTTCAAAGACTTTTAAAATTAGCCTATGAAAACATAAAATTAACGTAAACCGTTGTGGAGTAAAATATTCTTTATGCTAATGCTTAGAATTCTAAGCAAATTTTAAGGAGGAAATAAAATGAACGAAGAACAACAAGACGAAAAATCTTTATATTATTTTGAAAATGCACCAATACCAAAAGCAATTATGTATATGGCAGTGCCTATGATGATTGGGATGTCGATTAATATGTTGTATAATATAATCGACGCTTATTTTATTGGAAGGCTTCATAACACAGCCATGATGTCAGCAGTTACATTAGCATTACCAGTATCAACCATATTAATGGCATTAGGAAATGTTTTTGGTACAGGTGGCGGTACTTATATATCCAGGTTGATGGGTGAAAAAAATTTAGACAATGCAAAAATCGTATCGTCTGTTACATTTTATTTTAGTATGTTAGCTGGAATTATTTTTATGTTTCTAGCCATACCGACAATAGAACCTCTTGTTGGATTATTAGGTGCCAAGGGAGAAACTTTCATATATACGAAACAATATGTTATGATTTTTTTAATTGGTGGTCCGTTTGTGATAGCCAATTTTGCACTGGAACAAGTTGTTCGGGCAGAAGGTGCCTCCACTGTTTCTATGAACGGTATGTTTATTAGTGTGATTGTCAATACAATTTTAGATCCCATATTCATTTTTGTATGTCACTTAGGGGTTTCGGGTGCAGCAATTGGAACTATTATTGGTAATATGTGTGCTGTGTTATATTACTTTTATTATTTAGAAAAGAAAAGTGCCTTTCTATCTCTTTCTATTAAAAAGTGTAAACCTACAGGCGAAATTCTGAACAATATTTTTAAAATTGGAA
The DNA here is from genome assembly GCA_031546905.1 of Eubacteriales bacterium. Classification (GTDB taxonomy): domain Bacteria; phylum Bacillota; class Clostridia; order Lachnospirales; family JAVBJQ01; genus JAVBJQ01. The sequence goes on along the minus strand of JAVBJQ010000076.1, from coordinate 6,090 downwards.
TTTCAGCTTTCTTTTTGGATAGTTTTTTAATTGTTTCCTGTTTATTGTTAAATAATTTTTCTGCTTACTATGGTGATTTTGCAGTAGCTGGATTTGGAATATCTCAACGTGTTGTTCAATTATCAGAATTTGTGGGAATGGGCTTAGGGATGGGTGTTGTTCCGTTAATTGCATATGGCTACACTGCAAAAAATATTCATAGAATGAAGCAAGTCATTAACACAACAGCCGTTTACATGGGGATAGTCATTTTTACTTTTTCATTTCTCCTGTTTATATTTAGAGCACAAATAGTACAGTTATTTAGTACAGATGCTCATGTAATAAAGACAGGAAGTTATATATTGACTGCTATGCTTATTTCAAGTTTATTTGCAGGATTCTCTGGACTGTTTATTAACATATTTCAAGGAGTAGGGAGAGAGAAAGAATCCGTTATCATGTCGGTGGCACAAGGAATAATATTAATACCAGTTATGATCTTAGGAAATTATATTTTTGGACTACACGGCGTGATATGGTCCATGACGGTAGCCGAAATACTGACATTTATAATCGGGTTAGTATTATGGATTCATTTTAATCAGGATGATTCAATGAAAGTGATGACAGGGAATATATTCCAATATACAAAAACAAAAAAACAAGTCCAGTGAGACTTGTTTTTTTGTTTTTGCCATTTAGATGAGTAGATTTTTATAAAATGTGTTTATCGATTAAATGGACAAGGTTGGCAATTTCAGGTTTTGTAATTTGAGCAGTTGCTCCAAGAGAAACGCCTTTTTTATACATATCTTCATTAATTAAAGAAGAGAATACAATAACAGGAACATCACGTAAAAAGCTATCTTCTCGGATAAGTTTTAGTAATCGGTGACCATCCATTTGAGGCATTTCAATGTCTGTAATAACACAAGTAACATATTCGGTTAATTGTTTACCACCAGCTTTGTAAGTGAGCAACTTGTCCCAAGCTTCTTTGCCGTTTGAACACATGGTAACGTTGGTATATCCAGATTTTTCTAATGATTCAATAATCATTTTTTCTAGTAATGGAGAATCTTCTGCGATTAAAAGTGGTTTATTACTTCTGTTTCTTTCTCCCAGTTTGTCGATGTCACTAATTTGAATTCCAGTTTGAGGGCTAATATCGGAAATTATTTTTTCAAAGTCAACGATAGTGATAAGTCTGCCATCAAATCGGGCAATTCCTGTGGCTAAACCTTCTTCGCCACCATAAATAGCTGAATCAGGTTTTTCGATATCTTCCCAAGAAATCCTATGTATACCTTCAACAGAATGAACATGGAATGCGGAGCTGGTTCTATTAAAATTAGTGATGATTAAAATGTCTCGGTCTTCTGCATCAGAAGAGGGCAATCCCATATAAGCAGCCAAATTAATAACGGTCATAATTGTTTCACGAGGCTTAAACACACCTTCCACAAAAGGATTCGAATTAGGCATAGGAGTTACCTTATTATACTGCATTATTTCTACTACTTTTGCTACATTAATCCCAAAGTGATTGTTAGCAATTGTAAATTCCATTACTTCAAGCTCATTCGTACCGCTTTCAAGAAGTATTTCATTTTTTTTGTTCATATTAGCCATTTCAATGCCTCCCTAAATATATAAATATTTAAAATTATGATTAATTTATAAGCAGACTATTATACATACTATTATATCACTATATTTATCACTAAAACAATATGTTACTTAAAATATTTAAAATAAACCATTTATTTTAAAAGTATACATAGATGGATAAAATGTTCAGTAGCGTAAAATAAGTAACTTAACGTGAGTTTGGCGAAGTCGAGAAAAGTTAAACCATGATGGTATAACTTATTGATTTATTATACAAGTTATGCTAAAGTTTAGAGTAGTTTTTTTATGCAATAGGGAGGTTAACTATGTGTGGTTTTTGTGGTTTTACGGGGCAAGTGAAAGAGCGAGAAGTTATTTTAAATAAAATGATGGATAAAATTATTCATAGAGGTCCTGATTCTTCTGGCGTACATTCTACAGAAGAAGTTTCTTTTGGATTTAGACGTTTAAGTATCATTGGTTTAGAAGATGGTTCTCAGCCGATGTATAATGAAGATAAAAGTATGGTTTTGGTTTTTAATGGTGAGATTTATAATTATCAAAGCTTAAAAGAAGCGTTAATTCAAAAAGGTCATATTTTTAGTTCTCATGCAGACTCAGAAGTTTTGCTACATCTTTATGAGGAGCATGGAGAAAAAATGCTTGATTATTTAAGAGGAATGTTTTCATTTGTTATTTGGAATGACAAAGAAAAAACACTTTTTGGTGCAAGAGATTTTTTTGGAATAAAGCCATTTTACTATGGGCAAGTAAATGGAAATGTTGTTTTTGGTTCAGAAATCAAAAGTATATTAGAATATCCGCTGTATAAAAAAGAACTAAATGAAACGGCACTTGAAAACTATCTGACATTTCAATATTCTGTTTTAGACGAAACTTTTTTTAAAGGTATCTATAAATTAAAGCCTGCTCACTATATTCTTTTGAAAGACGGAGAAGTTTCCATCAAAAGATATTGGCAACCTTCTTTTGATGAAAAGAAAGATACACTTCAAAATACAATTAAAGAAATTGATGATGTTATCCAAGAATCTATTAAAATGCACAAAATCAGTGATGTAGAAGTAGGTTCTTTTTTATCAAGCGGGGTAGATTCAAGTTATGTAGCTGCTTGCTTTCAAGGAGATAAGACGTTTACAGTTGGTTTTGACTATGATAAATATAATGAAATTGAATATGCAAAAGCCCTATCTGATAAAATAAATATCAAAAATCATAATAAGACAATTACAACGGAAGAATATTGGAACACCATTTCAAAAGTTCAATATCAAATGGACGAGCCTCTTGCAGATCCTTCTGCCATTGCATTATACTTTGTTAGTCAACTTGCAAGTAAGCACGTTAAAGTTGCCTTATCTGGTGAGGGTGCGGATGAATTTTTTGGAGGTTACAATATTTATAAAGAGCCTATTGATTTATCTATTGTAACGGATTTGCCTTTGTTTTTAAGAAAAATATTTGCTAAAATTGTTTCTTTCATTCCATTTTCTTTTAGAGGAAAGAATTTCTTTATTCGTGCAAGCAAAAAAATTGAAGAAAGATTTATTGGCAATGCCTTTATGTTCACTCAAAAAGAACGAGAAGCAATTTTAAAAAATCCATCAAAGCAGTTTTCTATTTTTGATATCACAAAGCCTTATTATGACAAAGTAAGTGACAAAGATGACATTACAAAAATGCAGTTTATTGATATTAACTTATGGATGGTAGGGGACATCTTGTTGAAAGCTGACAAAATGAGTATGGCTCATTCTCTTGAAGTAAGGGTTCCTTTTCTTGACAAAGAAGTTTTTAAGGTGGCTTCTAAAATTCCAGTTAATTTTAGAGTAAATAAAACGGGAACCAAATATGCTTTTAGAATGGCGGCAAATAGACATCTTCCAGATGATGTTGCGAATAAAAAGAAATTGGGCTTTCCAACTCCTATTCGCATTTGGTTAAAAGAGGACAAGTATAATTCAAAAGTTAAAAAAGCGTTTTCTGGAAGTGTAGCGGAAAAATATTTTAACAAAGATATTTTGTTAAATTTGCTGGAAGAACATAAGCTGGATAAAAAAGATAATAGTAGAAAAATTTGGACAGTATATATGTTTTTGGTTTGGCATGAACAATATTTTGCTTAAAAATAGACGGAGGATTATCCTTAACAGCTATCGTTGTTTCCAAAATTACGCAATACGAAGAAAGGAGCGTTTTGAAATGACAAACGCTCCTTTTCTAATTCAAAAAAATGAAATTCTTGGGCTGTTTAACAAGTCTAATTGATTAAAAATAAGTTTATTGTTCCAAATTTTTATAATTATTCATATATAGGTATAATTTGGGAGATAATAAGGCGTATAAAAATACTGTAGTTGTTAAGCTTCTATCAGTATATAAATAGAAGACAAGACAAACCCAATAATTTATTATGATGAAAGAGGTACTTATATATGTCAGATTCAAAAGATTTAAAAGTTTTAGTAGTTGCTTCAGAAATAACACCATTTGCTAAAAGTGGGGGATTAGGGGATGTAATTGGCTCACTACCAAAAGCCTTAAAACATTATGGTGTTGATATACGAGTTGTTGTTCCTAAATATCATTCTATTAAAAAAGAATATGCAGAACGTATGAGCTATGTGGATTCTTTGTCTATTTCACTTGATTGGCGTAATCAAACAGCTAGCATTTTCAAAATGGAGGATGAAATACCTATTTATTTTTTAGGAAATGATTATTATTTTGGACGAGATAGTTTGTATGGTTATGATGATGATTGTGAGCGGTTTTCTTTTTTTGCAAAAGCTTCTGTTGCATGTTTAACACACATAGATTTTATTCCTGATGTGATTCACTATAATGACTGGCAAACGGGGCTTGGCTGTGTACATCTTCATGACACTTATGGCGGAATAAGCGCTTTATCCAATATTAAAACATTATTCACCATTCACAATATACAGTATCAAGGGGTTTTTAATCGTGATTTGCTACGAATGATGGGTCTCAATGAGGGATATTGTAATGTTAACAAAATGGAGTTTCATGGAAATGTTAGCATGATGAAAGCAGCTTTGATTTATGCAGATGCAATAAGCACCGTTAGCGAAACTTACGCCAATGAAATTCAAACACCAGAGTATAGTTACGGGCTTGACGGTGTGTTGCGTAAACAATCTCATAAGTTGTATGGCATTGTGAATGGAATTGATGAAGTGACTAACAATCCTGCTACTGATAAAAGAATTTTTGAAAATTATGATAGTAATAGCTTACACATCAAGAAAAATAATAAGCGAGCTTTGCAGGAACAGTTGGGATTACCACAAAAAGATGTACCTATTATTGCAATTATTTCTCGTTTGGTAGAGCAAAAAGGATTAGATTTAATAGCAGTAGCCATGGAAGAGTTAATTGGAAAAGATATTCAATTGGTAGTATTAGGAACCGGGGAAAGTCGCTATGAGAATTTATTCAAACATATGGCATGGAGATCACCAGATAAAGTCAGTGCGAATATATGTTTTAGTGACGAGTTAGCACAAAGAATTTATGCTGGTTCAGATTTATTTTTGATGCCATCTCTTTTTGAACCTTGCGGACTTGGGCAATTGTTTGCTATGCGTTATGGTACAATTCCAATTGTGCGCCGAACAGGAGGTTTGGCTGATACGGTACAGCATTATGATAAAACCACAAAACAAGGAAATGGGTTTGTATTTAATGACTACCTAGCAAACGGAATGATGTGGGCTGTGAATGAAGCGCTTCATTGCTATTATTTGGAAGACTGGAATAATGTTGTACAAAACGCAATTAGTAGTGATTTTTCGTGGGATAAATCAGCAGAGAAGTATATTGAGTTGTATTTAAAGTTAAAGGATGGAGAGTAAGAAGAGAAAGCGTATAAATCCTATAAAATAAATTCTACAGAAACTTCGTTTTCTCAAAGTCTCTGTGGAATTTATTGTTTATAGGTTGTGAAGAATTATTATCTGGGATAAAATGATAGTATTAAATGTGATTTAAAGATTTATATAATATTCGGAGGTAAACTTATGATAGACTACGGCCCAAATCCAAGTAGCATATATCCAAATGAAAATATAAAGCAAATTTGTTTTATCAAAAATATAATTAAGAACTCTAATATACGAGTAGGTGATTATACCTATTACGATAACCCAGATGGCCCAGAGGACTTTGAAAGCCATGTTACACATCATTATGATTTCATAGGGGATCGACTAATTATTGGAAAATTTTGTGCCATTGCAAAGGGTATCGAGTTTGTGATGAACGGCGCAAATCACCGAATGAACTCCATAACAACATACCCATTTAATATTATGGGCAATGGTTGGGAAAACTCTGCCCAAGTCTAGCTGAGCTACCTTTAAAGGGTGATACTGTCGTTGGTAATGATGTATGGATTGGGCAAAATGTGACGGTTATGCCCGGTATTCATATTGGTGATGGTGCTATTATTGC
>JAVBJQ010000064.1:0-8828 GCA_031546905.1 Eubacteriales bacterium | reverse complement strand
TCAAATTGTACGGCTTGACCCTCATCTAATGTTTTATATCCATCGATATTTATTCCTGAGAAATGAACAAAAACATCATCACCATTTTCCCTAGTAATAAAGCCGAAACCTTTTTCTCCATTGAACCATTTAACTGTACCTTTTTCCAAAATGCTACTCCTTCTGTGCTAATGCACTACCCAATTGGGCTTTTTTATTGGTAATGCCTCAAACGAAGCAATTACTTCAAATATCATAAAATCTTCATATCCTCTACAGTTAATATAACCGTCGAGGATACTTCATATGGAGGTGAGGGGAATCGAACCCCTGTCCGAAAACCCGTCGGCAAAAACTTCTCCCATCACAGTTGGTTTTTTAAATTTCCCTTGCCTAGACGCCAGCCAGCAGGCTTAAAGGCTCGGTAGCTTCATGAATCTTTTTTCGCCGCAAAGCTTAAGCGAAAAAGTGCCACGCATGGTCGACGCCAAGCTCTACAGCTGCGTGAGACTGTAGGTTGACGGCCGCCTAATTAGGCAGCAAACGCTAAATTATTATTATCGTTTATTTAAATTTTTTCGGCTTCATAATGCAGTTGCCGTCTGCAGATGGCTATTCTCGCTTTCAAAATCCCCGTCGAAACCATTACACCCCCGCAATAAATGAACAGGATAAACAGTTCAATAGTTATTATATAAGAATTTATCTAATAAATCAATAAATAAATTTTGATAATTGATACAACAAATGACAAAAAAACAAATTAATACAGATTTCTTACTTTAAAATCTTTTTCTGCCTCTCTACGCTGGTCTTTTTTTGCAATGTCCTCTCGCTTGTCATAAAGCTTCTTGCCTTTTGCCAAGGCAATGTCAATTTTAACCATGCTTTTATAAAAATAAATTTTTGTAGGAACAATAGTAAGACCTTGTAAGGAAACAGCACCTAATAGTTTATTAATTTCATATTTATGAAGAAGGAGCTTTCTTGTACGAAGGGGGTCTTTGTTAAAAATATTTCCTTGTTCATATGGGCTGATGTGCATATTGAGAAGGAAAGCTTCCCCGTTATCAATTTGGACGTAGCTGTCTTTTAAGTTGCATTTTCCAGCTCGAATTGATTTAACTTCTGTTCCCGAAAGAGAAATGCCAGCTTGAAAAGTTTCTTCAATAAAATAATCATGATAGGCTTTTTTGTTTTGAGAAATTAGTTTTATAGATTCTTTGGTTGCTGACATTATATCACCTCGATAAATAAATTATATCCAATTAAGAATTAGATTATAACACATTTATTCATGAATGTATAGTTTAACCAATATGTATTCATAATAATTACAATAATTTTTTTAGGGAGGCAAGAAAATTGAAATTATTTAAAATTGGTCAAGCCGTAAATATACATTCAATTCATACAGAAAAATTTAAAACAACAATCGTGGCTGTTCTCATAAGAAATAATTTAAACCGAGAAGATGTCACTTTTAATGCGTTGTTATCTAGTGTTTTAAAAAATGGCTCAAAAAAATATCCTAATATAAGGGAGATTAATAAAAAAACAGAAGAACTTTACGGAGCTATTTTTGATTCTGTTATTTTAAAAAAAGGCGAAGAGCAAATTATTCAGTTTTATTTTGAATTTCTAGGAGGGGAAAAAAATGAAAATTTACTAGAGGAATCTCTCCAATTTTTAAATGAAATATTGATGAACCCTTTGGTGGATGAGAACGGGTTTAACGAAGCAATTTTTAATCGAGAAAAAGAAAACTTAAAACAATTAATTGAAAATAGAATTAATGATAAAAGAGAATATGCAAAGCAAAGATGTTTAGAAGAAATGTGTAAGGAAGAAGCATTTTCAATTTATGGTGACGGATATATTGAAGACTTAGAAAAAATAAATCCAAAAAATTTACAAGAACATTATAATAAAATATTAAAAACCGCTCCCATTGAAATTGTTTTAATCGGAGATGTGGATGAATCCACTATTGAAAATAAAATAAATACTATTTTTAAATTTCAGCGAGAGAATGTAAAAGAAATTAAAAATACAGAAGTAAAATACAACAAGAAAGAAATTTCATATTTTGAGGAAAATGATGATATAGCACAAGGGAAACTTTGCATGGGGATGAGGAGTGACATAGACCCTGCAAGTGAACAATTTTTTGCCTTGCTGTTGGCAAATGAAATATTTGGTGGAGGAACAAACGCTAAACTTTTTGTAAATGTTAGAGAGAAGGAAAGTTTGTGTTACTACATTAATTCGTTCATATATCGATTTAAGGGAATTATGTTTTTACAGTCAGGTGTTGATGCTTCTAACTTTGACAAGGCAGTGGAATTAATTTCAAAGCAACTTTCTGACATTACAAATGGAGATATTAGCAAAGAAGAATTAGAAAATGCCAAAAAAAGCCTTGTAAAAAAATATGAATCAATAGTTGATTATCCAACATCTTTAATGGATTTTTATATTGGTCAGTATATTATAAATGATAAAAATGAAGTAGAAGATATTATAAAAATTATTTCTAACACAACAAAAGAACAAGTGATGGAATCAGCAAAAAGCTTATATATAGATGCAGTTTATAAGTTATATAAACAAGCATAAGATAGAGGGGAGTTTATTCATGGAAACAAAACGCAATGATTTCTTAGGTGAGGTAATGCACATTAATATATTGTCAACTGGAATTAAATGTTATATAATTCCAAAGAAAGGTTACAAAGAAAAACAAGCAATGATTTCTGTTAATTATGGTTCCGTTGATAATAATTTTTCTTATAATGATGAAAAATGTGAGATGCCAGAAGGAATCGCCCATTTTTTAGAACATAAGTTATTTGAAGAAGAGGGCGGAAATATATTTGATGAGTTTTCAAAATTAGGCTCTACAGTAAATGCGTTTACTAACTTTACAACAACGGCTTATTATTTTAATTGTGTAGACAACTTTAAAGAAAATTTGAAGTTGCTTTTTGGATTTGCCACCAGACCATTTTTTACAGATGAGAATGTTGAGAAAGAAAAAGGCATTATTGAACAAGAAATTAATATGTACGAAGATGACCCCTTTTTTAAAGTTTATTTTAATATGATGCGAGGATTATATGCAGAACACCCTGTTAGAAATAATATTGCAGGTTCGGTTTCTTCTATTAAAAAAATAGATAAAGAGATGCTTTATAAATGTTATCATACATTTTATTATCCTTCTAATATGAATATCGTTTGTGTTGGGGATTTTGTGCCTGAAGTTGTGTATGAAATTGCTCATATGTACATCAAACCAGCAGAGGAAAGAAAAATCACAAGAAATTATGGACAAGATTCCAAATCTATTTATAAACAATATATAGAAGAAAAAATGGCTGTTGCCCGTCCGATTTTTCATGTAGGATTTAAAGATACTGACGGTGAAGGTGATATTAATATTAAAAATGCTTCCACAAAAATTTTATTAGATATGTTGGCGGGGCAAAGTTCAAACTTATACGAAAAACTTTATAGGGAAGGGCTAGTGGATGATTCTTTTTCCTATGACTTTATTTCAGGAAGAAGTTTTGGAAGCAGTATGTTCTCGGGGTTTTCTAATGAGCCAAAAAAAGTTTTAGAATATATTAATGAAGAAATTAAAAACGTAAAACAAAAAGGGTTAGATAAAGACCATTTTGAACGGATAAGAAAAAAACAAATTGGAAGATTTATGAGGGGATTTAATTCCATTGATGCGATTGCAAGCAGTCAAATTGATTTATGTTCCCGCGGTAGTGATTTGTTCAACTCTTTTGAAAGCTATCAAAATGTAAAGTTTGAAAATATAAAAGATAGACTTGAGGAGCATTTTAATGCTGAAAATGCTGTTCTTTCGGTAGTTGCACCACAATAAGGTATTCGAAATTAAGTTATAAATTTTTTTGGGGGGGATTTTTTTGATGAACACACCAGATGTTTGGTTTCCACACATAGGAGTCCAGTTGAATCATCTAAGCAGAGTTGCAATTACTTTATTTGGGTTTAATGTTTATTGGTATGGAATATTATTAGGAAGCGGTGCAGTTGCTGGTCTTCTCATTGCGATGTATCAAGCCAAACGGTTTCACTATGACCCCGATATATATGTAGATTTTTTATTTTACGCCATTATTTTTAGTATTGTTGGCTCACGATTATATTATGTTGTTTTTTCATGGAGCGAGTATAAAGATAATCTGTTAAAAATATTTGCCATTCGAGAAGGTGGACTGGCTATTTATGGTACTATTATCGGTGCCATTTTAACGGCTATTGTATATACGAGAGTGAAGAAAATAAACTTAGCAACGTTTCTTGATAACGCAGCTCCCGGACTCGTAATAGGACAAGTCATCGGACGATGGGGAAATTTTGTGAATAGAGAAGCTTTTGGCGGGTACACAGATTCGATTTTGGCCATGCGATATAAAGTGGAACAAATGGGGTATATTCCAAAAGTGGTAGCTGATAAGATTGTTGAGTTTGATGGTGTAAAATACATTCAAGTTCATCCCACTTTTTTATATGAATCTCTTTCGAATTTATGTCTATTTATCTTTTTAATGATTTATAGTAAACATAAAAAATATGAGGGTGAAGTGGTTGTACTATATTTTTTATGTTATGGAATCATCAGATTTTTTATAGAAGGACTACGTACTGACCAACTTATTTTAGGCACAACTGGTATTCCAGTATCTCAACTTTTATCGTTGATATTAGTTGTTGTCATGAGTGGACTTTGTATTTTTAAAAGAGTAAAAAGAAAAAGAACATTTTAATAAAGGGTATAACAAAAACGAGTTAAAAAAAGAGTTTTACAAATTCTTTTTTTAACTCGTTTTTTTATAGTAATCGTACTTGAAATATATAGAAAAGAAGGATATACATTAATAGAAACAAGCCAAGTATCTAAACATCCTTTGCTTGCTGCAAAAGCTGGGCATCTGTTACTGTTTTGCCACTCCTGTTTGGATAGCGGCTTCTGCCACTGCTTTTGCAACAGCAGGAACAACCCTTTCATCAAAAGCATTGGAAATAATATTGGTATCGCTTAAATCTTTTTCATCAATTAAAGAAGCGATGGCGGTAACAGCAGCAACTTTCATTTCTTCATTGATGGCAGTAGCTTGTACATCTAATGCACCTCTAAAAACACCAGGGAAAGCAAGAATATTATTTACTTGATTGGGAAAATCGGAGCGTCCTGTCCCCACAATTCGAGCACCTGCTTTTAGAGCTTCATCAGGGAAAATTTCAGGAGTTGGATTAGCCATGGCAAAAATAATAGCATCCTTATTCATTTTTTGAATCATTTCAGGTTTCAAAATACCAGCAACAGAAACACCAATAAAAACATCAGCTCCATTTAAGGCATCAGCAAGTGACCCTTGAGAATATTTTTCTTCTTTTCTAGTGTTAATTAAATTACGAATCTCAACGGTGCCTTCTGGTTTTCCACTAAACAATTCGCCATACCGGTCGCAAATAGAAATATTGTTAACACCATAGTTCATTAACAGTTGAATGATTGCAACTCCAGCAGAGCCAGCACCATTTACCACTACTTTTATTTCGCTTAAGTTCTTATGTACTACTTTTAATGCGTTGGTAAGGGCGGCAACCACAACAATGGCAGTTCCATGTTGGTCATCATGAAAAACAGGTATATTCAGTTCTTTTTTGAGGCGTTCTTCTACTTCAAAACAAGTGGGTGCTGCAATATCTTCTAAGTTTATACCCCCAAAGGTGGAGGAAATAAGTTTTACTGTTTCTACGATTTTCTCAACATCTGTTGAATCAATGCAAATTGGAAAAGCATCTACATTGGCAAATTTTTTAAATAAAATAGCTTTTCCTTCCATTACAGGTAGAGAAGCCAAGGCTCCGATATTTCCTAGCCCCAAGACAGCGGTTCCATTGGTTACTACTCCAACCGTATTTGATTTTATGGTATATTTGTAAGCATTATTTTTATCTGCTACAATTTCTAAACAAGGTTCAGCTACACCTGGAGAATAGGCTAAACTTAACATTTCTGTAGAATCTAATTCAAATTTTGGATTTGTAGAAAGTTTACCTTTATAATCTTCATGCAGTTTCAAAGCATCATCACGTAAAGACAAAATATTACCCCCTAAAAATTTTTATGTATAAATACTTTAATGAGTATAGTACAAGTTTTTCTAAATTACAATAAGGTTGGGTTATGTAAAATAGGAAGTGGAAGGATTACCTCGATAAATTTTTATCTTCTAAAAAGTTTTATTGAATATAATTTTATTTTGTGCTATGTTTGTTTAAAAAGCATAAATTATTATTTAATTTTATTAAATAATATAAAATATAATGGTTTATTATATATTTTTTATAAAAAATATATTTATTATTGCTAAATTAGAACTTATTTTTAAACAGTGAGAATGATGGATAATTGGTATGTGTTAAATCTTGGTTATTGTAGAAATAAAAAAATTAAATATTTAAGGATAAAAAGTATAAACGATATCGATATCGAGTAATTAAACATCAAATATTGAAAAAATAATTTTGTTGTCAATGTTATTGGTTATGACTCCAGCTTAAGCCCCGCGCTATGCGCGGGAGAATAGAATAGAATAGCAGTAGCGATAAACATGATAAAAAGCCCATCTCTGATAAAATGACAAAGGTTTCGCAAGCCGAGTCAAATCAGAGGAGGGCATCCAGTGGACAATATAAGTTTATCACATACAAAATGGAATTGCACGTACCATATTGTATTTATACCAAAGTATCGCAGAAAAATAATGTATGGAGAAATAAGACGCGATATAAGAGAAATTATAAAGACACTCTGTGCATACAAGGATATCGAAATAGTAGAGGGCAATGTACGTAGCGACTACATACATCTTTGCGTAAAGATACCACCTAAAATGAGTGTGTCATATTTCATGGGATATCTAAAAGGAAAAAGTGTATTAATAATATTTGACAGACATCCCGAATACAAGAAAAAAGGATGTGACAGACACTTTTGGGCAACAGGGTATTATGTCGATACAGTCGGTTGAAATGAAGAAAAAATTAAGAAATACATACAGAATCAAATGGACGCAGACAAAAAGGAAGACCGTCTGTAAGAACCCCTTAAGGGGTTCTTAGTAATAAGTGCTTGCGAAACCCGCCTTGAAGGCGTAGCAAGCAACAAAACATTTATGGTACCCTTTAGGCGTTGTTCGTAATGCTTTTAAGCCCTTATAGGGCTAATCTTTTTAAACCACTCCTTGACGGTGTGGTCCTGATTGGTATTTTGGAGGGGAGAATTCCACTGCCTTTTGATTTGGGAACGTTAACTATTGATGTCCAAGGAGATTTGGGTGCGTTGTGTGTAACATTAGGATATTGCTATACAGAAAAAAAGCTAAAATAGGAGGTGCTTATGGGGTCGGAGGCGTTATTTCTATTGGATATACAAAATAAGGAGGATATATATGGAATTGTTAATCAAAAGAAAAAATAAACTATTTCGTTATGACTATGAAATCAATGATGGTAAGGAATGGGTGGCTTCGGCGAACTACACATATAATATGCTATTTAGAAAAATTACACTTACTAATAATATAACAAAAGATGTGTATGAGTTTAAGGAAAGAAGTCCACATTTAATAATAGCAAAATTAATTTTCACTTGTGCATGTTTAATATCTATTTTTAAAGGTGATAAATTTAGTTTTCTTACAATGGTGTTTATGGCTATATCATTAATAGTACTGTTTATAATGAATCCTTTTCTAAAATTTTACCACAATAGTTGTTATTTTGGGCATTCATACATAATGGGATCATATACAAAAGGTTTTAAATTCATGTTGAATAATACTATTTACTCCGTGAATTCTCATGGTGATTTTAAAGCCTCTATTTTAGAAAAAGATAGACAAGTTGGATTGATTATAAGAAATTCAGTAGTTGCCAAAGAGCAAAATCAATATAAAGTATTATATGATAAAAATATGCAAGATGAAATTAGCTTGGTCTTATTGTTATCTTTATTTGTGGATATAACATATTATCCTTTAGATATAAAAAAATTTGCCTTTATAAAGAAAGAATATAATAAGGTTCTCTTTGATAAACATAAGGATCGAACAACTTGGAAACCGGAAGATTAATCAGTTTGAAAAATTGGATTGACAACCCTTTTTAATACAAAAATTATTCGAATATGGACTGTAGCTATAAATAGGATAATTAACATAGCAGATAAATTTTTATGTTAAACTAGAAGGCGGACAACTCAATAAAATATGGATTTTAAAATTAACGGGTAGGCGATAACACACCTCTATAATAACAACACATTCGTTTCATAAGAGTTACAATTATCACCACCTAGTGCAAACGGATAACCGCTACTACAACGTATTCATCATAACGTAGTTATTGTTTTTTAAAAAGTAATTTTTAAAATGTTCGAGTTTAGGCTGACTAAACAAGAACAGATATGCCCTGAATGTGGCAAAGCTCTACACGAAATGAGAAAGGAAGTCCGTCGAGAATTAGAATGGATGGGCATCATGACTCGTTACTTCATGATGTTTTACTTTGATTGGAGAAATAATCCTATTGACTATTAAAATTAACGTACTTTATACAAATTAGGAGGCTGGAAAACTTCTGCAACAGACCCAAAGGGTAGTGTGTTTGTATACATTTATGATACTTATGGAAATCTTAAAAAAGAGCAAGATAAATTTGATGGAAATGTAAATACAATAAAAAGCTATAAGTATGATAAAAACGGAAATTTTTTAATTAACAGAATAACAAACAATAAA
>JAVBJQ010000046.1:0-94231 GCA_031546905.1 Eubacteriales bacterium | reverse complement strand
GAACTAAGTCCGTTCGACTTGCATGTGTTAAGCACGCCGCCAGCGTTCATCCTGAGCCAGGATCAAACTCTCGTGTTGAGTTGTTTGTTTCCTTTGCGTCAGTTACTTCTGACTTTTGCTTTTTGTTTCTTTTTCTTGCTTTATTCTTTTTGAGTAGATTAATCTCAAAAGAATTTTTGGGTTTGGTTTTATTTCTGCTATTTAGTTTTCAATGTTCAAGTTTATTTAAAAAGCTTGTCTGCCGTTTTTGTTTTTGTATTTCTCGGCCGAACAAGACATATATTAACACAAGGCTATATGTTTGTCAACGCTTTTTTTGAAAATTTTGTAGAATTTTTTAACTTTATTAAAAAAAGTGCTGAAGACCTTGATTTTGCTTGATAGTTTGGAATACATTTTTTTAAAGTTACCCTATCAGTTTCAGAAAATCTTTAAATTTGAATTTTAAAAAACAGAATAATACATACTATTCTTTGTTTAAAATTGATAAAAGCTATGTTAAAATACTACTATTGTATTTCATTATATATGGAAGAATTTTAAATGTCTAAACTGTAGAATTTGAAATAGAAATATTTTATGTATGTATCAGAGGATGTGAATAAATACTTTCCATCAAAACAAAATCCAACTAAATATAGATAGGTGAAAAAATGACTTCAATAAAAAGAAGAGAAGAAATTATTAATTTTTTAAAAGGCAGTACACAACCCATCAGTGCAACTTCACTAGCAAGTAATTTTAATGTAAGTCGTCAAGTTATTGTGGGAGATATTGCACTTTTAAGAGCTAGTTCTATTAACATTATTGCAACACCTCGAGGATATGTTATAGAATCTCCTATGAATGATGGAAGTATTATCCGTACCATTGTTTGCAACCATTCCTCAGACGATACTTTGAAAGAACTCTACATCATTGTAGATCATGGGGGCTGTATCATGAACGTTATTGTAGAACATCCCATTTATGGTCAATTATGTGGAGAACTTCAAATTGCCTCCCGTTATGATGCTGACAATTTTTTAGAAAAAACAAAAGAGCATAATGCTTTATCGCTTTCTACCCTCACAAATGGGATACACCTTCATACCATAAAATATAGCAATGAAGCTACTTTTGAACGAATACTTGCTGCACTTAAAAATGAAAATATTTTATTTTATAATTGACAAAACACTTCATTAAAAATATAATATGTAAATTATGTGTCAAGACATATGTACTAACATATTATATTTTAGGAGATGTTACTGTTATGGTTGCAAAAAATAAAGTTTATAGCCTTGCTGTTTCAGCGCTACTTTGTGCAATTGGCATTATCCTTCCCGTTATTTCGCCAATAAAAATTATACTTGAACCTGCCTCTTTTACACT
This sequence comes from Eubacteriales bacterium, assembly GCA_031546905.1. Lineage (GTDB taxonomy): Bacteria > Bacillota > Clostridia > Lachnospirales > JAVBJQ01 > JAVBJQ01. The sequence continues at coordinate 92,854 of JAVBJQ010000046.1, read as the reverse complement.
GGCAAGCCACGTTGTTATTTTTATTGCGATGTTTATTTCACCAGCCACCGCTATTAGTGTTGCCTTTGGTACTACTATAGGCTTTTTTCTTGCTGGGTTCCCCATTGTCGTGGTAGCAAGAGCGTCTACTCACGTAATATTTGCTCTTTGTGGTGCTCTTATTCTTCGAAAAAATCCTTTTATTCTCAATAAAAGAATATCCGCATTTATTTTTTCTTTTTGTATTGGGCTACTGCATGCCGTTTGCGAAGTAATTGCCGTTATGCCATTTTATTTTGGAAACCATATGTCACAAGCCTATTATGCCAAAGGATTTTTTACTTCTATTTTTCTTCTAGTTGGCATAGGTACTGTCATACATAGTATGATTGACTTTGAGATTGCTCTATTTATCTGGAAAATTGTAAAATCCAATTTGAAGTTTCATCCTGTGAATGGAAATTAAAAGTTAGACCACTGTAATTGTTGACTACATAATTTTTTTATACTTACATTAAGGAAGTAGTTTTATGAAATCTGGACAAAAGTTCTATATTTGTAAGCATTGTGGCAATTTGGTTGGAATGATTACGGTAGCTGATTGCAGCTTTTGCTTATTGTAACCTTCATGGCTTATGGAAAACAACAATAGAATAAAAAACAAAACAAAAAACGAGTTGTGCCACGACTCGTTTTTTGTTTTGTTTTTTATTTATCAGTAGATCCAGTACACGTCATGTACCTTAATATCTTTTGTTCTATTTTTACGCTTCGCTTTCCATAATAAGTTCATCAATCGCGGCCCCTGGTGGAACCATGGGAAATACTTTTTCATCACTTCCAATTTCACAATTGATCACAACTGTTTTATTTATCTCTATGGCTTTCTTCAAAGCAATATCAAATTCTTCCTTAGTAGTAGCATTGAATCCTACCGCTTTGTACGCTTCTGCTAATTTTACAAAATCAGTTGTGTTAGACATGGTGGTGTGTGAGAAACGAGCATCATAAAAGAAAGTTTGCCATTGTCGAACCATTCCCAGTGCATGGTTATTTAAAATAACAATAATAATAGGAATATTGTAGGCAACCGCCGTTCCAAGTTCATTGCAATTCATTCTAAAACTTCCATCGCCAGCAATATTAAAAACAGTTTTGTCCGGACAACCAATTTTTACACCCATGGAAGCCCCAAGTCCAAATCCCATAGTCCCAAGACCGCCAGAAGAAATAAAAGTTCTAGGCTTGGTATAAGTGTAATATTGTGCTGCCCACATTTGATTTTGACCAACTTCTGTTGTAATTAATGCTTCCCCATTTGTATATTCGAAAATTTTCTCCATAATATATTGGGGTCTCAGCTCGCCATGATCCGCATACGCTTTTGTGTATTTCACTTTCCATTCATTAATAGTATTTATCCATGGAGCATGACTTTGTTGTTCCAATGCTTCATTAAGTTTTGATAACGAGACTTTTAAATCTCCCAAAACAGAATGATAGGTAATAATATTTTTGTTTATTTCTGCTGGGTCTACATCTATGTGTAAAACTTGAGAATTTGCTGCAAATTTTGCTGCATTACTTACTACCCTATCACTAAATCGTGAACCAATTGCAATTAACAAATCACAATCTGTAACTGCAAGGTTAGAAGTTTTTGTGCCGTGCATCCCAACCATTCCTGTATATCTTTCATTTGTCTCTGGGAATCCCCCAAGACCCATAAAGCTACAACAAACAGGTGCATCAATTACATCAGCAAATTGAATTAGTTCTGCTGATGCATCAGCAGTTATAACGCCACCACCCGCATAAATGTATGGCTTTTTCGATTTTTTTATAATTTCAACCGCTTTTTCAATATCGCTTACTTGAAGATATTTGTCTTGTCGTTTAATTTCTTGTGGCTTTTTATATTCGTATTCCGCTTTATTTGCAGTAACATCTTTTGGAATATCAATAAGCACAGGACCAGGACGACCTTCTTTTGCAATATAAAATGCTTTTCTAATGGTGTCTGCAAGTTCATTTACATCTTTTACAATGTAGTTATGCTTTGTAATTGGCATGGTGATGCCTGCAATGTCTACTTCTTGAAAACTATCTTTTCCGAGTAATGGCAAAGCAACATTTCCGGTAATTGCAACCATAGGGATAGAATCCATGTAGGCTGTTGCAATTCCTGTAACTAGATTGGTAGCACCAGGTCCCGATGTAGCAAGGCAAACACCAACTTTTCCAGTTGCACGTGCGTACCCATCTGCAGCATGAGCCGCACCTTGCTCGTGAGAAGTTAAATAATGCGTTACTTCATCTCTATATTTATACAACGAATCATAAATATTTAAAACCGCACCACCAGGATAACCAAAAATACTATCTACACCCTGCTCTTTTAAACATTCGATTAAAATATCTGCTCCTGTTAATAACATAAACAAAACCTCCTTTTCTTTTTATAGCGGTTTGACAAACTAGCTTACTATAGCCCCTTTGTCAGCAGAAGAAACTAACTTGGCATATCTCGCAAGATATCCTGTTTTAATTTTTGGTTCTAAAATCACTAATTTTTTTCTTCTTTCCTCTAGTTCTGCATCAGAAATACAAAGTTCGATTATTCCTTCATTAATATCAATTTCAATAAAATCTCCATTTTCTACAAGTGCAATGTTGCCACCCACTGCAGCTTCTGGAGAAATATGCCCAATAGAAGCACCTCTGGTTGCTCCACTAAATCTTCCATCTGTAATTAGCGCAACACTTTTGTCAAGACCCATTCCTGCAAGTGCTGATGTTGGTCCTAACATTTCTCTCATTCCCGGGCCACCTTTTGGGCCTTCGTAACGGATGACAACCACGTTGCCTTTTACAATTTTCCCTGAAAAAATAGCCTGTGTAACTTCTTCTTCTGAATTAAAAACCACTGCAGGCCCTTTGTGTTTTAACATTTCTGGAGCAACAGCCGAACGTTTTACAACACAACCATCTACTGCAATATTCCCTTTTAAAATTGCAATTCCACCAGTTGTACTGTATGGATTTTCTGCTTCTCGAATAACATTTTTATTTTTATTTACTACATTTTTTATATTTTCACCAACGGTTTTTCCCGTAACCGTTAGGATATCTGTGTTTATTAGGGATAATTTTGTTAGTTCTTTTATAACAGCAGATACTCCCCCAGCTGCGTGTAAATCTTCTATATGATGATGACCCGCTGGGGCAAGTTTACAGAGGTTAGGTGTTTTTGCACTTACTTCTGCTGCCATATCAAATGTAATTGCAACACCAGCTTCATGAGAAATAGCTGGTAAGTGTAACATACTATTTGTACTACATCCTAGCGCCATGTCAACAGTCAACGCATTCATAAACGCACTCGTTGTCATAATATCACGAGGTTTAATATCATCTCTTACCAAATCCATAATTTTCATTCCCGCATACTTTGCAAGTCGAATTCTTTCCGCATACACAGATGGAATTGTTCCGTTCCCTGGTAACCCCATTCCCAAAACTTCCGTTAAGCAGTTCATACTGTTGGCAGTATACATACCCGAACAAGAGCCACAAGTTGGACAAGCATTATTTTCATAATCCATTAATTGTTGTTCATCAATTTTCCCGGCACCGAAAGCGCCAACGGCTTCAAATGTAGAAGAAAGATTAATTCCTTCTTCGTTACAATCAATTTTTCCAGCAAGCATTGGCCCCCCACTAATAAAAATAGAAGGAATATTTAATCTGGCTGCTGCCATTAACATCCCAGGAACGATTTTATCACAATTTGGAATCAACACTAAACCATCGAAGCCATGAGCCATCGCCATAGTTTCGATGCTATCAGCAATTAATTCACGGCTTGCTAGAGAATAGTGCATACCGATATGCCCCATTACTATTCCATCACAAACACCGATAGAAGGAAATTCAATTGGTGTTCCACCCGCAGCAAGTATTCCCGCTTTCACTGCATTACAAATAGTATCAAGATGAATATGCCCTGGAATAATTTCGTTTTGTGCATTTACAACACCAATCAAAGGTTTTTTTAATTCTTCATCAGTGTATCCCATTGCTTTGAATAAAGCTCTGTGAGGAGTTTTTTCTGCTCCTGTTTTCACTCTATCACTAATCACGCAAATCACTCCTAACTAATAAATTGAAGTTCCTTCATTTTGAACATAGTGTTTAAATAAATCCAATAGTTTTTTTGTAATTGGTCCTGCACTACCATCTCCAATTACTCTGTCATCCACTGTATTAACCGCAATACATTCAGCACCAGTTCCCGTCAAGAAACACTCATCTGCATTATAAACGTTGAATAACGTAAATTCTTTTTCTAATACTTCAAGTCCTTCTTTTTTAGCAAGTTCCATAATAGTTCTTCTTGTGATGCCATCTAAAATTCCAACATGAATTGGTGGTGTGTAAATTATGCCATCTTTAATAATAAAAATATTATCGCCAGTACATTCTGCAACGATTCCATCATGAGTGAGCATAATAGCTTCTTGGGCATTGGCACGATTTGCTTCAATTTTCGCAAGAATATTATTTAAATAATTTAATGATTTAATTTGTGGATCTACTACAGTTGCTTTGTTTCTTCTTTGAGAAGCCGTTATGACTGGCAAACCACTTTCATACATTTCTTTTGGGTAAAGGGCAATGGTAGAAGCGATACAAAAAATAGTGGGCTTCACACAATTTTTTGGACTTAACCCTAAGTCTCCTACACCTCTTGTCACAACAAGCCGAACATAAGAATCTTTAAAATTATTTTTCTTGATTGTTTCGATGACTACATTTGTTAGTTGTTCTTTTGTTAGCGGAATTTCTAACATAATCGCCTTTGCTGCATAAAAAATCCGATCGATATGTTCTTTTAATTTAAAAACTCTACCATTATAAGCTCTGATGCCTTCAAAAACTCCATCTCCATATAAAACACTATGATCAAACACAGAAATCTTTGCATCTGCTTTTTTTACGTATTCTCCATCTAAATAAATGATTAAGTCGTCTAGCACTGATAAAACACCCCTTAATTAGTTTTAATAAAAACCCCTATTTCAAAATTGAAAAGGGGTTGAAATTTATTTAATTTGGTCAAGAATAAGCTTGCCCATTTCTTTTGTTCCTACTTGTTTTTTTCCTTCGCTCATAATGTCAGCTGTTCTATAATCTTGTTCCAGCACTTCTAAAACTGCATTTTCAATGACAACGGCTTCCTCATTTAAGTCAAAGGAATATCGTAACATCATCGCAGCAGACAGAATAGTAGCAATTGGATTTGCCAAGTCTTTTCCTGCAATGTCTGGTGCTGAGCCGTGAATTGGCTCATACATACCAAGTTTTGATTTTCCTAAGCTTGCCGAAGGAAGCATACCAATGGAACCAGTAATCATACTTGCTTCGTCAGATAAAATATCGCCGAACATATTGGTTGTAACCACAACATCAAATTGTTGAGGATTTTTAATTAATTGCATAGAAGCATTATCAACATACATATGTTCCAACTGAACATCTTTGTAGTCTTCTGCTACCTTTAAAACAACTTCTCTCCAAAGTCTTGAACTTTCAAGCACATTTGCTTTATCAACATTCATCACTTTTTTATTTCTTTTACGTGCAATATCAAAAGCGGCTACAGCAATTCTTCTTACTTCTTCCACACTATACATCTCTGTGTCAAAAGCAGCTTCGCCCATATCTGTTTGTTTTCTTCCTCGTTCACCAAAATACATACCGCCAGTTAACTCACGAATAACCATGATGTCAATGCCTTTTTCTGCTGTTTCTGCTTTTAATGGGCAAGCATCTTTAAGAGATTTGTATAAAATAGCTGGACGTAAATTAGCATACAAACCAAGTTCACCTCTTAAACCAAGCAAAGCTCTTTCTGGTCTTTGGTCTCCTGGAAGTGTATCCCACTTATAGCCACCAACTGCACCTAACAAAACAGAATCGCTGTTTTTACAAATTTCAATTGTTTTTTGAGGCAATGGCTCACCATGTTTGTCAATTGCGCAACCACCAGCATCTACTTCCGTAAAGTTAAATGTATGAGAAAATTTTGAACCAATTTTATGTAAAACATTCATTGTTTCATGAATTACTTCTGGACCAATTCCGTCACCAGGAATAACCGCAATATTAAAATTCATTATAAAAATCCTCCGATATGCTGTTAAGGTATTATTACCTTAATCAGATTAGTTTAACTTTTCACGAGTTTGGTTAATGAGGCCGTCAGCCGCCATAATATCTTGCATAAATTTAGGGAATGGCTGCGCTTGATATGTTTCATTTTTTGTAATATTTTTAATTTCACCTGATGATAAGTCAATGGTAACTTCATCACCATTTTCAATTGATTTGGCAGCATCAGCACACTCTAAAATTGGGAGTCCTGTGTTAATTGCATTTCTATAGAAAATTCTAGCAAATGTATCTGCAATAACACAAGATATACCAGAAGCCTTTATTGCAATAGGAGCATGTTCTCTTGAAGAACCACAACCGAAATTTTTATTTGCAACAATAATGTCACCATCAGCAACTTTGTTCACAAAATCTGCATCAATATCTTCCATGCAATGTTTTGCAAGTTCTTTTGGGTCTGACGAATTAAGATATCTGGCTGGAATAATTACATCTGTATCTACATTGTCGCCATATTTAAAAACTTTACCTTTGATTTCCATGTGCATTTCCCCCTTTAAGCTAAATCTTCTGGATTTGTAATTTTACCAGTAATTGCAGATGCAGCAGCAACAGCAGGACTTGAAAGATAAACTTCTGATTCTGGATGTCCCATTCTTCCAACAAAGTTACGATTTGTTGTAGAAATTGCTCTTTCCCCTTTTGCTAAAATTCCCATGTGACCACCTAAGCAAGGACCACAAGTTGGAGTGCTGAACACTGCTCCAGCATTTACAAAATCTTCAATAAGCCCTTCTTTAAGCGCATCCAGATAAATTTTTTGAGTTCCAGGGAAAACAATAACACGAACGCCTTTGGCAACTTTTTTACCTTTTAAAATAGATGCAGCAATTCTTAAATCTTCAATTCTACCATTTGTACAAGAACCAATTACAACTTGATCGATTTTTACATCACCAACATTATCAATTGTTCTTGTGTTATCTGGCAAGTGTGGAAATGCTACCGTTGGTTTTAGTGTTGTTAAATCAATTGTATAAACTTCGTCGTATACTGCATCTTCGTCTGCTGCATATACTTTAAATTCTTTTGTTGAATGTTCTTTTACATATTGTAATGTTTTTTCATCTACTGGGAAAATTCCATTTTTTCCGCCAGCTTCAATTGCCATATTGGCAATTGTGAATCTCTCGTCCATGGATAAATAGCTTAAGCCATCGCCAAAAAATTCCATTGATTTATATAAAGCGCCATCAACGCCTATCATACCGATGATATGTAAAATAATATCTTTTCCACTTACCCATTTAGCAGGCTTTCCTGTTAAAACAAATTTTAATGCAGAAGGAACTTTAAACCAAGTGATACCTCTTGCCATTCCACAAGCCATATCAGTACTTCCAACACCAGTTGAAAAAGCACCCAAAGCCCCGTAAGTACAAGTATGAGAATCTGCCCCGATTACAACATCTCCAGGAACAACAAGCCCTTTTTCAGGTAGTAAACAATGTTCAATCCCCATTTGACCTACTTCAAAATAATTTTCGATTTGCTTTTCATTGGCAAACTCTCTAATCATTTTACAGTGTTCAGCAGATTTAATATCCTTATTCGGTGTAAAATGGTCTGGAACAATTACAACTTTGTTTTTGTCAAAAACTTCTGTAACACCAATTTTATTAAATTCTTTTATTGCTACTGGTGTTGTTACATCGTTGCCTAACACTAAATCTAACTTTGCTTCTATAAGTTGACCAGCAACAACACTTTCGAGACCTGCGTGATCTGCTAAGATTTTTTGTGTCATTGTCATTCCCATGCTAATTCCTCCTTAAAATCTAATGGATACTAATTTATTTCACCTCTATATTTTTCTAAAATGCTTTTAATACGATTCACTGGATTTAATAATTTGCTAATGCTTTTATCATGATTTAAAGTATCGATGATATACGCAATATATTTTGACATATCTACTTCTACATACCAAGGTCTTTCTTTTAGTTCTTTTGTCACAAAAGTAAGGTTTGTTGTAAATACCTTTTCAATAATCCCCTCATTATGTGCCTTATCAAAGTTTTCTAACCCATCCACAAATAAACCAAATGTTGAAAATACAAAAATACGTTTTGCACCACGTTCTTTTAATTTTATAGAAACGTCAAGAATAGATTCACCCGATGAAATCATATCATCCACCACGATAACATCTTTTCCAACAACGTTGTCCCCTAAAAATTCATGGCTTAAAATTGGGTTTCTACCATTTACAATAGTAGAATAATCACGTCTCTTATAAAACATCCCTAAATCAATTCCTAAAACAGACGAATAGTAAATACTTCTTGACATTCCACCTTCATCTGGAGAAATCATCATTAAGTTTTTGCTGTCAATCTTAATATCTGGAACATTATTCAAAAGAGATTTCACCATTTGATAATACGGTTGAGCATTTTCAAAGCCGTGTAGTGGTATTGCATTTTGAACCCTAGGGTCATGGGCATCAAACGTAATAATATTTTCAACACCAATGTTTACTAATTCTTGTAGTGCAAGGGCGCAATCTAATGATTCTCGGATATTTCTCCTATGTTGTCGTCCTTCATAAAGCATAGGCATAATAACAGTAATTCTTTTTGATTTGCCTCCCATCGCAGAAATGACTCTTTTCAAATCTTGAAAATGTTCATCTGGTGACATGGGAATATCAGTACCATACATTTTGTAAGTAATTCCGTAATTAAAAACGTCAATTAAAATATAAATATCATACCCTCTAACCGTTTCATGAACAATTCCCTTGCCCTCTCCAGTTGAAAAACGAGGACATGAAACTCTTACGTTAAAACCTTCTGCAGAACTGCGCCAATCTTTTAAGTAATTATTTATTTTTTCTGTTATCGCTTCGCAGCCTTTCATGCTTATGATTCCAAGCTCACTTACGGGCATGGAAATATTTTCTTCTTGTACGTCTGTCATAATATCCACCTTTTTATTTATAAGAATGCTTTAAACTTTTTCTCGATGTCTTTTATCAACTTAAATTCAATTGAGTCCACTAAGGCAATCCAACTTGCTTCAATGATGTCTGTAGAAACTCCAACTGTAGTCCAGTGATGTTTTCCATCTGTTGATTCTATTAAAACACGAACTTTTGAAGCAGTTGCTGTTTTGCTATCCAGAACACGAACTTTATAATCTGTTAGATGAACTTCTGATAATTCAGGATAAAAAATTTCAAGGGCTTTTCGAAGAGCTTTATCCAGTGCATTTACTGGTCCGTCACCTTCTGCTGCCGTAATCTCTGTTTTACCATCAACAGTAACTTTAATCACAGCGGATGAACTAGCACCGTCCACATGTGGCTGTTCGCCGATTATTTTAAAGTTTTCCAGTTCGAAAAACGATTTGTATTTTCCTAATTGTTTTCTTATTACAAGTTCGAATGTACTTTCAGCACCTTCGAATTGATAACCTTCGTGCTCCAGTTGTTTTAGCCTGTTAATGATTTGCTCCGTTTCTGGAGAATCCTTTGACAAACTTGGCGTAACTTTTTGTATTTTAGAGATAAGCGTGCTTCTTCCTGCCACCTCAGACATTAAAAATTTTCTTTCATTTCCTACTAGCTCAGGATTTATATGTTCAAAGGAATGTGGTACCTTGGAAACGCCGTCAATGTGCATACCACCTTTATGAGTAAAAGCACAGCCCCCTACAAAAGGCTCTTTATCAGAAAGTGAAACATTGGCAACTTCAGAAATATAAATTGCTGTTTCGGTGAGCGCTTGAAGTTTCTCTTCTGGAATACAGCTCATTCCTTTTTTGATTTGCAAACTAGGAATAATGGTCGAGAGGGTTGCATTTCCACATCGTTCCCCAAAACCAATAAAAGTACCTTGTACGTGGGTTACTCCAGCCAAAACAGACATGATGGAATTGGATACTGCCATTCCACAGTCGTTATGGCAGTGTATCCCAATCTCCATATGAAGCGTTTCATAAACCTTTTTTGTGATTTCAAAAATTTCATCTGGAAATGTTCCCCCATTAGTATCACAAAGTACAAGGCTGTCTGCGCCACTTTCTTTTGCGGCGGTCAAACACTGAAAAGCATATTCTGGATTGGCTTTGTACCCATCAAAAAAATGTTCCGCATCAAAAATTACTTCTTTATGTAAGCTTTTTAAATATTTTATTGTATCAGCAATCATGGCTAAATTTTTTTCCAGCGTTGTTTTAATAATATCCGTTACATGAAAATCCCATGACTTTCCGAAAATTACAACAACATCTGTTTCTGCTGATAGAAGTGACTGAATATTTTTGTCCTCTTTTGCTTCAACGTCATGTCTTCTTGTGCTTCCAAATGCGGCTAATTTAGCATTTTGTAATTTGATTTCTTTTACTCTTCTAAAAAATTCTAAATCTTTAGGATTAGAACCAGGATTTCCTGCTTCAATATAACTGATTCCCAATTTATCAAGGGCTACCACTATTTTAAGCTTATCCTCAACAGAAAATGAAATTCCTTGAGCTTGAGCACCATCACGTAATGTTGAGTCAAATATTTTTACAGTCGAAGTCACCATTCAGCCTCCTAAAAGCAATAATTGCCATCATTTTTTTATTTATTTTTTAAGCCAGCTCATCATTTTTCTTAATTCTTTTCCAACTACTTCGATTTGATGTTCTGTTTCCATTCTTCTTGTAGCATTGAAGTTAGGACGATTTGCTTGATTTTCTAAAATCCAGTTTTTCGCAAAAGTTCCATCTTGGATTTCTGTAAGTACTTTTTTCATTTCTTTTTTGGTTTCGTCGGTGATAATTCTTTTTCCAATACTGTAATCACCATACTCTGCAGTATCACTAATAGAATATCTCATATAAGTTAAACCGCCTTGATTTACAAGGTCAACAATTAATTTCATTTCGTGCATACATTCGAAATATGCACTTTCTGGTTGGTATCCCGCTTCTACAAGTGTTTCAAAGCCAGCTTTCATTAATTCAGAAACCCCACCGCATAAAACTGCTTGTTCTCCAAAAAGGTCAGTTTCAGTTTCTTCTTTAAATGTTGTTTCAAGAATACCAGCTCTTGCGCCACCGATTCCGTTAGCATAAGCAAGACCGATATCTTTTGTATCTCCAGAAGCATCTTGGTAAACAGCTATCAGACAAGGAACACCTCTGCCTTCTTGATATTGGCTTCTTACTGTGTGTCCAGGACCTTTTGGTGCAATCATAAATACATTTACATCTGCAGGAGGAACAATTTGGCCAAAGTGAATATTGAAACCATGTGCAAAAGCAAGGTACTTTCCAGCTGTTAAGTTTGGTTCAATACTTTCTTTATATAATTTAGCTTGTTTTTCATCGTTTATTAAAATCATAATTACGTCAGCTTCTTTTGAAGCATCTGCAGCCGTTGCAACTTTTAAACCTGCTTCTTCTGCTAACTTCCAAGATTTGCTTCCTTCATAAAGACCAACAATTACATCAACACCAGATTCATGTAGATTTAATGCGTGGGCGTGACCTTGGCTACCATAACCAATAATCGCTACCTTTTTACCTTTTAATAAATTTAAATTACAATCCTCTTGATAATATAACTTTGCCATAATAAATTAATCCTCCTTAAGAATTTTATCTTTTATAATTGAATTGCCTCGCTCTAGCGCTGTTAACCCTGTGCGAACAATTTCTTTCACTTTGTATGGTGCCATGAGTTCAATAAAAGCAGAGATTTTATCCTGACCGCCTGTTATTTCAATTGTTAGTGCTGAATTTGCTACGTCAATTATGTTAGCTCTAAATATTTCAACAATTCCCGCTATGGCAGGACGTGTTGTGGCGTCAGCATTTACTTTGATGAGTGCAAGCTCTCGATAAACTGCTAACCCTGGTAGCATTTCATCCACTTTGATTACGTCAACAAGTTTTTCCAGTTGTTTTTTTATTTGGTCGATAATATAATCATCGCCTCTTGCAACAACGGTAATTCTCGAAAACTGTGGGTCCTCTGTGATCCCAACGCTTAAACTGTCAATATTATAACAGCGTCGTGAAAACAGCCCTGAAACCCTACTTAAAACACCGGCATTATTAACTACAAGTATTGAAATTACGTGCCTTGACATAAAAACACCTCTTTCTTTTTTTATAATAAAAAACCTCGTTCTCTATGCCAAAAGACATAGGGACGAGGATTAGCCACGTGTTACCACCCAAAATTTTAATTTTGCTTCGCAGCAAAAATCTCATAAAGTTCAAACAAACTTTTACTTTTAACGGGGTTTCCGGAAAACTCTTACTTATTATTTTAAAATAACTTCAGAGTATCAGCTCATGAGTGATTGTTTAAATTTGTCAATCTGTTGGTTCGCATCAACCACCAACTTTCTGAAAGATAATAACAAAAGTACCGTGTCTCAATCGTAGCTTTTAATTTAATGATTTAATTTATGAAAATATTAGCAGATTTTAATAAGTGTGTCAATATTTTTCAAACAATTTTTTACAATAAATTTGAAGATAAGGGTATATTAATAAGAATATGCTCCAGAGGATCCCATGTAGGCAGCAATGGCTGCTGCAAAGATTACAATATATAAAAGTATACCTATAATGGAGAAACAAATTTTGATAATAGAAGCAATGCCTCTGTTTTTAAAGAACCCTTTTAACTCAACATAAGATTCTGCAATCTTTCCCATGTCATTTGTGTTTAAGTAGTTACCTAACTTTTCACAGGCCCTTAATAAATTCATCCCGCTAAGGATCAAAAATATTCCAACAGGAATACCAATAATACTGATACAGGTAAAAGCCCCACAAATAATATTTAAAATTGCTTGGAACTTAGCCCACTTTGAAGTTGTGCTAATGGTATCTCTGTCAATTGAAAAATAAATCTTTTCTTCCTCTGGTACAACCCTGTAGTTTTGTTGATTTTCATCCATATAATATCCTCCTCATTATTTGTTTACATATTTATAGTTTGCTGGGTAGCAATAAGGCCATTACGTCGTAATGTATACTATCATATAATGTTATCAGGTTTCAAGTTTTTTAGAACCACTTTTATTTTTTATTCATATTTCGATAGTCTGTAATATTAATACCTACATATTGTCTAAAAATGCTTCTAAAATACTTTATATCCTCATAACCAATTCGATATGCAATATTTTCATCATCTATTTCGCTTCCTGATTCGGCAATTAGTCTCTTTGCAACATCCAGTCTTGATAAAATTACAAAATCATAAAATGACTTTTTTTCTTTTTCTAAAAAAAGCCTGTTTAAATAGTCTGGTGTGCAATTAAATTTATATGCCATTTTAAAAAGTGTTAGGTTTTCAAAATATCGGTCTAGAACAAATTGCTTCACTTCATTATAAATTTTATGGTCTCTATTGTTTTGATTATTTTTAATATATTCGCAAGTATTTAAAATCATCTCATGTAGATAGTGATAAGCTTCTTCTAACGTTTTAATACCCGATATTACTCTAACAGAGAAAAACTTAGAAAATATATCGTCCAGCTCCACATTTTGTTCACTGGCATTTCGATTAATTGAAATAAGAATATCCAAAATGATTTTTGGCAATAATTTATCTGGTAACGTTCCACACGCTTTTAATGCTTCCATTATTTCCAACAGACGTTTTTCCGCACTGGAGAAATCCCCAACAACGGTTGTATAAACCAGCAACTCTTCTTTTTTCAAGGGGTATCGATAGGTGATATTGTTACTTGGCTCCGCATAATCAATTGGTATAATTGCATTTGAACCAAAAATATTCGTATATCGTAATGCTGCTTTTGCTTGTTTATATGATACCGGAATTTCTGTTGCTTTATTGTAAGAATTTCCAATTCCAATTGTAACTTCAATTCTAATATTTTTTAATATAAATTCTTTTATCCTAGTGGCTAAATCATACATTTCTTGAAAACTAAGAGAGCCACCCACAATAACCGTTACAGCATTAAAATGATTAATAAAGGCTTTCCCATTTTTTAATTCATCCAAAATTGTATTTATTTTAAGTAACACATTAAAAATCATCAACTGTTTTTCTTTTTCTTCTAATGTCAAAATAATTTGCCTGAAGTTATCTACTTTTACAATAAAAACCGTATAGTCAGGGATAATATTGATGTTAAAATATTCAAAACTTTTTTTTATTTCACGTTCACTTTCTAAATGTCCGTGAATTAAGTTGATTAAAAATCTATCTTCAAAAACTACAAGATTTTTATCATACAAGCTTAATAAATATTTATTTTCTTCATTTTTTTGCTCTATATCTTTTAAAACTTTTTCAGCAACTTGTAGACACCGATCTAAATCAGCTGGCTTTACCGGTTTAAACATATATTGAATACAATTAAAATCCATGCTTTTTTGAAGGTAATCCGAATCATCGTACATTCCATACAGTATAAAGCGTATATTTGGTAATACTTCCGATACATCATTTAATGTTCTTAACGCTAGCGTGCCTAAAAATTTTATATCTGCAATGACCAAATCCGCACCTGATTCTGTCAATACTTTTATAAAATCTTTATTTGTTTCAACTGTTTTTACTACACGAAAATTTTGTTGGAATGATAGTTTTATATAGGTTCTAAAATTTTTACAAGTATCAGAGTCAAAATCGGCAATAAGCACCTTAATCACAGCTTAGCCCCCTTTTTTTGCACATTATGTCATATAATCATCGACAATTTGGCAAATTAATGTTATTCTAAAATAAAAAAAGAAATGGAGAGATTTAACAAATGAGCATTAGTAAAGAGTCAGAAAAAATAATCGTAGATACATCCATACAAGAAACCCTTGAATATCTTGAGGCGAGCTATTTAACATTACTATCAGATTATGTGGAAATATCTCAACTTAAAAAAATTTCCTTCCCTGAAACTGCTGATACAAATGATAGAATAAACAATATTACTAAAAAAATATCTGGTTACATTGTTGAACTCGAAAACAGTTTTAACTTAGCCGTTGAAAACAGAGAAGATATTTTATCTCAAATCACAAACTGTCGTGATGATGTAATGAATTTGTTTAAAAGCTTATCTCATGTTACAAGACAAGCAAAAGTTTTGCAAGAACTAACGGATATTGATTATTTTTATAAAGCTTTTTTAACAGAAGATCAATCTGATGACATGGATGAACAATTATTTTTCACCCACTGTTTAAGTTTTGCCAGAATGACTCAGGACGATTTACAACAAAAAGATAATATGTCTAAAATTTTAAAATGTATTCCAATCCAAATGACAAAAGAAAAATTTTCAGACCATATTAAAGAGAGCATGATGTATTTAATTGATTTGCTCCCACAAAATGATTATATATTCAGTACATTCCATTTTGCAAGAGTAAAAATGCTTCCTACTGGTTTTAAAGAATATTATGAAAATTTTACCAGTGTGAGAAATGTATTATCTGAGTTTGAACAAACTGATTTTAAAATTCTCTTACCAAGTGATATTGAAAAAATAAATGGTACATTGATTGAGTTACTTTATAAGTTAGATGACTTAGACGACTATATCAAACTACAATACAACTGTTTAAACAGCTTAATCTCTATTTTAACTTTTACTGCAGATTTTGATATGCTTTATGATGACATGACAAAAGATATTTATTATTCTATTTGTGAAATTATAAAAGATGAAACTGGGGAACAAATGGAGCTTGTTGCTGAAACAATTTTATCAAGATTACAATTTAAAATTGAAAAAGTGCTTGACCAAGTTGAATTGTTGGAAAATAAATCAGCTAGCTTTTTGAAAAAAGTAACCCAAGATGATATAACAGAAGAAACCCTTAATATCATTGGTTCAAAGAATCTTGTAAAACAATTATTTTTAAATCCACTTGATATGAGAAATTTAATGCCTGTTGAGAATATAAACTTAGATGAACCAATTAATCTGAACACTGAAATTGAAAAAATAACAACTGCCATTAAAGAAAGCCTTGAAAAACTCCCTGCCTATAATCAAAAATTAATAAGACAAGTTTATTTAGGGGTACTTCCTACTGCATGGACAATCGATAAGTTTGAAAGCAACTTAGTATTTTCATTCCAAAATATAGAAAAGAAACACATCAAAAAAGCATCTAGTGCTTTGGTTGCTCAGCTTTTAATTGATGAAGGTGTTCTTCAAGTTGAAGATGTAACAGATGAACATGACCATGAGGGACATCCGCATCATCACTAAAATCTAAAAAAAAACATCCTTTTTAATGAAAGAGGATGTTTTTTTTAATTTAAGCTAAATTAAGATTTGCAAAAGGGAATAAAATAATGTACCATGAACAAAAAAACTATACTAATTATTAGGGTGTGTGAAAGGTCAATCATATGTTAAGTCTATCAGAAAAAATACAACAACTTCCTCTTTTGCCTGGCTGCTATCTTTTTAAAAACAAAAGGGGAGAAATTATATATATTGGAAAATCGAAAGCCCTACGAAACCGTGTAAAGCAATATTTTCAAAATACAAAAGATAAGGATGAAAAAATTGTTAGACTCGTAAAAGAAATCGTGGATTTTGATTACATACTTACCCCCACCGAATCAGAGGCACTGATTTTAGAATGTACCCTAATAAAAAAGCACAAACCACACTATAATGCCGCCCTAAAAAAAGATAAAATATTTCCTTATTTAAAAATAGATTTGGATAGCGAGTATCCAAACCTAACTGTTGCTTATGAAAAAAACTCCGATGCCGGGGAGTATTTTGGCTGTTTTTATCGTGAAAATGATGTGTTACAAGTTGTGGAACTAATTAATAGTGTGTGGCAAACACCTATATGCAATAAAAATTTTCATATCAATCATAAAGGAAAAGCTTGTTTGCATTATCATATGAAAAAATGCTGTGCCCCTTGCGAAAGACGCATTTCTCCCGAGGAATATAGCGCTAAAATTACAGATATTGTAAAATTCATACATGGAAAAAATAATAAAATTATCCCCGCCTTAAAGAAAATAATGCTTACACAGGCACAGCAAATGAATTTTGAAAATGCTGCACAAACAAGAGATAAAATCACAAAGCTTGGGAGCCTAAAAAGAAAAGCCAAACGTTTTAATGCTGTATTAGAAGATAAGGATGTCTTTGTGTTTTTTAGGGCTTATAACGAACAAGCATTTATCCTTTTTTTTATTCGAAATGGAGAGGCTTTGTTAAAAGTTAATTTTAACACCATAGAAAACATAGACAGTTCACTTTTAGAAAACTTTGTTTCCTCTATATTATCAAATCAATTTAACATAGAAGATGGAAGCGTTTTGGCAAAATATATTGGGGAAATAGGAGCTGACAAGCTATACATAACAGCACCTACTCCTACTAAGTTTACACAAGCAGGATTAATAAAGCTATTGACAAAAGGTTTTTGTGAATTTATTCATCCAAGTTAATTTTCAAGTTGAAATATGATTGCTTCATATGGTCTTAAAGCCAATGTACTACCATTCAACATAACATCTGCATAGTTCTGAATAACAACAGTTGCATCACTCACCGGTAATTTAACTTCACACTCTTTTTCAAAGAAATTGCAAACCACTAAAATTTTATGATTTTCGTATGTTCTTTCATAAGCAAATACAGTTTCATGATCTGCAAAAATTAATTGAAAGTCACCATATAAGATTAAATCACTTAAATCACTGTTTTTTCTAAATTCAATCAGCTTTTTGTAGCAATAAAAAACGGAATCCATATCTTTTAATGCTTCTGCAACATTGATTGTTTCATAATTTGGATTTATTTTGATCCATGGAGAGCCATCAGAAAAACCAGCGTTGTTAGAATTATCCCATTGCATAGGGGTTCTTGCGTTGTCTCTGCCTCTTTCATAAATAGAATTCATCAAATATTCTTTGGAGTAACCATTGTTAATTCTTTCCTTATACATATTGTGAGTCTCTACATCTTTATAATCAGAAATGGTGTCAAATTTAACATTTGTCATTCCAATTTCTTCTCCTTGATAAATAAATACAGTTCCTTTCATGAAATGAAGCAATATTGCTAGCATTTTTGCCGATTCTACTCTGTATTTTTTATCATTCCCCCAGTTGGAAACAATACGTGGCAAATCATGATTTCCCCAAAAAAGTGAATTCCAACCAATATTGTCTAGTTCGGTTTGCCATTTATAAAAAGTAGCTTTTAACTTTTTGAAATCTAATTTTTTGTAGTCCCACTTTTCTGTTCCGTCCATGTAGTCACACATGATATGTTCAAATTGAAAAATCATAGAAAGTTCACTGCCATCAGGGTTACAATATTTAGCAGCATCTATGAGTGACGCACTCCAAGTTTCCCCCACTGTCATTAAATCTTTATCTTTAAAAGTTCCTTCTGCCATTTCTCTTATATACTCGTGGAGTTTTTTCCCATTAGATGTAATTAGTTTTTCTGGTTCTTTTGCAATTGTGTCAATAACGTCAAATCTAAATCCACTTACGCCTTTGTCAATCCAAAAATTTAAAATATCTTTTACATCTTTCCGAACATTTTCATTTGCCCAGTTTAAGTCTGGTTGTTTTTTGCTGAAAAGATGTAAATAGTACAAGTTTAAATCTTCATTATATTCCCATGCGCTTCCACTAAAAATAGATTTTAATTCATTTGGCTCTTTCGCCCAAACATAGTAATTATGATATTTATTATGGACATCTTTTTTTGCTTCCAAAAACCATTTATGTTCATCAGAAGTATGATTGGCAACAATATCCATCATAATGCCTATATTTCTTTCTTTTGCTTCTTTTATTAATTGTTCCATGTCTGCCATGGTTCCGTACTCTTCTATAATATTATAATAATCGCTAACATCATAACCATTATCATCGTTAGGGGAACTATACACTGGACAAAGCCAAATCATATCTATTCCTAAATTTTGAAGATAATCTAATTTTGAAATAATACCTTTTAAATCACCAATTCCATCGTTGTTTGTATCTTTAAAGCTTCGAGGATAAATTTGGTATACCACTGATTTTTGCCAAAATTTCTTTTCCATCCTTCACACATCCTATCTATTTTTTTAAATAAAATCCCCAATGATGAAAGGAGGTTTCCTTTCAGTCATTGGGGATTTCTCCTAGCGCCATTGTATCATTTATCCGTATTTTTGTCATAACATTTATTTATGCTTACACAAATGACAGTCATTGCAAACCGAAACTCTTTCCTGAAACACTTTCCTAATAGTATGCAAAACATTTCTATTTTGCATACTATCTTCTTGATGAATTACAATTTTTTCTGGCAAAAGTGTTATTAAATAATTTACAAGTATGTCATCATAATCATAATTATTCGAAGACATTTCATCTATAAAATTACTGATTGCATTTTTTGTTATGTCTTTTTCGTTTTTATCAAAAAATTGGTAGCTCTTATTTTCATTGCCGATAATATGAACCGTATCTTCACTGGCACTTTGGGATTTAACATAAAATTTTAAAAGATTTATAAAACTTTCATATTCCTGATACTTTAAATATTCAATTACTTCGATTGAAAAAAGTGTTTCTAAAATTTTGAGGCTTTCTTTTAATCTAAAGTTTATAAAACCTTCAATGTTGATTTCAGATGTATCCATCAGAATTTGTTTTAACTCACTTACAATTTCATCCTCATTAAACACCATCTCTAAAATTTGTTTCTCTTTTGAAATTTTAATCACTTGATTGATTTGCTCATGGTGATTCATATCATATTTTTTTACTAGAATGCTTCTCAAGAATAATACAGAAAAATGGTTTTTTATAATATACAATATAGCTTCAGCAATTTTGCCTTCTATATCCGCATCTTCATCTAGTTTTTCTATTTTAAGAATTGTTGTATCTTGATAAAACTTTTTTTCTAATACGAAGATTCCACTATTGGTAAAGCTTTTATTTATATCTGATAAAAGCTTTACCAAATGTTCTATATAACCTTTTGAATAAATTGTTAGAATCTTCACTTCACCACTCCTTGAAAATCATAAGTAATTAAATATATGCACACATGAAATATTTGTTACATTGTACCCATTTATTTTATGCTTCATACTATCCTAAGCCAGATTATTATCTTACTCCGTATATAATGATTCAATAATAGTGCTTAAATCATTTTCATCAAACAAATATTCTTTATTGCAAAAATGGCAATGTAAGTTTGCTTTTTTATCTTCTTTTAAAATTTGATTTAAATCTAGTAAGCCAATACTAATTAAAGCTTTTTCCACTCTTTCACGGCTACAATTGCAGTAATATGCTGTTTCAATTTTCTCTAAAATTTTTACATCATATCCTGAAAGCACCATCTCCAAAATTTCTTCTCCAGTTTTTCCCTCTTCCAGTAAAGTTGTAATCGGCGGTAATTTTGCAATATTCTTTTCTAGCATTTCAATATCAATATCAGCGTCAGGCATTAATTGTATAAAAAAACCGCCTGATTGTTTGATGGAATAATCAACATCTACCAGAACACCTAATGCAATAGAAGAAGGAACTTGTTCCGATTTCGCATAATAATACGTCAAGTCTTCTGCAATTTCACCTGAAACCAATGGGATTTGACCAACATAAGGATCTTTTAATCCAATATCTTTGATAATATTCATATTCCCTTCCCCTAAGGCAGTTGATACATCCAACTTTCCATTGGCTTTTAACGGAATATCCACCATACTATTAAAAACATACCCTTTTACCCGTGCCTTACTATCAGCAGTAACTGTAATTCCACCAATGGGGCCATCACCACGAATAGAAATGGTAATAATATCACTTTCACTTTTTAACATTGAACCCATAATTGCAGCAGCAGTCAATGTCCGTCCTAACGCTGCCGAGACAACAGGACTTGTTTTATGAATTTCAAAAGCCTCTTGAACCATTTCTTTTGTATTGGCAAAAAAAGCTCTTATGCCACCGTCAGCAGCAATTGCCCTTAAAATATAATCACTCATTGTTAATCTCCTTGTTTTTTGAAATTTCTTTTGCTACAAAATATATTCTTTCGGAATTTTCTTGTGGCTCATTAAATGAAAAAGCATCATATACACCACAAATTTCAAAGTTTACTTTTAACAAAAGCTCTTTAATACTATCTATTGTGTATGCCTTTTCGTAATGATATTCTTCAAAACGCTCATAAAGCGTTGATTTCTCATCTTTTATAAAAAAGTTTGTATAAAACTCATTGATCATTTCTTCTTTGTCATAATAATTTTCCCAAATATAACTAGCATCCTCTGTTACTTCCGAAAAACTATTACTCCCTAAAATGTTTTCAAATTTGTAAATTGTATTGATATCAAAAATAAAAAGCCCGTTGGGGTTCAAATAATTATTGGCCAGTTTGAAAACTTTTAAAAGGTCGTCTTCCTCTAAAATATAATTAACACTATCACATAAACTAATGACACAATCTACCGTTCCATAAAGTTCAAACTCCGTCATGTCTTGATTCAAATATAAAATATCTAGTTTGTTTTCCTCTGCCTTTTCTCTCGCTTCCAAAAGCATTTCTTCTGAAATATCAATTCCAATGAGGCTATAACCTTTTTTTGCTAATTGGGTTGTGATTGTCCCCGTGCCACAGCCGAGCTCTGCTATTAACTCGGGAGAAAATTTTTCTTTTTTAAAAATTTCTTCTATGTAACAAACCCATTCTTCATATGGTGTCTCTGCCATAAATAAATCATATACCCTTGCAAAACTTTTATACGTTTCTATTTTTTTCACCTTCTTCATAAGACATAGGGGCTGTTCCATTTGGAACAGCCCCATAATTTATATTGTACAACTATTTATTATGATGCAGAGGTTCTTCTTACTTTTTTCTTTTTGATTCTTCTAATTGGCTGTCTATTTTCATTGATAACAAACGTTGGTGGCGTTTTATTAATAACGGTATCTTTTGTGATGATACACTTCTCAATGGTTTCATCAGAAGGAATCTGATACATAATATCCGTCATAAATCCTTCAATAATAGCTCTAAGCCCTCTTGCACCAGTCTCACGAGTAATCGCAAGCTTGGCAATTTCTAATAAAGCATCTTGTTCAAACTCCAATAAAACATTGTCAAGTTCAAACAAATATTGATATTGTTTGGTTAAAGCGTTTCTTGGTTCTGTCAAAATCTTCACCATAGACTCTTCATTCAAACTATCAAGGGTAACAAGGACTGGTACACGCCCTACAAATTCAGGAATCAAACCATATTTAAGTAAATCTTGTGGCAACAAGCTTTTCAAAAGTTCATTTGCCATTTTTTCTTGTTTGGTTTGAATTTTAGCACCATAGCCAATCACTTTTTCACCAACTCTATTCTGAATAACTTTGTCAATTCCAGCAAATGCACCACCACAAATAAACAAAATATTAGTAGTGTCGATTTGAAGAAACTCTTGGTGTGGATGTTTTCTTCCGCCTTGTGGAGGAACAGAAGCAACCGTACCTTCCAAAATTTTCAAAAGTGCCTTTTGAACACCTTCTCCGCTTACATCTCTTGTAATAGAAGGATTATCTGATTTCCTTGAAATCTTATCAATTTCATCGATATAAATAATTCCACGTTCTGCAACTTCAATGTTAAAATCAGCCGCTTGAATTAATTTTAATAATATATTTTCAACATCTTCACCAACATAACCAGCTTCTGTTAAAGAGGTAGCATCTGCAATAGCAAAAGGAACGTTTAAAAGTCTTGCTAACGTTTGGGCAAGGAATGTTTTTCCGACACCTGTAGGTCCTACCAGTAAAATATTGCTTTTTTGAAGTTCAACATCATCGTTGCCGTCATTAAGCATAATACGTTTATAATGGTTGTACACTGCAACAGCCAACGCTTTTTTAGCGTCATCTTGCCCTACAACATATTCGTCCAATATTTTGCATATTTCACTAGGCTTAGGAATTCTAAATTCTTCATTTTGCTCAACCACATCGTCATAATCTTCGCCCATAATTTCAGAACAAAGGTCTATACATTCATCACAAATATAAACATTGGGTCCGGCTATAATTTTTCTAACTTGTTCTTGAGGTTTCCCGCAAAAAGAACATTTAAGTTGTTTTTTTTCTTCTTTACCCGCCATTTATTCAACTCCTTCTTGTACTAAGCAGGTTTATTTATTTCTTGAAATCACAGAATCAATCAATCCATATGCTTTTGCTTCTTCAGCAGACATATAAAAATCTCTTTCCACATCTTTTTGAATTTCACTAAGTGGTCTGCCTGTATTTTCAGCAAGTATATCGTTTAACTTTTTCTTAATTTTAAGAATTTGTTCTGCTTGAATTTGAATATCTGTTGCTTGACCTTTAGCACCACCAAGTGGTTGATGAATCATAATTTCAGCATTAGGCAAAGCAAATCTTTTGCCTTTTTTTCCGCCTGAAAGTAAAAATGCACCCATACTTGCCGCTAAACCGATACAAATAGTTGAAACATCAGGTTTAATAAACTGCATCGTATCATAAATAGCAAAACCAGCGGAAACAGAACCACCGGGGCTGTTTATGTATAAGTTAATGTCTTTATCTGGGTCTTCTGCTTCTAAAAAAAGCAATTGTGCCACTACTAAGCTAGCGGTAACATCATTTACTTCTTCGCCTAAAAATATAATTCTATCCTTTAAAAGTCTTGAATAAATATCGTAGGAACGTTCGCCTCTATTTGTTTGTTCAACTACATAAGGGACTAAACTCATGAAAAACACCTCCTAATTAACTAACAATAACCTCTTCCATTTTATCAACAGCAATGCCATTTTCAACTAAGAATTTAAGAGCTTTTTGAACTTGAAGATCTCCGCTGATGCTTTTTCTATCTTCTGGTTTTGTAAGCTCTTTCATTTTTTCAGCATCAATGCCGTAGTTCTTTCCAATTTTAACGATTTCTTCGTTAATTTCTTCATCTGCTACATCAAAGTTTTCTTGTTTTGCAATGGCTTCTAAAACAAGTCTGCCTTTTACATTGTTTGTTGCTGGTTCTCTAAAAGATTCTTTTAACTCGTCAATTGATTGTCCACTGTATTTAATAAATAATTCTGGAGACAACCCTTGCATTTTAAGTCTGTTGTAAAAATCTTCAAGCAATTGTTCCATTTGGTTTTCAATCATTACATTTGGAACATTCATTTCTGTTCTTTCAATTGCTGTTTTAAGCACTAAATCTTCTGTGTCATGTTCTGCTTTATGAGATTTTTGCTCTAACAGTCTTTCCTTAATACTATTTTTATATTCATCTAATGTATCAAATTCAGAAACATCTTGTGCAAAATCATCATTTAATTCTGGAAGTTCTTTTACTTTAATGTCTTTAATTTCTACTTGGAAGAGTGCTGGTTTACCAGATAATTCTTCTTTTCCGTAGTTTTCTGGGAAATTAACATTTACTTCCATGTCGTCGCCAACGTGATGACCTACTAATTGTTCTTCAAAAGTGTCAATAAAAGTATGTGTTCCGATGGTTAATTCGTAGTCTTTGCCTTCGCCACCATCAAAAGGAACTCCATCCATAAAACCTTTAAAGTCAATTGTAACGATGTCATCGTTTTGAATTGCTCTGTCTGTAACTGTAACTAATCTTGAATTTTTTTCTTGCACTTTTTTAATTTCATCAGAAATTTCTACTTCTGTAACTGCTATGTTTTGTTTAAGATATTGAATACCTTTGTAATTTGAAACTTTTACTTCTGGTTTCACTGTAACTTCTGCAATAATTATGGCACCGTTTTCATTCACTTCTTCCACGCTAATAGAAGGTCTTGAAACTACATCTAAATTATTTTCAGTTACAACACTTTCATATACAGAAGGAAGAACAAAATTAACTGCATCTTCATAAAAAACTTCTTTACCATATTGTATTTCAATTAATTTTCTAGGTGCTTTCCCTTTTCTAAAACCTTGAATATTAATGTATGCTTTATTTTTATTGTATGAATGTTTCATGCCTTCTTCAAATTTCACCGCATCAATTTCCATTGTAATTTTTACAATATTATTATCCATTTTCTCAACTTTTGTACTCATTATATCCTCCTTATAAATAGCAACTGTGGGAAAATTTTCCCACAAATATTTTATTAAATCACATTCCAGCTATTATAACATAGCATCCATTTTATTTCCATATTTTTCTCACAAAATTTCAATAATTATATCTTCTATCGTGGCATCACAATTATTTTCAATAAAATTAATCACGTGATCAATAATACTATTTGCATGACTGGTTTCATTGGTAACACAAGCAAAGCCTATTACAATTGATTTATGTATATCTTGATTTTCAACCTCAGCTATACTTACATTAAATTTATTTTTTATTTTGTCAATAATACTTTTGAGAACCATTCGTTTCTCTTTTAAAGAATATACCCAATTTGCACTCATATATACTTTACAAGTTCCAATAATCATCCCATCACCCCATAATAGTATACTATTACCAATTTTTATTTATTTATAACTTATCGCAATTTTACTTTCAATAATTGAAACTCAATTTGCAAGCAGTGATCATTCTCAGCATCATTATACTATGAAATTAAAAAACGGCTACCAAATATTAAAATTTGATAGCCTTCTATTGTAGACAAATTGGTTATATGAAAAACCGAAATAATTATAGTATATCAAAATATCCAGCGCTTCCATCATTCAAATAGCCTCATCTTGCCAAGAATAAGTCTAGCATTTTTGCTGGAAGAGCCAATTGCAATTTTTACCACAAATTTATTTTTTGAGTACACTCAACATTTATGTAGACCAACAAATAAAAAGGTTACCAAATAAATTTATTAATTTTTTAAAATTAATTTTATTTGGTAACCCTATTTTTATATTTAAAAATTTATGCAAAATATTTTTGCAAAATTTATATTATTGATTGGTAGTTTGATTTCCTTGTGCCATTTGACGTTCTTGAGCTTCAATCATTTTTTTAACCATATAGCCGCCAACATATCCGTTTTGAGCTGAAGTTAAATCTCCGTTGTAGCCGTGTTTTAATGGAACGCCAATTTCATTTGCAACCTCAAACTTAAATTGTTGTAATGCTGCTAACGCTTCTGGAACTGCTTTTCTATTTCTGCTTGACATTTTGTATCACCTCCATGTTAATATTATGTTCAGGTGAGACGAAAATATGCTTAAATCAATTGCTAATATTTTTCCTATTTATGATTTAATTTGAAATTTACAAACTACTAATACTTTTGATTAATATACATATCAATTAACGAAGTTTTTGTTTCTTCTGAAAAAATACCTGCTTCTCTTAATTTATTTAAAATAACTTTGCTAGGGGAATGAAGAATCATTTTATATTCTTGAATTACCATTTCAAAAAGTTTTCCTTTTAAATAGCTTGATTTCACTTTAATAAAATAAGCTGACACACCTTGATAATCTAATAATCTTAAAACAGCAAGGGTTGCACTATCTTTTTTATAATAGTAATGACTTACTTGGTCAAGCAGTTCTCGCTTTTGTTCATAATGTAACCATGTATTATTGCTTTGCATTTTCATATTTTTGGCATGAGCATTATAATAATGATAATTATACAATGCTTTCTCAATAGAATTTATATTTTGAAACGGTTCTATTGAAAGATTTTGTACTGCTTCAAAATTTAGCCTTAAATATTCATTTTTTGTCATATCACCTTGAACATATTGGTCAATCAAACTTTGGCGATAAACAAAATATTTTTGTATGATGTTCATAAAAAATCTCATTTCTATGTATATTTAATAAAATCAGCTAATTATACCAACTATTTCAACTAGAATTTAAAATTAAATTTGATATAATATTGTTATTGTAGTGCTTATAGCGAACTTTTAATTTAATAAAATTATTTATACTACCAAGGGGGATTTTTAAAATGGGTCTTAATATAGAATTAAGAAGTCCAAAAAATTTTTTAGAAACTTATGAATTTAATATTGCTCCAAAGCTTAAAGAAATTGATGTTTTTTTAAAAAGTGTAGATTTACCTATTCATATATCGAAAATAGCCAACATACTCTACATAACAGAGGAAGAAATAAAAAATATTATGAGACAGGAACGTATTGACGAAATAAATCCAATTACATTTTTTATTATTATGAAAAATGGAAGTAGCAATATCTGTAGACTTTTTAAAAGAGAACTGGAATGCGGAACGCCATATATTTATACCCCAAAAGATATTTCTTATATTTATGATATTAGAATTGAAAAAGTAGAAAAAGCTTGTAAAGTATTGGGCATTCATGATATTACACCACGTACACTGCCTTTAATTTTTTCCAAAATACCAGCTTAATACGATAGTGTGTTTGAAAGTTCACCACTGAAAAAAAGAGGGCGTCCCCTCTTTCCTATAAAATACGTACTATAGATCTATTGTTTATTTTCTTTTTCTCGTTTTCTTTTCGTCATGATACCTCCGATTTTGCCACTTTCCTTTGCCGTAAGCGACTTCCAACCAGTTGTATTTACCTTATCCATTAAACCTAGTTCTTCTGCAATTTCGTATTTTAATACATCGTTTTCTGTAGGCACTTTAACTTTTTTATTTTTTTCAGCCATAAAGTCAACTCCTTTTTTAAAGTATTAACTTTATTTTATTTATTTATTCGTTACTTCTATTTCTTCAACTAACAAAGGCAATTGTCTATAATAATTAGCGATTTTTAAAAAGTCATCTGAATAGATGGCTTTTTTCCCGTCTTCATTTAAACAATATGTACCTCTGTCAACTTTGTCAAACCAATTATACACATTATCTCGCAAAATTTGAGCTGTTTTGCTTGTACATCCTAGTTTTTTTAACTGGATTATTTTTAATACTCCATTTGCTTCCAAACAACAAGCAATATGTATGGCGTTTTCTCTATAGGAAGTTATGATTTTTTTCCTTGTGGTTCCGCCTTTGTTATAATCTTTTGAACGACTTTCATGTTCTTTTATGATTCTATCTTTTTCCTGTTTTTTTTTTGGATTGTTAGTTCCAACTGGATGAAGTAAAAATTCAACTAATTTCAAACGACTGTCCAACGCTACTGTAATTAACCCAATATCTAACTTTTTTAGCATTTGTTTTAAAACCGCAAACTTTTTTTCATTGGCTCTTTTTGGTCTTGGGACAGCAATATAGACAAAAGGAGTTACCTTTTGTCTTTCCATTGCCTGCATAATTAGGGTTAAATTCATGGCTATTTTTAATTCAATGATTACAAGCATATCTTCTTTTAATGCTGTAATATCGCAATTTCTTACTTCACTTCTTACAGTGAAACCATTGTTCAGTAGCTCTTTTTTGATAGGCTCATAAAGTTCTGTTTCCATTTGTTTTTCTGCCAATCAAAACACTAGCCTCTCATAAAGTCTTCAATTTCTGAAACTGTTTTGATAATGTCTTTTGACAATACTTCACAGCCATTTTCTGTAACCAAAACGTCATCTTCAATTCTGATCCCTATTTTTTCTTCTGCTATATAAAGTCCTGGTTCAACAGTTAAAACCATTCCTGCCTGTAGGTCACCTTCGTTGTGTCTGCCAACATCATGGGTTTCAGCGCCTAAATAATGACTTACGCCATGATAATAGTAATTGGAAATCTCATCTGCAGATTTTATTAACCCAATCTCCATTAATTTTTTTTCATAGAATTTTTTTAATGTTTCGTTTAAGCTTTTAAAAGGAACATTTGGTTTAATATTTTTTATTACTTCTAATTGACCTTCTAACACAATATTATAAATAAGCTTTTGACGTTCTGTAAATTTGCCATTGGCTGGGAATGTTCTTGAAATGTCTGCTTTGTAATGTTTCCATTCAGCACCTAAGTCAAAAAGAATTAAATCTCCGTCTTTTGCCTGATTATTATTATCTACATAATGTAGTGTTGTTGCATTTTCTCCAGAAGCGGCAATTGTTTCAAATGCTCTTTCTGTACCGTTCTTCTTTAAGGTATAATCAAAATATGCTTCAAGTTCATATTCCATCATATCTGGTTTTGTATTTTTAAGGATTGCTTCAACACCCTCTTTGGTAATTGAAATTGCTTTTCTCATCAGTTCGATTTCTTCTTCAGATTTTATGGTTCTTAATTCTGAAATAATTGGATAGAAGTCTTTGATTGAAGTTGCTGGATATTTTTCTTTTACACTATTTGCAAATTGGATTGCTGGGGATAAAGCAGTTTGCCATTCTCTATTTTCTAAATCTGCATAAACATTTTCATACCTATTATTAAATAATATCGTTGCAAGTTCACTATAAAACTCATCTACAAATTTAATTTCTTTAATACCAGAAATTTCTTTTGCTTCATCTGTATTTATTTTTTTACCGACCCATTTTTCAAGAAGTTCATTTCTTCTCTCTATAAATAATGTTTCCTTTACTTCATTATTCTTTTTTGTAATTAATAAAATAAGCTGTTCCTTATCAATTCCTGTTAAATAATAAAAGTTTCGATCTGGTGAAAATGGATATTTTTCATCTCCTCTTTTAAACACGGCTTGCCCTGCAAAAGAAACCAAGATACTATTTTCTTCTAATTTTGATGTTAAATTTGCTCTGTTTTTGATAAAAAAATTACTATTCACACAATCTCTCCTATTCTGTTTTTATATGATAGCGTGGTTAAAAACACACGCTAATTATTGATATAAGGCAACCGAACAGTGCAAGTAGTTCCCTCATTTACAACACTTTTCATTGATATTTCACCCTTATAAAGCATTACAATATGTTTGACAATAGAAAGACCTAACCCGGTTCCACCAGTTCTTCTTGATCGTCCTTTATCAACTCTATAAAATCGTTCAAATATTCTTGGAATTTGTGACGCTTCAATGCCGATGCCTGTGTCCTCAATCACAAAAATTAAATAATTATTTTCCTTTTTGCATAAAAGTTTTACAGTGCCTTCTTCCGTATAATTAATTGCATTATCAATTAAATTAATCAGCATTTGATACATTCGGCTTTTGTTACATAAAAAGTCTACGACCCCAACCTCAACGTGAAACTGCAAATCTATATTTTTGGAATCTGCTTTTGGTTTTAAAATATTAAAAACATGGTCTGTTATTTCTTCTATGTTGTAATAGCTTACATCAAAATCTTGTTCTCTTACTTCGATTTCTGAAAGGGCAAGAATATCTTGAATTAAATTATATAGTCTTTCTGCTTCAATATCAATTATATCTAAAAATTTATTTGCAATCGTCGGGTTTGAAATGGCACCATTTTTTAATGTTTCAATAAAACCTCGAATGGAAGTAAGGGGGGTTTTTAACTCATGGGTAACATTTGAAACAAAACTCCTTCTCATGATTTCTAATTTCCGTATTTTTGTTACGTCTTCCATTAAAAGCAACGCACCAATACAAGCCCCACCATCATCTCGGGATAAAATCGGATTTGCATGTAGTTTTATTGTTTTATTCCGTACATATTTAAATTCTTTCTCTATGGCATCTTGCCTTTTTAAAACGTACTCAATAGCGTTAAAAATATGTTCATTTCTTAAAACATCAAAAATATTTTTGTTCATCACATCGCCATCTAAAGAAAATAGCTTATAACACATGGGATTAATCAAGATAATCTTATACTCATAATCAATTGCAATTACCGCATCTTTCATGCCGTTGGCCATGGCTTCTAGTTTTGTGTTCCGATCCTTTAAATCTTCTATTGTAGATTCAAGCACTTGAGACATGTTATTAATCGCATGGGCTAATGTTCCAAAGCGACCACTTTCTCCAATATGTACTTTCTTATGATAATTCCCTTGTGCTATTTCATTTACCGTTTTGGTCATCTTATTTATCGGTTCAATCATTGTTTTGATTATAAAATTGACAATTATCAGCGCAATCACTGTGACGATTCCTACTATTTTTAATCCATCCATCATTATTTTTTCATGAAATAAATTATTAGTATCAACTGATTTTGACAACCATAACACGCATTTTTTATTTTGCATTTCAATTGGAACAGCGATATAAATATAAGTTGTATTATCTACCTTACTAAACCGTATATCATTTCCAGTATTACCCTTTAAAGCAGTTTCAACTTCTGGGTTTTGTTCACCTACCAAGGTATGAATATTGTTTGTTTGCAAAACAACAACACCATCAGTGTCTAAAATTGCTATTTTCACATCTAATTTTTTTCCATATTTTTCTATGCTTATTTTTGTATTTTCTAAATCAAAGCTAGTAGCATCCATTATTTCTTCTAATAAATAAGCTTCATCCCCTAACAAGGAAATAGATTGATTAAAATAAATTTTCTGCCCATTTCGTAGCATATTATATGTTATCAAAACAGCTGTAAGCAAAATAATTACAGTACATACCGCAAAAAAAGATTTCTGCATTTTTAATCCTCACTTAACTTATATCCTATACCTCTAATTGTTTTAATAAAAAATGGATTGTTCTCATCATCTTCCACTTTTTTTCTAAGTTGTCCAATATGAACATCAACTGTACGGGTTTCCCCTTCGTAATCATATCCCCAAATTTTTTCTAACAGCTCATTTCTTGTAAAAACTTTATCTGGATTTTTTGCAAAAAGTTTTAGTAGTTCAAATTCTTTTAATGTTAATTCTACGGTTTTATTTTCTTTTAAAACCGTCCTGTTGTATTCATTTATTTGTATATTTTGGAATGAAATAATATTCTGTTGTAAATTCTCATCTGCTTCAGAAATGGACTCTACTCGCCTTAAAAGTGCTTTTATTCTAGCCATCAGTTCTCTTACGCTAAATGGTTTTGAAAGATAATCATCTGCTCCAAGCTCAAAACCCAGCACTTTATCGAACTCCTCTGTTTTGGCTGTTAAGATAAGAACAGGAATTTTTTTTGTGAAAGTATTTTCACGTATCTTTTTTAAAACATCAAGCCCTTGCATCCCTGGAAGCATTTGGTCTAAAATGACCCCATCTACTTTTTTACAGTCTAAAATTTTTAAAGCATTTACTCCATTCTCAGACTGCAACACTTCATAACCTTCATTTTCCAAATTAAACTTCAACAACTCCAAAATGTTGATTTCATCATCCACAGTTAAAATCGTTTTTTTCATCCTTACCCCCTAATTTCAGTGAATCGTATTATGCAATTTCATTTTTCCTACCATTTGTTAAACTGCAATCATATAATTATATCTTAAAAAAAATAATATTACCACACTGGTTTAATTCAGATAATAATAAGCTATAACGCAAAAAACAAAAAGATTATCTTTAAATAGTAAAGATAATCCTTCTGTTTTGATGTACTACTAATTAGTTATTTTTTGCATTGGTTGCATTGTTTGTGCTTGTTCCATTTTTGTTTGCGTTCATATTTTTGTTGTTTTTTGTGTTCATATTTGCGTTCATTTCGTCAGCAAATTCTACATTATTGTTGTTATTATTTTTTGCATTTGTGTTCATGTTATTTTTCGCATTTGTGTTCATGTTACTTTTTGCATTATTGTTATTATCCATTTAAAATTCCCTCCCTTCAAAAACTTTTTCTGAACTAAGAGCCTCTAAATAAATTGTTTATTTAAAAACTCTGATAGTAGTATGGGCTTTCTTACATTATTTTATGCAAATTAATTTTTAAAAAAATAATTTTTATAAAGCTTCCTATGAGGGTATAAAAATGTTATCATATTGGAGACTTTAAAAATGTTGAACAAAATACGTAAGGAGCGAGATTATGCAGGGCACAACAAAAAACAAAGTAATTGTTACACTGATTTTCTTAGGCTCATTAATTATTGGTGGCGTGTTTACACTCACTGGCGCATTAATGGAACCTTTTAAAGAACATTTTTCAAGAGATGTAACCCAAATTGGGTTTATCGTTTCAGCCTATTCTGTTGGTAGAATGGCAATTTTATTTTTAAGTGGTACGTTAACAGAGAAATTCGGTAGTAAATTGATTTTCCCACTAGGCGTTTTATTTGTACTACCATTTCTTTTATTATCATCTGCCACAAACAATTACACCATGGTGTTGTTTCTTTCCTTAGTTGCTGGAATGGGACATGGTCTAACTGATACATCAGGCGTAGCGGTTATTTATGACTGTTATCCTAAAAACTTCTCTAGTATGCTTAGTTTAAACCAAACTTTTTTTAGCTTGGGAAATACATTGTCTCCTTTTGTTATTTCTTTATTACTTGTCAAAAAACTTAACTGGAGCTATTTATGTTTTATGTACTCCTTTTTAGTAATTGTGGTAGTGGTATCTTTAAGTATTCTAAAATTTCCAACCCATGAAGTAGCAAAACAAGATGAACCACACCCTAATAACAAAAAAACCAAAACCAATTATAGCTTTTTTATACTCTTAACGCTTGTTATGGTTTTATATAGTGGAATCAGCAGTTTATTTTTGACTTATGTTACAACATTTGCAAAGGAACATTTAGGCATTGCAGAATATATTTCGGTAAACTTTTTAACCATATTTACCATGGGCGGCATGATTATCAGTTTTTTATTTATCTTTCTTTTAAGAAAATATCACGCATCCATTTTTATTGCCTTAAACCCCATCGTTGGTGCTACATTTATGTTCATTGGTATTTTTGTTGATATTCTTCCCCTTCGATTTATTTCATTTTTTATCGTTGGTGGTTGCCTTTCCATCTTATTTTCATTAATTTTAAGTTTGGTAGGGGAAATTTATATAGCCAAAAAATCTGTTTTAACTGGATTTATCATCATGTCTTGTTCCGCTACTTTTATACTTGTACCCCTTGTTGTAAAAATCATTTTGCCAACGATTGGTATTGCAAATACATTTTACACTGCATTCATCTTATTTTTATTTTTGATTGCTGTAGGTGTTACATTTAGAGTTAAATATAAAAAATCGATTGCATAAGCATAAAAAAGTCTTGTAAATGGCCAGTTGCCACTTTACAAGACTTTTTTATAGGGATGGTTCATTATTAGTCCACTCTTTATTTATAAACACATCTTCCAGCCACAAATGTATTTAAAATTTTGCCCTTGACCGTAACTCCCTCATATAAAGAAAATTTTGACTTTGATAAAAATTCAGAGGAACGAATATCAAATGGAGAGTTCACTTCAATTAAAGTTAAATCTGCATCAAATCCCTCTTTTATTACTCCTTTTGTTTTCAAATCTAAAATACGGGCTGGCGTCGTTGACATTTTTTCAACGAGCTTATCTAATGTCATTAAATTAGTAGCAACAAAAGTAGAATAACTTAATGCAAAAGCTGTTTCAATGGATAAAATGGCATAAGAAGCATTATCAAATTCTAATTTTTTTGAAACAACAGACATAGGGAAATGCCCAGTTGTAATAATATCAATTGTTCCATCTAAAACTCCTTCTTTAATTGCAGCAACATCTTCTGCTGTTCGTAAAGGAGGTTTTACTTTTGCAAAAGTATTGTAAGCATCAACTGTTTCCTCTGTGAGGGTAAAATATTGTGGGCAAGTGTCACAAGTTATGCGGATCCCTTTTGCTTTTGCAGCCCGAATAAGTTCAACAGAACCCTTTGTACTTATTTTTGTAAGGTGTAAACTTGCTTGTGTATTGGATGCAATAACGATATTTCTGGCCACCACCACTTCTTCCGCTTCTCTGGGAATTCCCTTTAGCCCCAGAAGGGTTGAAATATACCCCCCATTTACCACCCCATCGTTAGCAAGGTTTTTATCTTCACAGTGTGTAATAATGGGAATGTTAAACATTTTAGAATATAAGAAAATATTTCGTAATAAATTAGCATCTTCAATACTGGCACCACCATCAGAAATGGCTACGATTCCCGCTAAGTTCATTTCCCCAATTTCAGAAATTTCAGTTCCCTTACACCCCTTTGTCATACTTCCATAAGGAAAAATATTAACAGAGGATTCTGCCTTGCTCCTTGAAATAATATATTGAACAACCGTTTTATTATCAATCACAGGCATAACATTAGGAGCATACGTAATAGACGTATATCCACCTCTTGCGGCACTATTTGAAACAAATATCAGATCTTCGCTGTTCTCATAAGAAGGGTCGCTAATATTGCAGTGCATATCAATTAACCCAGGAATAATCACATTTCGCTTCGCATCAAAAACTTTGTCTGCGTTTGCTTCTATTCCTTTTTTTATCTCACAAATGATGCCGTCCTTAATGTATAAATCAACTGGTTCTGTCTCACTTAGCATCAAAGCATCTTTGATTAGTAAACTACTCATATCTTGCGCCACCTTTCATGGAAAGTAAGTATAAAAGTGCCATTCTCACGGCTACTCCATTGGCGATTTGGTCATCTGTTAGACACCTTTTGCTGTCAATAATAGACGAGGAAATTTCTACCCCTCTAAAAACAGGGCCTGGGTGCATTACAATGGCATTCTTTTTTGCGTAAGACATCAGTTCATTGTCAATTTTAAAGAACTTCTTATATTCATTAAAAGAAGGAAGTAAACTTTCATATTGCCTTTCACTTTGCATCCTTAAAACCATTACAACATCCGCATCTTCCACAGCTTTTTTTGCATCAAAAAAGATATTTACGCCAAACTGAGAAAGTTCAAAAGGAATTAAAGTTGGTGGTGCTGCAACATTAACAGTAGCACCTAATTTTAGTAGCGCTAGTATATTGCTTTTTCCAACACGACTATGCAAAACATCTCCCACAATTGTAACTTTCAAACCTTGGAAGCCACCTTTTTGATCTTTAATGGTTAGTAAGTCCAGAAGTGACTGACTTGGATTTTCGTTTAACCCATCTCCTGCATTAATGACGGATGCCTGAGAGGTTTCTGACAAAAATTTAGCACTACCAGCCATGGGGTGACGAATAATAATAAAGTCAGCCCCCATTTGATCAACAATTCTACCAACATCCCTTAAGGTTTCTCCATGTTCCAAATTTTTTGAAAGCGTCATATCTACGGTACTTGCACTTAAATATTGAGCTGCCAGTTCATACGATATTCTTGTCTTCGAACTTTTCTCATAAAAAAGAAACACAACTGACTTTCCTTGAAGATGTGGTGATTTTTTATTTTTTTGATTTAAAACGTATTTCATTGTTTCTGCAGTGCTTAATATGTATAAAATCTCGTCAGCAGTTATGTCTTTCAGACTAATAAAGTCCTTTTTTAAAAAGTACAACTGAATCACTCCTTGTATTACATTTTTTCTATTAGTTTCTCAAAATATGCTGGAAGCGCTGTTTTAAACTCCATATATTGTTGTGTAGATGGATGAATAAATCCTAGTTCTCTTGCATGCAAAACTTGCCCGGCAAGATGAAAAGGTTGTTTTCTTGTCGAATAAACTTCATCCCCTAGAAGCGGGTGCCCTAAGTATGCCATATGCACCCTAATTTGATGGGTTCTTCCTGTTTCAAGCTGTGCTTCAATATGGGTGTATTTAGAAAATCTTTCTAATACTTTAAAATGTGTAACGGCATGCTTGGGACTGTTCGTCACCGTGGATATTTTTTTTCTTTCTGTTATATGTCGACCAATTGGCTTGTCAATTGTACCTTCATCTTCTTTTATATTTCCAAAAACAATGGCTTCATAGCATCTTTTCATGGAATGGTCTTTTAATTGCAATGAAAGCGCTTGATGGGCAAAATTTGTTTTTGCAACTACAAGAACCCCCGAAGTATCTTTGTCAATTCGGTGCACAATCCCGGGGCGCATAACCCCATTGATTCCTGACAATTCATCTTTGCAATGATATAACAACCCATTCACAAGCGTTCCAGTGTAATGACCAGCTGCAGGATGAACTACCATTCCTTGCGGTTTATTAATCACAATTAAATCTTTGTCTTCAAACAATATATCAAGTGGAATGTCTTCTGGCAAAACATCGACAGAAACAGGATCCGGTATGTCTACCACAACAAAATCATTTTTTTTAAGTTTATAATTTGATTTTACCAATTTTTGTGAAACCAAAATTTTTTCATTTTCAATAAGCTTTTGTGCAGAATTTCTTGAAAGATCTTCTATTTCTTCTGAAAGAAATACATCTATTCGCTTATTTATATCACCATCATCAATAACAAAAGTATACGTATCCATTTCATTCTCCAATTTATTGCAGTTTAACAATTTTTTTCTACAAACGTTAAACTGTATCATTCTGCTTCGTATAAGACTTACTTAATTACAAAAAACATGATAATCGCAAGAAAAATTGTCCCCACGACCACGTACATATCCGCAACATTAAAAACAGGAAACTCTATAAAAGTAGTATGAATAAAGTCCACTACGTATCCCTGACGAAATCGATCAATAAAATTCCCGATGGCACCTGATGAAATAAGAATTAATGCAAACCTTACCAGCTTATATTCTTTCGTTTTTGGCAACGTAACATAATAATACCCAATTAACAAAATAATAACGATGGTGAGGATCACAAAAAACCAACGTCCACCAGACATAATTCCAAAAGCCGCTCCTCTGTTTTCTACAAAAGCAAACTCGAAAATACCATTTATTGCATCTGCCCGTGAAATAGGCTTTAAATAATTTACTGCTACTAACTTGGTTAACTGATCTATGGCTATTAAAAGAATGTCAATGATAACTGCAAAAATAAGCATTAAAAGTTCCACCTTTGTTATAAAATATAGGATATTCCATTCATAATCTCTTCTTTGGTTAAATCAGATGTACCATAAGTTGTTCCAAATTTGCTTAAAAGAATAAATTTAATTTTATCAGAACTCACTTTTTTATCAAAAAACATTTGGTTATATGCGTCTTCGTATGATATTTCCAGCACTTTTACTGGTAGCTCAAACCTAGTAAGCAAATTTTTTAATGCTTCTACTTCTAAAATATCAAGGGTTCCCTTTTTATAAGATAAATATGCAGCCCCAACCATTCCAATTGCAACACATTCTCCATGGAGCATTTTAAACCCTTGTAATGATTCAATAGAATGACCTAATGTATGTCCAAAGTTTAAAATATCACGATGTCCAAGTTCTTCTTTTTCATCTTTTAAAACTACTTCTGCTTTTATTGCACAGCATTTTTTAATAATATAAGTTAATACCGTCTCATTGAGGTCTTTTATTTTCTTTTCATTATCGCCTATATACGTATAAAAATCTCCATCCACAATCAAGCCATATTTTATTACTTCTGCCATTCCACTGTTGAACTGGCGACTGTCAAGGGTTTTCAATGTATTCATATTAATATATACAAAACGGGGTTGATAAAATGCCCCCACAATATTTTTACTCCCTAAGAAATCTACGCCAACTTTTCCCCCAACGCTACTGTCTACAGCTGAAAGTAAGGTGGTTGGGATTTGAACAAAGCTAATTCCTCTCATAAAAGTTGCAGCGGCAAATCCAGCCATATCGCCAACAACCCCACCGCCTAAAGCAACAACAACTGATTTTCGATCAAGCTTGTGCTCTAAAAAAACTTGATAAAAATCTTGAACTGTGTCTAAATTTTTACTTACTTCACCAGCAGGAAAAGAGTAATGGCACACATAACTTGCTACTTCCTTCAGCAAATCAACCATTTTATCTAAATATATTTTTTCAACGTTACTGTCTGTAATGATAATCACTTTTCTATTATTTAAACCAGCATCTATAAAAGCCGTCTTCAAGTGTGCAAAGCTATTATCAATATAGATAGGATATTCTGTGGTCTTTGTTTTAAGATTTAAAATCTCCATCATTTACCTCCCATTACATTGGCTTTATTTTTCTTTTTACTTTGTTAAACTGCTATAGTATAGCACATTTTAAATTAAATGAAAACTATGACTGACAACAAAAAGATATGACCGCTTAACTTTGAAGGGAGTTAAACGGTCATATCTTTTTGTATACTGTTCTGTTGTTCTTTGATTAGCTATCGTTGAATTTAACTTTTTCTTTTTCCTGTAAAATCCTTTGTAACTACTTTAAAAATCGTTACATGGTTCACCGCATTTTCATTAAACTCAAAACTTTTTTCACCAGCATATTGTCTCATTAATTTGGAAAGTGCATATTTCTTTTGTTCAAAATCTGAAATAAATTCCACTACACCGTTTCCAACAATACTTTCGAAGTGCATGGTATAGGAACAAGCATTTTCCTTTTCAATTAATTTATGTTCACAATCCATTTCAAAGCAAATATTGGGGTTGTTTTTTAAAATATTAATCTTTCTTCCTTCTGCTGCACAGTGGAAATATAAAGTTAATTGGTCATCTATCATTTCATATCCAAAATTCATCGGGACAATATAAGGCAGATTATTGTCCACCATTGCGATTCTACAAACATCACATTTTTTTATAATATCAATTAGTTCATTTACTTCCTTTACTTCCAATTCTTTTCTTCTCATCAAAAATCCCCCATTATATATATACTTCTGCTATTAACCGATGGCGACAGCCATCATTGTCATAATCCAAAATCCACCTAAAAGTCCATAAGTACCATAGTGATTTTCACTACTTTGAGACTCTGGAATCAATTCCTCTACTATCACAAAAAACATAGCACCAACAGCAAGACAAAGGAGAAATGGCAAAAAATTACTTAACGTAACCGCAAGGAAAAATCCCAAAATGCCAAATAATGGTTCAGCTAAGCTTGAAATTTGTCCTAATGCAAAGCTTCTTTTCTTTGAAAAACCTTCTTTAATAAGCGGAAATGTAACCGCAATTCCTTCAGGAAAATTTTGTAATGCAATACCTAAACTCATGGCAATTACAGCACCACTTCCAATGTCACCTTTTGCAGAAGCGCCTAAAACTACCCCTAAAGCAAGCCCCTCTGGAATATTATGAAGAGCAACAGCAAACACCAATAACATGGAGCGTGGCAATTTTGTTTTTACGCCTTCCCTTACATTGGAGGTTGGGTGTATATGCGGAAGTATTAAATCAATTGAAAGAATACAACCAATTCCCACTAAAAAACCAAGGGTACACCAAATTATTCCCATCATTCCCTTAGCTCCTTCAAAAGCAGGAAGCAACAAACCCCAAATAGAAGCAGAAAGCATAACACCAGCGGCAAATCCAAGCATAATATTTTCATTTTTTTTAGAAGAAGTATTGATAATGGTTGCAGTAAAAACACCCAGTGCTGTTGCTATATATGGGATTAAAAAACACAAAAAAATTCCAATGGGGTTCGTCAAACAGAAACCTCCTTTCCTTTAAATTTTTCTTATTTCTCGAAACAGACTTTCATTATTTTTAATTATCTCTTCATTTCCGATGGTACAAATATAATGTTGATTTTCAAAGGCTTCCATTAGATAAGATAAGTCTCTTATGTTACCAACGGTTGTACTCAACACTTCATCTCTTTCTTTTTGCAAATCTTCGTTGGTTGTTTTTCCGAAATGCCTTGAAATCATGGTTTCCAGTTTATCATTGACAGAAAGCGGTTTGTCAAGGCTGTTAATTGTGCCGATAATAAACTTCCTCATTTCTTGCGCTGAGGCATTGAACCCTTTCACAAAATTTAATGTATTGTTATAACTTGCATAGGTCTTCTCAAGATTTGGATCCCTATAAGAATATTCATACAATAACCCATTTTTTGTTAATGAGATAGAAGCCCCATAAGCCCCCCCTTTTACCCGTATTTCATTCCAGAGATACTCAAGCCTTATAATATTTTTTAAAACCAGCATACTACCATGATAATGAAAGTTATCAATATTTGCTAATTTTACATTATATAAAATTTTAGAACTTGTCATAAATCCTTCATTTCGCTTATTTTCAAATGGATACATTTGTTTTTCAACATTGCAATCATCTAATTTATTATAAAAATCTAAAAATACCTTTGAAAAATACTGGTAATCTTCTTTTTCGCCTGCTACAAAGGCACTACAATTTTGTTTTGCAAAAATATATTTACAAACATCTCGCAGTTTGTCACTTACGGTTTCAAAATCTAAGTTAGTTAAAAAGTCATAAAATGAAATATTTCGTATACAGTCCATATAATAATAAGCATCGCTAAAATAGGAAGCACCTCTCACAATAGCTGCCAAATGACCGTTTTCTTGGAAGTTCCTTTCCATTTTTGATTTTAGCTCTTTTACAATTTCTTTTATTCTTAAATGATTGTCAACTTTTGTATGAAATATAATTTCATTCAGAATTTCAAATATATACTTCATATTTTGAGATGTTGTTTTTATTTTAAAACATAAACTAGGGGAATACTCCTGATTTTCATTGGTTAAATAAAGCTCCTGACTCACACCAAACCTACCTAAATAAGTATTGATTTTATTGGTCAAGTCTTGAAAACTATAATTTTCTGTTTCTACTTTGCCTAATAAACTACCTAGCAAACCTAAATATCCCAAATATGCTTGGGGTACTTTTGTTGTATCAAAACTAAATACAGTATGGAAAATACCATTTGCTTTTTGAGGGGTGTAGTAAATATTTCCATCCACTATTTTTTCTATACTTTCCATATCTTTTTTGATGTCTGATAAATGTAGTGTGGGTATTTTTTCAAGTTGCTCTTTTGTTTCTTTTTTATCTTGATATATTTTTAATATTTCTTGATCTGCTTTTATTTTTTCTACTGCCTCTTTAGACAAACTTTTCATATGTTCCTGTAAACTTTCACGTATTTTATTTTCATTTTTGATTTCCAATCCTTTTTCTGGAACCAATGTCACAAAAACACCGTGATTATTTTTTAGCAAAAATATCTCTATTAGATTTTCAAAGTATCTGTCTTTTGATTTATTTTTAATAATTTCAAAAATCTTTTTTGTTTCAAAACAATCAAGGGGATTTTCACCATACAACCAATTGGACATAATATTAATTCCATAGACTAACCCTTTTGGTCTATATCCGTAGTCCTCTTCTTTTAATGCAAATTCAAATTTATTAAAGGCTGCTTCCATTAAATCTTTGTCGATGCCATTTTCAGCTATATTTTTTAATGTGTCAAAAATACAATTTTTAAATTGTTCCTCTTTTTTTTCTACTGCATTTTTTAATATAACAGAAAAAGTTGGCTGATACATACTAGTATTAAAGCTCCCCTCAACAGCAGTTCCAATTTGGCTGTCAAGTAAGCCTCTTTTCAGTGGCGATGCTTCTGTATCTAATAACATATATTTTAATATTTCAACGCCCATCATTCCTTCAATATCTGTACAACTTGAAATAACAAAGCTAGCACTATAAATTGTTTTATCGGCCTCTTCTGTATGCGCTGAAATAGGATATTTTTCTTCTAAAAATTTAATTTTGTCAAATGGGACTTGTTTTTCTGTTAACATAGCACTTTCTGTATTACTAAATTGAGATAAATAATTTTCATCTAAAAAAGCAAGGTACTGATCAATATTTATCTTTCCATATAAATATATATAACTGTTTGATAGCGCATAATATTGTCTATAGCAATCTAAAAATTGCTCATAGGTTAACCCTGTGATTCCTTCTGGAGTTCCGCCAGAGTCAAATCGTGAGTATGTTTTATCAAAAAGAACTTCGTTCATGATATGCACAAGCTGACGCTCAGGAGCGGAAAAAGCACCTTTCATTTCATTATACACAACACCACTATAGGTTAGTTCATTTTGCTCTCCGTCTAACTCATATCGTATGCCTTCTTGCATAAAAATTTCACGATTTTTAAAAATATTAGGAAACAAAACAGCATTCATATAAACGTCTATCAAGTTCATAAAATCTTTTTCATTATAACTTGCAATGGGATACATAGTTTTATCTTTAAATGTCATGGCATTCAAATATGTATGTAGCGATCCTTTGGCAAGCTCATTAAACGGATCTTTTACATCAAATTTTTCAGATCCACATAAAACAGAGTGTTCTAAAATATGAAAAACCCCTGTGTTATCTTTTGGTGGGGTTTTAAAAGAAATATGAAATACCCTATTCTCATCATCATTTTGTATGTACACAATGTTTGCATTGCTTTTTTTATGTTTAAATAAAAATCCTTTGGCTTGTATATCTTCTAAATATTTTTCTTCTATCAACTCATATTTCAAATCATCAAATCCCTTCTTGAACTG
Organism: Eubacteriales bacterium; assembly: GCA_031546905.1. GTDB lineage: Bacteria > Bacillota > Clostridia > Lachnospirales > JAVBJQ01 > JAVBJQ01. The sequence continues at coordinate 49,521 of JAVBJQ010000046.1, read as the reverse complement.
CTTGAACTTTTCCCTATTGTAAATGATAACAATCAGTGTGTTTATTAAACTGCATAAAAATAAGGCTACTCTAAAATGTAATTTTAAAGTAGCCTTATTTTAATATTTTTTTATCAGTTTTTCAACTTAATTATTTAGCATCAACAACAGCCATATGAGCAATAAGATCAACAACTTTGTTTGAATAACCCCACTCATTGTCATACCAAGAAACTAATTTAACAAATGTATCATTTAAAGCGATACCAGCTTTAGAATCAAATACAGATGTACAAACTTCACCGATAAAATCAGTAGAAACAAGATCTTCGTCTGTATAACCTAAAATGCCTTTAAGTTCATTTTCAGAAGCCTTTTTAAGAACATCACAAATTTCTTTGTAAGTAGCTGGTTTAGCAAGTTTACAAGTTAAGTCAACAACAGAAACGTCAACAGTAGGAACACGGAAAGACATACCTGTTAATTTTCCTTTTAATTCTGGAATAACTTCGCCAACGGCTTTAGCAGCACCAGTAGAAGAAGGAATGATGTTTGTAGCAGCAGCACGTCCACCTCTCCAGTCTTTGCTTGAAGGACCGTCAACTGTTTTTTGAGTAGCAGTTGTTGAATGAACTGTAGACATTAAACCTTCTACAATACCAAAGTTGTCATTAATAACTTTTGCTAAAGGAGCAAGACAGTTAGTAGTACAAGAAGCATTAGAAACAACTGTCATATCTTTAGAATATTTTTCGTTGTTTACGCCCATAACGAACATAGGAGCATCTTTTGAAGGAGCACTAATAATAACTTTTTTAGCGCCACCTTTTAAATGAGCAGAAGCGGTGTCAATTGTTGTGAAAACACCTGTAGACTCAACAACATAATCAGCACCAGCAGTTCCCCAAGCAATTTCTTCTGGGTTTTTAGAAGCGAAAACAGTAATTGCATTTCCATTTACAACAAGTTTGTTGTCTTTCACGCAAACGTCACCCTTAAAACGACCATGTACTGAATCATATTTAAGCATATAAACCATATATTCTAAATCAATAAATGGGTCGTTAATAGCAACAACCTGAACATCTGTTCTCGCTAAAGACGCACGAAAAACAAGACGACCAATACGACCAAAACCATTAATACCTACTTTTACCATTAATAGGACCTCCTAATAAAATAATTGATACTGCAACTCCTACAATAAATATAAACTTCGTTTGCAGTATCACAAGTGACATGAAATTTTTACCACTTGTATACCCGTTCAGTATATCACAAAACTATACAATGTAAAATATTTTTTATGACTAAAAAATCAATCTTTTAAAAATAATATACAGCAACTTTAACAAATACGTTGAAAATTTACGAAAAATATTTTACACCAGACTCAAATATTTTTTGATCTTTTTGCCCTTCAATATTTTTATATAAATCTTTTCCAATTCTTTCTGAGTGCCCCATTTTTCCTAAAATTCTACCGTCAGGACTTGTAATACCTTCAATCGCATAAAAAGAAGTGTTAGGGTTGTCATTTATGTCGTAAGTTGCCACACCGGCTTCATTCACATACTGAGTCGCAATTTGATTATTGGCAATCAAATTTTTTACTATTTCTTCACTTGCAACAAAGCGACCCTCTCCATGAGAAACAGGAATGATATGAGTGTCTAATGGGTTAACGCCCCAAAGCCATGGAGATTTATTTGAAATGATTTTTGTTTTAGCAAGACAAGAAATATGTCTTCCAATTGCATTAAACGTTAATGTAGGGCTTTCCTCTGTTAAATCTCTAATTTCACCATAAGGAACAAGTCCAAGCTTAATTAATGCTTGAAAACCGTTACAAATTCCAATCATCAAACCATCACGGTTTTTAATTAAATGGTGGACAGCCTCTTTTATATATGGATTTCTAAAAACTGCTGCAATAAATTTTCCAGATCCGTCTGGTTCATCTCCTGCGCTAAATCCACCAGGCAAGGCAATCATTTGAGATTGATTAATTTCTGCTTCCATTGCTTTTAAATCTTCTAGGAGCCAATTATTTTTTAGATTTCTAATTACAAAAGTTTTCACTTCTGCTCCCGCTTCTTCAAAAGCTTTTTTAGTGTCATATTCACAGTTTGTGCCAAAAAATACGGGGACAAATACACGTGGCTTTGCAATTCCCTTGTTTAAAATAATTTTCCCTTCAACGCTAAAAGGTTTTATGTTGATGTCTTCTGCAAATGATTTTTTTATGTTGGTAGGGAAAATTTTCTCTAGGGTGCTTGTCCATGCAGAAATTGCTTCCTCTAAACTTATTTCTATGGATTGAATCTTTATTGAATCGGGATTAGTTTTACCCAAGATACAATAATTTAAACCATGAAATAAGGTTTCTATATCAACATTTTCCGACATTTCTAAAACAAAAGCACCATATTTTTCACTAAATAAATCTATATCACATTCTTTTAATTCAAATCCGATTTTATTTCCAAAACACATTTTGCTAATAGTAGCAGAAATTCCACCAAAAGTTACACTTCTTGCTGAAATAATATTTTTATTTCTTATGTTTTTAGTAATTGTTTCGTACAGATTTCTAAGCTCCGTAAAATCAGGAATGTTCAATTCATCTACTTTGGCTTCCACGAAAACAATATTGCTATGTAATTTTTTAAATTCTGATGAAATAATATGATTTGTTTTTGCAACATCAACCGCAAAAGAAACCAAGGTAGGAGGAACTGTTAAATCTTTAAAAGTACCAGACATACTGTCTTTCCCACCAATTGCTGGTATTCCCAGTTCCATTTGAGCATAAAAAGCACCCATTAATGCGTTAAAAGGCTTGCCCCATTTTTCTTTGTCTTTTCCCAATCTTTCAAAATATTCTTGAAAAGTTAAGCGAACACTTTTGTAGTCGCCACCAGCTGCAACAATTTTGGAAACAGATTCCACCACTGCCAGCATTGCACCATGGAATGTACTCCATTTTGAAATTTCAGGGTTATATCCATAAGACATTAAAGTTGCAGTTGTGGTTTGCCCACTTAAAACAGGAATTTTTGCGGCCATCACATCTTCTGGTGTCAATTGATATTTACCACCAAAAGGCATTAAAACACTGCCAGCACCAATGGTACTGTCAAAACGTTCTACTAGCCCTTTTTGACTTGCAACATTTAATTTTTTTAAATTTGTTAGCCACTTATCTTTTATATTTTCTGTTGCTTCTTTTTTACAAAAAAGTTTTTCTGGCATCGTAACAAACACATCGGCATGTTGCTTGACACCATTTGTATCTAAAAATTCTCTTGAAATATCCACAATAGTTGTATCTCGCCAGTTCATCACAAGGCGTTTTTTATCTGTCACTTCTGCAACAATGGTAGCTTCTAAATTCTCATCATTGGCTAATTTTATGAATTTCTCTCCATCTTCTTTTGAAACCACCACTGCCATTCTTTCTTGTGATTCAGAAATGGCAAGTTCTGTTCCATCAAGTCCATCGTATTTTTTAGGAACTTTGTCAAGTTCTATCATAAGCCCTTCCGCAAGTTCACCAATGGCAACCGAAACCCCACCAGCACCAAAGTCATTACATCTTTTGATCATGGAGCTAGCTTCATGATTTCTAAATAATCGCTGTAGTTTTCTTTCCACAGGAGCATTTCCTTTTTGAACTTCCGCACCACAAACTAAAATAGAATCTTCTGTGTGCTCTTTGGAAGAACCAGTGGCACCACCACAACCGTCACGCCCTGTTCTACCACCAACCAGAATAATAACATCTCCAGCAATAGGTCTTTCTCGTTTAACGCTACTTCTTTTTACAGCACCGATTACAGCACCGATCTCCATCCGCTTCGCAACATAACCTTCGTCATAAATCTCATTTACAAAGCCAGTTGCAAGACCAATTTGATTTCCATAAGAACTATAACCTGCTGCTGCTCCTGTTGTAATTTTTCGTTGAGGAAGTTTCCCCACCATCGTTTCTGAAACCAATGTTCTTGGGTCACCGCTTCCGGTAACACGCATTGCCTGATAAACATAAGAACGACCAGAAAGAGGATCACGAATAGCGCCACCCAAACAAGTTGCAGCTCCGCCAAATGGCTCAATTTCGGTTGGATGATTATGGGTTTCATTTTTAAACATCACAAGCCACTCTTCATTTTTTCCATCAACGTCCACATCCACTACAATGCTACAAGCGTTGATTTCTTCTGACTCATCTAAATTATCCAACAACCCTTTTTTTCTTAAGGCTTTCATTCCCATAACCGCTATATCCATTAGACAAATATCTTTTTCTTTGCCATGATAAACATTTCTTCTTTCTTCTAAATACATTTGATAAGCTTTTTCAAAAACAGGTTTATAAAAACCATCTTCAAATTCAATGGTGTCAATGTTGGTCAAAAAAGTGGTATGCCTACAGTGATCAGACCAATACGTATCTATTACACGCAATTCCGTTTTCGTAGGATTTCTTTTTTCTGTGTTTTTAAAATATTGCTGACAAAAAAACAAATCTGCTCCACTCATGGCAAGTTCTAACGTATCACGCAAGCAATAAATTTCTTCTTCTGTTCTTTCAATAAACCCATCAACCAGTTTAATATTTTCAGGGTTTTCTGTTTCTATTTGCAGGGTAAGTGGTTTTTCAATTTTTGCTTCTCTTGAATCTACTGGGTTAATACAATAATTTTTTATCTTGTGAATATCTTCCTCACTTAAATTTCCTTTGCAAATAAAAACTTTTGCTACCGAAACGATAGGTGGCTCTTTTTGCGTAATAATTTGAATACACTGCATAGCAGAATCAGCCCGCTGGTCATATTGACCAGGGAGGTATTCTACCGCAAATATTATTTCATCATGGGAAATGTGGATCTCTTCTTCATAAACCAAATCTACGGGTGGTTCTGAAAAAATAGTGTTTTTCACAGCTTGATAATAATTTTCTGATAAGCCTTCAATATCATAACGATTTAATATTCTCATGTTTTCTAACGTTTTAATGTTTATGTTTTCTATTATATCTGCACATATACTTTTTGCCTCAACATTAAATCCCTCTTTTTTTTCAACAAAGAGTCTTGTAATATTTTTCATTTTTGATAAATCCCCCTTCATGTGATAGCAACCACTGTTTTCGCCATAGACTACCGCCGTAACCAACTAAACTGTTGTTACTCCCGATAATTCGATGGCATGGAATTATAATTGAAATTTTATTTTTATTATTTGTATTTCCAACAGCCCGAACAGCCTTTGGAGAACCCGCAGCAATGGCAATATCTTTATAACTTGCCACGTCTCCATAGTTCACATCACAAAGTGCTGTCCAGACTTTTTTTTGAAACACAGTTCCCTCTTGAAAACAATTGACCGAAAACTTTTTTAAGTCACCTTTAAAATATGCTTCTAATTCATGAAAACAATGTTTTATCACTTCATTTTCATTGACTTTTATATGATCCAAATTTTCTACAAATTCCAACCCTATAATGGCGTCTTGGTTTGCATTAACAAAAATCAGACCAATAGGTGATTCAAAAATTCCGCCATACATTACGCCTCACCACCAGAAACTTTTATCACTTTGTCAATTAAAACAGATGGGGCACCAACGGAACTAACGGAACTTGGAAACGTAAACCGTAAGTCATTTCCAATTTGTTTTACATTGTTAAGCACTTCAAAAAAGTTACCAGCAATAGTAAATTGTTCAATTGGTTTCAAAATTTTTCCATTTTCTATGAAAAAACCATCTGCCGCAAGGGAAAAATCACCAGAAATTGTGTTTGTTCCGGAATGAAGCCCAGCCACTTCTGTTACATAAATGCCGGTTCCCATTTGCTTAAACATATCCACCAGAGAAACCTTCCCATTTTTAATGTAAAAATTAGTTGCGGCAACTTGAACAGACGATTTATAAGAACCTTTAAAACCATTTCCCGTTGATTTGATTCCATCTTTTTTCGCTGTTTTTAAATTATGAAGAAATGTTTTTAAAACACCATTTTCTACTACCATCTTATTATAAGCGGTTACACCTTCCATATCGAAAGCAGTTGTAGTAACTCCGTTTTCTAACAACGGTTCATCACAAATATGCAGTATATCACTGGCAATTTTTTCTCCTAATTTTCCTTTTAACAGGGAAAATCCTTTTTGAACTTTATCTGCATAAAAAATTCCTAAAAATGTTTTTAATAAGTCTGCCATTACAATGTTGTCAAGGGCAACTAAATAAGAGTCAGACTTGACTGTTCCTGCCCCTAAATAAGAAACCGCTTTTTCAGATGCTTCCCTACCGATTCTCACTAGGTTGAAATTTTTAATATCACGGGAGATAAAAAACTCCGTCCCTAACTTCATTTGACCATTTTCATTTGCTCTGGAAGAAACATACGCTACCAAGCAATTTACCCTGTTGTTAAGCTCAAGCCCCAATGAATTTGCAATATAAAATTCATCTTCTACATAATTTAAAACACAGTCATCGACGCCAACCACTTTTTGTTTGTCAAATTCAAAGGCAGATTGCTCCATTTTTTTAGCAAACTCGATTTTTTCTTCTACTGAAACGTTTGCCAAATCATTGTTAAATGTATTTACTTTTTGATAATTGCCATCGCCAGCATATAATTCATCTACTTCATTTTCTTCTATAATTTCTGCATTTTGCTTGGCTTCCGTTATCAATATAGCAATAACGCTCTCATCAATTTTTTCACTAAAAGCGTAGCCCATCTTGTTGTTATAGGTTCCTCTAAAAGAAACACCACGCTCACTACTATTGCTATATTGAGCAATTTCACCTTCAAAAATAGTAACTTCGAAAGATTTTCCAGCAGAAAAATACAATTCACAATCTGTAAATCCTTGCTTTTTCGCTTCATCAAACAGTTTCAATTTAAAATCGTTAATATGAAAACCCATCACCTTACCCCCTTCCTCCAACTGTTAGTTGTTTCACACGTATCAATGGTTGGCCTACATTGGTTGGAATAGACCCACTAACCGAGCCACACATTCCTTGTGCTTGAGAAAGATTATTGGCTACTTTATCAATATTCATTAAAACTTCTGAACCTTTTCCAATCAGGGTTGCTCCTCTTACAGGCTCCCCAATTTTTCCATTTTTAATTAAATAGGCTTCCCTTACAGAAAAGTTAAAATCACCTGTTCCAGGATTCACAGAACCGCCACCCATATACTTAGCGTAAAGTCCATTTTCTGTATTGGCAATAATATCCTCTTTATTATCCTTGCCATCTAAAATAAAAGTATTATTCATCCTGGATGTGGGAGCATAGCGATAGGACTCTCTACGTGATGAACCTGTTGACTTCATATTCATTTTTTTGCCATTTAATTTATCTACTAAATATGATTTTAAAATACCATTTTCAATTAAAAGGTTTCGTTGGGTCTTTGTTCCTTCATCATCTACGTTTAAAGTACCCCATTCATTGCTTAGGGTTCCATCGTCTACTGCAGAAACACAACTGCTTGCAATTTGTTGTCCCATTTTATCTGTAAAAACAGAAGCTTTTTTGGCAACAGCAGTTGCTTCCAAACTATGACCGCAAGCCTCATGAAAAATAACCCCACCAAAACCATTGTCAATAATAACTGGCATCGTTCCACTAGGACAGAACTTTGCCTTCAGCATGGTAACGGCTGAACGGGCCGCATCTTTTGCATATTCTGTCACGTCAATTTTATCAAAAAGTTCAAATCCCATGCTTGCTCCTGGTCCCCAAAAACCACTTTGTTTTTCTGTTTCTGACGAGGCAATGGCTTCCATGGCAAGTCTTGTTCTTACACGTCTATCTGTAACAAAAACCCCTTCTGAGTTTGCGATTAAAACATCTTGGGTGCTATCAGCATAATTAATTGTTGTTTCTGTAATACAAGAATCATATTGAAAAGCAGCATTACTTGCAATTCTCATTATTTCTACTTTTCGTTTTTTCTCAACATCAGATGGTAGCATTTTTATTTTATTTATATTTTCATATTCGTAATTTAAAAAATTCAAAACTTTTGTTATTTGATTTTTTTTCACTGCAATGGAAGCATTACGTGCTACCTGCAGCAAGTTTTCGCGACTTGTATCATTTGTATAAACATAAACTGCATTGTATCCATCAAAAACCCTTATTCCAACACCATAATCAATTCCTGATAATGATTTTTCTACGATTCCATTGACCATAGAAATATTGTTTTTTAAATTATTCTCCACAAAAATTTCGGCGAAGTCTCCACCTGTCGATAAGCTTTCTGTTAAAACATCATAAATCAACGCTTTGTCTAACAATAAAATCACTCCTTGCAATAAAAATTATTATCCTTAATCGTCATCGTATACAGTTTAACAAATCTGAAGAAAATGAAACCGCTGTAACTTGTGTTTCAGTATATCATAGGAATTTTTCAATGACAATTAGAAGTTAGACAATAAAAAAACTGTCTTGAATTTAATTCAAAACAGTCATGTAACAGTGTCGTATATTTGAAAATTCATTCCGAAAGATTTTCAATCTAAATAGAGGGAATAAAATATATAAAACCAGCCAGTATCGTGTTGATATTCTATGTTCCTAAAAATCAGATTTTTCAAATATGCTTTAACATAAATCATCGAGAACTTCCCCTAATGAAATTGGTGTAACCATATTTTCCATTAGCTTATAAATTATATTTTCCACGTCTACACGTGATTCAGAAATAAAATAACTTTGCACTTCATTTTCATTGGAATATCCATCAGAAGAATTCGACTCTTTATAGATCTCAACACCCCATAAACAATCTGCTAAATTATTTTTTGTTAAATAGTAATTTAACGACCAACTTTGTTCGTTCTCATTTTTTAAAATCCTATTTCCCATTAATAACTTATATTCCACAAAAATACCCCCTAAAGAATAAATTACTATGTTTATTTACAGCATCTTACAAACATAATTATACAAGAGAGTATGTCTTATTACTACAAAATAAAAACGCAGTTTTCGAACTATAACGGTTATATTCGACACAAAAAACAAAACAATTGTCGAAATCACTCTAAAATAAAGGGAGACAATTTATTCTTTAATTCGTCACCAAGATAAGCCTTAATTAAATAGCCATTTTCAGTGTGTTCCTCTGATATAATCTCACACTTTGAGTGGATGCTACCAATCAGATGTCCTTGGGAATACGGAATGAGAATGGATTTTTCACTTCGCTTATTCTTCAAAATATCTTCAATTAACGACAATAAATTCTCCATTCCTGCTCCTGTTTTGGCAGAAACACCCATAGAACTGTAGGCATTTAAGTCCTCTTTAAACGGTAATTCGACATCTAAGTCGATTTTGTTGTAAACAGTAACGATTGGAATGTTGGTATATTCCAATTGTTTTATCGTATTATACACTACTTCCATTTGTTCTTCTCTATTTTTATTAGAAGAATCTACAATATGAAGTAGTATATCAGCATGCAAAAGTTCTTCAAGGGTTGCATGAAAAGCTCTGATTAATTGATGAGGAAGCTTTTGAATAAATCCAACTGTATCGGTTAATAAAACCTCAGATCCATTTGGCAAACTTAATTTTCTTGTTGTCGTATCAAGCGTAGCAAAAAGTTTGTCTTCTGCTAAAACACCAGCATTGGTATAATAGTTCAAAATCGTAGATTTTCCTGCATTGGTATACCCAATCATGGATACGATAATTGCATTGTTGCCTTGTCTTTTTCCACGCATAACTTGTCTGTGGGTTTTTATTTCTTCTAATTCACTTTTTAACTCTGAAATTCGGTCTTTAATATATCGTCTATCCATTTCTAGCTTTTTTTCTCCAGGGCCTCTTGTTCCAATGCCGCCCCCAAGCCTAGAAAGCATATTACCATAGCCCGCTAAATGAGAAAGGTTATATCGCAATTGCGCAAGTTCCACTTGAATCTTACCTTCACTTGAGCTTGCTCTATGGGCAAAAATATCAAGAATCAACATGGTTCTATCCATTATTTTGACTTCTAACATTTGTTCCAAATTTTTTATTTGCACAGATGATAACTCATCATCACAAATAATTCCCGTTGCTTCATTTTCTTCAATTGCTTTTTTTATTTCCTCTACTTTTCCTTTGCCAACATAGTAAGTTCTGCTAATAGCATCACGTTTTTGAGAAATTCTACCCACAACTACAGCCCCAGCTGTCCGTGCAAGTTCTCCTAATTCGTCTAAGGATGACTCCATATCAAGCAAAGCTGAACTTTTTTCTACGCCAACTAAAATTACTTTTTCCGTATCTTCGTCTGTATCATATAATTTATTGTAACTCATAAAGACCTCCCTCACTAATCAACAGCGTCCTTTCGAACAATATTGATTAGTATTCTTAGCAACTATACCATATACTTTTCTTTATTATTATCTTTTTTATCAATATAAATGTAGCGTGCAAAAAATTGCACGCTATTTTTAAAAATGAATATTATGGATTTTTATTATGTACTGCTTATGCCTTACTTTTTAATAGTTTGAAATGTACCTGTCAATTTCCCATTGATGAACTTTTGTTCTGTAGTCATCCCATTCTATTTTTTTTGCTTTTACATAATTGTCTAACACGTGCTTTCCTAATGTTTCTTTTACAAATTCATCTTTTAAAAGTTCTCCAATTGCTTCTTCTAAGTCACCTGGAAGTTTGTCGATTCCTGTTTCTTCAAGCTCATCGTTAGACATATGGAATATGTTTTGTGTTGTATTTTGTGGTGGTTCTATTTTGTTTTTAATACCGTCAAGACCAGCATTTAACATAACTGCAAGGGCTAAATATGGATTACAAGAAGGGTCTGGATGTCTTAATTCAATTCTTGTTCCTACACCTCTTGCAACAGGGATTCTAATAAGTGGGCTTCTATTTGCAGCAGACCATGCAATATAAACTGGTGCTTCATACCCTGGAACCAATCGCTTATAGGAATTAACCAATGGATTTGTAATAGCAGTCATGGCCTTTGCATGTTTCATCAAGCCACCAATAAAATAGTACGCTTCTTGTGATAAACCATTTTTATCATTTGGATCATAAAAAACATTTTCTCCATCTTTAAATAAAGACATATTACAGTGCATACCAGAACCACATTCATTATTCACAGGTTTTGGCATAAAGGTTGCATGAAGTCCGCTTTTTTTAGCAACTACTTTTACAACCAATTTAAATGTTACAATATTGTCTGCTGCACTAAGGGCATCACTATATTTAAAATCAATTTCATGTTGCCCTGGAGCATTTTCATGATGAGCGGCTTCAATTTTAAAACCCATTTCCATTAAAGTTTTTACCATATTAATTCTTGCTATTTCGCCTCTGTCAATAGGAGCTAAATCAAAATAAGACGCTTTGTCATGGGTTTTTGTTGTAGGATAATCATTTTCATCTGTTTGAAAAAGGAAAAATTCACATTCAGGACCAACACAAAAATTATATCCCATTTTTTCAGCTTCTTGAATGGTTCTTCTTAACACATATCGTGGGTCACCCTCAAATGGAGTTCCATCTGGTCTATAAATATCACAAATCATTCTTGCAATTTTATGTTCATCAAACCATGGTAAAATAGTAAACGTTGAAGGGTCAGGACGTAAATACATATCCGACTCCTCGATTCTCACAAAACCTTCAATGGAAGAACCATCAAACATCGCTTTGTTGGATAAAGCTTTTTCAAGTTCGTCAACTGTTATGGCAATATTTTTCATAGTTCCAAAAATATCAACAAATTGAAGTCTAATAAAATCAATTTTCTTTTCCACTACTATTCTTCTTACATCATCAGCTGTCAACTTATTTTCCACGCATACACACTCCATTATTAAAAATTTTTCTCATTATAACATAAAGATAAAAAAAATTAAAAGGGTTTGATGAAACTTTTTAAAAAAAGTTTCATCAAACCCTCCCATTTTATGAGAATGTAATTTGATTATCTTTGTAATCAATGAAAACCGTGTCGCCCTCTTTACACTTTCCATCTAAAATATTTTCTGCAAAAGCATCTTCCACTTTTGATTGAATGGCTCTTTTAAGAGGTCTCGCACCATAAACAGGATCAAATCCTTCTTTTGCAATAAATTCAATTGCAGCATCACTAATCGAAACTTCGATGCCAATATTTTGCTTGATTCTTTCTATTGACTTGTCAATCATTAATCGAACAATTTGTTTAATGTGGTCTTTATCAAGGGCATGAAAAACAATAATATCATCAATTCTATTTAAAAATTCTGGTCTGAAAATATGTTTTACTTCGTCCATTACATTTTTTTTCATGTCATCATAATTTCTTTTTTCATCTTCCGAAGTCAAGAATCCTAACTTCTTAGGAGAAACAATACTTTTTGCCCCTGCGTTAGAAGTCATAATAATAACTGTATTTTTAAAATCAACTTTACGTCCTTGTGAATCTGTAATATGACCGTCGTCAAGCACTTGTAGCAAAATATTAAATACGTCAGGGTTTGCTTTTTCCACTTCATCAAACAAAATAACGGAATAAGGTTTTCTTCTTACTTTTTCACTTAATTGCCCGCCTTCTTCAAATCCAACGTACCCTGGTGGTGAACCAATTAATTTTGAAACACTATGCTTCTCCATATATTCAGACATATCAACTCGTATAATAGAATCTTCTGTTCCAAACAACACTTCTGAAAGTGCTTTGCAAAGTTCAGTTTTTCCAACACCTGTCGGTCCCAAAAACATAAAAGAACCAATTGGTCGGTTTGGGTCTTTTAACCCCACTCTCCCACGCCTTATTGCTTTTGAAATACTTTTTACAGCTTCATCTTGACCAATTACCCGCTTATGCAATGTTTCTTCCATATCCATAAGACGCTTGCTTTCTTCGTTTTGAAGCTTCTTAACAGGGATACCAGTCCAACTTGCAACAATATCTGCAATTTCTTCTTCATCCACAATTTGTGTTGATTTTGTATTTTTTTCTTCCCATTCCTTTTTTGCTTCTGCAAGTTGCTTTTTAATTTCGTTTTGCTTGCCTTTCATAATCCCTGCTTTTTCAAATTCCTCGGTTCTAATAGCAGATTCTTTTTCTTTTTCTAAATCTTTTAGCTTATCTTCTAAATCTTTTACATTTGGTGGAGCTGTATATGTTCTCAACCTTACTTTTGAAGCAGCTTCATCTAATAAGTCTATTGCTTTATCTGGAAGGAATCGGTCTGTAATATATCTGTTCGCTAATGTAACAGATGCAACAATGGCAGCATCTGTAATTTGAACCCGATGATGTGCCTCATATTTATCTCTTAATCCTTTTATCATTTCAATCGCTTCGTCTTCTTGTGGCTCATTTACTTTTACTGGTTGAAATCTTCTTTCGAGAGCAGCGTCTTTTTCAATATATTTTCTATATTCAGACATGGTGGTCGCCCCAACTACCTGCATTTCTCCACGAGCAAGGGATGGCTTTAAAATATTAGAGGCATCAATCGCCCCCTCCGCTGCTCCAGCACCAATAATGGTATGGAGTTCATCTATAAAAAGAATAATATTGTTTGAATTTTTAATTTCTTCAATTACTTTTTTAATTCGATCCTCAAATTCTCCACGATATTTTGAACCTGCAACCATAGCAGACAAATCTAAGGATACTACTCTCTTGTTTTTTAATATTTCGGGAACATTCCCTTTGATTATTTTTTGAGCAAGGCCTTCGATAATAGCTGTTTTACCAACGCCAGGGTCACCTACTAAACAAGGATTATTTTTGGAACGTCGGCTTAAAATTTGTATGACTCTTTCAATTTCTTTTTCACGGCCGATAATTGGGTCAAATTTTTCCTCTCCCGCCATTCTTGTAAAATCTCTACTAAACTGATCTAACATGGGTGTATTTGTTCGTCCATTGTGATTATTTATTTTTTTGCCCATTGGTGAAATACCATTAGACTTATCATTGTCTCCACCAAGCATATTTAAAATTTCATCATACAATTTTTGTACTTGAACATTTAAGGTTGAAATAATTCTTACTGCAACACTATCTGTTTCTCTTAATAATGCTAATAATAAATGTTCTGTTCCAATATAATTTGTTCCTGTTCTCACAGCTTCTTGCAAGCTCATTTCAAGTACCCTTTTTGTTCTTGGTGTAAAATCAATATGAGCACTTAAGGTGGACGCATTAGTAACTTCGGTTAGTTGTGTAATTTTTTCTATAATATCTTTTTCTTTTAATCCTTGATTTTCTAATGCTTTTGAAGCAACGGATCCTCTCACCCTTATTAGCCCTAAAAGCAAATGCTCTGTGCCAACATAGTCATGAGAAAGCTCAGTTGCTGCTTCTTGTGACCTTTCAATAACTTCTTTTGCTCGTTCTGTAAATTTCCCTTGCATATGTATTCCTCCTTTATTTTCAATTAATCGTAAAATTTTTTCGAAACTGCAACCGCAGCTTCGAAAAAATATAGTTATTGTAAAAACATTTCTTTAATAAAATCTGCTCTTTTGATATCTGCTGCTTCTTCTGTGAAATCATTTCCCAGTTTACTCATCATATTGCCTTGTTGAATATGAATCATAATATTATAAATATTTGTTTTTGGCTTGGGCAAATCTATTAAATGATTCATATAACCAATTCGCAGGGTTGAAAGCAACCCCATAGCCTCACTTACATTCATTCTTCTGGCATATGTCAAAATTCCATAACATCGGTACACTTTATCTTCAATGATTGATTTTTGTTCTCTTAAAATTTTTTCTGCAATTCTAAGTTCTTGCTCAATAATTTGATTTGTAATATTTTTCAAATTATTCATAATTTCTTCTTCTGACTGTCCCAATGTAACTTGATTTGAAATTTGGTAGATACTTCCTAACGGCTCGGTTCCTTCTCCATAAATCCCTCTCAAGGTTATGCCAAATTTTGTGATGGCCTGTAAAATGTTTTTTAACTGACCAGTGGATTCAAGCATTGGCATATGAAGCATATAAGATGCTCTTAACCCAGTCCCTGTGTTGGTTGGACAAGAGGATAAATAGCCATAATCTTTGTCAAAAGCATATTGTACCGTCTCTTCTATTAGGTCATCTAATTTGTTTGCTAACCCCCACGCATGTTCCATATTATCTCCAACAAAAATAGATTGTATTCTAATATGGTCTTCTTCATTTAGCATAATACTTAGTGACTCATCATTTTTAATTAAAACTGATGATACTTGTTTTTTATTTACTAATTCAGGGCTAATAACATGTCTTTCCATCAACATATGTTTTTCATTGTCTGTAACATCTTTTAGATTGATATAATTAAATTGGGCTCCCAAAGGATTTCTTTCATTGATAATAGAACTTTTCACTTCATCAATCATATGATCTGCCTGTTCATCATTCATTAAAATAGAAAAAGGATATTTGGTAACATTTCGTGCCAAGCGTATTCTACTTGATAAAACAACACCAGAATCGATATTATCATTCATATACCATTTATTCATTCATATCCCCCTCTAACGCTTTAATTTTATCTCTATATTTTGCTGCTTCTTCGTATTCTTCTTTTTCTATGGATATTCTTAATTGTTTTTTTAAATTTTCAAGGTCTCGCTTTGCCAGCAATTTTGCTCCCGACCTTTGGGGAAACTTGCCAATGTTATGGTTGCTTCCATGAATATTTTTTAAAATTTTATCAAGTTGTGGTCTAAATGCTTGGTAACAGTCTGCACAGCCAAGTTTTGAAGTTTTTCTAAATCCTTCAAATGTTAGCCCACAAGTTTTACACATAGGCGTATTTTTTTCATTTACTTGCTCATAGGACTTGCTGAAACCAACACTCATATCAATAAGCCCTTGAAAAAATTTTTGAAATGAAATAGCATCATCAAAGCTGGAAGGATCTGCACATTTGTCGCATAAATGACGTTCTGTTTTCTCGCCATTTATAATTTGTGTTAAATGAACCGTTGCAACATTTTTTTGACATTTTTCACAATTCATATTTTTCACTCCTATCTTTTAGTGACTGTAATCGTTATTACGGCTAATACTACGTTTTATTAGCCAACAAGCTCATTGGTTGCTAGTTTTCATTTTAAAAAAATATCTTATAGCGATTTAACGTTCCATGGAGGAAATTTTGATAAACCGCTATAAAATAATTTCAAGGCATAAAAGAATGCCCACAGTTAATGCAACACGCTTCTGATTGTTTGTTACCTGCATGGCAAGAAGGGCAAAACTTTAAAATTTGAATTCCTTCTTCGGTTCGTTGCAGTTTAAAATCATCTTCTTTTTTATTTAATTTAGAATAATCAGAATCATCAATATTAATATCTTTATATTCTTCGGTATTTTTCTTTTGTGTGTTCGTAAACTTAATTTGTTTAATTTGATTTTCCGTATCCCTTACTTTTTGTTTGCGATTATCAATAACGCTACAAAGTTCTGAAATTTTTTCTGTACTCATATCGCTTTTGTTTTTGACACTTTTATAAGTAAGAGAACCTATTTCAATCATTAACGCTTCAATATCTTTATTATATGATTTAATTTTAATTTCAAGCTTTGTAACATCAATTTTTTCTTTTGCCTTTGTGCCAACCTTTTCAAAAGCGTCTACAAAATTTCCTTTTATATTATCCACAAAATTCATAATAATAAACCTCTTAAAATTATATTATTCTTCCACAAGATAAACAGTAAGTGCTTGATTTATTATTTTTCGAACCACAAATAGGGCAAATCTTACCTTCTTCCGTTGGTGCTTCCGATACTTCATATGGTTTTATTATTTCTGGCTGTGTTTCCACGCTCTCCGTGACTACAGAAGTTTCCAAAATAAGTTTTTCTGAAATTTTTAAACCACATTTAGGGCAAAACTCAGAATTTTTTTCAATTACTTTTCCACACTTTGGGCAAGGAAACGTTCCTTTTATATCCGAAAGTCTACCTTTCAGCTCATTTAATTTACTTTCTAACCTAATAATTTCTTGATATTTCTCATCAAAAAACTTTCCTAAACTGCCACCATACAAATAAATTTCATGTACTTTTTTACCAATATCCACATATAAAGATTTTAAGTTTTCCTCTTCATTGGCAACTTCCAAACTTATTTTTGTAGTTTTTATAAGTTCGCCTGATGTTTTTGTTAAGGTTTTTGTAATATTATTTAATTTGCCTTTCCAATTATCCAAAACTACCACCTTACCTTCTTTGTAATTATTATATAATTGAAAGAAAAATTTTTCAATAGCCTTCTTTCGAATTTTCAGCTATAAAAGATTTCTAAATTCATATAAACTTTAAAAATATTACGGTTATTATTTTCAAAAGTCTGAGAATTTATAAGACATATTCATTTTAAAATTTTATCTGAATTATCTTCCACAACATATTATTAAGATTTAAAAAAATCAAAATCAAAAAATTTCAAAACTATATTTTTATTTTACCTTGAAAAAGTTTTTACATTGATTTATTATATATAATAATTTCCGTTATAACAAATTAAAATATTTTAATGATAGCAGTTTTATAATTTTTATCTAAATTAAACTGCTTGAAGAGAGGAATTGCTTATGTCTGAAAATTTATCTACTCTAATTGTTCCCCAAAGCTATAATAGCAAATTAAATATACGTGAGACAGAAGTAGCCATTAAACAAATAAAAGATTTTTTTGAAACATCTTTAGCAAAAAATTTAAACTTAACAAGGGTTTCGGCTCCACTTTTTGTTATGCCTCAATCAGGAATGAACGACAACTTAAATGGAGTGGAACGACCTGTTACTTTTGACGTTAAAGGAATACAATTTAAAGAGGTAGAAATTGTCCACTCCCTTGCAAAATGGAAAAGAGTTGCGTTAAAACGATATAATTTTTCTATTGGTGAAGGTTTATATACCGATATGAATGCCATTAGACGGGATGAAGATTTAGATAACTTACATTCTATTTATGTAGATCAATGGGATTGGGAAATTATTATTCCTAAAACGGACCGTACAATGGAGAAGTTAAAAGAGGTAGTGACAAAAATTTATTCTGTTTTGAAAGAAACAGAAAGTTTTATTTTAAAGTTATATCCTAACCTTGAAGCTTTTTTACCTGAAGAAATTACGTTTATTACCAGTGAAGAACTTTTAAATATGTATCCCGACTTATCCCCAAAACAACGTGAATCTGAAATTACAAAAAAACATAAGGCTGTCTTTTTATCTAAAATCGGCGACTTGTTGTCTAATGGTGAAAAGCATGATGGTCGTGCTCCCGATTATGATGACTGGAGTTTAAATGGAGATATTTTAATATGGTATCCGCTATTAGATATGGCTTTGGAAATTTCTTCTATGGGAATTCGTGTTGATGAAGATGCGTTAAAGTCACAACTTGAAAAAGCAAATTGTTTAGAAAGAACATCCCTTCCATTCCATCAAGATTTATTAAATCAAAAGCTACCTTATACCATGGGTGGTGGAATTGGTCAATCAAGACTATGTATGCTTTATTTACTGAAAGCCCACATAGGAGAAGTGCAAGCTTCTATCTGGTCTGATGATATGATTTTAACTTGTGAGAAGTCAGGAATCCATTTGTTATAACTGATAAATCATTATAAAAATTTTACATGAACCGTATAAAAACACCTTTTTATAACATAATATAACTGATAAGATAATCATCTAGCTTAATCAGTATTGTGATAAGGAGGTGTTTTTTATGTGGAATACAGATAAAAATACAGATATAGAAAATGTAAGCAAAAAAAATAATAATCCAAATTCAATGGATGCAGACAGAGAACAAAAAGATTTCGAGGAATACGAATCAAATTTTAGCCCTGATGATTTTGAAGAAGAATAACAAAAATATAAGCACCATAAAAAAAGAGAACCCATGGTAAAAATGGATTCTCTTTTTTGCTATCCTAGATAATTCTGATTAATATATTCAATAACCGCATTATATTCTTTCTTCACTTCTTCTAGTGTTATTTTAGCATCTTCTAAATTATTAGTGCGTAGTTCTGACATAATTTTTACTACTGCATGATACAATTCATCTAATGCAAGGTTTCCTGAAACTCCTTTCAGGGTATGCGCCGCCTTTGAAGCTTCTTCGCAATTAGATGCAGTAATTGCATCTACCAATTCATTAAAACTCTTATCATTTGGAAACTTTTTCAAACACCTTTCATAAAGTGCTTTATTTCCCATTAACCTTTGTATTCCAGCTTCAATATTAATTTGAAACACCTCCGAATTATTTTTAGATGTACTTACCCTAGGCAAATCTTTTAGCCATTTTTGCATAATGGCTTTCAACATTTCAAAGTCCAATGGCTTTGCTATATGCTCATTCATACCTGCGGCTTTTGCTTCTCTAATATCTTCTGCAAAGGCATTTGCTGTCATGGCAATAATTGGAACCGTTAACGCATCACCTCTATTTTCTATTTTTCTAATTTGCTTAGTAGCCTCATAACCGTCTAAAACCGGCATCTGTATGTCCATCAAAATAATATCATAATAATATTCTTCTGAATGAATAAATTTTTCAACACCAGCCTGACCATCAAAAGCACAATCGATAACGGCACCTGTAAAAGAAAGAAGCTCTTTTGCAATTTCTGTATTTAATACATTGTCTTCCACCAAAAGTATACGTCTGTTTGTAAAATCAAAAGTAGATGTTTCTTTCTCTTGTTCTTTAAAATCATGTCCAACATCTTGGCTTAATTGTTTAATTTTATGATATAAACTTGATTTAAACAATGGTTTACTAACATATCCTGTTATTCCTGCTGATTTTGCTTCTTCTTGGATTTCAGCCCAATCATAAGCAGAAGTGATAATAATAGGAATATTTGAAGAATGTTTACGAATTGCTTTTGCCAGTTCAAGCCCACTCATATCTGGCATCTTCCAGTCCAGAATAACAGCTTTATACTCATTCCCTGTTTTCTTTGCATCAACAAATTTTTGAATTGCAACTGCACCAGGATAAACACATTCGGCAATCATTCCTAAATCATTTAATTCATACACTGCATTTTCGCTGGCATTTTTATCGTCATCAACAACAAGAATTTTCATTCCCTTTAAAGTTTCATATTCCCATTGCTCTTTCGCATTTTCCTTTATTTGAAAATCCAACGTTACAACAAAAGTACTGCCCTTTCCTTTAGAACTTTCAACTTCTATTTCACCATTCATTAAATCTATAATGTTTTTAGTAATTGTCATTCCCAGTCCGGTACCTTCAATTTTATCAATTTTTAAGTCTGTTTCTCTTGAAAAGGTTTCGAAAATACGGTTTTTAAATTCCTCACTCATTCCCATTCCATTATCAGTACAAATAAACCGAAGCCTAGCATACTCTTCCCTGTTTGATGGCAACTCATTTAAATGTATACTGATTTTGCCACCAGCTGGTGTAAATTTAACCGCATTTGAAAGGATATTAATAAGAACTTGATTGATCCGAAGAACATCACCAATTAAATATTCATGTTCTACATTACTCATCGAAACACTCAACGACTGTTGCTTATTTTGCACTAGTTGCTGAATAATACCAATTAAATTCTCCATAAATTCTGGCAAATAAAAATCATCATTGTTTAATTCTAATTTACCACTTTCAATTTTTGACATATCCAAAATATCATTGATTAAACTCAGCAAATGTTTTGAGGAACGTGTAATATTTTTAAGACAATCCCTTACTTTTTCATTATTATGAATATTGGCGATGGCAATGGTTGTCATACCCATAATTCCATTTAAGGGAGTTCTGATATCATGTGACATATTGGCTAAAAATGTGCTTTTCGCTTTACTCGCTTTATCCGCTTCTTCAATGGCCAATTCAAGTTGTTCATTTTTTTCTTTTAAGATATCATATTGTTTCTTTTCTAGCCGTTTTAAGTGATGGAGTAATATTACTACAATCACCAATATAATTCCAATAACTACTCTTCCACCTACAATAAGGTCTTTTATATTTTTTAGTTTTTTCTCGGAGCTAATTTCTGCTTTTTGAACCGCTTCATCTGCTTTTTTAAAATGAATTTCACTAATTTTTAAGAGCTCTTGGTGGGATACTTCCCCTTTACGATACTTGTAGATACAATCTTTTAATGATCCCCAAACATCCGCCAAGTCTTTTAGTGTTGATTGGAATACTACATCGTTCATATACGTAATATTATACTCGTTTTTTATTCCACTAAGACCATCAATATACTTATCTAATTTCTCAATAAGCACATCATTTGGCGCACCTGACATTTCAAGTTTTACCAGCCGTTGGGTTGCCCCTCTCACTAATCCTGCATAATTTACAACCCGAGCATCGCCATTCATTTCGTTTACAGCTCTAAAAACCAAAAAATTTTGAGCAATTAGCACGACTGAAAAGATAATAATAAAATATAATAAATTTAACCTTTTCACAAAACACATCCCCAAATTAAATTTTAAAGTTCTATCAAAAAACTTATTTTATTAATAGCGAAACTTCTATAATATCCTAGCATATTTTTTTAAAATTTAAAACCCATTTTTTAAAACTTTCTATCATTTTATAGCAGTTTTACCTATGACAAGAAAATGCCCTACCATATGTAGAATTTAAATATGAACTCACCACTGCAAAAAAGTATAGCAAAAGAAAGGAGCAGTCTCAACATTTTAGTTTGAGGACTGCTCCTTTCTTTGTGATTGGTTCGTGACACTTGTTATTTCAAAAACCTTACGATCGCAATCGAAAAGAGCTGACCATTGCCTTTAGTAATTCGGACTGACTGGAGAGTTCTTGTGATGAGGATGCCGTTTCTTCTGAAATTGCTGTGTTGGCCTGCACCACTTGTGATATTTGGCTTAGTCCTACACTAATCTGTTCAACAGCCATTTCTTGCTCCAGACAAGCATTTGAAATTATCCCAACGATTGTTGATACTTCTTCTATATTTCCAACAATTTTACTGAGTGAATCGGCTGTTTCTTGGGCAATCCTTGTACCCTCTTCTACTTTTACGATAGAATCTTCTATGAAAATAGTAGTTTCTTTCGCTGCCTTTTGACTTTTAGTAGCCAAGTTTCTAACCTCATCGGCTACCGTAGCAAAACCTTTGCCACGTGTACCAGCTCTTGCCGCTTCTACTGCAGCGTTAATGGCGAGTAAGTTTGTTTGGAATGCAATATCATCGATTACCTTTATAATACTGGAGATACTTTTGGAGGATGCTTTGATATCGTTTATGGATTTTAGCATAGAATGCATTTCCTGATTACCCAGCTTTGCATTTTCTTTTGTGGTATTGGAAAGCGAGTTAGCTTTTTTTGCACTTAGTGCGTTGGTCTTTGCCTTATTGTTTATCGCCTCGATTGTTGCACCCAACGCCTGTACAGAACCGCTCTGTTCCATTGCACCTTGCGCTAGATTCATACTGCTATCTGATATTTGCCTAGCACCCGATGAAACTTGAACTGTGGCCGCATTGATGTTCCATAGCACATAATTTAACCTGTCTATTATTTTGTTTAGGGATTCTTTTATGGCTGAAAAATCTCCAACATATGGTCGTTCTATCTGTAAATGAAAGTTGTCAGCGGAAAGTTCATTCAAAACATTTGCAATTTCTGCAATATAAGATGACAAACCTTCTGTTGTCGTATTCAAGTCGTTTTTAATAAGCAAGAAACTTCCCTTGTAGTCACCTTTGACACTTACTTTTAAGTTGCCCTTTGAAACTTCTCTCAGCACTTCTGAACATTCGTTTATAGGCTCTGCAACAGCATCTAATAGTGCGTTTAGGCCGTCCAGTATCACTTCCCAGCCACCAGAAAGCGTTTTAGCCTCCGCACGCTTTTGCAACTCCCCTTGGGATGCAAAACCGATTAGGTTATTTAATTCCCTATCCACTGTTTTTAATCTTAATAGCACTTCATTTACCGTATTCGTTAAAACGATTTTTTTGCCAGGAAGCACTTTCGGTACAATATTGAAATCCCCGTCCCCTATTTTTTGCAAAGCTCCAATTAATAAAAGCATGTCCTGAATAAATTCGTCATGGGCCAAATTAACTCTAATAGCTGCTTTTTCAAATTCCCCAGAATATTTTTTTATGTCTATTCTTGAGTCAATATCTCCAGCATCCAGTTCATTGGCATTAGTATTTAAGTCTGCCACAAACGTCTTAATTGTACTGGCTACTGTGGCAAATCCTCTAGAAACTTCTCCTACTTCGTCTTTGAAATTGGTTTGAAATTCTATATTTACATTTCCTTGGGCTAGTGTCACAGAGGCCTGCGCCAATTCCCTCAACGGGATGATAATTGATTTTCTAACCAATAAAGCAATTACCATAAGCGACAAAGTTCCTAAGAGAAATGTGACGACTACCATCATAAAGCTTGTGCGCAAAATGCCAGCTGTATCTTGGTTAACTTGTATGCTTTGCTCTGCTTGAATATCTTCTAGTGCTTGAATAGCCTCTGCTACCTTGAGTGTAATAGGTGTAAGTTGCTCCTCTGCATCAGAAAAACTGCTTGGAGAATTCGTCGTAGCCCCATCCGCCACAATATGTTGCAATGTTGTTTTAAAGGCTGGTAAAATGTCTGCTATTTTTTTCAGGTTATTATATTCATCTCCTGAGCTTATTCCATTATCATTTAAAGTGTTAAGGTATTCATTTGTTTTTTGCTCTATATATGCTATCGCTGTATTAATTGCAGCAGAAGACTCTGTATTACTTTCTACGTCAGCACTACTGTATAACTTTCCAACCCAAGGGCCAATTCTATCAAAGGCGTTGCTTATTCCTATTAAATTTTCCGCAGAGACTGATATGGTGTCATATGCCCTTGTAGTATTATAGGAGAGTCTATACAAGCTTGTACAGCTAACAATAGTAATGACTGCTCCAACTATGACTCCAGCAAATGCAATAAAGAATAAGCGTGTTGCTATTTTAAAGTTTCTTATGAAAATCATCCTTTACTGATTATTTTACAAATGTATAAGCGCTTAACGTCTGTAGTTTACAATATGTAACTTGTATATAACTTGTTCCATTAGATAAAGGACTGAAAATTATGATTGAATTCAAAAAGGCATTTAGCCACTGATAGAAATCACGAATAAAGAAATTAAGCAATAAAATAAACGGCTTCACTTGGTATAGAATCCAAATGGAACCGTTTATTTTATCCTTATTTTCTGTATTCCAAACCCCATTAAACAAACACTATTTGTAAAATACATACTCTTCCTTTTTTAATTTCTCTTCCCAAATGTCTTTTAAAAGCTCTAAATCAGCACTGTAGTCTGTCTTACTTTCATCTTTGTCATATTCTAGCAGTTCCAAAACTTTAACCTCAAATTCAGCACTGCCAAACTTACTCCAATCAGCTTGAAGTTCTTTATTATAGTAATAACCCGCATCCAGTTTAAGTTTTGTACTATTAAATCTTGCTTTTATATTTGGTGTTGCTTCAAGAAAACATTTTTTTGTATTTTTATGTTTTATCATAAGCACACCCATGTCTTGTTTCATTTGCTTGTATAAATCTTTTAATTCTTTTTTACGATCCATTTCTTACACTCCTAACATATTTTTAATAGCCCATCTCACCTAAAATTTTTGAAAGCACTTTTAATCTTTCAGAAATAAGTTCGTCATCACTGCTAAGGGCTTGGGACAATAATTTAATATCTTCATCAATCATTTCATTGTCTGTACAAACAGATACCGTCATTGCATCCCCTTGCAGTCCAATTCTATCAATGGTTGTATTTTCTTTATCATATAAATCTTTATGAACATAAGCATCTCTAAAGTGTAGTTTACTTCTGCAAATTAAAATGGCAAGGTCAATTACACGGTGTAATGGCAACTCCTCTGACTGCCTTGACCACTTTTCACCTGTATATCTCCAAACTTTTGCTGAAATATCTATTTTACCTCTATCATTCCATTGTGCTAAACCTAAAGAAAGCCCTTTTGCCTCTGAGTTATAGGCAACTCTCCCATCAATATTTTCATAATTCTCGCAAACAATAACCGGTTTATGTTTAAGATTTGTTGGTATCTTCATTTTAAAATTCTCCTCTATCAAATCAATTTACTAAATTAGTAATTTACTAAGCTTAGTATACTCAGTAAATTTAATTTTGTCAACGGTTTTAAATTTAAAAAATTTCTACTTGACGAAATGCAAATTATCATGTATATTTTATAAGTATTTTGGAGAAGTACCCAAGTGGCTGAAGGGGCTCCCCTGGAAAGGGAGTAGACCGTTAATAGCGGTGCGAGGGTTCAAATCCCTCTTTCTCCGTTTTAGATTTAATCACCAAAAATTTTTTTGAGAATAGAGTAAGTAAGAAAAGATTATACGCCAAGGTAAATCTACTTTTCTAACTTACTCTTTTTTCTTTCTCTGGAAATGCGTTTTCAAACTTATAGGTAATGTTTATGTCTTGCTGTTCTTTGCCATCACGCTCGTACACTTCCGACACTTCTATTTTTTCTATAAGTTCTGACACAATTTCTCTTGACAATGTTTCTAATGAAAGACACTTTTTGATTTTTTCAATCCAAGTCGAAATATCTTTTTCGGTTTCTTTGCAAGCTGACAAGTCCTTTTTCATTTCTTCCAACTCTGCAAAAATGGTTGTCTGCTCATCATCGTATTTTTTAGCCATGCGTTTAAAAATGTTTTCGGGAACAGTACCACCGACTTTTTCTTCAAAGAGAGATTGAATAAGATTATCAATTTCTTTCACTCTATATTCTTTCTCTTTGATTTGGATTTCAAATTCGCGTATGTCTTTCTGCTTTATAGAACTGTGTGTTTTTAAAAGCCGTTCAATTAGCCTGTTTTCGTCATTTTGAGCCAATCTAGCATATTGTCTGAGGTCTGTAATAACTGCTTTAGAAAGCGTATTTAACAAGATTGTATGAGGATTACAAGCGTTAGAACCTCTGTTTTTGTACCTGCCACAGCGGTAATATTCTTTTGTATACGTTTGGTAGTGCCTACAATCAAAAGTCATTTTTGTACCGCAATCGGCACAAACAACTACGCCAGAGAACAAGCTCACATCACCGTCTTTATTACGGCGTATTCCCACATGATTTTTTGTCATTTGGCTTTGTGCTTCTTCCCATGCACTTTTTTTTATAATGGGAGTGTGCATATCCTCAACGACAATCCATGTATCAACAGGATTTTTGGATATTTGTTTGTTCTTAAAGGATTTTACCGAGCGTTTTCCCTGTGCCATAGCACCGTAATATACAGGGTTTTTAATGAATAGGAGTATTATACGTGCGTTTTGGGATTAGCGTTGCGGAATTTGCAAGACAATCAGACCATCCCTGCAAAATTTTAATACATAGATTAAATGAGAACGTTTTCAAATGATCGAGATTGGTGTTATTGCCAAAGCAATTAAGTCGAAATTTGAAAGAGTGTTGTAACGAATCTGGAAAATATAATTCTAAATTATTGGGAGGGTTTATTTTTTATGGAAGAAAAAATTATGCAATTTGCAAATTTTAATGTTACTTTTGGTGAAGAGGAACTACCCATGCTTTCACATTTTGATGATATCATCTACCCAGCATTTACAAGTGGTTATACTAATGGAAAAGAAAATGAATTGCCTAGATACTACTTCAATGATATTGAAATAAAAACATATGAGGACAAGTTTGTTCTGGTAGGTAATTTCGTAAAGGACGATGAACTAGAAAGACGAACGCTTTCCGAAGGGCAAGATTTAGTCCCATCACCAATAACTATTCCAACATCTCCATACTCCAGGTTTACCATTTTTTTAGAAAATCATCGTATGTTCTTAATCAAGAACGAACCCAATAGTCCAGATATACGTAGTTTCCAAGTTATGGCAAGAAAAATACTTGATTACTATATCAGAGAAATCAATAAGACAAGAATCGAAGATGGTGAGACCAAACTTCCTATTGCAATAGTAAATATAATTGACACTCCATCTAGAGAGGAAATATCCGAAGTTTTAGAGCAAGCTGAAAAAATAAAATGGCTAAATTTAAGATTTTTTCCATTAAATAATGATTTGGACTTATCACCTGTGTTTAGGGACATTCGAAGTGGTATGCAATCCTTAGATAGCAAAAATAGCAATTGGAAAATAAACTCTCCAAATTCAAAAGAAGGTGCTTTAAACATTTTAGAAGATATTTCTGGATTAATTGAACCTAGTATGGAAATTGTTGACAAGGAAGGTAGCAAAAAAAAGGTTTCTCAAAAAGAATTTAAGTCAAGTAAGAAAATACCGTTCGGGCGGGATATTATTGAAACAGATGATGAGAACTTAATCTCAATTTCGAAGGAAAACAAAAAGATGAATGAAATAAGTAACGAAAACAAAAAAATATATGAATCTTCTATCCACAAAATACATAAGCTAAAGGAAATTTAATGAATTAAGAAAGGAGAAGATAAGAATGAGTAGAAAAAATTATTTTTCCACAATTGAAGAATTTCTTGTCGATACTCCTGCATCTAAGATGATTAAAGATGCCTTAAAAGAGATATTACCTCAGCGAGGAAATCTTTTTTCAATTATTATTTCAGCTACTTTTGGAATCATTTTTGGACTAATAATTGGATTAAGTTTAAATACTGTTCAGATTTTAACATCAGTAGTTGGCACTTTATTTGAAGTTGTCCTTGCTGTTTTTGGTTGTATTTTCGCTGTTTATTCGATATTGTTGGCTTTTTTAAATGATGAATATATAAAAAAGTTAGCAAAAATAGATTCAAAAAATGGAATCAGCTTTTTAAAAGAAAGTACAACTTATTATGAATCTGTTTTATTTTTATATTTCATTGCTATAGCAATAAGTGGTATCTTATTATTGTTTTTAAATTGTGTTGATGATAACTTTGTTTTAACATCAAATAATACGCTAAATAACTCTTTGGCAATTGTATCCATTTTCATTTATTTAACATTTGTTTTTCGAATTATTTACGAATTGAAGAGCACGATATATAATACTATAAGGTTATTTAGAGCTAGTTTATCCTATAAAATTTTGAGTTTTATAGAAAATGAGAAAGAGGATAAAGATAATGATAATAATAAATAAAGCTATTCTTCATATTTTAGATTTTAATTCTAATATAACTGTTTATTCAGAGCAAGAATTGAATTTACAAAACCAAAGTATATTGAACTTTTTAATTAAACATATTGAAAGATCTTTTTATGATAGAGGCATAAAAAAAGGTGAATTTTTAGAAAACAGTAATATGCGCTCTCAACTTAACCTATTATTAAATAATGAAATTAGCTTTATTGCCTTTTCTGCATCAATTGCTGAGACCATTCATTCAGCAATCTTGCAGTCAGACAAACAGAGTTCAACCGATATTATTGTCTGTGAATTTACCGATGAGGATACTCAAATTATCGGAATACTAGAATATAATAATAGAGTAGGATTTACCCATCAGGTCACTAATGATAATGGAGTGATTAGAAATGAGATTATTAATCACTTTGCTATCTTGCCTACCCCTTCACAAAAGGTCGATTCTTATGCTTTTATCAATATGAAGAATTTCCAAATAGATTTTTGTGATAAAAAAAGTTATGTTAATGGCAAGGATATTTTTATATTACCTGATATTGTTTTGCAATGCACTTCTAGTATATCCCAAAAAGATACTCTTAAATTAGTGCAAACTATAACTCGGCAAGTGGCTGATAACCATGGAGAGAATAGTGTGGCTACGGTATCAAAAACTAAAAACTTTATTGTCGAAAATGCAGAAATATCTGATTATATTGAGCCAAAAGAACTCGCTAAAGAAGTATTTAGCACCTCTAGCATTATGCAGGAAGAATTTATTCAAGAAATTTCAAAAGTTGGAATTAGTGATGTAGTAAGAGTAGATAGGGAATTGGCAATTAAAACAGCGAAATTACATAAAATAAAAACAGATACAGGAATCGAAATTTCTTTTCCATCTGATTATTCTCAAAATAAGGAGTATATTGAGTTTATAAACAACCCCAATGGGACATTGTCAATCGAACTAAAAAATATAAATAAGATAACCAATAAGTAATAGTTCTAACTTTTGAATAACACAATAACATACAATATAAAAATCCTACCACTTTAAATAATGGCAGGATTTCTTATTGTCTAAAATATGGCTAAAGTTGTTATCACCCACCGAACAACACTCTTTGTCTTGCATGGGAGGTACGTTGTTGCATTTTGTTGTGGGTTACCTCGGGGCAACTTGCCCCAAGTAGTCCTTCCCTCTGGAAGATGAAGGTAGGCAGTTTATATATTTGCATGGGTACCCTTATGCAAAACGATTACTGCCGCTGCTATAAAGATCACACCCATAAAAGCAGGTGCAGCATGACCAAGTGATACATAAATTGAACCGCCAATGACTGGCCCAATTATTCTTGCTAAAGCCTGAATAGATTGGCTTCCGCCTTGAATCCGTCCCTGTTCACTAGAATCCACAGACTTGGAGATCATCCCATTAAATGAAGGCCCAAAGATAGAATCACCAAAGCCAAATATAAACATTCCAACGATAAAAAGAGGATAAAATGTAAACAAAGTCGATGCTGCAATAAGACCGTATCCTATAATCTCCGAAACCATTCCAAGCATTGCTATCTGTTTATCACTAAGTATTTTCAAAAGTTTTGGCATTATGAAACCTTGTGAAAAGATATCTTGGAAGCCCATAATGGAAAACATAAGTCCGATTATTGCAGGTTTCCAACTGAAAGTATCTATTGTGAATTGTGAGAAAATTGCCTGGAAAGATCCGTTGGGTATCCAAAGTAAGAATGCTGAGATAAGTAACCTTGATAAGTTTTTCATAGAAAGTAGGTTTACAAGCTGTGTAAAAGGATTCAGCCTTGCAAATGCAATCTCTTTCAGTCTATCTTTCTTGTCAAGACTCTCAGGCATATAAAAGAATCCAAAAACAACATTCACTAAAGTGATTCCTGCTCCAAAATAAAATGGTACAGAATTACCAAAGTGGGCAAGTAATCCGCCTAGCGTTGGGCCAAGGATAGTGCCAACCCCTACAACTGCACTCACCCATCCAAAGTATTTTGTTCGTTGTTCTCTAGGAATGATGTCTGCAAAATATGCGAAGATGGTGCTTATGCTCCCGCCTGTTATACCTTCTATTATGCGCCCAGCAAATAGCACCCATAAAGCTCCTCCTACACCAAAAACGATGTACCCAATTGCAGAACCCAAAAGGCATACTAATAGTAATGGACGACGGCCATATCTGTCACTCAAAGCTCCAAGCCCCGGTGCTGCAAAAAATACGCATACTGCATAAACAGACATGAGTAGTGTAACAACGATAGCTTGATCTCCCGGATTGCTTATATAAGGTTGCACTAAGAATGGTACGACAGGTGCTATGATAGTGAAGCCTATTCCACAAAGAAACACAGACATAAGACCGAATATTAAAGCCTTTTTATCTACGGTTTGTTCTGTATTCTGTTCATTTTGTGATCTAACTTTGTTCATTTGAATTCTCCCCTCAAAGGTGATATTTTTGTTTCCTTGGAAACATATTTATCGTATCATCATTTTGTTTCCTTGTCAACAAAATAATAGAAATAAAAATGCAGCCTGTTCAGAATAGAGCTGGCTGCCCGTCGTTTCATTTTCATTATTCAAATTTATTCCGATTTAAAACATCTATACCTTGCTTCTTTATTTCTGCATCCAAATGCCTACTATACTTTTCCACAAAGCTAATCATGCTGTCAAATTGTTCCTCGGTTATCTGCTCAAATACGACTTTATCCCGCTCTTGAAACTCTTTGTGTAGTTCCTCATGGACTTTATTAATTGCTTTCCCTTCTTCGGTAAGCCTAAAATAGATTTCTTTTTTATTATCCGGCTTCTGATAGCTTTCGATAATGCCTTTTTTTATGAGCTTCTTTGTTATTTTACTTATGGCACCATTAGTCATATAAAAGGACTCCGCAAGTTTTGTCACGTTGGAATCTACATTTCTTCCAATGTATTCAATGCAATGTACTTCAGAAGACTTATGAGCCTTAAGGCTGTCTTCCATTTTAAACTTATTAAGCAAAACTATTTTGTTTAATAAGTCTCTAAAACCCTTTATGACCTGTTGTTCTTTGTTCATGACCCGCCTCCCACCTGTTGGTACATTAACAATATTATATTAATTTTTTGTTTCCTTGTCAACAATATTAAAATAATTATTTTAGGAATCTGCTACATTTACACCACGAGGTTTAGGCAGTATTAGATTTCTCACATAAAACCCCTATCCCGAAAGTTTAATGCCAAGATAGGGGTTTTATGTCTACTTATTGTTATTCAAAATCAGAGCTATCTGTATAACAACAACCATTTTCATCAATGTCGTCGTCTTCAAAGTCTGAAGTGCCATCATTTTCACAAGCACAACTTAAATAATGTTTTTTATTGGCATGAAACAAAAATGCAACTGTTGCAAAAAATACAATAATCATGGTAATTACCACAAAAATAATGGCGCCATTGGTATTTTGTTTTCCTCTTACTTTTTTAAGCACTTTTTTTAAATCATCCATAGACATATCTTCATCAAATAGTCTTCTCATAAAATCACTCCCTTTTTTGCAATTTCAATTATTTTAACAACCATAGCTGATTATTACCTTAATCAGTATATAGCTATTTAAAACTAAAATTCTAAATTATTCATATTTCCTTTGTAATTCCACTCTTTTCCACGCTTTAATTCATTATATTCGGCATAGGCTTTTTTCATGATTTGTCTCTCATCATGAAATTTAAGAAGATGGTATGCTTCATGCTGTTTATAAAAACCAGCATCTGCAAAAAATTCTTCTACCTGAGGTTTGCAATAAAAAGATTCCGCAGACATTAAGTACCAATGAACAGTTTTATTCACTATGTCATCGTTTCCTTTAAAAGTATATTGGGTTTTTCCGATATACTTAATAATTTTAGCACTAACGGAAGTTTCTTCTTTTACTTCTCTTAAGGCGGTTTGCTTGTAATTTTCACCAGCCTCAAGCGTACCTTTTGGCATCACCCAACCCATATATCGCCCATTTTGGTTTTTATAAAGCAGTAAGACCTTGCCTCTGTGAATTACAACACCTCCGCAGCTAATCGCCTCTATCACTTAGACTCCTCCGTTTTCCCATAACACTAATAAAGCTTAGTGTTAAACAAAACTCCTACTAATTATTTTCCGTGTACTGTTAAAATGAATTCAGTTCTATGAAATCGAACACGAATTAGTATCCCTATAATTAGTATTGATGTATTTGCATTATTTAGAAGTATAACGCTTTTGAAAAATTTTTTCAACTTCTGAATTAAAAATATTACAATGTTTTTTAATTCATTTAAACGGAGAACTTTGTACATGGGTTTTAATTTTTCGAAAACCACTAATCCATAAAAATAGAACAAAGGGTATAAAAAAGATAGAAATATAAGCCTTACCTGATAAAAGAATAAAATCGTAAGTACCATGTACTAAAATACTTACTAAAATAGCTTTCAGCAGAAAAGAATAATGCTTCTGTTCCAAGAACCTTGCTATGGCAAAATAATAACCCATGGTAACACCAAAAAGAGCATGACCAGGAACAGAAAAGACGGCTCTCGAAAAAGCAGTTTTAAAACCACCCAATTCAGGATTTATAACATATAATACGTTTTCAATGCCGGCAAACCCCAACGAAATAAAAACAGCGTACACAATTCCATCAAATTTTTCGTTAAAATTATCATTTCTCCAAACCAAGAAATAAAGAATCGTAAACTTAAAAAGTTCCTCCACTAAGCCTGCAACCACAAAAGATGAGAAAAATGCGTCTAAAATAAGCCCACCTTTTGGAGCCAGTAATGTAACTAGATTTTCTGTTTTAATAATGGGGACGGTAATCACAATTCCAAAAAGTAAACCAACTGCTAACAATCTTATAGGCTCTTTTTCATACTTATCTCTTATATAAATATAAAAAAGGCAAATGATCGTAGGAGCCAATGCAAGTTGCACCAATATGCTAAAATTCAAAAAATTCACCTTCATAGAATATATAGTATTAGTATATATATTCTACAAAGATGAATTTTTTATTCTTTCAGTACAAAATTAATAATATCTCTTGCAATGGGAACGGCTTGACTTCCATTTCCAGCATTTTCTAAAACAATTGCAACAGCTACTGTGGGATTCTCTGCAGGTGCAAAACCAACAAACCACGCATGATCTTCTCCAGAAGCATTTTGTGCTGTCCCTGTTTTTCCTGCTACTGAAACACCTTTTATTTTCGCTTTCGTAGCGGTCCCACTTTCCACGACTTCTATCATCGATTTCCGAATAGCTTCTGCCGTTTCAGAAGAAAAAACAAACTTTTCTTTCTCTGGAATGTGTTTTTTTATTTCTTCTCCTGATGGAGTTTTGATTGCGTCAATTAAATATGGTTTCATCATTAGACCACCATTTGCCACAGACGAAACAATCATTGCCATGTGAATAGGTGTCACTAATGTTTTTCCTTGTCCAATAGCCGTTTCAATTAACTCCGCTTCTGAACTATGTTCATCAAGTGCAAAAGAGCTTGAACTATAATCAATTGGAAAGTCAAGGGGGTGGTTAAAAAGAAGATTTAAACTAGTACTCCTTAAATTTTTAGCGCCAACTAGCGTTCCCACCGTAGAAAAATAAGTGTTGCAAGAAACTGCCATGGCTTTATTAAAATCAACAAAGCCGTGCTTCTTATTATTAAAACAACGAATGGTGTCCGCTCCGATTTTATCTTCACCGTTACAAGAATATATAAAATTTTTCCAATTTTTATAATTTTCAATTTCAGATACTGCTGTAACAATTTTAAACACAGAACCAGGAGGATAAAGCCCTTGGGTTGCCCGATTTAATAAGGGGCTTCTTTCATCATTACTTAATTTTTTCCAGTCTGACATCACTTCATTTGGATTGAAATTAGGAAAGGATACCATAGACATGATTCTTCCTGTTTGGGGTTCCATTACAACAATTGCCCCTTTTCGACTGCCTAGTTTTTCGTAGACAAATTGTTGGAGATCTTTATCAATGGTCAAAATTACACTATTTCCTTTTAAATCTGCACCAGTGAACAAACTGCTTGCCCTATTTAAAATTTCGTGATGAATTTTTTGAAGCTCAAAATTCAAATATGCCTCTATTCCACTTTTCCCGATTCCCGTGTAACCAATGACATGGGAAAATTGCCTTCCAAAATAATACTTTCTTTTAAACGCTCCCTTCACAATTTCTGTAGAAGCTAACACAGTTCCTTTTGAGTCTAGTATATCTCCTCGGAGAATATGATTATTTATTTTCGTAAGTCTTGGGTTATAAGAATTAACAACTATTTTTTGACTATCACTAACTGCAAATTTAAAAAGGTATAGGACAATTGTGAAAAAAAGTAAAAAATGAATCCAAAAAACCCGTCTTATACTTTTTTTCATGTTATCCATGTTCTTCCACCTCCATATTATGGTTATAAATAAAAATCCACTGAATTAGCCCAATCATCAAAATGCTTACAATACAAGAGCTACCACCATAGCTAACCAAAGGTAGTGTCACCCCCGTAAGGGGTATGAGCTTAATAACGCCCCCTAAAATCAAAAAAGTTTGAAAACTCAGCATACTAACAATTCCAACTGAAATGAGGCTGTAAAAACGTCTTTTGCATCTAAGGGAAATAATAAAGCCTCTAAAAAAAATAACAACAAAAACTCCAATAAATAAAATTCCAAATAAAGTTCCAAATTCTTCGCAAATAGCAGCAAATATAAAATCAGTTTCCACAACAGGAACAAATTTAGGAAGCCCTCTTGTTAATCCACTTCCTAAAAGCCCCCATGTTCCGATTGCAAAAAGCGATTGAACAATTTGGTAGCCTCCTGTATCTACATCTTTAAATGGATTTTGCCATGCTGCAACACGTACTTTTATATGAGAAAACACTTTGTATGACATAAACGCCGCAAAACTAGCAAATCCCATTCCAGTAATAAAAAACAACTCACTACCTGTGGCAATGTACATCATCACCATGTACGTCATAAAAAACACTAGTGCGCCACCCAAGTCCTTTTGAGCCACAAGAATACAAACAAAACAAGCTGCCACTAAACTACTAAAAATAAACCGACCTACCGTGAGCCGTTTTCTAAAAACACAAGCTAAATAAAAAATATATAAAAACTTTACTGCTTCTGATGGCTGAAAGCTAAAATTCCCTATTACAATCCAATTGAGAGAACCATGTTGTATTTTCCCAAAAATAAAAGGAAGGATAATCAATGTAATTCCTAAAATCAAATATGCTTTTTCTAAAATTTCAAACTTAGGAACTAACTTAATAAAAATTGGAATAATTAACGTAATGCTATAGCCCACAAAAAACCAAATCAATTGTTTTTTCGAAAGGGATGGATTAAGCCGTTGAAGCATAATAAGGCTTACATCCATCAGAAAAAAAACACTGTTCCAAATAACTTGGCAACTGTTTTTAAATATTTTTTCGGAAGTAAAAAAAGCAAAAAGGAGAAAAATTAACCCTGCAAGTCCCATTAATAAACTTTCAACATTAAAAGATACTTTGTCCGATGAATACGATAAAATTAAAAATGCAGTAATGTGCATGATGACGATTATCACTTTTTGTTTTAAAATCGTCTTGGAAGAAGAAGCAATTACTTCCCGCTCATGCAGTGTGTAAACAATAGACTGCCATAAAAAAAATATAATATAAAAAAGAAATAAATATCTACTTAATATAATTAAAAGTTCGAACATATTTAAACGCCTCTATATAGATGTCCATTCGTCAGATTGTCTCTTAACCGATCCAGAAGTCTTTCAGTTGTAAAATCTTCAAAATCTTCATCCATCAACTTATTTTTATAGGAATAAATTACATCTATTGTTTCGTCTTTATCTTCTGTTGTAAAGTTAAGACGCAAAAATGTTGCGTTACAATTTTTAATATCTCTCATTTTATTTAACAAGAAAATACTGTTAGCATTTAAAATCTGACATACGCAATTTTTACAATCTGTAATAAGTGGAAATTTCACATTTTTTCTATCTAACAAATAGTAATTGTCTTTGTTTTTACGTGCAAGGCTACAGAACTTACCACTTGTTTTCCCACCGTCATAAAGCCCAATAGGACATTGATGTGTTAACATCAATGGAATTTTTCCATACACAATTATTTCGTTGTTAGAAGAACTAAATTCGTTTATTTCATTTAAATTCAGTTCCGGAGAAATAGTACAAAGACTAATATGATTGTTTTCAAAAAAAGCTTCTGAATAGTCATTATAAATATTTAGCGTATAATCAGCCACACAATCTAAGCCTAACGCTTTTGTTTCTTTCATGTTACCCCAGTTTCTTAGTAAAAATCCATCTACGTTTAAATTTTCTGGTAAAACGTTATTTTCTCTATTGATTCTTGGAAAAGCCATATAAAGTTCAATATTGGCTTCCTTACAAGCATCTACATATTCACTTTGATTATTTAAAAAGTCGTCTGTCATTTCTACATAAATTCTATCTACCCCTTGTGAAACACAGGCATCAAACTGCCCTCTGTTTAGAACTGTAGCAGATATTTTTTTTGTATTTTGAACGTCCCCTTTTACGGTAGGGTACATAATTTCTTTTTTGCTGCGTTTGTAGCTTTTTACTACTTCTACTGAAAGGGCTTCTAAAATAGACCTTCTAATCCCATTAAGAGCCGTGATATTAATAAAAATGTCATCTTCAATATCAAAATCTATATTTTCAAATTTAAAAACAGTATTGCCGGTTTTATCAAGTTGTTTTCTCAAACTTTCAGCAGTCATTGGTCTATTTTCTGATTTTTCTGCTCTTTCTCCGCTAATAGTAACTTCCACTCCAGCGCTATCCCAAACAGTAAAGACAACAGGTTCGCCTTTTTTGGCTGTAAATTTTCCGAAAATATTTACTTTCTTTTCTGCTTGCTCTAAAAACCGTTTCATATCGTCCATTAGTTTTTTATCATATGATTTATAAACTAAGTCGCCCTCTGAAATATCTCCTTCAATGCTAATATAAATACTTTCTGTTCTATACGCTGCTTTGTTGATGTTTGTCCCAACATGTGGCTCGTTTTTTGTCCAAATTTCTATTCCATCACCAGGAATAAGTGCTTCTTCACATCTTATAACGCATTTTCCATTTTTTTTGTCATAACTTAATACTTTTCCTAAATAAGTCCCTGTGCTTTTTGGCGTTTTTGTGCTAATCATGTCACTTCCGGAATGGTTGGTATAATATCCTTCTGAAAGGACACCACCCCTATTAAAAACTTGGGTAATTCTTCTTATATCTTCGTCTTCAATTTCGAAGTTTTCTTCTTGTTCAAAATATAAGTCGATATATTTTCTATATAAAGACGTAACAAGTCCAACATATTCAGGACTTTTCATTCTTCCTTCAATTTTAAAACTATCAATTCCTAAGTTAACAAGCTGTGGAATTAAATTTAGTGTCATTAAATCTTTTGTGCTTAATAAATAAGAAGAATCAATCAAATGCTGATCTTTATATAAAGAATAACTTAATCTACAAGTTCCTGCACACTTCCCACGATTTGCACTTCTGCCTCCTAGCATACTGCTCATAAGACATTGACCAGAATAAGAAACACACAAAGCCCCATGAACAAAACATTCTATTTCGCAATTTAATGCTTGTCCCGAAAGTTTCTCTATGTCTTCTATGGAAAGTTCTCTGCTTAAAATGACTCTTGAAAAACCATTTTCTGCTAAAAATTGAACATCAGAAATACTATGAGCTGTCATTTGTGTACTTGCATGTAATTGTATATCTTTAAAGTTTTCACGCAAAATGGAAGCCGTGCCTATATCTTGAACAATAAACGCATCGGCTCCCATAGCATACACTTTTCCTGCAAATTGAATTACCTCTTTAATTTCATTGTTTTTATAAAGCGTATTTAATGCCACAAAAACTTTTACATTTCTTAAATGACAATAATCGATTATTTTCTCTAAGTCGTCATCCTCAATATTATTTGCAAAATGACGTGCGCTAAAGTTTTTTCCACCGATGTAGACTGCATCACATCCACCTTTTACGGCAGCATAAACACTTTCTACGCTTCCTGCTGGTGCTAAAAGTTCTGGTTTCTTCTTCATATTTTCTCCTTTTTTGATTTTCATGGAAAATCCTAACCTACTATTTTTCATCAAACGCCTCAATAAATTTATCTAATTCATTTTTAGCATTTAAAACTTCTAATTGCAACTCTGAAACTTTTTCTTTTAAATATAAATTTTCTTTTTGTAATCTCATAAAATCTTCTTCAAAAAAATCAAACTTAGTACCAAGCTCTTTTTTTTCTTGTTCTAATGTTGTATTTTTTTCAAGTTCTTTAAATAAATCATCCGCAACATTAATAGACATAAGTACAGAAACCATCGTGGGGTTTAAAGATTTTGAGAAATCTGCACCCATAATCATATTCATTTTTTCATTTATATAATTGGCAACTTTTTTTATATATTCTTCGCTTTCACAACCGACAAGCGTATATGTTTTTCCAGCGATTACTACTTCGACTTTATTTTTATCAACCATAGTTAAATCCCCTCTATTTATTAAGAAATTTTTATCATTATAACATACATTTGACAAGACCTCAAAAAAATTTTCCCCAACGACAAACCCCGAAAGTTTTTAAATCATAAAAAAAGACTGATTTAGAGAAAACTCTATAAAATCAGTCTTAGTTTATTTTATAAAATTATTTACTTTCTGTTTCTTCTACTTCTTCTTCCGCAACAGGAGCTTCTGCTTCTTTTTTGCTTAAGCTGATTCTTTTTTGCTCATTATTAATATCAAGCACTTTTACTTTTATCACGTCATTGATTTTAAGAACATCTTCTGGTTTTGCAACGTGTTTGTTAGAAATTTGTGAAATATGAACAAGTCCGTCAACGCCAGTTTCAAGTTCAACAAATACACCAAAAGGAGTAATTCTAACAACTCGTCCCTCTACAACAGAACCAATTGCATATTTTTCATTTACCGCTTTCCAAGGGTCGTTGTTCACGTCTTTTAGGGTTAATGAAATTTTAGATTTTTCTCTGCTAAAATCAAGAACTACAACCGTAACTTCTTGACCAACTTTTAAAACGTCTTTAGGGTGTTTTACTCTGCCCCAAGAAATTTCAGAAATATGAATTAGTCCGTCTACAACGCCTTCTAAGTCAACGAAAGCACCAAAGTCAGCAAGACGACTTACTTTAGCTGTAATTTTTTGCCCTACTTCAAGGGTAGCAAAAAGCTTGTCTTTCTTTTCATTTAATTCTTTTTCAGCAATTTCTTTTCTGCCTGCAACAATACGTCTTTTCGTTCTGTCATATTCTAGAATTGCAAAACTATATTCATGACCTTTAAATGAATTTAAGTCGTCAACATATCTGTTTGAAATTTGAGAAGAAGGCACGAAAACACGAATACCATTAACAATGGCAATTAAACCACCTTTAACAATATCAATAATTTTACCTTTAATAAGTGTTTTATTTTTAAAAGCTTCTTCAATGTCGTCTAAACCTTTTAAGGAATCAATTCTTTTTTTAGAAAGTTGCACATTACCATCACCGTCATTTACTCTTAAAACAACTGTTTCAATTTCATCTCCTACTTTAATAGCAGTTGTAAGGTCTAGTGAAGTGTCGTCTGAAAATTCACTACGAGTAATAATTCCGTCCGATTTATAACCTAAATTTACAGA
Source organism: Eubacteriales bacterium (assembly GCA_031546905.1). GTDB lineage: Bacteria > Bacillota > Clostridia > Lachnospirales > JAVBJQ01 > JAVBJQ01. Next base: position 9,580 of record JAVBJQ010000046.1, on the reverse strand, counting down.
CACCTCAATATTTGACACTTGGATAACAGTACCTTTAACAATATCACCATTATGTATAGTAACAAATGATTGGTTTAACATTTCTTCAAAAGTTTGATTATTATTTTCTTCAACTTGGTTTTCAAGTTCGTTCATTGCTTTTACAGCCTCCTTTATGATTGCTGATGGAGTAGATGCACCAGCTGTTATTCCAATTTTATCATTAGAATGAAAAATATTCAACTCTAAATCCTGAATTGTTTCAACATAAAATGTATTTTCACAATATAATTTACAAATTTCAAACAATTTTTGGGTATTTGAACTACCCTTGTCGCCCAAAACAATCATTTTATCTACCTTTTTTGCAAGTTCGACAGCATCGTCTTGCCTTTTCTTGGTAGCGTTGCAAATTGTATTATAAATTTTTATGTCTAGATTTTTTTGCTTTAAAACATTTGAAATTTCATTAAATTTTTCGGTTCTAAAAGTTGTTTGCACAACGACAGAATATTTTTTATCTTCTTGAAAATGAATATTTTTTGCTTCCTCCGAGGTTTCAAAAACAGTTGCTAGGTGATTAGCCCAGCCGTTTATTCCGATTACCTCTGGATGTTTTGAATCTCCGATAATAATAATCTCTCTGCCACACGCTACCTCTTTTTCAACGATATCGTGTATTTTTTTCACATGAGGGCAACTACAATCAACAAATTCTATATCTCTTTCCGTTAAAGATTGATAAATTTCTGGAGCAACCCCGTGGGAGCGAATTACTGCCATGCCTTTATTTTTTGAAATTTCGTCTAAATCATACGTAGATTTTATACCAATTTTATCTAATTGGTCAATGACAATTTTATTATTGATTAAATTTCCGTATGTATATATTGTTGCATTATACTTCAAATTGTATACACAGTCTACTGCTTTTTTAACTCCGTAGCAAAAACCCGCTGTTGGAGCGATAATTATCTCCAAAAAAATCATTCCTTCATGAGAGAATTAATTTTTGACATAATAATATCTGTTATTATGCTCAAATTCTCTGTATTTATTTTTTTTTCTTTAAATTCGGTAAAATCTAGTGGTTCTCCAAAATTAATATATATTTTGGAAAACAATTGATAAGAACTAGAAATCCCAACTGGAACAATTTTTGCATTCCCTTTTAAAGAAAATAATGCTGCTCCCGATTTTGCAGTGTCTACGTCTCCTGATTTCATTCGTTTTCCCTGGGCAAAAATTCCAACAGCTTTTCCTTCTTTTAAGTATTTCACGGTTGTTTTAAACGCTGACATATCGGTTCCCGTTCGATCAACGGGGTAAGCACCTACCGTTTCAAAAAACCATTTGGTAAATGCAGTTTCAAACAATTCTTTTTTTGCCATGAAATAAATTTTCCGATTTACCATAGAGCCAATTACCAGTGGGTCATACAAACTTAAATGATTAGAGCAAATAATGGAAGAACCCTCTTTTGGTATATTTTCTATTCCATTTATTTTCACTCTAAAAAAAATATGAAAATAAATCCAAAAAAAAGTTTTTAAAAAAGGATACATGAAAATTTTACCTCCGCATTTCCTATTGTGCCATTTTATCTTTTACAATTTTCATTATTCTATTAAAAACAGCTTGTATTTCAAGTCCTGAAGTATCTACCACAATGGCATCAGGGGCTTTTTTAAGAGGAGAAATTTCTCTATTGGTATCATTATAATCTCTTGTCACAATTTCAACTTTTACCATTTGATAATCGTACTCAATATTTTTTTGCTTTAGTTCTGTGCTTCTTCTTCTTGCTCGTTCCTCTACGTTGGCATCCAAGTATATTTTTACTTTGGCGTGTGGTAAAACATGAGTTCCTATATCCCTGCCATCCATTACGATGTCATTATTTTCTGCTATTTTTCTTTGAATATGAACTAACTTTTCTCGAACTTCTTTAATGGCGGCAACCAAAGAAGAGTTGCTAGAAACATCGGGAAGTCTAACCAGTTGTGTAACATCTTCCCCATTTAAGAAAATTCTTTGTTCATTTTGATAGTGCATAATACTGATATCGATATGGTCAAGCGCAGAAGAAACTTGCTGTGTGTTCGAAATTTCAATGTTTCTACGCATACAATACAATGCAACAGCCCTATACATTGACCCAGTGTCTACATATATAAAACCTAGTTCTTTTGCAAGAAGTTTTGCGATTGTACTTTTGCCTGACCCAGCAGGCCCGTCAATTGCTATATCAAAATTATTCATCGTAACAGCTCCTTGGGTTTATCTTTTAATCTAACAAGTCTGGACGTAGTTTTTTTGCCTCTTTTAAATAAACATTTTTCATTTGATTTTGTACAAGTTCTGTCTCCACCGTCACCATGGCCCTAATGCACATTGGTAAACTTCCTTCCACAAACATTTCTTGAGCACACATAAGGGAAGCATTGACAATTCCAAGCTCACGAGCTGATACCGCAGGATATGCCTTTGTAATGTCTTTTGTGGCAGTAAAAATAATTGATATGATATTTTCTTCTTTCAAATTATTACGGTTCATTATTTCTTCTAGCATGACTTTTGTATCGGCTAGAATAAGTTCTTTTTCGTTTTTGTCAACGGTTATTGCACCTCTAATACAACAAACCCTCATCATTGGTTATCTCCTTTATGAATTTAATCCAGCTAAATAGCCTGTTGAAAAAGCAATTTGAAGATTAAAACCGCCAGTAAAAGAATCCACATCTAAAACTTCACCACAAAAATATAAACCACTTACAAGCTTTGATTCCATGGTAGAAGGGTCAATTTCATCCACAAAAACACCACCAGCTGTGACAACAGCCTCTGAGTACCCTGTGTGATCAACCACTGTGCAAGTTAGGTTTTTTATTAAATTCTTTAATCGCTGTCTTTCTTCTTTTGTAACTAAGTTGACCTTTTTATTTGGGTCAATTTCACATAATTCTATTATAACAGGAATTAATTTTTGGGGAAGCAAATTATCTAACGAATTTTTGAAGTCTTTATTGTGAAATTTTTCGAAATCACCCAAAAGTCTATTGTCCATTTCTTTTTCATCAAGTGCAGGTTTTAAGTCAATAGAAATCGTACAATGATTATTGTATTTACCCGCTAGGTATCTACTTGCACTTAAAATAATGGGACCTGAAACTCCATAATGAGTAAAAATCATCTCTCCAAAATCCTGATAAATTACTTTTTTATTTTCTCTCACTGTAATAGAAACGTTCTTTAGACTAAGACCTTGTAATTCACTACACCAATTTTCTTTTGTTTTAATGGGAACGAGAGAAGGATATAATTTTGAAACGTTATGTCCCGCCTGCCTTGCAAAATTGTATCCGTCTCCTGTAGAGCCTGTAACGGGGTAAGAAAGCCCGCCAGTGGCAACTATAACAGAATCTGCAAGTATTTTTTCACCATTAAACATCTCAACGCCGTTTATTTTATTTTACCCAATAATTAGTTTTTTAACTTGAGAATAGCATTTTACGGTCACTTTATTTTTATTCATATATTTTTCTAAGGCTTTCACAATATCGCTGGCTTTATCAGAAGCTGGATAAGCACGATTTCCTCTTTCTACTTTAATGGGAACGTCCAGTTTTTCAAAAAAGTCAATGGTACTATTGCAATCAAAGCTATATAAAGAGCTATATAAAAAATAAGGGTTACTTGGTGTATTGTTTAAAAATTCATCAATGTCACAAACATTAGTAACATTACAACGTCCTTTACCTGTTATATAAAGTTTTTTACCGAGCTTATTGTTTTTTTCAAGTAGCGTAACGCACTTCCCTGATTCAGCTGCAACTCCAGCAGCAATCATTCCAGCAGGTCCCCCACCAATAACAATAACATTTTTCATATATTAATCTTCCTTCTTAGACGTGCCTGAATCGTATACTTCAAACTCATCCCAAATTTTTTCTAGTTTTTCAAAGCTATGTAACAATGTATCTTTTTTCTTTATACTAACAGCAATCAAAAGTGCATTTAAAACACTCATCGGTGCAACAAGAGAATCAACAAAGGAAATCATTTCACTTTTTGCAAGAAGCGTATAATTAGAAAATTTAGTTAAGGGAGCGTTAAGACTATCGGTTATGGCAATAACACTTGCACGTTGGTTTTTTGCATATGCCATTGCTTTCACAGTTACTTTTGAATAGCGTGGAAAGCCTAATCCGATAAAAACGTCTTTTTCGTTTACGTTATAAATCTGTTCAAAAACCTCCGATGTAACTGCATTGATGTTTTTCACGCCATCCATCATAAAATTTAAGTAGTAAGCCAAAAAATTTGCGAGAATGGATGAGCTGCCACGACCGACAATATAAATTTTTTCTGCCTTGATAATTTCATCTACCACACAATCAAAAACTTTTTCATCCATTTGGAGCATGGTATTATGAATTCGCTCGTCATCACTTTGCATAACAGCCTTTAAAATATGCTTATTGCCAGTGATTATTCTATCAGAAGCGACTTCCATCCGCTGACGAGCTGTAAGTTTTGCTCTTACAAATTCCGCTAAGGCTTGTTGAAGTTTTGGGTAGCCGTCAAAACCAATTTCGCTGGCAAAACGAACGACTGTAGACTCACTGACGCCCACCAAATCGCCAAGTTTTGCAGCTGTTACATACATCACTTTTTCAGAATGCTCTAATAAATAAAGTGCAATCCGTTTATGCCCTTTGCTCATTTTACTCATTTTATTTTCTATGGTAAGTAACAAATTATTTTCATCATTCATACAATTAATACCTTTCAAAAAAAGATTATTCCCTTTTTGTTACATTTTATTATAGACCACAATATGTTTATTTTGCAAGATAGTTATTTTTAAAATTCAAAAAAATCCTTGTGGCCATTGAAATGACATAAAAATAAAGGCCGATTTTCTCAGCCTTTATTTTTATAAACTTTTTAAATAGTTGACTTCTTTTTCTGTTAAATGTCTGTACTTGCCTTTTTCTAGTTCCCCTAAGAAAAGATTGCCTGTGGCTACTCTTTTTAAAGAAGCTACGGGATGTTTTATTTCTTCACACATTCTTCTAACTTGTCTGTTTTTTCCTTCATGAATAACTATTTTTGCAGATGCAATTTTACCTTCATTTTTTATTATTTCCATTTCTGCTGGTGCAGTCTTCACGCCATCTATCGTTAGTCCTCGTTTAAATTTTAGAATTTCTTCAGGTGAAGGTGCTCCAAAAAGTTTTGCAATATATGTTTTTGAAATATTATGTTTTGGATGAGTCAGTTTAAATGTCAACTCTCCATCATTGGTGAGAATTAAAAGTCCTGATGTATCATAATCAAGTCTTCCGATTGGAAAAACCCGTACCCTAATGTCTTTTATTAAATCTATTACAGTCGGTCTATCAAATTGGTCTTTTACCGTTGTTACATACCCTTCTGGTTTATGTAACATTATGTAAATTAAATCTTCTTTTTGCTTTTCAACTTTTTTGCCTCTATAAAAAACTTCATCTTTTTCATCATCTACTTTTGTTCCCAATTCTTTGATTACAACACCATTTACCGTGATTCTTCCTTCTATTATTAATTCTTCCGATTTTCTTCTTGAAGCAATCCCGCAATCCGCAAGATATTTTTGTAATCTAATAAGCATAAGCTAGCTTCTCCTTCCAAAATAAAACTTTTAAAATGCCTTGCCCAAGCTTATATAAAATGCTGTGGGCAAGACTTAAAAATTTTCACACTTGTTCTTTGTTCCTGTGATTTAAAAAAATAAATCTGTCATACCATTTATAATTTTCTCAATTGATGTCTTAAAGTCGTGCCTTGTTGCGCCTTCCTTTGCAAGCAAGTCTACTTCGCAAAACAAATCATTGTCAATAAAAACTTGTCCCACGCCTATTTTGTCTCCCACATTAATAGGGGCCTCCAGCAAATCTGGTGCTAAAATATCAATTTTAACTGTTTTTAGTTCTTCTTCTGACAAAGGAACTTCTACATTATTTTTAAAATAAGCAGTAATATTACTTGTTTTAGAATGATTGACCGAAATTTGTTTTGCTATATTGCCCTGTTCTACAATATTTTCATATTTGAAGTTATCAAATCCAAAATTTAAAAGTCGCTTTGTATCGACCCACTTTTGTTGCTTTCCTTTAGTTCCCCAACCGCTTGCTAAAACCACGGTAATTAGTTCCATTCCATTTTGTTCGGCAGCGCCAACAAAGCAGTGCCCCGCTTTTCCTGTGTACCCTGTTTTTACTCCATTTGCACCTTTAAATTCAGATAGCAACCGATTTTTATTGATCACATGGTAATTGGTAAACTTGCCACCACTAACCGGCAAATCAATTTCTCTTGTATTAATGATTTTCACAAAATCTTTATTGTTAAGGGCATATCTTGTAATGAGCGCCATATCATATGCCGTAGAATAATGATTTTCACCATCAAGTCCATTTGGCGTTTCAAAACTGGTATTATTAGCACCAATTTCTTTTGCTTTCTCTGTCATCATTTTACAAAATTCTGGAACAGAACCACCAATATGCTCTGCGATGGCAACTGCCGCATCATTTGAAGATTGTAGCATTAACGCATATAACAAGTCTTCTAATCTAATTTTTTGCCCTGTGGATAAATTCATTTTAACAGGAGGTGTCAGAGAAGCTTTTCTGCTCACTGTCACAACATCTTTTAAATTTCCATTTTCAAGTGCAATAATTGCTGTCATAATTTTAGTTGTACTTGCCATAGCAAGCTTTTTATTTTCATTTTGACCCCAAAGAACCCTGCCTGTTTTAAAATCCATAATAACAGAGCCTTGTGCTTCTACTTTAGGTACGTCTGCATAAACACTAAAAATATGAAAAACCACCAACGTAGCCATAATAAACAATGCGCTTACCTTTTTCATTATTAAAACACCTTCTTTTTGCTGTATGTTTCAAGCAAATAATCTTAATTTTAGTTGTAAGGTTATTATAAGTTGTTTTAATAATCTTTATGTAATTAAATTTTTCCGTTTTCAATTTCAGGCAATTGTTTGGTGGAATTAAACCCAAAATATTTCAGGAAATCATCGGTTGTTCCAAATAAAATGGGTTTCCCTGCAACATCCATTCTTCCCACTTCACAAACCAAATTGCGCTCTATTAATTTATTAACTGCGTGTTCCGCACTAACACCCCTTATTTCCTCAATTTGAGCTTTTGTAATGGGCTGCTTATACGCAATAATTGCCAATGTTTCAATCAGTGATTGGGTCAGAACAGGTTTTTCTGGATTTTGATATAAATTTTTTATATATTCAAAAAATTCTTTTCGAGTACACATTTGATAGGAGTCGTTCATTTCAATAATCTGTATACCCCTATTTTCTTCCTCATATTTTGTAATTAAATTTTTTATTACATTTTTAGTGGTTTTTAGGTCCTGGTGAACTGCCTCAGAAATTTTAGAGACAGCAACAGCCTCCCCACTAACAAATAAGATGGCTTCAATTGCCGCTTCCACATCTAGTAATTTCATATCATATCATCTCACTAAGAAATCAATATTTCACCGAACGTTTTTTCCTGTGAAATATTGATTTCCTTTATTTTTATCAATTCCAGTAAAGCAAGAAACGTAACTACTTTTTCAATTTTAGGACTCTCTGCTCTAAAAATTTCGCTAAATTTCAGTTTTTTTCTTAAAATTAAAAGGTCTTTAATATAGGACATTTTATCTTTAATGGTATATAAATCTCGTTCCACTGAATTAAAAGCGCTTCTTATTTTATCCGTTTTTAAATCTTTTCTTTTTAGCACATTTTCAAAAGCCTGATAAATATCATCTAGCGTAATACCAGAAAGGAAATCTGAAACGTCCTTCGGTGCATTTTCCTTAATGATTTTCATAACACTTTCATCTGTATCTTTATAAAATAACTTTGAATAATCTTGTTCCTTTTCTTTAAAAAGTTCTGCCACATTTTTAAATTTTTGATATTCTAAAAGCTTTGCCACTAATTCTTCTCGTGGGTCTACGTCTGACTCCTCTCGTTCTTTTTTTGATGGTAACAGCATCTTTGACTTTATTTCAAGCAACGTAGCCGCCATCAAAAGAAACTCTGAAAGGGATTCCATATTTCTTTGTTTTGCTTCTTCTAAATAAAACAAATATTGTTCTGTTAAAAGATCAATTTGTATATCATATATATCAATTTCATTTTTTTGAATCAAATAATACAACAAATCAAGAGAGCCCTCAAAAGCATCAAGCTTTAAATTTATTGGCTGCATAGTTCACCTATCTAAAATCCCAACATCATTGCGAAAATTGTAATCAAAAAATTCGTAATGATATTTAAAATCGGTGTTAAGATATTGGCAAATAATAATAATAAAAGGATAATTTGAAAAATCTTTTCGTATTGAATCATTTTTATATAGTGATTCGGAGAAAGAAATGTTCCGATTATTTTATAGCCATCCAGTGGCGGAACCGGGATTAAGTTAAAAATAGCAAACCCAATATTTACAACCATGGCTTGTTTAAATAGTGCCGATAGAATTCCCATGTTTGGATTTTTTGCAAGCAATCCAAAACAAATTAAACAAATAATACCTACTACTAAATTAGAAATCAACGGCAACACATTGGTAATGGTGGTGTATCTTTTTCTATTTTTATAATAAATTGACCTTGTATTTACGGGCTTGCTCCACCCATAGCCAGTGATAATAAACAAAACAAAACCAATTGGCTCAAAATGCTTGATTGGATTTAATGTTAAACGCCCTTCTTGTTTTGGAAGAACATCTCCAAACTTTGTTGAAACAAAAGCCCTAACAAACTCATGAATCGTAATAGCCAAAATTATCCCCGGTATTTTAAATAAATAAATCTCCATTCTACATCTCCCCATAAAATCATGAAACAAAGAATACTGTCGTGAAAAGTCATAAACAGTATACTACGCTATTACTCAAAAATAAAGTCTAAATTTCGGAGTTCCATATTTGCCCTTACAAGCTTAACTGTAACAACATCCCCTAGCCTGTATATTTTTTTCGTATGTTCGCCAACGACCATGAAATGGGCTTCATCATAAATATAATAATCATCTTCCATACTTGCTAAAGAAACCATGCCTTCAATTGTATTTTCAAGTTCCACAAAGATTCCCCATGAAGTTACAGAACAAATAACCGCTTTAAATACTTGACCAACTTTGCTAGACATAAATTGAACTTTTTTCAAACTCTCTACTTCTCGCTCTGCTTCTTCAGCAACCCTTTCTCTGATAGAACAATGTTTTGATACTTCAGGCAAAATTTTGTTCAAGTGATTTATTTCTTTTTCATTTATTTTTCCAGCAAGGTTTCTTTTAATAATACGATGAATTTGCAAATCAGGATAACGACGAATAGGTGAAGTAAAATGGCAGTAATATTTTGCTGCAAGCCCAAAATGTCCATCATTAGATTCTGTGTATCTTGCTTGCTTTAAAGACCGTAATACAACCCTACTGACAATCATTTCTTCTTTTGTGCTTTCAAATTTTGCAAGCAATTTTTGAATTGACTTTGGATTTGCATTTTGTGTTTTAAAA
>JAVBJQ010000077.1:0-23379 GCA_031546905.1 Eubacteriales bacterium | reverse complement strand
TTGCATTTTGTGTTTTAAAATTATATCCAAAATTGTTAATAAAAATTGAAAGCTTTTCCATTTTTTCGGAGTCAGGTGTTTCATGATTACGATAAACAAAAGGTATTTCTTGCCAAAAATAATCTTCTGCAATTGTTTCATTGGAAGCCAGCATAAATTCTTCTATTATTTTGGTCGCAATATTTCTTTCATATAATTTTACATCAATAGGTACGCCATCTTTGCCCATTACAATTTTTGCTTCTGAAAATGAGAATTCGATGGCTCCACGTTTCACTCTTTTATTACGTAAAATATGACAAAGTGCTTCCATCTGTCTAAACATACTTTCAAATTCATTATATTCTTCTTTATATACTGAGTTACTATTTGTTAAAATGTCACTCACAATGGTATAGGTCATTCTTCTGTTTATATTAATCACAGACTCAAAAATTCTATGGCTTACAATGTTTCCTCTTTGGTCTAACTCCATTTCACAACTCAATGCAAGTCTATCTACCTTTTCATTAAGGGAACAAATTCCATTGGAAAGTTTATGTGGTAGCATAGGAATAACCCTATCCACCAAATAAATGCTTGTACCTCTTTTGTATGCTTCTTGATCTAGTGGAGAATTTTCTTTTACATAATGGCTTACATCTGCAATATGAACTCCTAATTTATAATTTCCATTTTCAAGGACTCCAATAGAAATAGCATCATCTAAATCTTTTGAATCTTCTCCGTCAATAGTCACCATTACTTCTTCTCGTAAGTCAACCCGACCTTCTAAATCACTTTCGCTTACTTCAAAAGGAATATTTTGAATTTCTTCCATTACCTTTTCTGGAAATTCAACTGGAAGTTCATATTGCCTTACAATGGATAAAATATCAACTCCAACATCGTTCGTATGTCCTAAAATCTCCGTAATTTTCCCTTCGGGATTTCTTCTTTCTGGAGAATTTTTTGTAATTTTAACCACTACTTTATGCCCTGTAACAGCTCCCATGCTATGTTCATTGGAAACAAAAATATCACTTGTAAGCCTTTTATCATCTGGAAGCACAAAGCCAAAATTCTTACTTCTTTCAAAAGTTCCTACAATAAAATCATAGCCACGTTTTAGAACTTCAATGATTTCTCCTTCTGGCCTTCTGTCAGTGTTTCCTAACACTCTACACAGAACATGATCTTTATGGGCTGCTCCATTTACAAAACTTGGAGCGATAAAAATTTTTTTGTCCATATTATTATCATCTGTTACAAATCCAAAACCTTTTGCGTTGCTATGAAAAATTCCTGCCACCATATTCAACTTTTCTGGCAAAATAATTTTTTCCTTTTTGGTAATAAACACTTTGCCTTCCTTACAAAGTTCTGCAATGACATCATGAAAGAGTGTTCTTGCTTCGGAAGGAACTTCCATAAAAAAACATAGTTCTGAAATGGTCAGTGGTTTATAATTCTCCTCACTAATTAAACCCATTATTCTTTCTTTTCTTTTATCCATTAATTCATTAAAATCCATAGTACACCTCTTCTGTGTTTTGAAGTATCTTATCGCATAATTTAAAATATTTCAACTTTTATGATAATATATGTAAAAAAGGATATTATTTTTTTAATAATATCCCTTGTCTACCCTACTGGTTATGCGTACCCAATCCAAGCCAAGCCCGTTAAAGTATTTGTTCATTTTCTACATTCCTATTGTAAGGCTTCTTCTAATTTATGCAGTTCATTCATGGGGAAAAATTTTAATAATTGTTTATATTGATCTTGTGTTAAATCTTCTGTGCTTACATAAAGCTCTATTTTTTTCTCTGTATCTCCTTTTTGAAACTCAGATACTACTTTTTCAAACTCACTGTTCATCATAAATAAAACCACCTTTTATGTTATTAAAATTTTTATAAAATAATACTATTACTATTTGCAAATCAAAATAATATATACCATTTTGTACACTAATTATTTTTTTTAAATATTTCAATCAACCCCATAATCAAAAGAAATCCGCCAAAGAGCTTTTTTAAAAAACTAGGGTCCATATTTACTGCAATCAAAGAACCGGCAACTGCGGCAAGTAAGCCGAACAAAACCAGCTTTCCAATAATTTTTGTTTCAATATTTCCATTTTTTTTATGGGTAAACAAAGCAATACACGCCGTTGGTATAAAATAAATTAAATTAATGTTCTGGGCTGTTTGTTGTTTCACATCAAAAAAAATAGTAAGCGCCGGAATCAAAATTGTTCCACCACCAATGCCCATGCCACTAATAATACCAGATAAAAAACCAATTAACACATACAGCACATAACTCATAAAATCATTTTCACCGCCGCCGCAATCATGAAAATGCCAAAAATTTTATGAAGCCATTTTCCAGAAATTTTATTTAATAGCCGTGCCCCAACATATCCACCAACCAGACCACCAGCAGAAATAATCGTAACCATCACCCAGTCAATGTCACTGTTTCGTAAATAAATAAACATACTCAAAATACAAAGTGGTAAAATAACCGCAATTGCCGTTGCATGAGCTTTATGTTCTTCTATTTTTAAAAATCTTTCCATACAAGGAACGACAATTGTTCCACCACCAGCTCCAAATAATCCATTTGCAAATCCTGTTAAAATTCCAATAATGGCTGTTTTCAAAATAATCCCTCCCGATAGCAATGATATACAGTCAGTCAATGTGAAAAACTTTGTGATTTTCGACTTTGTCGAACTCACGTTTTTTTCTACTATTTTGTACAAAATAAATTTTTTTAAACACAAAAAAAGACTGCCGAAAAATTAGGCAGTCTGAAGAATTATTTTTATAAATTTTTTAGCGGTTCTTCAATGATACTTTTAACTTTTTGCGGTAAAAGTAATTCTTCTTCTTTTGAAAGTCCAGCCACTTCCACCATGGGATGAATGGTAACAAAAACATCTGCTGGTTTAATTTTATTATTATTTTGTTCCATCAGTTTATAAGATCCATTAATCGTAACAGGGACAATGGGAACTTTGGATTTTGTTGCAAGCTTAAAACTTCCTGCTTTAAATTCACCAACCGTGTTAGACTTACTTCTCGTACCTTCGGGGAAGACCACAAGGGAATATCCACTTTTTAAAATATTGATGCCCTTCACAATGGTTTCAGCCGATTGCCTCATGTCACTTCTATCCATAAAAAGGCATTTCATATACGTCATCCAATCTCTCAGAAGGGGAATTTTTAACATTTCAGCTTTTGCAATATATCCCTTTGATTTATTAATATAGCTAATAAAAATAGCAATATCAAAATTCCCTTGATGGTTACTAACAAATAAGACAGCTTTATCTTTTGGAATATTTTCAAGCCCTGTAACCTTTATGTTAGCACCACTAGCCTTTATCTGGGACATCGCCCATTTGGAAGCAACAACGTTAGCAAATTCTGCTACATCTTCACCAGCCGCTACTTTCTTTTTCACCTTCACCATATCAAACATTGTAAAAATTAGTGTAAAGGTAAAATGTAAATACCAATATATTGTTCTCATCGAAATCCATCCTAACTAAGCAACATTCTATCACTTTCAATTTCTGCACCACTTACTTTTCCAAAAAGCTCAAGCAGATCTTTCACTTCAAGGTTTTCTTTTTTCCCTGCTGGCAAATCAAGAACAAGACTACCTTCGTGCATCATGGCAATTCTATTTCCGATTCTAAGAGCATCTTTCATATTATGGGTAACCATAAGGGCAGTTAGTTTATTTTCTTTCACTATTTTTTGTGTAAGCTCTAAAACATTTTTAGCCGTTTTAGGGTCTAGTGCTGCCGTATGTTCGTCTAAAAGCAAAAGCCTTGGCTTTGTCATGGTAGCCATCAGAAGTGTAAGTGCTTGGCGTTGCCCTCCCGAAAGCAATCCTGCCTTTGCTTTTAACCTGTTTTCCAGTCCTAAATCAAGTTGTTTTAAATGTTCTCCAAAAAATTCACGTTCAGAAGATGTAATTCCCCAGCGCAAGGTGCGTTTTTTCCCACGCCTATACGCCATGGCAAGATTTTCTTCAATGGTCATATTGGTGGCAGTTCCCATTCTTGGGTCCTGAAAAACCCTGCCAATATAAGCCGCCCTCTGAAACTCTTGCAAATGAGTAACATCCACATTGTCAATAAAAATATTTCCATTATCAACAGAAAAAACACCAGCAATGGCATTTAGCATGGTAGATTTTCCAGCACCATTTCCACCAATAACGGTAATAAAATCATTTTCATTTACTTGAAGGTTGACTTTTTTTAAAGCTTCTTTCTCATTGATCGTACCTATTCCAAAAGTTTTTTTGATATCATTCACTTTAAGCATAAAATCACCCTCTTAACGCATTTTTTAACGAATTAAATTTCTCTCTAAACACGGGAGAACCTAATGCAACGGTAAGAACAATTGCCGCAAATAATTTCAAGTCTGTTGGTGGCAATCCTAAGAATAAAACAAAGGCAATAATAATTCGGTATAAAATAGAACCTAATGCAACTGCCATAAGGCTTCTATGACTGTTTTTATCACTAAACACAACTTCCCCAATAATAACAGAGGCAAGCCCAATAACGATAATTCCAGTACCCATGCCAATATCTGCATAGCCATTGTCTTGTGCAACAATAGAACCTGCTAATGCGACAAGGGCATTTCCAAGAACCAATCCCAAAATTTTCATCATATTTGTATTCACACCTAAGGCACGAATCATATCAGCATTATTTCCTGTAGCACGTAGGGCATACCCAACTTCCGTATTAAAAAACAACCACAAAAATACAATAACCAAAATAACAGCAATGAGTCCTACTAAAAAAACCGCAGCTTTCTCAGAAACTCCCAAATTGGAAACCTTCGTCATAACAGTTTCTGCTTTCATGAGCGGAATGTTTGCCTTGCCCATAATTCGTAAATTAATAGAGTATAGGGCAGTCATTGTTAAAATACCAGAAAGTAGTGGTGGAATTCTAAATTTAGTATGCAAAATACCCGTAATAAGCCCTGCAATCATTCCTGCAACAATAGAAATGAGAACACATAAAAATGGATTATATCCTAACATAATGAATCTGGCTGAAACAGCAGCTCCAAGGGTAAAACTCCCCTCGGCTGTTAAATCTGCATAATCTAAAATTCTATATGTAACATAAACACCTATAGCCATAACAGCCCAAAGCAAGCCTTGTGAGATGGCACTCATTAAAATCATCATAAAATACCACCCATATCTATTCTACAATTTTGGCTTTGCTAAGAATATCTGCTGGAATTGTAATTCCCAATGTAGTAAACGCAGATTTATTGATAATTACTTGATCATTATTGGTTGCAGTTTGAATCGGCATATCTTGTGGTTTACTTTTTCCATTTAAAATATCACAAGCCATTTCCCCTGTTTTATATCCTAATTTATAATAATCAATTCCAACGGTAGCTAAGGCACCCCCAGTTACTTCCCCCTCTTCACTTCCTATAATAGGAACTTTTTTATCATTTGCAACTTTTACAACAGTAGCAATTGCAGAAGCAAAGGTATTGTCTGTGGGAATATACAACGCATCCACTTTTGAAGCAACTGATTCTGTAACTTGAGCAACATCATTGGTGGATGTAACTGTTCCGATTTCGTGTTTAAGACCTAGTTTATCAGCATAAGCAATTGCAATATCCGCTTGAATTTTAGAATTAACTTCACTTGAGTTATACATAACTCCAACTGTTTTAACATTTGGCAGAAGCTTCATCATTAAATCAAACTGAGCCTCAATAGGAGCAATATCGCTTGTTCCGGTAACGTTTGTATTTGGTTTTTCATTTTTTTCAACCAATCCTGCTTGTTGTGCATCAGTAACAGCTGTTATTAAAATAGGAATATCTTTTGTTTCACTGGCAACAGATTGAGCGGCCGGAGTAGCAATGGCAAGAATAAGGTCATATTTATTTTGAACAAATCTTTGGCTAATTGTTTTTAAATTTGATTGGTCTGCTTGGGCATTTTGAACGTCAAGTTTAATATTTTGACCATCAACAAATCCATTGTCAGAAAGGGCTTTTATAAAACCATCTCGAGAAGCGTCAAGTGCATGGTGTTCCACATATTGAAGTATTCCAACTTTTTTAAGCTCTGATGTTGTACTTGTTGTTCCAGTTTTTTCAGCATCTGGTACATCACTTGTCTTTGTACAACCAGTAAATAGCATTGATACAAGTGTTATCGTAACCAATGCGCACATTACATTTGCTTTTAAAAATTTTTTCATTATCAAAGTCCCCCTATAGTATTATTTTCTTCTAAAATCTTTATGCTCATTTGCTTAAACAGTGTAGAAATTAGAAAAAACTTTACTTAATTTTAGATGTATCATTATAAATTGTCAATCAAATTTTATGAATAAAGCAAACATTTTAAAAAGCCCATCCATAATGGACAGGCTTTTTTATTGTTTTTATAAATAATTAACCAAACTTAATTTTGTAATGCTCATTCCTGTTTGGAGAGAAGCTTGATAAAGATTCTGCGCTGAATTTAAATACATAATTGTTTCTGAATAATCAATATCTTCATTGTCGGATAAAAGCTTCGTAAAATTTAGCTTGTCGTCAGAAAGTCTATTATCAATCATATTTAAACGGTTCATGCGGCTTCCCAAATCTGTATGTTGTGCCGATTGTTGCTCCATGTGCTTATCAAATCTGCCAATCATTGTAGTAAATTTTTCTGTTAAAAGATTATTTACAATTTTAGTTTCGTCTTGAATTTGATCTGCAACTTTCTGGTCAAGTTCTTCACCCATAAAACCCTGTGCACCAAACTTCTTACGCAAATCCGCATCTGTTGATATTTTTACATTATTCATAAGGTCTGTAAAACTTTTTATATCCGCATGAAGATTACGAGTAAAAATATCTTTACCCAGGCTGTTAACGCTTATTTTGTTATTTACGCCAAATTCGTATTCAATATCTTGTTGACCTAACTTATATGAAATCCCGTCAGGGTTGCTAACACTGTCACTTTTATCAATACAATCAAAATAAATAACAGGATTAAGGTCATTTTTAGTAAATCCATTTTTATCATAATTTACTTCTATGTTTAATTTATCCCTCATAATGTCATCATAAACACTCTTACCAATAATAAGTTCCCCAGTATCCTCTATAAAATTAATTTCATCATCACCAACATCATACGGAGTAACATCATTACCATTAGCATCTTGTGTAACATCGCTTGATTTTAAAACATTAACCGTTGGAGATGTGAGTGTTCCATCTGCATCTATAAAATTGATAGTAGGTGTAGTAGTAGAATCATCAATCTTATCGTAAGTCAGTTTAATCCTATAAACTTCCTTGTCAGCAGGCATACTTGTATCATCTTTTTTAAAGTAACTTCTTTCCAGATTAATGTCGCTTCGAGTAAGCTTTTCTGTAATATTAAACTTTTTATCCTTTTGGTCTGATGAGAAAGTAACAGGCTCATCTGTTTTATACCCAGAAAAAACATACCGACCAGCATAATCTATATTCATTTCACTTGAAAGTTCATTCGATAAACTTGAAATATCCGCCATAATTTTTTTCTTATCATCAATACTATTAACACCATTGGCCCCTTGTTCTGTAAGGGTTCTGATTTGTTCCATTATGTCATAAATGGTTTTAAATCCATCCTCTGTGGCGTTAGACCAGGAAATACCTTGAGAAACGTTATCTTTAAACTGCTCTGTTTCTGAAACATTGGTGCGGAATTTCAAAGATCGTCCAGCAATAATAGGATTATCAGAAGGAACTTGAATTTTCTTACCACTAGCCATTTGACTATATAATTTATCAAGTTGTGTTAAGTTCCTGTTAATATTGCTACGCATATTATTATTCATCATCAAATTAGTTATACGCATAAATTCACCCCTATGCCCCTAGCTTGTTAATTGTAGTATCATAAATTCCATCAATAATAGAAGCAAGTTTTGCTGCCGCTTGGTAAAGTTGTTGATATTTAAGCATGTTAAGTGTTTCTTCATTAACATCTACACCTGAAACAGAAGTCCTTTGTTGATCAACCACGTCAACCATAGAAGTGTAGTTTTTTTCAAAATTGTCAGCTTCCTTTGCATCAATACCAAGTTCGCTAACAATCCCCTGAATATAATCTCCAATTTTTCCTTCTGCAAATAAATTAGGATTTTCTTGCAATGTAGTAAATTGTAATAGAAGATTATTATCACTAACACCATTATTGGCAGTAATAGAAGTAGCTATATTCCCTATATTATCTAAGATTTCCTGCGATAGTGTAAAATTGTCAGCAGTAATTTTATTATAATCTGTTATATCGCCAGACTTAATTTTATTGTCATTGTCAGTATCTCTATAGGAAAAGAAATTAACACCTTGCTTACCAAAACCATTGTAGCCATCTTTATGCCCTGTAACACCAGGGATTTTATTTCCATTTTTATCGGTTCCTTCGTTTAAAGTTCTTGCCATTGTTCTTGCAAAATCATCAAGTTTCTTTAAATAATGAGGAATCCCCTTATAATTTGTATCTATAGAAATTTTTGCTGATTCTCCACCTGTGGCATTTTTAATAGCATTAAAAGTACTTCCACCAGAAATACTTATCTCAAATGTGCCATCACCATTCACATTACTCGTAATGTTTCCATCAAAATTCATATCCCCGATTCTTACAAATCCGCCACTTGTAGGCTGTGATGCTAATTTCATTTTAACCTCAGTGCCATCAAACGATAAATTGGAATAGGCAATTCTTTGTCCACCAAAGTCAATATATCCACTTGAAGCTGGAATGGTTACTTTCATTTGTGGAGGGGTTGCTTCATTATCAACTGTTAAACTATCATAGGCATAAGATGTTCCATTAATAGTAATATTCCCTGACGACTGCATGTCACCTCTGTTAAAGTCTGTTAGCGTAACTTCCATTCTGCCATCCGTAGTTGTGTAGCCAGAAAACTTACCTGACAAACTATCCCCATTATTACCATCACGTAAGTCAAGATAAGCTTTCAACTGGCCTTGTAAGTTCGGGTGATTGGTTGGAAATTTTGAACCGTTTGACCAATAGATATCACAAAGTCCATCAACATCTTCTGGATTGTTTTTCAACGAACGTTCTTTACATTCAAGGGTTTTTATGTCTGTGTCATTAATAAACTCTTGACCATTAATTTGAACAACAAATCTTTTTTGGCTTCTTGCAATATCGTCAGGATTATCAAGTTTTCCAGCTTTCACATCTGGGTTTAACTCAATTTCCTTTACATCTACATTTACATAGGTAGAAAGCCTATCAACTAACTTTGCTCGTTCATCTCTCAAATCATTAGCATTTTCACCTGACATCTCGTATTGCTTAATTTGTTTGTTCAAGTTTTTAATTTGAGTTCCAATCGTATTAATTTCGGAGACAGTTGATTTAACTGCATCGTTAAGGCTTTTTTGTTGTTCATGAAGGGCTGTCGCTGTACTATTAAGATTTTTTGCAAGTGTAGTTGCAGATTCTCTTACTGCTGTACGATAGGCAGCATCTCCTGCTGTTGTTTGAAGACTTCTTAAAGAATTAAAGAAATTATTTGTAATTGCGTTAATGCTATTATCAGAAGGTTCGTTAAAAGCAAATTGAATTTGATTCAGTTCAGAACTTTTAACTTGGTACTCTCCAAGAACAGCCGATTGTTTCCAATATTTTGTGTCAAGATAAGTATTTCTGATTTGTCCTATCCCATAGACTTCCGCACCGCTACCAACCATACCTTTACCAGTATTTAATGCAAGCGGATAGGTAGCCCTCTGTAGTACTACTTGTCTTGAATACCTTTTATCAGAAGCATTTGCAATATTATGTGCCGTTACCTCAAGCCCTGCCTTAGCAACGAAAAGACCTGAAATAGCAACGTTATATTCGAAAAATGAAGACCTCATTTTACACCGCCTTATTGTTGATTTTTACTAGTTACCGAACCATACCATTAATAATTTTATCAAGCATGCCATCAATTACATTTACAATTTTAGCAGAAGCATTGTAGGCATGTTGATAAGTCATCATATTTTTCATTTCTTCATCAAGGGAAATTCCAGACATACCAGAACGTTGATTTTCAAGAAGAGACATTACTTTATTTTGATTTTCAATAAAATCAGCATCCGTTTGTCCTTCTTCGCCAATTCCTGTAATGATTTGAGTATAATATTGGTTAAAACTTTGTTTGTCCGATATATCAGAAAGTTTAGGAGAATAAGCCCCGGAGCTACTTTGCCATTCTGTTAAAATATCTTGAATCAGAGAAACATCATTTACAGCTCCGCTTTTTGACAATGGGATTTTAGAATAATTATCACTGTCTTTTAATTGAGGATTAATCTGAACATTCCCCATACTATATAAAGTAGCACTTTTACTGGACTCTTCTATATTATACTCACCTGTCACTTCATCAAATCTTGGAACCGTTTTCCGCACAAACAATTCTATATGTTGTGAAGGATTTTCTTTGTCATCTACCCCTTTGGGAGCATCTGGATCGGGTAAGAGGTTCGTACCATAAGGAGAAAGTTTATCATTAATCATGGTAACAACCTTATTAAATAAAATATCCATTTCTCGTTGAACCTTTGTAATAACACCTCGATCAGCAACATCTTTTGGCGTTGTATAATTTGCTTTGAGGGAACCCCTAGAAAGCATAAGGCCTTTTAACGTGCCATTATCATTATTATGCGCTTCGTCGACTGGTCTGCCATTTGCAATATCTGAGAACAATGGTTTTATGCTTTCATCTACCGTTCCTGCTTGCGTGGCTGGAAGAATATCTGTTTCCCTTGTAAATACAGGTTCAACGAAATCACTTCCGTCAGAAACATATCTTAATCCTATGTGTTTCACAGTCCCTTGTGCAACTAACTCTTTATTTTCAATGTAAACATCGACGCGGCCCGTTTTATCTTCTCTGTACGTTATATTTGCAAGCTTACTTAATTCATCAAGTGCTAAATTTCTTTCATCTCGATAATCATTCGCGTGGTCCCCACTTGCTTCGCTTAATGAGATAGTTCCATTCAACTGATTAATTTTATTTGCCCATTTATTTATTTCGTCAACTTTACTTTTAATTTGATCGTTAATAATTTCCTGATAGTCATTTAATCGGTCCGCCACATCATTAAATTTATTAATAAAAGCTCCTGCTGACGTAATCAACGTACCTCTTGTTTCAAGTCCTTGTGGATTGGTAGTCAAATATTGAAATGATCTCCATAAGTCGTCCATCAGTTCTTTGG
Organism: Eubacteriales bacterium; assembly: GCA_031546905.1. GTDB lineage: Bacteria > Bacillota > Clostridia > Lachnospirales > JAVBJQ01 > JAVBJQ01. The sequence continues at coordinate 12,055 of JAVBJQ010000077.1, read as the reverse complement.
GAGTTCCATCATCATTCAGTCCACCCATAATAGATTGTATTTCATCTACTGTTTCAAGTTTTGCACTATAAAAAGCTGTTTTACTTGCCTGTCCACGGTATTTCAAATCAAGATACTGGTCTCTAACTTGTGTAATAGAACCTACATCTGTTCCAAGTCCTACTTGCAATAAACCCCCAGCTGAACGACCTATGGTTGTGTAAGCACTTTCATTTTGAAGCACTCTTTGTCTTGTTTTACCGGGAGTATCCATATTCGCAATGTTGTGACCTGTTACATAAAGCCCAGCTTGACTTGCATTTAAACCGCTAACAGCAATGCCTAAACTAGACATACCACCCATACTCATTACCCCTTTTACTCATTAAATTCCACTATTGCCTTGTATCAAAGAAACTGTCGTTCCCCCTTACCTCATTCCCTCTTTTTGAGTAAGAAGCAGTTTGGGGAGCTTCGTTGATGGTTCTAAGGCTATTCATTGAAAACTCTATATATTCAAGAGAACTCTCTAGTAACGTTTTATTTTGTTCATTCACAATTCTCAGCTTTTCTATTACGTCTCTCATATTTTTAGCAATTGTTCTTAACGATTCTGCTTCCTTAGGCTGGCTGCCTAGTTCATCAGCAAGACCTGTCAATGTCAGGTCTTTTTCATTTTTGTTAAGAACAATTGCCATATCTTTAAATAATTCATCTTTGGTTTTATTAATTTTTATAATTTTACTGACAATTTGTTGCTCTCTATTCGTAATTTGTTGCAGTTCAGAGGTTCTATTATGCACAATTACGTCCGTCTTTTGTTGTGACAAAGAGAGCAACTCATTATAACAAGAAAGCTCACTATTCACTTCTTCAAGTAAATGATAAATCATACCCGACATATTATCAGCCTCTACTTATATTTTTTTATCAAAAGCATTTGAAACAATTTTACTTGCTATCTGATCAGCAGAAACGTTATAATTATTGCTTTGAATTTTTGATTTTACAGCGTTCACTTTATCTTCTCTAATATCAGGAATTTGAGACAACGCCTTTAGTGTTGTCTGAAAATCTTGTGCTGTTGAGGATAATTTAAAGCTATCTTTCTTATCTTCATGCTTTCCAACCTTTTCTGTAGCCGTAGCTTTTGTTCCCTGATATACGTCGTAAACTCTGCTTATGTTTGATATTTTCATGTAAGTCCACCCACCCTTTGTAATACTTATTTTTATCTATCTATTTTTATCTATATAAAATATCGTCAAATTACTAAATTAATCTTAGCTATTTTTCATTATTTTTTTCATTATAAAATTTTTCATTTATTTTGATAGTCCGTTCTTGCCAAAGTAAAGCTGAAAATATGATGAGCGCCATTTACTAGTAACACGTCGCTACATGCCATTATGGTACTACCCGTAGTATAAATATCATCGATGAGCATAATATTTTTATCGACAATTTTTTTATTTTCTTTAACTGAAAAAGCATCTATTAAGTTTTCGTGCCTTTCGGGACCCGTTAAACCACTTTGAGGTTGTGTATTTTTTATTCTTTTCAAAATAGTAGCGTCCGTTTCAATTTTGCTGAGTAATGATAATTGATTGGCTAATAATGTAGCTTGATTAAAACCTCTCTTTCTTTCTTTTTTTTTATACATTGGAACTGGAATTAAAATATCAATTTTGTTATTTTCAAAATCCCAAGTTTCTCTCAAACAACGAAACATGAGTTTTGCAAAATCAACAGACATTTCATCGTGCTTTCCATATTTAAATTTATAAATTGCGTGAGAAACAATTTCGTTATACAAAAAAACAGAAATATCTTTTTTAAATTCCGCTTCACTCTTATTATTCATTGGTATAATCATTTTTAAACATTGCTGGCAAATTATTCTCGGTTTATTAAATTCTATCATTTGATTGCAAAAAATACACCGTGGAGGATAAATATATTCCAGTAAATAATCAATCATTTTATCACCCTATCTGCAGGATTCAACTTTTATACTCACTATGATCCGTAACAGCTATAAAGAAATTTATTAAACATCCTGAAAAAAATAAGACTGCTATCAGCAGCCTTACGTTGTTGTAAAAAACCTTGAGGGTGCTCCCCCCAAACCCTCCAAGAGGCACTTCTTCTGAACCCCTTAAAAAAAACTTAATATCTTTTATTGTTTAACCTTCATTTTTTAAATTTTTAATTCTATAGGAAAGCGCTGAATACCGATTTACTTCTTTATTATTGTCAACCATTCTTTCGATAATATCAGGAAGCCCTACCAAAACAACTAATTCTTTCGCCCTTGTGACAGCCGTGTAGAGCAAATTTCTCGTCATAAGCCGTGGGTATAAATTAAAAACTGGCATAATAACAGCTCTGTATTCACTTCCCTGTGACTTGTGAATTGTAATGGCGTAAGAAAGCTCAATTTCATCCAATTGACTATAATCATAATCAACTACTTTATTGTCATAAAATAAAACGGTTATTGTTTCATTGTAGTCGTCAATTTTTTTTACAATACCTTCATCACCGTTGAAAATACCAACACCCTCGTCAATTGTCTTTCCATAAGGATCTATCATTTTCCATGTAATATTGTAGTTGTTTTTAATTTGCATAATTTTATCGCCTTCACGAATAATGCCATTTTTTAGTTCTTTTTCTTTTTTTTCAGCATCAGGGGGATTTAAAACACTTTGTAGCACTTTATTCATACTCTTTGAAGCAAGAGGGTTATCTTTCTTAATAGGTGTTAAAACTTGGATATCTGTTTTAGAACCACTTCTAATATAATTAGGAAGTCGTTCAGTTATTAAAGAAACAATTTCACTTAAAACAGTGTCTGCCGAACCTCTTTTTATAAAGAAGAAATCCTTACTCTTTTCTGTCAAAACAGGATAAATGCCCTTGTTTATTCGATGGGCATTCATAATAATGACACTTTCTTGGGCTTGTCTAAAAATTTCAGTCAAATAAACCACGTCAATACAATCACTTTTAATAATATCTTTCAAAACGTTTCCAGCCCCAACAGAAGGAAGTTGGTCAACATCTCCCACTAAAATTAATTTTGTTCCAACAGGTACCGCCTTCAATAAACTACTCATGAGTGAAATATCAACCATGGAACTTTCATCAATAATAACGACATCTGTTTCTAGCGGATTGTCCTCATTTTTTTCGAATGTCTGCATACGACTGTCATCTGCCACATAATTTAAACCTAGCAAACGATGAATGGTCTGTGCTTCCATTCCTGTTGTCTCAGACATTCTTTTGGCTGCACGCCCTGTGGGAGCAGCGAGCAAAACATCGTACCCCTCACTAATTAAAGCATTAATAATAGTTTTGATAGTTGTTGTTTTCCCCGTTCCAGGCCCACCCGTAATAATTAAAACGCCATTTTTGATTGCCTCATAAACAGCTTCCACTTGGTTTTTGGCCAAATTGATTCCTGTCTCATTTTCAATATTTCTAATGACTTTTTTTATATTGATTTCATCCACTTCATTTTTTACATAAGAAAGTTCCAGCAACTTTTTAGCAGTATAAACTTCAGCATAATATAAAGAATTGGTATAAGCTACATTTACGCCTTCGATTACTTCGCCATAAAGTTGATGCTCTATTTGCAATTCTTTTACATAAGGAACTAGGTTTTCTTGATTTACTCCCAATAGTTCCTCTGTTACTCTCACTAAAGTTTCAACTGGCAAATATACGTTTCCATTATTCACAGATTCATTGAGGACATATTTAATTCCTGATTTAATTCTATATGGCGAGTCTTGCTCAACACCAAAATTAGCTGCAATTTTATCAGCAGTTTTAAACCCGATTCCAAAAATATCATCTGCAAGACGATATGGGTTTTCTTTCACATATTCTATCGTATTTTCTTTATAACGCTTATAAATTTTCAAAGCATTGATCGGTGATATTCCAAACTGTTGCAAATACATCATGGCTTTTCTCAGTTCTCTTTGCTCATGAAAAATCACACTAATCGACATCGCTTTTTCATTGCTTATACCCTTAATTGCTGAAAGCTTTTCTGGTTGCTCTTCTATCACCATCAATGTATTTTCGCCAAATTTTTCAATTATTTTTTTGGACAACTTTGGTCCGATTCCCTTTATTACACCCGAAGCAAGGTATTTTTCAATTCCATTGAGGGTCGTAGGAAGCGTTTTCTCATAGGTATCCACTTGCAATTGTTTTCCATAAGAAGGATGGACGACCCAAGTCCCAACAATTTTTAAGTTTTCACCTTCATTTAAATGAGGTAAATTGCCCACACAAATAACTTCATCGTCTGCCGTCTCTAAATTAAAAACGGTATAACCATTTTCACTGTTTTGATAAATAATATTGTTTACATTACCTTCTATTATTAATTGTTCCATATCATTCACCATAAAATAGGCTGCCTCCATAGAGACAGCCATTAATTAAAAACTATTTATTTTCAGCAATAACGGTAGCAATAATTTCTTCCAGTACTCCATCTGCATCATCATAAGGAACTTGACAAGTTCCTACTTTTTCATGTCCGCCACCGTCATACCCTAACAAAAGATTCCCTACATTTGTTTTGCAAGTACGATTTAAAACACTATGACCCATGGCAATGGAGCAATTTTGTTTCATTCTTCCGTCAACAATCCAAAGCGAAACATTTTGTTCTGGATAAAGGCTGTAAATTAAAAATCTATTTCCAGCAGAAATAGGTTCTACCCCTCTTAAGTCTGTCACAATGACATTTTCATGAGTCGTAGTATATTTTGCAACCATTTCTTTAAAAAGTTTATCTTGTTCAAAATAAACTTCGATTCTTTCTTTTACGTCTGGTAATTCAAGAAGTTCTTGGATTTTCATCGTACGACAGCAATCCATTAAAAGTTCCATCAGCGCATAGTTACTAATTTTAAAATCTCTAAATCTTCCAAGTCCCGTTCTTGGGTCCATAATGAACCCAAGTAAAACCCAACCTGTCGGATTTAAAATTTCAGCTTTATCTACTTGACCTGAGTCAACTTTATCAACTGCAATTACCATTTCTTCAAAATGAGGCATTTTTTCTATGCCACCATAATAATCATACACAATTCTAGCAGCACTAGGTGCAAGTCTGCTTTCGCCCTTAAACTCAAAATCCCACCCTACTCGTTCGGCTTCGCTAGTATGGTGATCAAACCATAACCCGCAACCTTCTATGTATGGAATATTGGCAAGAACATCATTTTCAGTAGCTTCAACTAAACCATCTTGAATATCTTTCGGATGAACAAACTTCCAGTTGTCTATAATTCCAAGGTCTTTTAAAATCGTACCACAAGCAAGACCGTCAAAGTCCGAACGTGTTAATAATCTCACATAAATCACCTCTATATTATATAGTTACTACTCATAAAAATTATAAAGGATAATGATGTAAAAAACAAGTGCAATGGGAAATTAATTCAAGGCTTTTTTCAATTCGTCCACTTTATCAGTTCTTTCCCAAGGAAGGTCTAAATCGTTACGTCCAAAATGTCCGTAAGAAGCAACTTGCTTGTACAAAGGTTTTCTTAATCCTAAGTTATTAATAATTGCTGCAGGTCTTAAATCAAAAACCGTATTAATAAGTTCCGTTATTTTTTCATCAGAAACTTTACCTGTACCATGAGTATTTACTAAAACAGAAACTGGCTTTGAAACGCCAATTGCATACGCAAGTTCAATTTCACATCTAGTAGCAAGCCCTGATGCAACAATATTTTTTGCAACATATCTAGCTGCATAAGCACCTGAACGGTCTACTTTGGTTGGGTCTTTTCCAGAGAAAGCACCACCACCGTGACTTGCATATCCGCCGTAGGTATCAACGATGATTTTTCTTCCTGTAAGTCCTGTATCCCCTTGTGGTCCACCGATTACAAATCTACCTGTTGGGTTAATGTAATATTTTGTGTTTTCATCCAAAAGGTTTTCAGGAATAACTGATTTTACCACATGGGCTATTACATCTTTTTCTATTTGGCTGTGTTCTACTTCTGGGCTGTGTTGTGTTGAAATAACGACTGCTGTAACTCTCACTGGTTTGTCGTCTTCATACTCAACGGTAACTTGTGATTTTCCATCTGGTCTTAAATAAGCAAGTGTTCCATTTTTACGAACTTCACTTAATTTTCTTGAAAGCTTATGTGCTAAGTAAATAGGCATTGGCATTAAATCATCTGTTTCATCACAAGCAAAACCAAACATCATTCCTTGGTCGCCAGCGCCAGTTTCATCTTCCACTGATTTGTTTCCTTCTCTTGCTTCAAGGGCAGTGTCAACACCCATGGCAATGTCAGGTGACTGACCTTTTAAAGAAGTGATAACAGCACAAGAATCACAATCAAATCCATATTTTGCTCTATCATATCCGATTCCACGAACGGTTTCTCTTACAATTTGCTCAATATCTACATAACAATTGGTTGTAATCTCACCAGCAACAAAAATCATACCTGTTGTTGCCAATGTTTCACAAGCTACACGAGCCATTGGATCTTTCTCAAGGATGGCATCCAAAACTGCATCAGAAATTTGATCACAAATTTTATCTGGATGTCCTTCTGTAACTGATTCTGAAGTAAATAATCTTTTAGACATTCTAAAAAACCTCCTAAAATTTTTATTGAAAGTAATTTAAAATAAAAACTTACGTATTTGCGGCCTTATCCGTAGGCATAAAAAAAAGCCTACATAGGCTTATTCGTTGAGATTCTCATCTTCCGGAATAAACCGGGGGAATTAGCACCATGCAAAAATGCTGGTTGCTGGGTTTCATAGGGCCCTTACCCTCCACCTCTCTTGATAAGTTTTATATTAAATTTACATATATTATATCATTGCGTTTCCATTTGTCAATCATTTTTTCAACATTCTTTCCCAAGCAAGCTTTCTATTTGGCTTCTTCATTTATTTTTTTAAATATTTTGCTAACGCCGACCCACCAATTTTCATCTTCGGCGTAACCACCCTTTCCGCCTCTTAAATTAATCCACTTCAAGGTATCTACACTTTCTGGTCTACTTTTACTTAAATTGATAATTGTTCTTGAAGCAATTTCCGTAGCATCTTTTATATTTGTATTATATTTCTGCCAACTTCCATAAACATTAAAAGGGTTATTGGCAATTTTTTTAGCGTTTTCAGCTGTCTTTTTAACAAACCCTTGTTCTTGCCCAGCGATGGCAAAAAGTAAATAAGGGCTAATATTACTATTTTCAGCCGCAAGCAAAATTTCACTAAAGTAAGGCTCTTCCCCTAAAAGCGACTCTCGTTCTAATAACCATTTTTTTAACTTTTTTGTATCTACCTTTTTATAGGTATATTCACTTGGGAGATGTGTTTCCTTTTCTTTATTCTCATAAACTGTTTCATATTTTTTAAAATTTTCTTTAAATGGTGTTCGATCTACATAAAGAATTGTAGTTGTATATTTTTTAGGCACTTTTATTTTAGGTTTGTAATTTATTTTAAAAACAACAAAAAATAATAAGATTAAAAAAATACATATCATTAATTTTTTAAATCTTATTATTTTCTTCACAAGTAACCGCCTTCAAAAAGAATTTTAAAATTATAATGGAAGCTAAACCGCTGTGATATAAGCGTTGTTCAGAATAATAATCCCTAAACCTATTTTCTATTTTCATTTTAAATATATTCTTTTTGAAAAGCAATGTCACAAATTGCTGAAATATCAGTTATTTATTATGAATTTTAACTAAATATTTTAGCTTTGAAATTATTTGTTGCAGAAACGGACTTTCCCGTTTCAATGGATTTTAAAATATCATAAACTGTTTGTATGTCTCCCAGTTCTTTTTCAGGATTTGAAACAATTTCTTCATCATTTGTAAGTGCATTATAAAAATTTAAAAGTTCATTATAGTAGCCTTCGTCTGTTTTGTAGTAAATTTGTTGGCTTCTTCCATCTTTATACGTTACATTAATACATCCACATTCTTTTTGTTCTAAATAAATTTCGCCTTCTGTTCCAAAAATTCTTAAACCTACCAATGGGGCTTGGCTTTCTTTTCCTGCATTAAAGTAACTATAATGCCCAGAAACGTTATTGGCGAAGGTAAGCAATGCGTTTATACAATTATATGGTGAAAACTCAGCTCCAAAAGAACTTCCTGTTGCAAAAACTGTTTCTACATTGCCAAATAAAAATCTTAGTCTTGCTATGTTATGCACTCCTGAATCTAAAAAAATGCCACCCCCAAATTCTGGGTGTTGTCTCCATTCTCTTGATGCAAACGTGTCTTTTTTTATATCTTCTGTAAAATCAGTTATTTTATTGTCTATAAAATATACAATATCCCCTATTGCGCCCTGACTAATCAGATTTTTCATTATTTTATTTTCTTCTTCGTACCGGTAGTTTTCAGCCACTAAAACTTTCACATTATTTTTTTTACTTATTTTATCCAACTCTTTTGCGGCTTCTATGGTGGAGGCAAAAGGTTTTTCTGCTATTAAGTGAAATCCCTTTTTTATAACTGCTTTTGCAACTTCATAATTCTCACTAATGGGAACCATGACATCTACTGCATCTGCTTCTATGCTTGTAAGCATTGTTTCATAATCATAATATGCCTTGTCAACAGGAAGCCCGATGTTACTTGCAGCTGTTCTTGCTTTATTAATATCTTTATCACAAACCGCTACAATTTCATACTTATCTTTCATTCTCGCCAATGCTGGGTAATGCAAACGTTCAAACGCCATTCCTGTTCCAATAACCGCAAGCTTTATTTTTTTCATAAAAACAACTCCTATTATTTACTATGTGCTTAAATATTCTCGCACTTATACGGATAAAAATAATAATTTAGTTTACTGTCTGCATAAAAAACGGCCAAAAGCCACCGATTTTTTTGACACAAAGCTAGTTATTATCCTTAACTACTATAGTATTTAATAATAAGAGTTTAAATATACTTCGAAAAAAGGAAGGAATTTACCGTTTTTAAAAACAAAAAAACAATTTGAAATCTAATATACGGATATATAGATAACAAATTGTCTTTTCTTATTTTCGTTTGTCCACAAAATTTTTAATTTTACCTAAAGCGAACTTTAAATTTTCAATGGAGTAAGCGTATGAACATCTTACAAAACCTTCTCCACTTTCCCCAAAAGCATTTCCAGGAACAACCGCTACTTTTTCTTCAAATAATAGCTGTTGACAAAATTCTTCTGACGATAATCCAGTTGGTTTTATAGAAGGGAATAAATAAAAAGCACCTAATGGCTCAAAACATTCGAGTCCCATTTCTCTGAAGCCTTCTAACACTACTCTACGACGTGAATCATAGGATTTTTTCATACTTACTACGCTTGCTTCACTATTGGTAACCGCTTCAATTGCAGCATATTGACTCATAGTGGGGGCGCACATAATAGCGTATTGATGCACCTTATTCATGGCCGAAATAATTTCTTTGGGGCCTGCTGCATATCCTAAACGCCAACCCGTCATGGCGAAAGCTTTTGAAAACCCACTTAATACAACTGTTTTTTCATACATACCATCTAATTCGGCAATAGAAACGTGTCTTTCTTTTGAATATGTAAGTTCCGCATAAATTTCGTCACTAATTACTACAATATCTTTCTCTCGTAAAACAGAAGCAATCTCTTCAAGGTCTGCTCTATCCATCACTGCACCTGTGGGATTGTTGGGATACGATAAAATCAATGCCTTTGTTTTGTCTGTAATATGGTCAAGAAGTTCTTGTTTCGTTAATTTAAAATTATTTTCAACTTTGGTAGCAATGGTGACAGGAACACCACCAGCTAAAACGGTACACGGTTTATAAGAAACGAAGCACGGCTCAGGAATAAGAACTTCATCACCAGGATTTAAAATAGTCCTTAAACAGCCATCTATTCCTTCACTTCCACCAACTGTAACAACAATTTGATCTTTATAACCATATTTTATATTAAACTTTTTATGTAAATATTCGGAAATGCCTTTTCTAAGTTCCACAAGTCCCGCATTTGCTGTGTACATCGTTTTACCTTGTTCAAGGGAATAAATAGCAGCTTCTCTAATATTCCATGGGGTAACAAAGTCAGGCTCACCAACACCAAGTGAAACAACCCCTTCCATTTCGCTTGCAAGGTCAAAAAACTTACGAATTCCCGAAAAGGGCATATTTTGAACTTTTTCTGCAACAAAAGATTTTTTAGTTGTCATGGTGAAACAACCATCCTCTCGTCTTTTCTTTTCTCATCTTCAAAAATAATGCCGTGTTCTTTATATTTTTTCAAAACAAAATGTGTCGCTGTGCTTAAAATAGATTCTAATGCTGAAAGTTTATCTGAAATAAAATGAGCTATTTCTTTTATATTTTTTCCTTCTACAATAACGGTTAAATCAAATCCCCCTGACATTAAGTAAACAGCTTTTACTTCGTCAAAACGGTAAATTCTTTCTGCTATTTTGTCAAAACCTAAATCTCTTTGTGGAGTAACTCTAACTTCAATCAATGCTGTTACAAATTCCTTGTCTGTTTTATCCCAGTTAATAAGTGTGCCATAATTACAAATAATTTGCTCATCTTCCATTTTCTTCACTTCTGCTGCTACTGTTTCTTCTGAAACCCCTAACATCACAGCTAAATCTTTGGCTGAATACCTACTATCCTTTTCTAAAAAATCCAGTATTTGTTCACGCATAAAATTCCCTCCCTCATTTATAGCAGTTTAGTAATTCATAAAGAAGTCAAACCGCTGTAGTATAAAAATTTTTATATATTATTTATTTTTAAAAGCTATAATTTTAACATTATATCCAACAACGATTTACTTTGCAATAAAAAAAATATTTTTGGCTAAAACTATTTTGAATATCAATACGTCTATAAGATATAAAAAATAATTTAAAAAGGGAGTGTTTACGATGAAATTTAAAAAAGTGATTATGGCAGCCCTCATCTCATCTATGTGTTTATCTAGTAGCATTTTCGTATTTGCAGAAACAAATGATTTACAAATAGTTGCACCAATGATTACAGAATCTAGCAGTAGCCTTTACACCATTCAAGAAAACCCCCTTCATTCTACAAGCCAAGTGATTACAGGGGAACTTCCACAATTCACCGATATGAAAGACGAAGCACTTCAAACAAAACTAAATAAAATAATTACAAATTTGTTTGATAAAAAAGTGGCTGATGCCAAAAAAATTAATTCACCAGCACTAAACTTTCAATATGAAGTGAAAGAAAGTGAAAAGTATTTATCACTGCTAATCTACACCTATTTATCTAGTGGTAATACTGGAAGTGACGATGTTACAACCATCGTACTTGATAAAAATCAATATAAACAATACGAAACATTAGTGGATCTATTAGGTCCAAATGGTTACAAAATAGCCAACATCAAAATAAGTCAACAGATGAAAGCGGCACCTGAATATCAATATTTTACTGGTGATGAAGGTTTTAAGGGAACAAATTCTGCAACAAAATTTTATATGGATGAGCACGGAAAAATCATTGTTATTTTTAATAAATATGAAATTGCACCCGGCGTAAGCGGTATGCCCAAATTTGAAATAGATCCCGCCATGATAAAAGAAACAACCGTTCACTTTTCTGATACATTTTTGGTAGACCAAATAAGAATGCTTCCATTACGCCAAACACTTGAAAATCTTGGCTTTGAATTAACTTGGAATAATAAAATCGTTACAATAACCCGTGGCGAAGAATCTCACAGCATTATAATAGGAAGTTCTACTGTAGATAACGGCAGGACAATTGATAAAGCTCCTCTCGTTAGCAATGGACGTACTTTTGTCCCGATTTCTTATTTTGAAACCGTTCTAGGAATTAGCTACTTCGCTGATGCAAATGCAAATCTATTTACGCTAACCATTATTGATTAACGTGAGTTCGATGGAATAAACTTGAAAAATGGAGTTCATAAGTGGAAAAAACAAAAAAATATCATGCCCTTAAAATATACAACAATTTTTTTAAAAAATTATTGTGCAGTTAAAGCA
>JAVBJQ010000041.1:0-106323 GCA_031546905.1 Eubacteriales bacterium | reverse complement strand
CGTGATAAGATTGTTCTTTTTAATATTTTAGACACCATTGAAGAAATGCAAAGCTATTGTGAAAAAGAAAATTGTAGAAATTTGAAAAGCTTTACCGAAAATACCATGTTAAAACGTGCCATTGCAATGTGTATGATTTCAATATCAGAAGTTATTATCAATTTTTCTGATGAATTCAAAAGTGAAAACTCTGGAATTGACACAAAACAGTTTAGGACGATTAGAAATATAGCAGCACATAACTATGGAGCAATTAACTTTTCAAAATTATGGGATGCCTTAAATATTGATATTCCTATTTTACAAAAGCATTTAGAAAAAATTCTGATTAACCAAGAGATGATTATAAGAGAAGCTACCTCGATTGATATTGAGGCAATCGCACTCATAATAAGCAGAAATTTTGATGAGGTTATGGCAAATATTCATTCAAAACTAGTTCTGGATAAGTTCAAGGCACATAATACTCACGATAGTCTTTTATCTCAATTAAGATGGAAAAAAGTATATGTTGCTGTACACAGCGGAGAAATAATTGCAACTGGCGCATTTGCAAATTTCGGAACACTTGAAACTCCTAAATACTCGGTCTCGAATCTATATGTTAAACCAGAACTTCACAATAAAGGGATTGGGCGAATACTGTTTTTCAAATTACTTGAAGAAGCAAGAAGTACTCAAGCCACAACCCTCCATGTTCCATCAAGTAAAATAGCTATTGGATTTTATTCCAAGTTAGGTTTTGTTATTGACATTGAGCAACCCGATTTGATAGATGAAATTACATGGATGGCAATGAACTTGAATACGCACAGCTTAGATAATTAGCAAGTCCTTGCCCTGTCTTTATGCCAATAAGCATAGGGACAGGGTTTTCAAATAGTTTGAAAATACTCCGTCTGCGACGGTACGGTGAACCATACCATAAATGACGGCAAAGGTTGGGGTTTGATAAATTTTGCGTGTTTGTTTTGGAGCGTTACAAATATAATACCTAAATATATTATTAATAAGCTGAATGGGGTGTTAATTAATTATGTATTGCATTAGTCAAAATGAAAACGAAAAAATTGTAGACCATTTTGGGCGAGCATTTTATGAAAAGGTATTAAAAGATGTAGAAGCATATTCCAATAAGTGGAGATTAGAAATTCTGCAAATGGTTGATTATTATTCAGTCAATTGTATCTTTTTATGCCATTCAGAGAAATTTGGAGATGCAGTACTAAAAATATGTAAACCCAGTATAGAAGTTTTGACTGAAATTAACACATTACAAGAATACAATGGTAGACGGTTTTGTAAAGTGTTCGATTCAGACACAGAGAATGGAGTAATTTTAGAAGAACGAATACTGCCAGGCATTCGGTTACGAGATGAGAAATCATTAGAAAAACGTCTTTCAATTTTTTCATCATTATTCAATGGACTGCATATCGAGCCAGCCATTACTGGAAAATACCCAACTTATGTGGGGTGGGTCAGTAAAATAACCAATTATATGAGTAAGCGTGAGGATTACAAAGCGTTGTACTCATATATGAAAAAAGCGGAAGATATATGTTTGTTTTTAGACGCCCTATATCCAAAACGAATGTTGTTACATGGTGATTTGCACCATGATAATATCTTATTGAGTAGCAATGGCCGTTATAAAATCATTGATCCAAAAGGTGTTTTAGCCGACTCCATATTTGATGTTTCGCGTTTTATCTTAAATGAGTTTGAAAATGACATATCAGTGCAATTACGCGAAAAGATATACTACATAATAAGTTTTTTTGAAAAGAGTCTAAATATTCCTAGTTCTATCATTAAACAGTGTGTTTTTGTTGAAGTGGCTATGGCCAATTGCTGGAATGTAGAAAGCGGGACAGTTCCTAATATGGATGAAGTTATTTTCGCACAAAATATTATGAACAGTTAAAACAAAGTATCGCTACCTCTGAAAAAGGTTTGCAGTTCCACTGGTACGGTGAAACGTACTTATTTGAATGGCGATTTTTTAATTTTTGACAAATAATTGCACTTCTAGGCTGTATCCTATTTTTCAAAATGGTATAGTGAATTTATATTTTCAGGAGAGGGGGGGATAAGACTTGCCTACATATTATTTTTTTAGTGCATTTGATGCAAATGTTGGTTTTTCTGGTGAAATAGCAACTCATCTAAAGTCAGATATAAAAGATTATAGTTTGCTGGTATTCATTTCCGCAAATTTTAAAACGGATTATTATGTAGCGATTACGACACAATGGTTTGAGAAAATTGGTATTGAGTTTGAAAAGTGTATCTTACTTGATAGCTATTCTAACTTATTTGAAGCCAAGGAAATAATAGAAAATGCTTCTTGTATATATTTAATGGGTGGTTATCCACTTGAACAATTTGAGTACCTTAGCAAGAATAAATTGCTTGCAACAATTAGGCAATCAAAGGCTATTATAATCGGTGAAAGTGCAGGTGCAATAAATATAAGCAAACATTCTATTTATTCAAAAGAGGAGGACTTTGAAAAAACAACGATATATAAGGGCATAGGATTGACTGAAATTTCAATTGAGCCACACTTTTTAATAGATAAACAAGATTTATTAGAGAAAGAGTTATTCCCTTTATCACACCAATTTTGTATCTACGGAGTTTGTGATAATAGTGCGGTTATAGTAAAAGATAAAGCGATAATATTTCTAGGTGATGTTTTTAAGATTGAAAATGGTATGGCACAGTTAATTATGGCATAAGAATTTTCTTAGTCAAAACATGACTGTTTATAACATGATAATTATCAAAATTTTCCATATTGTTTTGAATAGAATATGCAGTTTTTAAAATCAAAGTGTGTTTTGGTGATGGAAATGTACAAACAAAACAGGATTGTCTAGTTAAATTAAAGAATCTCTATTCAAAGCAGTACAGTGAGCCCTACCATAAATGACGACGATCTATTAATTTTGTATAAATATCACTTGTACTTAAGATTGCACTAGGGTTAATAGTTAGTATGGTTAAATGTAAATAGGTAGCTGAGAATATATTTATCTAAGAGGCGCAAAATGTTAAATATATCAACATTGGAAAAGGCAGAAGAAATTTTTGAATCTAGAAAGAATTATAATGATTTGGGGGGGCAACCATTCAGTGCGGGTAGCGAATGCTGCGAAAATAATAGCCGAAAATATAAAAGAGTTGGAACCTGAAAGAGCATATATTTTGGGTTTGTTTCACGACATCGGAAGGAGCTTAACAAAGGCAGATTTGCAACATGTAACAGAAGGTTATAACTTTATGATGGAACTTGGGTATAGTGATTGTCCGGCGGAAGATTATGAGCACCTCAAACGATATTTAGAAGATTGTAAATACGATGATTATGACAAACTTATTCAACTTTGGCAAAATGGAAAGCAATTTTTGATATAAAAGACTATTTTCAAAATAAAATAGGCAAAAACTTATATTCCATATTACCGAACGTCGTGGAAAATAGATTTGGGTAAGAGGTCGTGCTTGTGCTTTCAAAAAATTGCCGCTTCGCAAGTACGGTGAACCGTAGATGTTAAGAGCAGTTCACTGCTTATTTGGGAATACGCACAAAAAGGAATGATTCTGATAAAACCATAAATGTTATCGATAAATATTAGGTAGAGGTGCTTAAATTGAAAATTGCGGTTATATCTGATATACATGGAAATCTGCATGCACTACAAGCTGTAATACAAGATGCAAAAGAAAATGCAGTTGATTTTTATATATTCTTAGGAGATTATTGTAACGGTTTTGCATATCCGAATGAAGTGATTGAAACCATTAAATCTATGGAGAATACATACATAATTCATGGTAACGGGGAAGGCTATCTTAAAAATCTTTCATGCCAAGACAAATCCACATGGACATCTGAACAATTTGCCCCAGTATATTGGACTTATAGAACAGTCAGTGTTGCGAATAGAGAATGGTTGTTTGCTTTGCCAGATAAAAAAGAAATATTCATCAATGGCAAGCTTATTTTTATGGCGCATTCACCGACAGACATATTCGGAAAAACAGTGGTTGACAATTTAAGTGGTCGTAATTATCCAATGCACATGGAAAAAAGTTCTTTTATGCATATAGACTATTTACAATATGCAGACGCAATTTTAAAATCAGACGAACAACTGGCAACGGCTTTAGAAGAACTGCAAAATGGAATTTATTTATTTGGACATTTTCATACCCAGTGGCATATTAAGCTGAACAATCAAATTTTAGTTAACCCAGGTTCATGTGGAAATCCTTTAGACTTTGATAATCGTTCACCTTATACAATTCTAAATTATGTTGATAATCAATGGATTATTGAAGAAAAAAGAGTATCATATGATATACAAAAAGCCATTTCAGCATTAAAAAATTCTCCACTTTATAATGAAACGAAGATTTGGTGTGAAGTAAATATTGAAAGTTTGCTAACCGCAAAAGAGCAGGCACTAACTTTTTTAGGGTTTGTAGAGAAAATAGCAAACGAGTTGGGGGATATAAACAGACCATATTCAAATTTTATTTGGAATCTGGCGTCAGCTCGTTGGTTAAATGATGATAAGTAGAAATTTATCAAAACTCACCGTAATTTACGGTACGGTGAAGGTTGGGGATTGACAAATTTCATTGGTTTATATTGTCAGAATTTAAATATAAAGAAGAGAGTGCTGCTAAAAATGCAATTAGGAGATGAGAATTCATAATGAGGAATTTTTTAATTGGTTCTTGGGGTATGAGCTGAGGAAAAGCTTTGCAGCGATTTTCGAGATGGATTTTATGGTGTTGAGCATGTATGTTTCCACATATTGACGAAGTGAATAAACTAAATAAAATGTGAAAGTCATTCTCCTGTAATTGGAGAGCGCACTGACACCTTTGACTTCACATATTGGCGATTTGCTAATGAGAAGGAATGGATGTATGAAAAAGATTACGCAAAGGATATTTTAGAACAAAATTTGTATGATATGTTTCTTAGATTAACTGCAATATCAAAACAATATAACCTTCAAATTGTTCTTGAAAATGATGCCATATCATCTTATTTCTCTCAGAGTGCAAATCTTCATGACTTATTTAAAGAATTTTCAAGTATAAAAGCATGTTTAGATATTGGACGACTTAACTTGAAGATATTGCATCAATTAAGTCCATCCTTATTTCGAAGTTTCAAAAATATGGGGTTGTTCGCGGAGGCTTATGGGCTCTTTTTCACCAACGCTAGAAGTAGAAATTCAAAAGGATTTGATTATTATATATGACCAAGCGTGATAAAATTGTTCTTTTTAAAATTATGGGATGCCTTAAATATTGATATTCCTATTTTACAAAAGCATTTAGAAAAAATTCTGACTAGTCAAGAGATGATTATAAGAGAAGCTACCTTCATTGATATTGAGGGAACCGCACTCATAATAAGCAGAAATTTTGATGAGGTTATGGCAACGGTTCATTCAAAACCAGTTCTGGATAAATTCAAGGCACATAATACTGGTAATAGTCTTTTATCCCAGTTAAGATGGAAAAAAGTATATGTTGCTGTGCACAGCGGAGAAATAGTTGCAACTGGCGCATTTGCAAATTTTGGGCACTTGAAACTCCTAAATACACGGTCTCAATCTATATGTTAAACCAGAACTGCACAGTAAAGGAATGGGAGAATACTGTTTTCTAAATTACTTGAAGAAGCAATGAACGTTGAAGCCACGACCCTCAATGTTCCATCAAGTAAGACAGTTATTGATTTTTATTCCAAATTAGGTTTTGTTATTGACACTGAGCAACCCGATTTGATAGATGAAATTACATGGATGACAATGAGCTTGAATACGCACCGCTTAGATAATTAGCAAGTTCTTGCTCTGTTTTTATGCGAATAAGCATAGAAACTGGGTTTTATTAAATAATTCAAAAACGCTTCGTTATTTATGGTACGGTGTGTTTTGGAGTTTCCTAAAAACAAAGGAATGATTGTATTAAACTTTTGAGAAGGTGATGGTTGATGAGACACAGACTGCAATATTTTATGAGAGAGTTTGGTGCAACACTTCTGATTCCGATATTGATTTTTACTGTAAATAACTCTGCTCTAAATGGGGTTTTGGGGTTATGTATAAATTTTATTGTATCAAAAAATTTTAAAGCATCGGCTAGTCTAGGTATAGCTATCTTTCCTACTATATTATTCAGTTTAATATTTACCAGAGGTATTTTTCTTTTTGTTCCTCAGTTAACTGGCAATGAATTTTTAAAAAAAGTTGTATTTATTTTGATTATGGCAATATTCGTTCAGCTTCTTGAAAAAGTAATTCAGAAAATAGCTCCAATTTGGTATAACAAGCGGGGAATTTATCTAATATTAATTCCAGCAATCTCCGTAATCTGTGGTGTCCATCGTGTAAGCTATGATTTGAATTATTCACTTGTTCTTGGTATGAGTTATACATTAGGTGCGAGTTTGGGATTTGTTTTTCATATTATTGTATTGGCTAGTATTAGAGAAAAGTTATATCATAATAAAGTGCCAAAGCCACTTAAACGATTTCATGGTCTTGGTATTGCTATTATTACTGAGATACTAATACGTTTATTGTTTTTAGGTTTTGCTGGTATTGGTAAAATTTAGTATGAGGGAAATTTTATAACTGCAATGACGCTCTGCTTCATAGGAGTTTTAGGTTTAGACAAACTGTTGACTGATAAACTTTAAAATAAAAAAATAAAAGCACAACGTTGTCATTGGCACGGTAAAACGTGCTATCATCGTTTTTAAATTACTTGGAGATATAGAGTAAAGTTGAAAACTGTCGTTGTTTCACATAAAGTGATAACGACTTTTTTTATTGTAAAATAAAAAACGCTTGACATTCATCCAACACTAACCTTTATGATAAGAATATCTTAAGATGATATAGATACCAGTTTCGTGAAGGGAGTTTTTTATGTATACAATAGGAGAAATATCAACGCTTGTAAATATATCTACAAATACACTTCGGTATTATGATGAAATTTTATTACTACGACCTACACAGAAGAATAATCAGAATGGATACAGAATGTACTCACACATACAGATAAAAGAAATATTGCTTATTCAGGAACTGAAATATTATGGGTTTACGCTTAATGAAATAAAAACTTTACTTTACGCCAATCAAGAAACTTTAGCGATTGCTTTAAAAAACAAATTACAAATTTTAAAGCAGACCTATTATGCAGACGAAATGCGTATCAAGATTATAATGAAAAAGTTAGGAGAGTTGGGTATGGAAAAGAACAAACTGATTATGGTAGTTGAATGTGTAAATTTTGAAAGACTGCTAATGAAAGATATACTGGCTTCTTATGGGTATGATAATATAATAGAAGCACAGGACGGAGTTGAAGCATTTGAAAAATATGAACAATACCGCCCAGACCTTGTCATATCGGGTATTGTTATGCCAAAGCAAGATGGACTGCACACTTGCGATATTGTGGTTAAAAAATATCCTGATGCAAAATTCGTACTTTGCACGGCTATGAGTCAGCTCCATATATTACATGAAGCTGTGCAAGCTGGCAGTATTGATTTTATATCAAAACCATTACAAACCGAGCGTTTTATTTCAAGCGTTATAAATCTATTAAATGACACACAGCAAAACAAAATAAAAGTTTCACGACTAAATCAATTACAAGATGAACTCAACAAATTTGACGAAGACTGTTTTAGAAATTTGCCATTAACTCAACAAGAAGTTGACACATATAGGAGTTACTTTGAGCGTCAAGATGATGTTTCTTGTGAGGAAATAATAGAATATCTAAATAAACTAAAAGAAAGACATATGCAAGAAAATATTGCAGATAGCAAAAGTTTTCAAAATGTAGCTGTGAAAAATGGTAAGACAGACTTTCAAAAGGTACCATTAAATATTGCATTACAAAGAGAAATAAATAATCAAATTTTATTCAATATCCAAGACACTAGTAAATTTCCTGTTGTAATGGTAGACTTTGTTTGGTCTGGTATAATTGAAATGTACGTTCTTTCTCAATCCAATATCAAATGCTTTGTTGTAAAAAACAATAATGAGGTAATAGGTGCTTTTTGCTATCCTAAAACGACAAGTTTTGACCAAGATAGATTTAATAAAAATTTCATAGAATTCGAAAAGACTATTCTAATCAATTGTGAAAATTTGTGCATTGAACCATGCGATAGTATACGCATCTCAAAAAGTGACAGTTACATCCTATCAACGTTTGTAGAGTCAAATCATAATATGTTTAGTTTGTTTTTGCTAAATAATATGTATATAACAAATTAATTTGATATTAAAAACCGATGAAGACGCAGTGATACGGAGAACCATACCATAAATGACACCAAACAAAAAAAGCAAAGACGGTTGTTTTGGTGGAAGCGTCTTTGCTTTTATTATTTTGAAGAGGTTTCATATCATGGAAGTATTTAGATAGGTATTCACAACTCAACTTTTTTGCGAGTTAATTTTGGGGTTGAATACCACTTTGCAAAAGGAAATAATTAACTGTTTATAAAAATGTTGAGAGGAATGTTTATGAATGGAAAGAGAAAACAATATTGCTTTTAAAGAATTTAATATTTGGTTACTGGCAGATTCGTCATCTGAAAATTTTAAAAATAGACTTGATTTGCCTTTAGATGACAGACATGGAGCTGTACATAATATTTGGACACCTATAATTGACAAAGTGCAAGATATCCTTTATAGAAATACAGGGAAAAGAATTGACACATCAAAAATTTACATAAGAAATGCAGTGGTAGATAAGGAAGATTGGAAGAATACTACGAAACTGGATGCGGAGATGAAAGCATTTTGCAATATTATTCAAACCACAGAAGAAAAAACAAGATTAATATTTACCTTTGGAGCAAAAGCTTATGAATTTGTTCAAAGATGTGAAACTTACATGAATATCAAAAATAATAAAACAAAAAATCTTAATAACCCCTGGACAACATTAGAATTAGGATATGAATTTAAACAAAGAATAGAAAATTTTCAATTAAACAAAATCAATTTTTTACCCCTACTGCACATTACAATATCAAGGGGGGAATTTATGACAAGTCATAAGAATTTTTGCAAAGGTCTAGGGATACAAAGTGATGAAACAAGATTTAATTATTTTGAAGAGACAAGCAAGCTAATAGCAAATTTAATAATAGATAACCAATCAGCATTTGATATTTGGATTAAATAAACCTACCTCCTTCCCCATAAGGAGGTAGGCGCAATGGCAAGTGACAAGAAGAACATTCTCATTTAGGGATGCCTAAAAAAATAGAATTATATACGCTTATCGTTTTCTTGCTTTGATTACAAAAGTTACAGGTAACATTTTTGCCTTTTTTGCAAAATCATTGGTATCACTCTTGGATTGTATAATTTCATCATCAGACTAGTTTACAATCCGGTAATGTTAGCACACTTTCACCAAGAGATACCGAATACCAAGATTCATCAAAATAACATTTTTTAAAAGCAAGCATATTATTTTCAGCAACAACACATTTATAGATAGGGTGAGACCAACTAAAAATAAATACGCCATCTTTTTTAAGGTAAGAAGCGATTCGGCAAAAAGTACCTTCAAGGTCGGTAGTCCAGCCTACGGCATAAACCCAATAAACAAAGTCAAAATAATCCATTGGTATGCCACATTCATTTTCCATGGGAGAACAGATCAATTTTGCTGAAAGGCCGCATGCTGTTAAATGTTGCTTTGTTTTTTTCAGTTGTTGTTCTGATATGTCCATACCCCATAGTTCAGCTACTTTGCGTTCCCTCAGCCTATCTCAAGCACCTTTTTTCCTGAGACATCGCCAAACAGTTGGCACTTCTCTTCTGACACAAATGCTCCGTACAGCGGAAGCGCTGTCGTTCCTAAAACGTCATTTCCTGTTGTATCCCAAAATAAGCTGTTTGTTTTATGAATAGAATTTTTATCCATCTCCACCGAGCTGGCAGAGCCAACTTCCCCAGCGCCTATAATATTTGTTCTATAATCAGATTCTTCTCCATACCGATATCCTCCACAAATAATAAATTTTCAAAGCCAATTCAGTATCTATATGATAACATCAAAAATAATCCTTATCTACCTTTCGCTTTTATTAGAGCAAGGAAATTTAATTTTATAAGGGTTTTAGGTTTGGTAAATTATTGGCTAAAAAAATTTGAAAATAGTGTTATTTACATTGTTGAAGGGTTACTGTAAAAACACTCTCTCGCTGTTGATACGCTGAGCCGTACTACTCGGGAATGTGTATTTTATATTACTTGAAAATAAAGACTTTACTATGATATACTCTTCATAACAAAATTTTATGTGTAATGAGAGATTTCAACCAAAAACAGGTTTTGTTACTCAATGCGATAGGACGTGTATGATGAAAAAACAAGCTAAAAATTCACTTTGGAAAAACTTTGAACTCAAAGTAACTTTAATTATTTTGTTCGTTGCATTAGCATTTACGGTATCTTCTTATTATTTAATTTATTCACAATATAAGGAGCTAGCAATAAAAAGTTTAAAAAATGATGCTACTGTAGTTTATAAATATGTGGAAGAGATTATAGATAAAAACAGCTTTAAGGAACTCAATACAATTGAAGATGAGAAAAAAGATATTTATTTGAACACATATCAACAAATGGACCAAATCAGGCGTATAGCCAATATACGTTATTTGTATACAGCCAAACAAAATGATAAAGGTGAATATATCTATGTTTTAGATGGATTAAATAAAGACGCTGAAGATTTTAGACATGTTGGAATGCCTATTGAAGAGGAAATTATTCCTAAATTAACAAAGTGCCTTAAAGGTGAGACTGTTTTAGGTGACGATATTTTGAAAACAGAATGGGGCATTGTATATGTCACTTATTTTCCGGTTCATGGAAAAGATGGCTCCGTGTTAGGTGCAATTGGAATGGAATTTGATTGCGAAAATATGTATAAGTCATACGAACAAGTGAAATTGTTGACGGCTGTAATATCTATTGTGATTGTTTTGTTTTTTTGTGCTATTGCAGTATTGGTTTTGAAAAAATTAATTAAGTCAATGGAAGAAGAATTGCAGAAAAGGGATAATCTTTTAATTTTGGCCAAAGAAGATGCTCTCGCTAGTACAAAAGCCAAAAGTGAATTTCTTTCCCGCATGAGCCATGAAATTAGAACACCCATGAATGCGATTATTGGAATGACACAGATGGCAAGAAAATCGACAGATGTGACAAAAATGCAATATTGCCTCGAAAAAGTTGACGCCACATCGAAGCAACTTTTAGATATTATTAATGATGTTTTAGATATGTCCAAAATTGAAGCCAATAAGTTTATGATAGATGCTTATGAATTTGATTTTGATAACATCATACAACGAGTTTTTAATGTGATTCAAGTAAAAGCGGAGCAAAAACACCAAAAACTAGAATATGAGTGTGAGAAAATTTTTACAAGAAACATGATTAGTGATGGGCTCAGAATTTCACAAGTTTTAATTAACCTTCTTGGCAATGCTGTGAAGTTTACACCGGAATTTGGCATCATAACTTTAAAAGTGAGTGAGATATCACAAAGTGAAAATAGTTCAGTCATTCAAATGGAAGTAAAAGATACCGGGATAGGCATATCAAAGGAAGACCAAAGCCGTCTTTTTAAGATATTTGAACAAGCAGATGGTGGTATTGCAAGAAATTTTGGTGGTACAGGGTTAGGACTTGCAATCTGTAAAAAAATTGTGAATATGATGGGTGGCAACATTAGCGTACAAAGTGAGTTTGGCAAAGGTTCGAGTTTTGTTTTCGATATTAAAGTTGAGTGGGGCATGGAATGTTCGAAGAATTCAAAAGATTTAAAAAATAAGGATGGTTTACACCTATTGAATGGGGAAGCTGAAAGAACGGAAGTTACCCCTAAAACATATTGTTGGAAGGGGAAAAACATATTACTGGTTGAAGATGTGGAGATAAACCGAGAAATTGTATGTAACATTTTAGAGGATACGGGAGTAGAAATTGATTGTGCCATTGACGGTGCCGAAGCGGTTGATATTTTTGAAAAACAAGGTGAAAAGTATAGTCTTATACTAATGGATATTCAAATGCCTAATTTAGATGGTCTTAGTGCCACAAAAAAAATACGGATGTCCAACAAATTAAATGCAACGGAAGTGGTAATCATTGCAATGACTGCCAACGCTTTTAAAGAAGACATAGAGGAGTGCACTGGTGCAGGAATGAATGGTCATATTGCAAAACCGATAGATGGGCAAGAAGTTTTAGATATAATAGATATATATTTAAAATAATAAGGTCAGTTAAAGTATGTATGGTGAAAAATGACAATGTATACAAGCAATTGTAAAATCAAAAATACAAATATGTACTGATAGCCTATACGGTCAAAATTTCATAATAGCCATGGGGTTTAGCTTTATAAGATTTTTCTATTTTGTACCATACAGGAGGCAAAATGATATGTATTTGCAAACAGATAGACTGACTATTAGAGAACTTCATCTCGGTGATTTGGAAAACCATCATAAATTATTGAGTGATAAAAAGACTATGTATTATTTGGATGATATTATGACTGTCAGCATAGAAGATTCTAAAATGTTTGGAGGATGGTTTGTATGAAACGGTTTATTAACGACTTCAACAGGGACAGGGGTACTGAGTTGACACTTGAAAACCGAGACGAAAAGTTGGAATGTCCAATAAATACTTGGGTAACCACAGAAGTTGACAGCAAAACACAAAAATTTTTAGTATCTGCCTATGTGTATGAAGATTTTGTTATGTTTTTATATCTATATGATTTGAAATTTGATAGAGATTATAATAAACAAAAAGATGGGTTGCTCCAATACAAAAGGGCTGTTACATACAGAGATTCTGTGATGTTGGCTTTTGAAAACGATTGTGAATTTCAGCTCATGCCCATGGTTTCATATGAGCTGAACCAGTTGCCTACAAATGGAGGTGGTACTCATCGTTGTGTACCTAACATACATGAATGTATCCCACCAGAATCTGAATGGGATGACATTATGAAAATGTATTATGGTGAGTATGAGTATCTTTTGAATTTAGTAACAGAAACAGACCGTATACCAAAGGCATTACAGGATAAAGAACTGGCTTTTAGAAAAGATTGTTTTCAATTTAGGGAGCCCATAAGTGAAATAAATAACCTTGTAATCTATCTACCCTCATATAAATTTTGTACTCATTTTATAGGTATATCAGTTACTGTACCAGTGGGGGAATGTGACATTAAAATTCCATATACCATAGCAAAAACGGGAGAAGAAAGTTATTTTATAATTAAAAAATTAGAGCTTCATAATATGATGGAAGATTTCCAACGGGACTATGACATATTGAAAGAAAACCATGAAAAGGCATTACAAGCCGATGAAGAAAATAAAAATAAATATGGTGATAGAAGTGAAGTTATCAGTTTAGAAGAAATGAGGCAATTCTATAGCAGAACCTTATTACAGTTATATATTTTGATGCCTGAAGAGAAACGGTCACTTAAATTCTATACCAATGAATATTTAGACTCCGAAATCCAAGTGAACAATTTGAATAGTGATATTTTAACTTGGTATAGTGATCGTGGTACTGATAGTGACGATGGTGCTCTTTATAGAACTATTTGCCACGTAGAAGGATACATGGGCGTAGTAAAGGATGAATATGAAATAACACTACTCTCTGTTACTGATACCTTTCAATTTGAAAGAAAGGCTTTGTTTGAAATGAAAAGTGATACATTAGAAGATGTATCGAAAAATTCCCACTAACTACTTTAAGATATGGAGGACTATTCTGTGAAAGAAAGGTTCCTAAAAGTAATACTATTTTTAATAATAGCCTTGCCAATAGTTATTTTAAGCATAGGTGCAATGGCAAAACAGCCAGAAGAAAAGACAGCGATAGAAACGGAAACAAAAAAAGAAGCTAGTATGAGCAACTTTACGATTAAACCTAAAACCCAACGGGAGTCGGCAATGGGACAACCTTATTACATAGAAAAAAATACTGAAAGATATGAGCAGTATAAAGAGAAACATGAAGAACTATCCTATGAGCAAGTTATGATGCTTGTAAATTCTGATGTGGACATAGCCCATTATACCAAAATAAAAACAATTGAAAACCCAGCAGACAAGCTTGTGTTATGTAACAAAAATAATAAGCTACCCAATGATTTTGTTCCTAAGTTAGGAACATATAAAGGGCAGATGTTGGAAGTCACAGCTTTAGAGGCGTATAAGAAAATGGAAAGCGCATTAAATAAAACAGGCTACTCCCTACATATTAGAAGCGGATATAGAAGTTACGCAACACAAAAATATTTATATGGAAGCTATGTAAAAACAGATGGTGTTAGCGGAGCAGATACGTCTTCTGCACGAGCAGGACATTCAGAACATCAGACGGGTTTGGCAATAGATATAATTCAACCAGGTATTAGTAGTAGTACTACATTATATACAGCCAACTTCCAAAATACGAAGCAGTATGCTTGGCTACAGGAGCACGCACACGAGTATGGATTTATCTTGCGGTATCCAAAAGATAAATCCGATATAACGGGTTATATATATGAGCCTTGGCACTACCGTTATGTGGGAATTGATGCGGCAAAAATTATTTGGCAAGAGGGAATAACGTTTGAAGAATATTATGGACAGCATGTAGTAAAGAAATGAAATATAGGTGAATCATAATAAAAGCCATGTATCGCTCAGCGTTTTAAACTGGATGGTACATGGCTTTTTGTATGATAGTTGTTATAGCAGTTTAAGAAAACGAGTAAAAAAAAGAACTCTTAACCAGATAAAATTGCTCAGGTTAATAAGTTCTTTTTTGAGATTACTCGTATTTTTTTTTCTCTTTTTTAACAGGTTTTGCATCTTTTGGAAGTTCCGCTTTTTTCTTTTTCGGTTGTTTTTTTTCTGGGCTCTTGTTTGCCATGTACGACCACCCCTTCATGAGTTTTAATTAAATATAGATTACGATTATAGTATACCACATTTTTAAGGGAAGTAAAAGTTGAAAATGGTAAATTTGATATAATGCTATTATATAGCGTAACGACACCCTCTAATCCATTTGATTTACTCTGCCATTTAACACCAAATCTTTGTCCTTGCCAATAATAACAGGCTCTATAAAATCCATACCTTTTGAAATGGCAGTATAGCCAAAATCACTATCGGCAATCAACACTTTCACTTTAACAGAGTAGTGCTCCATTCCCAGTGTGCCATTCTTACTGCGGACTACCCATACATAATTGTTAAATCCTTCTTTTATGATTGCTTCGTTAGGAACAAGAACATCATAACTTTTTGTTTGTTTCAACAGTTTGATAGAAACGTACTCTCCACCTTTGAAATAGCCAGACTGAAAGGACAATTTTATTCTAAGATTTTCTCCTTCTGGTCTAATTTCAGATACAAAAGCTTTTACCTGACCTTTCATCCCATTGATGATTAAAGATGCTTCATCACCAGTGGCAATAAATTTTCCTTCCCCCTTGGAACATAAAAATTCTGTAACAAATGAAGTGTTATATAGGCCTACTGTGGCTACTCTTTCTCCTAGGGAGACAAAACTATTTTTTTGTTTTTCAACAGCAGTGATAATACCACCCTGTTCTCCTTTAATTACTCCACCTTCCACATGGTGATTCATGGCTTTAGAAAGGGCTAATTCTGCTTCTTGCAAATCGATAGTTGCCTTTTTTATTGCCAAAGTAGTTTTTGCTAATGCTATTTTTTTTTGATTTTGTAAATTGAGACGTATTTTTTCATTGTTGCCATAGATTTGTTGATTATCTTGCACTTGCTTTTCAATTTGTTTTTGCTTGGACTCTTTTGCATTTTCTAATGTGTTTAGTTTTTCTATTTCTTGATCATAATCAGCTTTTGGAATGGTTCCAGACTCATATAAAACTTGTGATTTATGTAGGGATTCTTCCTGTTGGCTGATGAGCCGTTCAATTTCATGTAGTTCCAAAGGAAGGGTTTCATCTATAAGAGGCGTGCTAGATTTTTCATTTAGGGCTTCAATTTCACTTTCTAAACCAGTTTTTTCTAACATGATACTGCGAATTTCATTTTTAATTTTTTGTATTGTAAAACCAAGTTCAGCATCCATATCTTCTTCGTTAGAGAGTTGTTTTTCACATTTTGCAATGAGCCCACCATCTAGGATAAAATCGCCGGTCTTTATATATAGTTCTTTTATTTGTCCATCTACGGTTGAAAAAATATCAGCTGTTTCGGCAAAGGATACAATGCCATTAGATTCAAGTTCTTTTGTTAGTGTGCCACTTGTAGGTATGGCAACAGAGACTTTGGGGAGAGAAAAAGTATAGATTGTCTTAGAGAAAAAAACCAACACCAATATAATGGAAATATATACATACAAAATGTTTAACATTTTCTTTTTATTAAGTTTCAATTTTATTCTCTCCTCACTTCAAAGCAGATAGTTTAACGCCTTCTTCAAAATACTCATTTCCATATAGAAAAATCCAAATCACGGGAAGCATATAAAAAAATGACGCCGCAAAAATTAATCCCATGTTGTCTTGCCCGATTTTTAATAAAAATAATGATAGGGGAGCTTTGTCTGCATCTCTCAGTAATATCATAGGCAACTCTACCATGGACCAATATTCTGTAAAACTCAAAATAAACAATGATGCAACACCACCTTTTGTTAATGGCAATGCAATGTAAATAAACTTATGGAAATGATTTGCACCATCCATATCGGCAGCATGAAAAATATCTTTTGGTATTGACTTCATACTTTGGCGCATGATAAAGACAGCAAATGGACTGAATATGGCTGGTAGTATAATGGATAAATGGTGATTGAGAAGTCCCATTTTTTCCGCTATTAAATAATTTGGAACAAGGGTAGCTTGATAGGGCAGAATCATTACAATGATGTAAACGCAAAATAATAGTTCTTTATATCGAAAGTGACTTATGGTAAAGCCGTAGGCACAAAGAGATCCAATAATAATTTGGAAAAACACAGCAGGCAAGGTTAGCTTTACGGCGTTTAAAAATAGGTCTAAATATTTAGGGGTTTTCAATAATAAAGTATCATATTGTGCTAACGTAAATTTATCAGGAATCAGTTTATATTCTGCATAATGAATTTCATCACGCCTTTCATAATCAAAAGCTGTATATTTGTCTGAATAATGCCTGCTGATTTCTGCCTGGGACATAAATGAATTTGTAAAAATCATAAGCAGGGGGATGACATACATCATTGCCAGTATGACTAACACAAAATAAATGGGAAATCTCATTAACTTTTTTAGCAGAAACAAATATCTCACTCCCCTAGCTCTGTTTTTTTATCAATGATGAAAAATAAGATGACAACAATGGTAATGACTGCCGTTATGACAAAGGGTGCAGCTGTTAGGTTTTGGTAGTTTAGTGATGAAAACTGATTATTCATATAATGTTGGAGCATATATATTTTTTCATTGGGATAGCTTCCCGAAAGCATATAAATCTCTTTAAAAACTTTAAATGAATTGATAAAAGACATCACAAAAGCAATAAATAATGTGGGTATTAAGTAAGTCAATGTAATGGTAAAGAAAAATTGTATTTTTCCCATCCCCTCCACACTTGCCCATTCGTAATAATCTTTTGGCATATCAGAAAGTCCTGCCATCATTAAAATTAAGTTGTAGCCCATATTTTTCCACACATAAATTCCAACGGCAATGATAAACGAATGGTCTGTCTGAATCCAATTTTGGTTGGTATGTAAAACCTGACTGAACAGCCCATTTCCGCTAAATAGACTTTGAAAGAAAAAAGCGATGCAAGCAGTAGGTACAACCAAAGGAGACATAAAGATGGTTCCAATCCATTTGTTTTTGGTTAGGGTACGCAACAAACAAGCAATAAAAAGTGGAATAACAATATTAAGTGGTATGCTGACAGCAATAAACTTGATGGTATTGCCAACTGCTAGAAGAAATGGCTCACTTGCAAACAGCGTTTTAAAATTTAAAAATCCCACAAATGAGCCGTTTATAGCGTTATCAGTCAAAGCATATTTCGTTGAAAAAACAAAGGGCAGTATGTAAAATATTAAAAATCCAATTAAACTGGGTAGGATAAATAATAAGGCAATTCTATTTTCTTTTTTATTCATGGGAGTCATTCCTTTAAGTATGTATTGATTTTTGTTTCAAGATTTTTTGCGGACTGTTCCGCACTTTCTTCTCCTGCAAAATAATGTGTCATTTCTGCCATGACAAAGTTTCGTATGTTTCGGTCAAAATAATCTAGCATCGTACTGACTTTAGCTAACTCATTATGTTTTTCAATATTTTGTTGTAAGGTGGTCTCATCAAAACCAGCTGGAAGATATCCTCCTGCTTTTGAATCTTCATAAATAAATTGAGATGCTACAGCAACAGCATTTTTATTAACAGGACAATATAACAACTCAGGGGAGGTTTGCATTTCTTGGGATAGTAGAAATTTTATAAAATCAGCCGCTAGTTCTTTGTTTTTGCTGTTTTGGCTTATAGCAGGCATGAATTCAGTGTTGCTGAGTGTACTAAATCCTTCTTGGTTGGTCAACGGAATAAGATTGCTATATGCTACTGTCCCGCTTTGGCACATGGCAGGAGAATACAAATTATAAATATGCAAAAGGCTCTGGGTGTCGCTGGTATAAAATAATTCTTTATTTTTATATCCTTTTTCTGTTGCCATTTGCTTTTTTTCATTTAAACTTTTTACCTTTTCCAATAAGGAAATAAAATCCTCATTGTTAAAATTTACTTTTTTGTTTTCTAAATCAACATATTTTTTCATGTCTAGGCTAAAGAGTCTATAGGCAAGGGTTACATCACTCATACCAGCAGCACTATTGTCAAACAACATATTTTTACCGTCTTTTGGCATAGGTTGTGAGAATGAAAGTAAGTCATCAAGGGTTAAATGGGATGGAATTTTTGTAATGCCTAAAGCCTTTGATACGCGCTCATCCATTTGATAGGCTTCAATGACAAAGGATAGGGGGAGTGTATATTGTTTCCCTTTGTAGCGGTACGCATCTAGTACATCGGTGAAATAATTTTCACTGGCTAGGTCTTTGCCCAGAAATTCATCTAAGTCTACCAACATATTTTTATCTGCTAATTTCCAAAAGGAGAGAGGGGAAACATCAATAATGTCATCTGCTTTTCCACTCATGATGCTGGTATTAATAACTTGTGCATATTGATCCCTGTCGCCATCTGTCGCCAATGGATTTAAATGAATGGAAACGTCTTGGTGTGCCTTTTGATATTTTTTTACTGCCAACTGCAAAAATTGACTGTCAAAGCAAATGGATATGTTAAGGTCTTTTTGCAATGCTGTTTGTTGATTGGCTTCCTGTTTTGTGTTGGAACAACCTGCCGTCATGGTGATGAGAAAAAGAAATAATAAGATACCTCCCATTGCAAATGAAAATTTGAAAAATAATGAATCTGACTTTTGCATTTTAAACGCTCCTTTACATTTTTGATAGGCTGTTGACCTAAGACTTTAAAAACACTTTACACAATTTTTTGAAGGAATAGTGTTTTTTAGCCTCAATGAAAAAAAACTGCCCTAAACGTAATACTTATTTTACGTTTAGGGCAAAACGGTGACGTTTGGGACAAATAGAAGTTTTATATTTCTTTATTTGGTAAAATATTCTATAATAAAAGTGTTTTATAAAAACTTATTTTTAATTTTTAAATTGCACTAAAGAGGTGACGTATGCTTGGGATTATCGTATGTGATGATGATAAATTTATGATGGAAATGTCCATGAAACTGGTACAGGAATGTATTGTGAAAAATAAATTTGATGCAGAGATTGCTTGTTTTACCACCAATTTTAATGAAGTCCTTCAGTACTTTAAAAAAAATAAAGGTACTTACTTGTACTTTTTAGATTTGGATTTTGGGAAAGAAGCATTTAATGGCATAGATATTGCAAAAACAATCAAAAAGGCAGAACCCTTATCCAAAATTGTATTTGTAACAAGCCATGGAGATATGGGGATGGAAATTTTAAAAAGTGGTGTTGAAGCTTTTGGCTTTATTGAAAAGTCACTTGTAGCGGGAAAAATGCTTATGGAGTACAAGAAATATATTCTGCTTGCACTGGGACAAAATTTGGTGACAAAAGATAAGTTGCAGACGAATGAAAAAACAATACAATTGCCTGTTGGCATTGACGAATATATTGAAGTACCCATACAAAATATTTTATATGTAGAATCTACAAAAACCATTTCTCATTTTGTTTGCTATCATACCGTAGATGGTTCACAGATTTCTGTAAGGGATACGATTGAAAATGTACTTCAGGTTTTAGGCAGTGATTTTATGAAAAGTCACCGTTCGGTTATTATTAACAAAAATTATGTGATTGCAGTAGCAGACGGCCTGGTAAAGTTTTCGAATGGAGATACCGTAGCTTGTTCTTTTCGATTAAAGAGCGACATTATCAAAAAATGTTTGCAGTAATACACTGAATAGGAGGTTTTTTTCATGAACCAAGGTATGTTGCCATATTTCACTACTTTATTTTTAATGGGATTAGGGACGATGCTGTTTTTTTCTATCTGCTTTCTTTTTTTAGAATTTGTAAGTGGGAAAGTAAACAATAAAATCTACGATACAATTGCTTCCGTTGTCATTATCATTGGCGCCACAGGATATATATTTACACAATCCACAGGTAGTGTTTTTATGGCT
Organism: Eubacteriales bacterium; assembly: GCA_031546905.1. Taxonomy (GTDB): domain Bacteria; phylum Bacillota; class Clostridia; order Lachnospirales; family JAVBJQ01; genus JAVBJQ01. The sequence goes on along the minus strand of JAVBJQ010000041.1, from coordinate 85,439 downwards.
CAGTTGGTACTTGGTATGGTGACGATTTCTGTTGTGTTGATACTAAGTTTTATCAAACTTACCATGTTAGATTATTCTATCCTCTTTGCTGTATTCCTTATTGCCGACAGAATAGTCATGCTTAACGAATATTTTTTTGGAAGAACCCTTTATATTCTTATTTTATTTATTTCTATTATGGGAATTAGCTTCGTTCGTCTTAAAACCATTCGAGGGAATATTTTTAATGTTTGGTTTGCCTTTATGATGGCTACTTTGGAAGGATATATTTTTGAACATATTTTTAATAGTTTAAGAGTAGCTTCTTCTTCCATTCATTCTGCACCTACAAAAATTATTGTATGGTTATTAACAGCCAGCGGTTTGATTGTCATAAATTTGGGGTTGGTCTACGCACTGAAAAAACGTTTTAACCAATATTTTTATGAAATCAATCAAATGGGAAAGGGCTATCCAGCTATTGAAAAGCGGTTTATTTATGTATCAATGGGTATATTGCTGGCCATAGCCATGATTCACCTTGTGTACATGATAAAATATGGTTTTACATATCAAGTGTCTCAGTTGCTGACGATTTTCTGTATGTTAGCTTTGGTCATTCAATTGCTGTACCTTACACTTTTGTTTCGTGTGGCTCATTTAAAAGAAAACCTTTTCAACAAAGAAATGGAAAATCAAAGTTTAATCATATATGGAGCTGATCTTGAAGAAAACTTGAACAGCATAAAAAGTATTAAGCACGATATAAAAAATATATTTTTTACAATGGGGCAGTTTGTGGAGCAAAGTGACAATGAAGACATGAAGCTATTTTATCAATCTAAAATATATCCTTTTGCATCTGATGAAATTAGAAAAAATGACTTATACGGAAAACTATTGGCTATTCATAACGAACAGTTCAGGGCTTTTTTATACTACAAAATTTTTCAGGCACTAAAAGCAGGGGTTGAAATTGATTTTTATTTTGACTTTAAAGGAAATAAACAAGCGGTGGGCATGGATTTTACAGATTTAATTCGGGTTTTAGGAATTTTGCTAGACAACGGCATTGAGGAATGTGTGAGCGTTGAAAATGGAATGATAGACTTAAAAATTTCTCAAAACAACGATGTGTTGTCGTATATAATCAAAAACAATGTATCCGCTTCCACCAAGCAAATTGGAATTAAAGCGGGGTCTTCTTCCAAAGGAATAGAACGGGGCAAAGGGCTTACTATTGTGCAAAATATTATCCAAAAATATGATTGTGTGACACTTAACTCTTATTTTGAACAGGAGAGCTTTGTACAGCGGTTAAATATTTATCGAGAATTATAAAAGAAATGCAGATTAAAAAGGACTGAACATACCAAAAAGACCGCTGAACAAATCAGTGGTCTTTTGTATGTGCTATATTTTTTCATGAAAACCCCTAACACCAAACGATTACTTTATAAGGTGATGTTTGGGCAGGAATACTCCTTGTAGTAGCACCATAGAGAACAATTAAATCTCGGTTTGCAGGATTTCCAGTAAAAATTTGCCCGTTTGTCAATAGGATTTGAGTATAGGGAGAAATATTTAATTGTAATTGACCATCACTACTTATCAACTGGCTATCAAAAAAATCTACTTTTACATTTTGGTGTTGATTATCCTTTACCATAATAAGTGCCTGATATTGTGGTGGATAAATAAGGGGCACTGGAGCATCTCCATCATAATATCCAGTTACACGATCTCCCACTGAGACAATCTCTTGATCCACGAAATAAGTGGTAGGTGAGACTACGAAGTTTATTAACGTTTCGTATCCGTCATTAACAGAAATTAATTTGTAACATGCTTCGCCTTTTCCAGTTAAATCTATCATAAAATCACTAATCATACTTACTGTTCCATAAAAAGATTTAAAATTTACCATATTCATACCTCCATGTCTATTTGTTACATTACACTAATCACATGATGATATAAACTATGCAATCTGATCGCTTTTTGTACGTTGTGAAAAAAGGAAAATTTAAAAATCAGACATATCCTTTCAAAAAAATTATAAATAGTATTTTTTTGGTAAATAATAAAATCACAATAAAATAAAAAAAATAAATAGGACAAAGTACACGGGAGGATGAAAATGGAAAAGAAATGGTTGCATCTATTTTTACAAAAATTGAAAGATTGTAATTTTGAAGTGATGTATTGGGACGGAGCGGTAGTCAGGTATGGAAGTGATGAGCCAACCATTAAAATTATATTAAAGCAGCCTTTTAAAAATTTCGATTTATCAGATCCAATGCTTGCATTTGGAGAAGCCTATATGGATGATTACATTGACTTTGATGGAAACCTAGATGATGTCATGAAGTTAGTAAGGAAAAACTACCATTTGTTTTCGAATAAAAACAAATTAATGAATACGACAGCAAAGTTGCTTAACAATACAATGATTAAATCGAAACAAAAAGAAAATATCCATCATCACTATGATTTAGGAAATGATTTTTTCTCTTTGTGGTTAGATGAAACCATGAGTTATTCTTGTGCTTATTTTAGACAAAATACAGATCCTTTGTATGAGGCGCAAATTAATAAAATAGACCACATTTTAAAAAAGCTTCAATTAAAACAAGGAGAACATTTATTGGATATTGGTTGTGGTTGGGGCTGGCTTCTCATTCGGGCGGTACAAAATTATGGAGTCAAAGCGTGTGGTATTACAATTAGTGAGGAGCAATATCATAGTGATGTAGAACGAATTGCAAAATTAGGGTTAAGTGATAAAATTGAAATAAAGTTGCAGGATTACCTTGACTTAAACCCTAATGAATACCAATTCGATAAAATCGTTAGTGTTGGTATGTATGAACACGTTGGAAAAGCAAATCAAAAAAAATATATGAAAAAAGTGGAAGAACTACTTAAACCTGGGGGACTTTCTTTGTTACACACAATTTCAGGACATACAGAGGGTCGGTCAAATTCTTGGATTGAAAAATATATTTTTCCAGGTGGATATATCCCTTCTTTTAGAGAAATTGCAGATGCTCTACCAGAATTTGATTTTCATGTACTTCATACAGAAAGTTTACGCCTCCATTACGCTCGTACATTAGACTATTGGTATGAGAACTACAAGGTACATTGGGATTTTGTTGAACAAAAATATGGAAGAAGGTTTGCAAGAATGTGGGAATTGTATTTAAAAGCGTGTGCTTCTAATTTTAGATTGGGGGGACTTGATCTTTTTCAATTTTTATTTTCAAAGGGGCTAAATAATAACTTAGCCATGACTTTTGATACTAATTCCCTTTCAACGAAGTAGAAATTGTCTTGGAGTCCTATTTCTAAATTTTAATATTGACATAAGCCTTGACAAAGAGGTCATAATAAATTACAGTATTTCTTAGTTTTGTTTGTCTAAATAACATATTATTTGGAGTTTTATGACAGGAGCCCTGAAAAATATTACTTTCTAAGTCATGGGATGTGCGGGAATTTATAATATTAGATTTTTCAAACACTCCCAAGCATACTAAATTTAAATAAGAAAAGGACATCATTTATGGAAAACACAAGGAATTTAAAAGGAAAAGGTGAACAACGTGAATTAAAGCGTTCCCTAAAAGCACGACACATGAACATGATTGCCTTAGGTGGTGCCATAGGGACAGGGCTTTTTGTTGCGTTGGGCGGTTCGTTGGCCCAAGCAGGTCCTGGTGGTGCTTTGGCGGCATATGCAGTAATTGGAATTATGGTGTATTTTTTAATGACAAGCCTTGGCGAAATGGCTACCCATTGTCCTGTTTCTAGTTCGTTTGAAGTTTACGCCACTCGCTACGTAGACCCTGCGTTGGGGTTTGCCCTTGGGTGGAACTACTGGTATAACTGGGCAATAACAGTTGCGGCAGAATTGACTGCGGCAGGTCTTGTTTTGCATTATTTTGCGCCTCATGTACCTAATTATGTTTTTTCTTTTATTACACTGGCTTTGCTTTTTGGTTTGAATATTGTATCAGCAAAAGGTTATGGCGAAAGTGAATTTTGGTTTGTGCTGATTAAAGTTTCTACCATTATTTTATTTATTGTGACAGGTATTTTAATTATTTTTGGAATTATGGGTGGCAAAGCAGTTGGATTTGAGAATTGGGTAGTAGGGGATGCACCTTTTGTAGGGGGAATTCTTTCTGTTATTAACATATTTATGATTGCTGGTTTTTCATTCCAAGGTACAGAAATGATAGGCGTAGCAGCGGGAGAGTCAGAAAACCCTGAAAAAAATGTGCCAAAAGCAATTCGTAATGTTTTTTGGCGAATTATGATTTTCTATATCGGTGCTATTATTATTATTGGTTTTCTTATTCCGTATACGGATCCGAATCTTTTGAAAGCTGCAAATGATAGTAATGTAGCGATTTCTCCATTCACCCTTGTATTTACAAGAGCAGGGCTTGCAGGCGCTGCAAGTATTATGAATGCAGTTATCCTTACTTCTATATTGTCTTGTGGTAATTCTGGATTATACGTATCTACACGTATGCTTTACGGTCTTGCCAAAGAAGGAAAGGCTCCTAAGTTTTTGACAAAAGTAAATAAACGTGGTGTTCCCATCAACGCTTTATATATGACAACTGCTGTTGGTTGTATCACATTTTTAAGTTCCTTTGTTGGACAAGGTGTTGCATACACCTGGTTATTAAATGCGTCAGGTCTTGCAGGTTTTATTACATGGATTGGGATTTCGATTTCTCATTATAGATTTAGAAAAGCTTGGGTAGCCCAAGGGAAAGATTTAAGTGAGTTAAAGTACAGAGCAAAGTTTTTCCCATTTGGCCCCATACTTGCACTTATTTTATGTATCCTCGTTATTGCAGGACAGAATTATGATGCGCTTTTTATACATGTAAGTGTTTATAAAATTTTAGTAGCGTATCTTGGACTTCCGCTTGTTCTCCTATTGTACTTAGGATATAAAATAATATATAAAACCAAAGTTGTTCCATTGAAAGACGTAGATTTGAGTAAAAAAACCATACATTAGAAATAAAATAATAAAAAACCTGCCTTGTAATTTTTTTACAAAAGCAGGTTTTTTATTATTTTATTTTATTACGACTGAACAAAATATAGGCAGCATGATTCTATACTTTTACCATTTGCCTAATTTCATATGTCCACCAAGTTCTGCTTTACAAAGTTGTTTTGTGTTCCATGAAGCATCTTTTAAATAACCAAAGACACTGACACATTTAGGATCTAATTTAATATCTAATCCTTCTTTACAAAGCGCTTCTATCTCCATGGATAATTTGATGATTTCACAATAAATATCATTGGTTCTGTCTGATGCAAATATTTTTGCTGCATCTTCTTCAGAGAGTGCTTCAAATTTGGAATGGTCGGCACTACATTTTAAACAAGGATCCTTTTTACCATCATCCACTTTTTTATAACCACATACAGAACAAACTAAAATTTTTTCTTGCATATCGAATCCTCCTCTATTTTTTAAGCTGCATCATGACGTCTTTGCCGGCAACAACAGTGCTTCCTATTGATATTTCAAAATCACTTTCTTCTGTTGGGGAAGTAATGATAAGGGGTGTAACAATAGGAATTTCTTTTTCAGCAATGGCTTTAAAATTTACTTTGATAACAGGAACACCTGCTTCCACTTGTGAACCTTCCTCCAAAAGTCTTTCAAAACATTCACCATTTAACTTGACAGTATCAACACCAATGTGAACGATGAGTTCTGTTCCATCAGCCATTTTCATACCAAAAGCATGGTTTGTTCGAAAAATCATTTCAACAACACCAGCGACTGGCGTTACAACTGTTCCGTAACCATCCACATCAAAATCAGGCATGATGGCGGCACCGTTTCCGATGATATGATCACTAAAAGCCTCATCAGGAACTTGGCTAAGATCTACTACTTTACCCGTTAGTGGAGCGTAAAACTTTGTTGTTTTTTTAAATAATCCAAACATAATATCAACTCCTTAAAATTAAATATAACTTTCATTTTCATAAATGTAAATAGTATTTGAGATTCTTTTTAAAGTATACAAACTATTTTTAAAATTTATGTAAAATAAATTATATTTGTATATAATGTATAATAAAATAAAATAAGTAAATATTAGTTAGGCATATTGCATTAATTTTATTAAAATGATATGATATTTATACATTTATTTATACTAATCGGAGGGTGGTTTTATTATGGTAATGAGTTATTTTCAACGTCTTGGTAAGTCATTAATGCTTCCAGTAGCTGTTTTACCCGTTGCATCAATCTTAATGGGTATTGGATATTGGATTGACCCAGCTGGTTGGGGGACCAATAGTGCATTGGCTGCATTTCTTATCAAAGCAGGGGCTTCCATTATTGACAACATTCCAATTCTGTTTGCAGTGGGTATTTCACTTGGAATGACAAAATCAAAAGATGGTGCTGCCGCATTAAGTGGTTTAGTTGCTTTTTTGGTTATTACAACATTATTGAGTACAGGTACAGTTTCTATGTTACTACATATTGATGCTGCACAAGTAAATCCTGCTTTTGGTAAAATTTCAAATGCTTTTATTGGTATTATTTCTGGTGTTGTTGCCTCCATGTGTTATGACCGTTTCTCAGGGGTTAAATTGCCAGATGCCTTGGCGTTCTTTAGTGGGAAGCGACTTGCTCCTATTGTAACTGCCGGAGCCATGCTGATTGTTTCTGCTATTTTATTTTTCATATGGCCTCCCGTTTACACTGGCCTTGTAAAATTTGGCGAAGGCGTTGCTGCACTCGGACCTGCTGGAGCTGGTATTTATGGATTTTTTAATAGATTGCTTATTCCTACTGGTTTACATCATGCACTTAACTCTGTTTTTTGGTTTGATGTTGCTGGTATTAATGATATAGGAAATTTCTGGAGTGGAAAAGGTGTTAAAGGCGTTACAGGTATGTATCAAGCTGGTTTCTTCCCTGTTATGATGTTTGGTTTACCTGCTGCTGGGTTAGCAATGTACCACACCGCAAAAGATAAAAAGAAAAAAATTGCTGCCTCTCTTATGTTGGCTGCTGGCTTTGCTTCTTTCTTCACAGGCGTTACTGAACCAATGGAATTTTCATTTATGTTTTTAGCTCCTGGTTTATACGTTGTTCATGCTTTATTAACAGGTATTTCACTTGCAATTGCGGCTACTTTCCATTGGACAGCTGGCTTCGGATTTAGTGCTGGTCTTGTTGACTTTGTGTTAAGCTCTAGGTTGCCTCTTGCAAATATGCCTTATATGTTACTTCTTCAAGGTCTTGTATTCGGTGTTATTTACTACTTCTTATTCAGATTTTTAATTGAGAGATTTAACTTAAAAACTCCTGGTAGAGAAGATGATGATATTGATGATGAAGAAAAATCCATAAGATTAGCCAACAATAATTTTTCCCAAGTTGGAAAAGTAATTTTAGAAGGTCTTGGTGGAAAAACAAACATTGATTCAATCGACAATTGTACGACTAGATTAAGAGTTGAAGTAAAAGATATGACCAAAGTGGATGATAAGAAAATTAAATCTGCTGGCATTTCTGGGATTATTAAACCTGGAAAAACAAGTGTTCAAGTTATCGTTGGAACACAAGTTCAATTTGTAGCAGATGAAATTAAAAAAATGATATAAAAGTAGTTTGATAAATAGGAGTTCATTATTGAGCTCCTATTATTTTTTTGCATCATAGCATTACCTGTCAAAAATTTTATAAATTAGTATCACAGAGTTGGGAAGAATACTTTTTTCTCAAAATATCAGTATCAATGTTTATTTCGGACTTGGTAGGCATTTGAATTTCTTTCCTTAGAATATAGAGCTATTTCTTCTCATATGAATCAGCAACACTAGACTGCCTTTGGAGCGTTTTTCATTTGACGTATTAAATGAGTTATTGTAAAATCCTCTTATAGAAAAATAACAGTAGTCAAAATAACAGATTGGCTTATGAAGGAAGTTTATTTGCAAATACGAGTCTATTCAACCAAAAATAAGGAGGCTATTTATGATACACGAAAAAATTGAACTACAAATTGATTACAGCAAGGGAGCTTTGGAGACACCAGCAAAAAAAGCCACACTTACCACTTATGGGTGGAACAACTTAGCAAAATATGATGAGGGAAAAAGCTACCCAGCAATTGTGATTTGCCCAGGTGGCGGTTACAACAATATTTCGGATCGTGAGTCAGAGATGATTGCGCTTAAATTTGCATCAATAGGTTATCAAGCTTTTGTGCTTACCTACTCCATTACGACAGCTAAATTTCCTACACAACTTTTAGAACTTTCAGAAGCAGTTGGGATGGTTCGGAAAAATGCAGAAGTCTATAAAGTAAATCCTAATAAAATTTTTGTATGTGGATTCTCTGCTGGTGGACATTTGGCAGCTAGTTTAGGAGTTTATTGGAATGCAGATTTTATAAAAAATGTACTTGGTTTTCAATCGGAAGAGAATAAGCCAAATGGTTTAATCCTCTGCTATCCTGTTATTATGGGTGGGGAGTTTGCGCACAAAGGAAGCTTTCATGTTCTGACAGGGGGAAGTAATGACCAAGCTGCGTTAGACAAAGTTTCCCTAGAAAAGCATATTGGTAGTCATACACCACCTTGTTTTATTTGGCATACTTTTGAAGACAAATCCGTTCCAGTAGAAAATGCGTTGGCATTTGCCACTGGTCTTAGAAAAAATAATATATCTTTTGATTTACATATTTATTCAAAGGGGATACATGGAATTTCCCTTGCAAACCAATTGACTTCTATCAAAGAAGAACAAATTGTAGAGCAGTGTCAAAATTGGGTGGAATTAGCCCATAACTGGGTTAAAACACTTGGTTAAATAAAAATAGGATGTAGCATTTTGCTACATCCTATTTTTATTTTCTGAGTCAGTACACAAACCCATAAAAGTAGATTTTTCAGATATAGACTGGGAGTTTAGTCTATTCTGGCCGTATTTAATTGTTTTATTTTATCATTTAACTGAGAAACGGTAATAAATTTCACTCCTTTTTGTTCAAGTTCTGGAGCAAGTTTTTTGAGGGTGGCGGCTGTAACTTTTCCTCCGGCAGCACCAACATGACCAATGGCTACACAGTATCCTTTTTTTAAGGCAATGTCGCCGGCTTTTCTCAGTTGCTTTTCAATCAGCTGTGTGTTTTGGGTGCTGTCTAAAAAAACTTCCCGCTCTAAATAATCTACAGCTAAATCATGAGACAATTTTTTTGCCACTGACTTGGGGCTTGTTTTGCTATCCACATAAATTAAATCTTTTATTTGGGCGATGTTCAATATTTCTTGCATAATCCGCTTGTCTTCTGTTACTTTTGAACCCATGTGATTGTTTAATCCTACGGCTTCTGGTTCTTCTTCAATGGCTTTTAAAAAATTGTTAATCACTTGCTCGTTAGACAAGTTACAGGTTATGGAGTTTGGAGGAAGCCAGGAACTTTTTCCGTGGTGTGGCTCCATGGGAAGGTGAATTATAATTTCTTTTCCTGCTGCTTTGGCTTTTTCAATATCGGATCTGGTGTAAGGCATAGACGGCATAACCGCTGCGGTGTAAGGGATTTCCACTTGAAGCATTTCTTTTGTTCCAGCACTTTGGTTTCCAAAGTCATCGATAATAATTGCTAAGTAGCCACCATCACTATTTTCTGTTGTAATGGCTTCGTTGTAAATAAAATGAATAGCAGCAAAAACAATGGTAAGCGATAATATGTAAGATACAATAATTAATTTTTTATTGGATATTTTGAAAAGCATTTCATCACCTTGCCTTTTTTCGTTTCAGAATTTTTAAATCTTCTTTTGAAATACACCCTAACACAATTAATAAAATAAAATAAAATATTCCAAATAGTAGTAAGGTCAATACCAAAGAAATTACATTGGATAAAATAGCTTTAAAAACAAAGTTGTATAATATTCGCAGAGAAAGTCCACAAGCTACCGCCGCGATAATGGGCTTAAAAACCCAGTTTGAAAAATCAAAGTCAATTTTTGCACAAGCGGTAATTTTTCTAACACACAAAATGCAAAGGGCAATTAAGCTTACAAACCAACCTAAAATAAAAGCGTTAATGCCATAAATGGGAATTAAGAAATAAATAAATCCTAAATTAATGACAGAAGATAAAAGGCTATTTTTAAATATAAAAACTTGTTGAGAAAGTCCGTTTAAAATTCCCGACATGGTAATTTGTAGGTAAAGAAATGGACACATGAATCCCATGAGAAAAAGAATATCAGAAACCCCTATGTTATTTTTTGAGTAAATGGCTACACTTATTTCTTGAGAAAACAAAATAAAAATAGCACTAGATGCGATTCCGCAAACACAAGTAAAAAGCAGTGACTTTGAGATGGTGATGCTAATTTTCTTATCGTTCTTGATGGCAGATGCTTCTGAAACCGCTGGCACTAATGAAATAGATAAGGCAACAAGAAACGCAGAGGGAAACATCAAAAGTGGCATCGCCATACCAGACAGTTGACCAAATGTGCTCATAGATTTGCTAACATCCATTCCCGAGAGCAAAAGTCTTTGGGGAATTAAAATATTTTCAACAGTACCTAACAACGAGCCAGTTACACGATTTGCAGTTAAGGGAGCTGCCATACAGGCAATAATCCATAAACTGGTTAATGGACTCATAGAAGGTTTATGTACCAACTTGTTTTTGGATTTAAAAATTTTATAAGAGCAAATTACAAATAAAAAGGATAATACTTCGCCTACACAAATCCCAATGACCGCAACCGCACAGGCATATTCAAGCCCTCGGGGAATAAACATGGCTCCAAAAACATAAATGATACACATTCGAACACTTTGCTCAAAAATTTGACTAATGGCAGGAATAGCGGACTCTTGTAGCCCGAAGAAATAGCCTCTTATACAAGAACCAGCCGCCATAAAAGGAAAGCAGACAGACAATATTTTAAGAGATAAAAGGGTTCTGGCATCATGAAAAACATTTGTGGCAATAAAGTCAGAAAAGAAAAACAGCGCGATACTTAAAACGATTCCCAAACCACCTGTAATGACAAGGCATTGTTTTAAAATTCTCCCCATATTTCCATATTCTTTTTTTGCGTTTTCTTGTGATGTTAACTTTGAAATTGTGGTAGAAAAGCCTGAGGAAGAAATACTCCAAGCCAGCCCATAAATTGGCATAATCAATTGATAAAGTCCCATTCCTTCTGCGCCGATGGTATTTGACATATATATTCGATAAATAAAACCCAATATGCGTGTTATAATATTGGCAGAGGTGAGAATGAGGGCTCCTGTTACGATGCTTTTCCTTTGCATAAAACAACCCCTTTTTCAACAGATATACTGAAGGTTATCCTTTAAAATAGCTACAGTATAAAATACAAGATATATATAAGAAATTTATTCCAAAATCAAATATAATATGATTTTTCTTTACAAAAGAGGTATTTAAAAATAAAATAAAAGGAAAAATTACAGATACTGTAGCTGTGATTGGATGTTGTTACGTCAAATTGGCATAACGGTTTTTGGATGGAGGAAACTATGTTTGATATTCAGGCGGAACTAAAAAAATTACCAGACGCACCAGGCGTATATTTGATGAAAGACAAACAGGAAGAAATCATTTACATAGGAAAGGCAAAAGTTTTGAAAAATAGGGTAAGGCAATATTTTCAAAACAGTAAAAACCAACTTCCAAAAGTAAAGGCCATGGTAAGTCATGTCGCTGAGTTTGAATATATTGTTACAAATTCGGAAGTAGAGGCTTTGATTTTAGAATGTAATTTAATAAAGAAATACAGACCACGATATAATGTTCTTCTAAAAGATGATAAAGCATACCCATATATAAAGCTAACATTAAATGAAGCATACCCACGGTTATTGAAAACAAGAAAAGCAGAGAATGACAAAGCCAAATATTATGGCCCTTATACAGATGTGGGAGCAGTTGATGAAATATTAGAGCTTATTTATAAACTTTGGCCAGTCAGAAAATGTCAGCGGATTTTACCAAGAGATATAGGCAAAGAAAGACCTTGTCTAAATTATCATATAGGACAGTGCCAGGCACCGTGTAATAATTTAGTGTCCAAAGAAGGATATAAAGAAATAATAGAAAAAGTGCAAAAATTTCTGGAAGGCAACAAAGAAGATTTTATAAAAAATTTAGAGCAGGAAATGAATCAGTTTTCTGAAAATATGGAATTTGAAAAGGCAGCAGAAACAAGGGATAAAATCCTTGCCATTAAAAGGCTAAAAGAAAAACAAAAAGTAGAAAGTGCCAGTGCAGACGACCAAGATGTTATCGCTTTTGCAAGAGCATTTGATGAAGCGATGATGCAGGTGTTCTTTATTAGAAATGGAAAAATGATTGGTCGTGAAAACTTCTTAATTAATAATGTGGAAGCCATGTCCCGTGGAGAAGTGATGACGGAGTTTATCAAACAATTTTACAGTGGAACGGCGTATATTCCAAAAGAATTAATTTTACAAGAAGAAATTGAGGACAAAGAAATTATTAAAGAGTGGCTGTCTTCTTTAAAAGGGCAAAAAGTTGCAATGACAGTTCCTCAAAAAGGAGACAAACAGGGACTTGTTGAAATGGCTGGTAAAAATGCCATCATTATGCTTGAAAAATTTGGAGAGCAAATGAAAAGAGAAACCAATAGAACAAAAGGTGCCATGGAAGAAATTCAAAAAGCCCTCCACCTTGATAAGCAACTAAAAAGAATTGAAGCCTATGACATATCCAACGTGCAAGGTTTTGAATCGGTTGGCTCTATGGTAGTTTTTGAAGATGGCAAGCCAAAAAGAAGCGACTATCGAAAATTTAAAATCAAAACAGTAAAAGGTGCCAATGATTACGCCAGTATGCACGAAGTCATCACCCGAAGATTTTTGCACATGATGAAAGAGTTAGAAGAAATTAAAAATAAAAATATGACAGAAGGAAAGTTTACAAAAATTCCGGATATGCTTTTTATAGATGGTGGTGCTAGTCATGTAAATGTAGTAGAAAATGCTTTGGCTCAGTTAAATGTGGATATATTAGTTTGCGGAATGGTAAAAGATGATCGCCATAGAACCAGAGGGCTTATTTTTAAAGGGGAAGAAATAAAAATTCCGTTTACATCAGAAGGCTTTAAATTAATCACTCGTATTCAAGATGAAGTTCACCGTTTTGCAATCGAATACCATCGAAAATTAAGAGAAAAAAATCAAACAAGGTCCATACTAGATACCATAGAAGGAATTGGAGAAACAAGGCGCATACAACTTTTAAAACATTTTGGGACAATCGAAAAAATCAAACAAGCAGACCTTGACGAGCTGGAAGCAGTTAGCACAATGAATAAAAAATCAGCGCTAGAAGTATACAATTTCTTCAATAGGAAATAATGTGAACCTATTGAAAAAAAAGGATATTTAAGGTATGATAATTTCAAGAAATATTTTGTTTTGAGATGAAGTGAGAAGGGGCGGTTTTAATGATGATTAACAAAACAACTTCCTATGAACAAGACTATGTTTATACAAAAGTAGGTCAAGGCGATATTGCCAATGTTCATATTATTTTAAATGTTGGCGAAGAAAAAATTGATTTGACAATTGTTGCGGAAGAACTTTTGGTAAAAGCGGAGCTTGAAGAAATATTAAATGCCCTCCAAATAACAAAGTTTAATAAAATGCGAGTGGACCTAGCAGAGGAATGTAACATCTATTTAAATGTAAAAGAGGAAATTACCAAAGTCAATGTGGTAAGAAACGGCATTAGAGTAACCAAATTAGAACAAATGGGAAGATAAATTTCTTTCCTTTTTTTTTACGAAATGGTTTGTTACAATAGTGGCTGTTTACGAAGGAGGAATTGTATGAGCTCAGTTTCAGTAGCGGAATTAGTAAAAGAATATAAATTAAAAAATCTTACGCCAACCGTAGATTTAGCAGATAAAAATATCAATTATGCAGAAATAAATAGGCCAGCGTTACAGTTGTCTGGTTTTTTTGATTATTTTGATTCAGACCGATTACAAATTATAGGACTTGTGGAATACACCTTTATTACAAAGATGTCTCCAGAGTTTAGAAATGAAATACTAAAAAAAATATTTAACTACAAAATACCTTGTATTGTTTTCTGTAGAAATTTAGAGCCATTACCTGAAATGCTCATGTATGCAAATGAAAATAATGTTCCCATTCTTCAAACGGAAGAATCCACCACAGATTTTATGGGAGAAATTATTAGGTGGCTGAAAGTACAACTTGCTCCAAGTATCGTAATGCACGGTGTTTTTGTTGATATATATGGCGAAGGCGTTTTGATCATGGGAGAAAGTGGCATCGGAAAAAGTGAAACAGCACTGGAACTTGTAAAAAGAGGCCACAGACTTGTTGCCGATGATGCGGTGGAAGTAAAGCGAGTTTCTCAACAGACATTAATTGGAAGTTGTCCAGAAGTGATCAGATATTTTATAGAGTTACGAGGAATTGGCATAATAGATATACGGGAGATGTTTGGTGTTCAGTCTGTAATGGCAACCCAGTCCATTGACTTAGTTATTAAGCTAGAAACATGGGATAATAAAAAAGAATATGATAGAATTGGGCTTAACGAAGAATATATGGATATTTTAGGAAATAGTGTAGTGTGTCATGCCATACCAATAAGACCAGGACGTAATCTAGCAATTATATGTGAGTCGGCAGCAATTAACCACAGACAGAAAAAAATGGGTTATAATGCGGCAGAGGAATTGAACAAGAGAATATTAGGACAAATGAATAAAGATAAATAAAAGGAGATGAGTTGATGTATTACATCGGAGTTGACTTAGGTGGAACCAATATAGCGGCTGGTATTGTAGAAGAAAATGGTACAATCATAAGAAAGGCAAGTGTTCCTACGCTGGGTGAAAGAAATTATCAGGAAGTGCTGAAAGATTTAGCACAGCTTTGCATAAAATTAATGGAAGAAGAAGGTTTAACAATAAAAGATATACATTCTATCGGGATTGGAAGCCCAGGAACGCCAGACCCTAAAAATGGTATTTGGGTGTATGCAAGTAATTTGAATTTTGATAATATTCCTATTTGCGCAGAAGTTAGAAAATACATTGATGTTCCCGTGTATATTGAGAATGATGCTAACTGTGCAGCTTTAGGCGAAAGCACTTGCGGAGCAGCAAAAGGATACAACAATTCTCTCACCATTACCCTTGGAACAGGAGTAGGAAGTGGGATTATCATTGGCGGTAAAATTTATAGCGGTTCTTTTTTTGCTGGGGGAGAAATTGGGCATCACGTGATTAACGTGGATGGTGAATTGTGTGGTTGTGGTAGAAAGGGATGTTGGGAAGCGTATGCTTCGGCAACAGGTTTAATTCGAGATGCTAGAATTTCTGCTGCAAGATACCCTCATTCTGAAATTTTTAAACTTGTCAATGGAGATATACGCATGATTAATGCAAAAACTCCTTTTGATGCGGCGGAAAAGGGCGATGAGATTGCAATAAAGTTAGTTCAGGATTACATCAAATATGTTGCCATTGGTTTGGCAAATATTATTAATATATTTCAACCGGAAGTTATTGTTATTGGTGGGGGCGTTTGTGCCCAAGGGGAAGTGTTAAGAGCACCTCTTGAAGCCTGTGTGAAAGAAATGGTTTACGGTGGAATTTATAAAACAAAACTTGTGATTGCTACATTAGGAAATGATGCTGGAATTGTTGGAGCCGCCATGCTTCACAAGGGAGCTTAATTCAATATGGTTTTGAAGGGGGAATTTGAATGGCAGATGCAATTGGTGCGTTGCTACGGGAACTAGGGGAGAAAAGTGTTTTTTTAAATGAACCGATGAAAAAACATACAACATTTAAAGCTGGTGGAAATGCAGATATTTTTGTTGTTCCCGAAACCATACAACAGCTAATCTTTGCGATACAAATTGCAAAAGCTGAAAAGATTCCTTATTTTATTATGGGAAGAGGCTCTAATCTTTTGGTTCGTGACAAAGGGTTTAGAGGAATGATTATACAACTATATCAAAACTTTGATAACATTTCGGTAGAAAATCATACATTGGTGGTATCCGCTGGTGCTTTGCTTTCTACCATTTCGGTGAAAGCCCTTGAAAATAACTTAACAGGGTTAGAATTTGCAAGCGGTATTCCAGGGACGTTAGGTGGGGCAGTTTTTATGAATGCTGGTGCCTATGATGGTGAAATGAAAAATGTTATAAAATCGGTTACAGCACTAAATGAAAATCATGATTCTGTTAGATTAACAAAAGAGCAATTAGAGCTTGGATACCGAAAAAGTATTTTTCAACGGGAAGCACTGGTTATTTTCTCAGCAGAACTTGAACTTACGGTTGGTGAACATGACACCATCAAAAAAGAAATGGATAGGGTAACGGCTCTCAGAAATGAAAAACAACCGATAGAAATGCCTAGTGCTGGAAGTACCTTTAAAAGACCAACAGGATATTTTACAGGGAAACTCATAACAGACTCAAATTTAAAAGGATATTCCATTGGTGGTGCCCAAGTTTCTGAAAAGCACGCAGGGTTTATCATTAATAAAGAAAATGCCACAGCCAATGACATTATCCATTTAATTGAATATGTTAAAAAAACGGTCTACCATAACTTTAACGTCCTATTAGAACCAGAAGTTAGAATAATAGGCGAAGAATAAAATAGAAACGCAGGTGAAAAAAATGCAGTTTGTTGTTGTGACAGGTATGTCGGGGGCTGGAAAAAGTACAGTTCTTAAATTTTTTGAAGATATAGGATTTTTTTGTGTAGATAACTTGCCACCAGCACTTATACCAAAATTTGTTGACATCTGTTATCGTCCAGGAACAGATATTGAAAGAGTGGCACTAGGGATTGATATTAGAGGTGGAAAATTATTTTCAGAAATGTTTGAAGTTCTTTCCTCTATAAGCAAAGTAGATTATAATTATAGTATTTTATTTTTAGATGCCAAAGATGAAGTTCTGTTAAAACGTTTTAAAGAATCAAGGCGTATGCACCCACTTGCAAAAGGTGGGTTAGCAAGCGTAGGAATTGAAAAAGAACGAGAACTTCTTTTGGAGGTAAAAGAAAAAGCAGATTATATCATTGACACAAGTAATGTTCTGACGAGACATTTAAAAGAACAGATTAATAAAATATTTTTACAAAATGAAAAATTTGAAAGTTTAATGATTACGATTCTTTCTTTTGGTTTTAAATATGGAGCACCACCAGAGTCAGACTTGGTTTTTGACGTTCGCTTCATTCCAAATCCTTTTTATATTGCAGAGATGAAAGAACTTACAGGTAATAATGTCCTTGTTCGAGATTATGTTCTTTCATGGGAGGAGAGCAACATATTTTTAGAAAAACTATTAGACATGACAAAATTTTTAATTCCCAATTATATTAAAGAAGGAAAAAATCAATTGGTAATCAGCATCGGTTGTACTGGTGGCAAACATCGCTCCGTTACGTTAGCCAATGAATTTTATTTAGCTTTGCAAAAAGAAGGGCATAGTGTTATAATTAATCATCGAGATATTGATAAAGATTACCATTTGTAAAATTTCAGTTGGAGGCTTCTTTACATGTCATTTTCAACTAAAGTGAAAAGTGAAATTTTTAACCATATGGGTAAAGACCGTCATTGTCAAATTGCAGAGCTTTCGGCTTTTGTTACTTTATGTGCTACTGTTAAGAAAGATGAAAAGGGGCATTTTTTAAAGTTTAGCTTTGAAAATGTATTGCTAGCAAAAAAATGCCTCTTACTACTTAAAGAACTTTTTAAAATAGACGGGGAAGTAATATTTAAAAACAATGTCGGTTTGAATAAAAATAAAAATTGTGTTATCATCATTTTTGGTGGTGAAGAAACCAATAAGTTGTTTTCGGCTACAGGGGATTTTTCAAAAAGCATTAGCTCCCTTATTGTGAAAAATATTTGCTGTAAACGAGCTTATATACGAGGAGCTTTTTTAAGTGTTGGTTCTATTTCAAACCCCGAAAAAACGTACCACCTTGAATTTGTATGTGCTGATTATGCGTATGCTTGCCAACTAAAAGATTTAATTAATTTTTTTGAATTGGATGCTAAAATAGTAGAAAGAAAAAACCACTTTATTTTATATTTAAAAGAAGGGGAGCAAATTGTCGATATGTTGAATATTATCGGGGCTCATGTTTCACTTCTTGGATTAGAAAATGTTAGAGTGGTGAAAGATATGCGAAACAATGTTAATCGTATTGTCAATTGTGAAACAGCCAACCTAAACAAAACAATTAAGGCTTCTGTAAAACATATTGATGATATTCATTATATTAATGAAAAAGTAGGGATTAATTCGCTTCCAGAACAACTAATTGATATTGCAGAAAAACGTGTGATGTTTCCGGAAGCGAGTTTAAAAGAACTGGGCGATATGCTAACTCCTACAGTTGGAAAGTCTGGCGTTAATCACCGCCTGCGAAAAATAAGTGATATTGCTCAATTTTTAAAGGGAGGTCAATTATGATTCAACAATCAGTTATTGCTAATTCATGCTTGGAGGCTAGAAGTGCTGCAATCTTTGTTCAAACAGCCAGTAAATATGCGAGTAGGCTACAAGTTAGAATTGATAATAAAACTGTGAATGCAAAAAGTATTATGGGGATTATTTCGTTAAGTATACTGGAAGGACAACCAGTGGAAATTATTGCGGACGGAGAAGATGAAGCTCAAGCCGCTGGTGAGCTTGTTACATTTTTAGAAAATAAATAGTTTTATGAGTGTGGCTGTGGATTATCTGCAGCCTTTTTCAAAACCTTTTTTAGTTTGAAAGAACACTATAATAAATGGAGACAAAGTTTTGGAGGTAATTTGATTTGAATAACACTACGTCTATTTCGAAAGAAGAATATAAAGAAGCCATGGAAACATTAGGGTCGAAGTTAGCTGTTTTGCAGTTAAAAGTAAGAGACTTAAAAATTCCTGTTATGATTGTATGTGAAGGGTTCAGTGCGGCTGGAAAGGGTACGTTAATTAGCAAAGTACTTTACCCACTAGACCCACGGTATTTTAATGTGTACACCATGAATAAAGTAAATGAAGACGCCGTGATGCGCCCTTACTTGTGGAAATACTGGACGAGGACACCCGCAAGAGGGAGAATCACTATTATCGACAAAAGCTGGCATCGCTCTATTTTACCTGAAAACATTTCAGCGCTTCAATTAAAAGAGAATGAAATCAAGTATTTTTACGAAGATGTAAATTTGTTTGAAAAGCAACTTACAGATGACGGAACTGTTATTATCAAGTTATTTTTACACATTACAAAAGAGGAACAAAAAAAGCGTTTGAAGGAACTAGAAAAAACATCCACTACCAAATGGCGTGTTAATAAATATGATATAAAGCAAAATGAACAGTACGGTATTTATCAAAAATATTATGATGAAATGATTGAAAAAACAGATAATGAAAATGCGGAATGGAACATCATTAATGCCGAGGATAAAAAATCTGCGACAATTTCAGCATTTACGATTATTATTGAAAAGTTAGAAGCGGCAATAGCTCATTATGAAGCAAAAGAGAAAGTAGACATGGTGAAAGTAAAACCAGAATATTATGCAAAATATGATGTTTTAAGCAAATGTGATGTTAACAAAGATATTGAACAGAAAGAATATAAAAATAAATTAAATGCTTATCAAAAAAGAATAAGTGAGCTAGGCTACGAGTTGTATTTAAAAAGGAAATCGGTTGTTATTGTTTATGAAGGTTGGGATGCAGCAGGGAAGGGTGGAAATATTAAAAGGCTCACAGAGGAGCTAGACCCAAGAGGATATGAAGTTGTTCCTGTGGCAGCACCCACCAGTGAAGAATTAGCCCACCATTATTTGTGGAGATTTTGGAACAAAATGCCTAAAGATGGGCACATGACAATTTTTGATCGATCTTGGTATGGTCGTGTAATGGTAGAACGATTGGAAGGTTTCTGTTCAAAAGAGGAGTGGAACCGTGCCTATAAAGAAATTAATAACATGGAGTTCAATCTTGCAAATCATGGAACTATTGTATTAAAATTCTGGCTTCACATTGATCAAGACGAGCAGTTAGCAAGATTTAAGAGCAGACAGGAAGACCCGCTCAAACAATATAAAATTACAGCGGAAGACTGGCGCAATAGAGAGAAATGGGACGACTATGAAATTGTTGTGAATGAAATGATTTATAAAACAAATAAACCGTATGCACCATGGCATATTATAGAAGCCAATTCTAAAAAATACGCAAGAATAAAAGTTTTAGAATATGTTATTCAGGAACTAGAAAAAAACTTGCGATAAGTTTAATCGTCAGTAAGGGGATATTTTTATTATGATGGATAGTACCAATGATGTAATTATTTATAGAAGAAGATTTATACCTGATGAGAAAGTGTTGCTGAAAGATGATGAAATAATTCATTTGTCAGAAGACATCATAATTACAAAGTGGAAGGTATTAAAGCCGCGTATTGACTTTGCAAGGGGCTATTCTTGTTATTTTTTGAAGAGGAATTTTAAAATAAGTAAGTTCATTGATTATAACGATGAGGTTTTATATTATTATTGCGATATTATTCATACAGAATTTGACGCCAAAGCAAATGCGTATACATTTAACGATTTATTAATTGATGTTATTTATTATAATGAAGATCATGTCAAAGTGGTGGATATTGGTGAACTTTCAGAAGCACTTGATAATAAAATCATTCCTGTTCAACTAGTGTCAAAAGCTCTTAAAACAACAGACGAACTTTTAAGTCTGATTTACAAAAAAGAATTTTTCTCCTTGGCAGATGCAATTAAGGATTTAAATTAACCAAAGAGAATTTAGTTAAAGGGGTTTATCATGTCGACCAAAAAGCAAAACCAGGAAAATCTCAACGAAGGTCATAGGGAACGTCATAGAAGTAAGTATGTTGAACATGGGTTAAAGGTTTTTAAAGATCATGAAATTTTAGAATTAATTCTTTTTTATTGTTTTCCTAGGCGGGATACCAATAAACTTGCCCACAAAATGATTAGGGAGTTTGGAGACATCATCACCTTGTTTGAAACAGAACCTGTGGAAATAGCCAGAAGATGTGAGATAACAGAAAATGCTGCTGTCCTTGTGTCGCTTATTCCAGAAATATCGAAGTTTTATTATCACAGGAAGATGGAAGCAAAAGACTGTATCAATAACGCAAAAGATGCTTTGGCATATTGTAGAAAGTTATTTTCTGTGGATGAGAAAGTAGAAAGTTTTTATGTTATTTGTCTTGATACAGGGAAAAATGTCATTGCTCATTCAAAAGTTTCGGAGGGCATTGCCATGGAAAGTGCAATTTATCCCAGCAAAGTAGCCAAAGAAGTTTTAAGGCACGAATCAACGTATGTGATTTTTACCCATAATCATCCAGGTGGAACAGCAAATCCTTCTGCCAAAGATATTAAGACGACTCAGTTTTTAAAATCTTTGCTGAATGATATGTCTATTCAGGTTTTAGACCATATTATTATTACAAAAAATAACTATTATAGCTTTAGCGAGAATAAACAATGTTTTTTATCGTATAATATATAGGTATAAAAAGTTTTAAAAAATAATATTTTTATAAAATTTTTCATACATCTTTATTTGTAAGACGTATATTTTGATAACATAACATAAGAATTACTTCTAAAAAATATAGTATAGTGGTTAGCAGTAATGCTTATAAGCGAGAAACTAAATTTTTCGCAGGATAATTAAATGTAGGAGGTTTTATGATGGAAAGAAAACTTTATAAATCAAATAGCAATATAAAACTAGATGGTGTGTGTGCTGGAATTGCAGATTATTTTAAAATGGATGCAACCCTTGTTAGGTTACTATGGGTGATTGGTTCTATTTTTACTGGTGGTTTTTCAGGATTAATTGCTTACTTTATTTGTGCAATTATTATTCCAAGACAACCAGATGTTTATTAAGAAATCCATAGGATAATAAAAAAATGGTATTGCTGATGAAAAATTAGCAATACCATTTTTTTATGGAGGATAGAAGTTTACAAAAACATGGCTATCTATGTACACTAAGATTTTGTTTTAAAAGTAGATACGATGTTGCTTAGTAAATGGGAACGTGACATTAGTTCCTGAGCAGCAGTTAAACTTTCTTGTGATGTTTTTGAATTATCAGTTGCTATATTTGAAATCGTTTCGATTCCGCTTGTAACTTCCAAAATAGAAGAAGATTGTTCCTTGGAGGAGCTAGAAATACTTTCAATAATACTAGAAACTTCTCCTACATTGGCTACTATTTTATTTAAGATAGTAGCTGTCTTTCTTGCGATGGTAGAACCTTCATCTACTTTAGTAATAGAATCTTCAATTAGTTCAGTTGTTTCTTTTGCAGCAGTTTGACTTCTTGCTGCCAAATTACGAACTTCCTCAGCTACTACTGCAAATCCTTTTCCATGTTCCCCAGCACGAGCCGCTTCAACAGCAGCATTTAATGCAAGTAAATTTGTTTGGAATGCAATGTCTTCAATTACTTTAATAATTTTTGAAATGTTGTTAGACGAATCTTTAATTTTTTCCATAGCAACAAGCATTTGGCTCATTTCTTGATTTCCTTCTTCTGCATTCACTTTTGAAGTAGTGGAAATATCGTTTGCTTTCATGGAGTATTCTGTATTTTTGCTTGTTTGATTACTAATGGTAACAATTTTGTCTGTCAAGCGTTGCACAGAACCTGCCTGTTCATCAGCCCCAGCAGATAAGATGGAACTTGCATCCGTAATTCTTGTGCTACAGTCAGAAAGGGTATTAGATGATTCAGAAAGGCTATGAAGAACGTCATTGAGCTTTTCAAAAACTTTGTTAAAGGATGTTTTAATTTGTGAAAAGTCGCCTTTATAATCTTTTGTTACTTCTAGGTTTATGTTATTGTTTGAAAGTTCTTCCAGTAACATAGAAATTTCTGAAATATAAGCAGTCAAGAAGTCAGTCATACTGTTTAAAGAAGTTTTAATAAGTGCGAAGTCACCTTTATAATCCCCAACTACTTTTACTTTTAAGTTACCTTCAGAAATTTTTTGAAGAACCATGGAAGATTCATTAATTGGAGCAATGACAGCATGAAGAAGTGAATTTAATTCATACATAATGTTCTTCCAGTCACCTTCAAAATTTGCTTCATTGGCTCTTTTTGATAAATCACCAATTTGCGCAGATTTTGCAAGATTCACTATTTCCACTCTTGTATTTTTAAGTTTATCCCTTAGGTTGTCAACAATTTCATTGGCAACTCCTTTTTTACCAGGATATAATTTTAAAGGTACGTCGAAATTACCTTTTCCAAAGCCTTCTACACAAGATAAAATTTCTAACGTGCTTGAAATATAACTGTCAACCATACTGTTGAATTTATGAATAACATCTTTGTAAGTGCTTTTAAATTTATTTGGGTCAATTCGATAGTCAATATCTCCAGCATCGTGCTTCTCTAACATGATTCTCATTTCTTCTAAAAGATTTAAGTATGAATCAGACACTGCATCAATACTACGTGAAAGTTCTCCGATTTCATCTTGACCATAAAGAGAAACGACGGTGTCAAAGTTACCTTCAGCAACCAAAAGAGCTCTGTTTCGCACAAGAAAAAGAGGTTTAATGATAAGCGTATTCAGTAAACGTAGCACTAAAATACTGACAATGATGATGATTGCAAGTAGTACAAGCATCATGATAACAGAATCAGACCGATCTTTGAGAATCGCTTGACGCTGTGCATTTGCTTCATGTACCCCCATTTGTTGTAAGGATACTAGGGCTGTTCCTACCGAATTACTAAAACCAGACATAAGTTTTTTATAGGTAGCCTCTGCAGAATCGTTATCACCACTTGCTGCTAATTGGGTAATGGAACTTACGGCACTATTAAAAACTTGAGGGTCTAATTTAAGTGAGTCAAGTTGTTTGTATTCATCTGAATTTTGCATATTTGCTTTTTCCATGTCACTTATGTATTGTGCTTTTGTGTCTGTATAAATTTTGTAGTAGTTTGTAAGTTGATCTGTAGCCGTTTGTATTTCTTCAGGTGTAGCAGCTAGCGCAAGATCATGAAGTGCGATTCTCATCCTTAAAGTGGAATCCGTCAAGGTTGTAATATAACCCAGTGGTTTCACCGTATTGTTATAACCCCGTTCATTTAACTTAACCTGTGTATTAATATTCATAATACCTACTACACCCATAATAATAGAGAATAAAATAAATACTGCAAAAATAAGAATAAACTTATTTTGAATCCTCATATTGACTAATGGGTGGGACCGTTCTTTGTACTGCATAGTAACACACCTTTCTTTATCGTTTTATTTTAATATATAATATCAAATAATAACGATAGATACAATATTTTAATTTGACCAAATTTGAGATTGGGAGGTGACAATTGTCTCGGTATCCGCAGCTTGCTCCATTAAAATGGTTAAATATAAATCTTGGGAAGCTTCTGCTAAACTATAAAAGGAGCTGCCCCCATTTATATACTCCTCCATTTTAAAAAGGGAGGTTGCAATGGCAAGTTCATCATCGGATAATCGAAAATTCATAAAAGGATTTTGATAATACCACTCGCCATCTGAAACAATGCCTTTTATGCCATATCCTTCTAAGTTTTCATCCTCTCCCATATTTTTTCGACGAAAGTTTGCGTATAGTGGCGTTCTGTAATCTTTCAGATATTTTATGTCGGTATTAAAAATTTCTCCACGCTCTCCTTTTATTTGTATCACTTGTGAGCGAATCCACGAGCGATGCTGGTCATTTTCGAAATTGAATATTCCTGTTTTTTCTCCAAACTCAAAAATTCCCATGATTTGTTTTTGTGCTATCCTGTTTTCAAAAGTCGGCTCTCCATTTCTGCTAGGACCAGCAATAGAGGGTACGAGTATTTTTTTTGCAGTGATACGGACATTTTCAAACTGGACACCAAGATATTTTCGCATAAGACTAATGGCGTGGTAGCCTTGTGTAAAGGAGATAGTTGCTTGATAGATATTTCCTAATCTATTGGTCTTTATGTAGTTAAGGCGTGCATGATGCAGTGGTTGTAAAAAATATTGCTCTGCAACTTGTACTTTTATACTTGGATTGATTTCACTATTGATTTTGATTAATTGTTCTACATCAGCCGCCGCTGGCGTTTCCATTAATACAGGGATACCTCTTTTATTAAGGGCAAGTGTTACATCAGCACCAACCGTTTTTAATACAGAAACCACAACAAATGACGGAGATGTGTTTTCTAAAAGTTCATCTATTGTATTAAATGTAGGGACCCCATATTCTTTTTTAAATTTTTCTGCTTTTTCTTGATTGGTGGTAACAACCCCGCTAATTTGAAATATGCTACTGGCAAGAGAAGCTATCCGAAGATAAAATTCAGCTCTCCACCCACTTCCAACTAATCCAAATGTAATAATTGTAATCGCCTCCTTTTCATTATGTTGCTTTTAAACTCATTTGCCTCTAATACAAGTTAGAATTAGATGATTAATAGTAGTATATGAGATATTGAAGAAGTTGTACACCTTTATTGTATAAAATTCCAATTCGGTGGGAAAGATTTTCCTATAGAAGAAGAACTTAACAAACCATAAAAATAATACAAGGAGGAATTTAGGATGAACCCAAACAAAAAAGTAATATTAATTAACGGTCAGGCATCAAACTGTTACGAACAAGTAATTTTTATTATGAAAAATGATATTGCAAAAAATCAAGTTCCAGTTGACTTGGTAATGGAAGCCGAAAAAATAATCAATGGATATATTGAAAAAAATATAATTGCCACAAGTCCTTATCAAGTTGCCACAAAAAAACCACAACAAACGAAAACAGCATCCAAATCAAGAAATGACGTTTTTGATTATATTTTAAATATGTGTATGTTTTTGTGTTGTGCCTTGTTGGCGGTTACCATATATTCTTTATTTAAAGGAATTTAGTTTTTTATAAAAAAAGATTCGTGAATGGACGAATGGGAATAATCGTTAACCCCATATTATTTTCCTGACACGAATTTTTTTTGTACAAGATCATGAAGTTTCGTGTTGCGGTAATCGTAAAATTATACTATAGTAAAGTTATTCATTTTTTATAAGTGAGGTGGTATGAAATTAAATATGAACAGCTGGGTGAGAAAATAATACTCACAGAATTTGACAGCTTTATTATTTCTGAAACCCTTGAGTGTGGTCAATGTTTTCGATTTTTAAAACTGAACCATAATGATTATATGATAATCGCTCATCACAAGGTGTTAAGAATAACCCAAGATGATGAAAAAATAATATTTTATCCAACCAACGAAAGTGAATTTGAAACTGTGTGGATACCTTATTTTGATTTAAAAAGAAATTACAACTACATAAAAGATATTTTATCGGACAATGACTTTGTACTTCGTGATGCCGTTTTGTATGCACCAGGAATTAGAATACTGAATCAAGACTTTTTCGAAGGACTTATTTCCTTTATTATATCTCAAAACAACAGAATACCAAGAATTCAGCAAATCATACAAAATATCAGTCAACGTTATGGCGATAAGATAGAAGGATTTGATAATTGTTACGCCTTTCCAAGTGTAGAACAGCTTTTGGAAGCCGATGTTTCAGCGTTAATGCTCTGTAAAACAGGCTTTCGTGCAAAATATATTTTAGATGCAGTACATAAAGTGAATACAAGGGAAATTAATAGCAGTGAAATAAACGACTTGGAAACAAGGGAACTAAAATCTACTCTAATGAAAATTGCTGGTGTGGGGGACAAAGTATCCGACTGTGTGATGCTTTTTTCATGCGGAAGAAAAGAAGTTTTTCCCACAGACGTTTGGGTGAAACGAGTGATGCAGTATTTTTATTTTAATAACCAACCGGTAGCCATACAAGAAATGCAAGATTTTGCAAAAAAACATTTTGGGGAGTACGCTGGTTTTGCACAACAATACTTGTTTCATTATGCAAGAACACTTCAAATAGGGAAAAAATAAGGGGAATTTTAATGGCTAAATCAACAGAATATGAATGGAAGTTTACAATATATGATGTGGAGCACATCATAAAAGTTACAACGAAAGGGCGTTGGCGCTATTCCATCGATGATGGGGACCAACAATTTATTACATTTGATTTTTTCTCTAATGACAAAGACTTTCTCATTGACTTTGAGGGGCATCCAATTTATATTGTCATTCGTGGTGGCATTATATCAAAAGAAGTGAAAGGCATCGCAGTAGATGGAAAATTATTGGAAACAGGTGCAGTATTTACCCCCATGTTAGAACGTCAAAAATTATTTTATGTATTTTTCTTGCTTTGTATGTCACCAACGTTTACATTTGGATTTATTGGTGCCATTATTGGAATTATCGGGGTATCTTTTTGTGACACGATCAGTCGTTCCAGAAAAATAAGTCTTCTGAAAAAAGTACTGTGTTGTTTTGGTGTGGTGTTGATGGTCTGGGTGATAGCATTTTTATTTATGGTAATATGATTTAAAATCCTAAATGAAGAAATACTGATATTAAGTTCTTGTTTCTTAAGAATTTAAAATATACTTACAAAGGAGTTTTTAAAATGATTAATCCTTATTTTATGTTTGATGGAAATTGTGGAGATGCAATTACTTTTTATGAAAAAGTGTTTGAAACAAAAGCACTTCAACTTCAAAAAATGGGGGACCTGCCTCCTAACCCAAATTTTCCAGTTCCAGAAGAAGCGAAAAATAATATTGTTCACTGCCTCATGGATATTTACGGAAGTCAAATCATGTTATCTGATGGATATAACAAAGGTGAAGCGGTTGTTGGAAATAAAGTAGCCATTGGACTTACTATCGATTCAGAAGAAAACATAAAAAGAATTTTTGATGAACTTAAAAAAGAAGGAACAGCGGTAATGGAATTAGAAAAAACATTTTTCGCCAAAGCCCATGGTTCTGTGGTGGATAAATTTGGAGTTAAATGGCTTTTAACGGCTATGTAAAGAATATAAAGGCGTTCAGTAGAACGCCTTTTTTAAGGAGTTTTTGTGTGTTAGGGACAATCGTGAACAGTATAGCAATTATTTTGGGAAGCATCATAGGACTGCTTATCAAAGGCGGGTTGAAAAAAAGATATGAGGAAATTGTTTTAAATGCAGTGGGTTTGTCGGTTTTATTTGTAGGGATTAGCGGTGCAGTTTCAAAACTTATGTTAAAGGACGCAAATCCTATTTTATTTATCGTAAGCCTTGCCATCGGTGGTTTCATTGGCGAATGGATTGATATTGAAAAAAGGTTAGGGAAGTTAGGGGATATGCTACAAGCTCGGTTCGCTAAAAATGAAAGTGGCATATCTCATGGGTTTGTTACCGCCAGTCTTTTGTTTTGTGTAGGAACAATGGCAATTTTAGGCTCTATTGAGAGCGGCGTAAAAGGTGTACATACAACATTATTTGCCAAGTCAATTTTAGACGGCATAACCAGTATTATTTTTTCTTCTACCATGGGAGTTGGCGTTGTATTTTCCGCTGTTAGTGTTTTTGTTTATCAAGGAACACTTACAATTTTGTCATCTCATGTCCAAAACTTTTTGACAGCGGATATGTTAAGAGAAATTTCCATCGTTGGGGGAATTATCATTACAGCGTTGGGGTTGAATATGCTGAAAATAAAAGCTATCAAAGTTGGCAACTTACTCCCAGCCATATTCATTCCTGTCTTGTTCTATTTACCTGTTGTCCAAAATATATATAGTAAAATAATTGAATTATTCTCAAAAATTAACTAATTGAAAGAAAATGGAAGTATAAGAATGAATTTTTATGATAATAATTGCAAATGGGATATTTTAGCTGAAAAAGAAATTTGCATAATGAATAGTCTTAAACTAATATAGTAATTGTAATTAGCACTCGATTATGGAGAGTGCTAACAAGAAAAAACCATAAAACATTTAAAATAAATAGGAGGCTTAATCTTATGAACCTTAAACCATTAGGTGACAGAGTTGTAATTAAACAACTAGAAGCAGAAGAAAAAACTAAATCAGGAATCGTTTTACCAAGTCAAGCAAAAGAAAAGCCACAAGAAGCAGAAGTAGTTGCAGTTGGTCCTGGTGGAATCGTTGATGGTAAAGAAGTTGTAATGCAAGTAAAAGTTGGCGACAAAGTAATTTACTCAAAATATGCAGGAACAGAAGTAAAAGTAGAAAGCAAAGAATACATTATCGTGAAACAAAGCGATATTTTAGCGATTATCGAAAACTAACATATTTTTTATAAAAGGAGGAAATGAAAAATGGCAAAAGAGATTAAACACGGTGTAGATGCAAGAACTGCTCTTGAAGCAGGTGTAAATAAATTAGCGGATACAGTAAAAGTAACATTAGGACCAAAAGGTCGTAATGTTGTTTTAGATAAAAAATATGGTACACCACTTATTACAAATGACGGTGTAACGATTGCAAAAGAAATCGAGTTAGAAGATGCTTTTGAAAACATGGGCGCACAATTAGTAAAAGAAGTTGCAACAAAAACAAATGATGTTGCAGGTGACGGAACTACAACGGCTACTGTTTTAGCACAAGCAATGATTCAAGAAGGACTTAAAAACATTGCAGCTGGTGCAAACCCAATTATTTTAAGAAAAGGGATGCAAAAAGCAACAGCAGTTGTTGTTGAATCTATTAAAAACATGAGCCAAACAATCAACGGAAAAAATCACATTGCAAGAGTTGCAGCAATTTCTGCTGGTGATGATGAAGTTGGTACTTTAATTGCAGACGCTATGGAAAAAGTTTCTAATGACGGTGTTATTACAGTTGAAGAATCAAAAACAATGAATACAGAATTAGATTTAGTAGAAGGTATGCAATTTGATAGAGGATATCTTTCAGCTTACATGGCTACTGATATGGAAAAAATGGTTGCAAACCTTGACAATCCATATATCTTAATTACAGATAAAAAGATTTCTAGCATTCAAGACATATTGCCATTGTTAGAACAAGCGGTTCAAACTGGTGCTAAATTATTAATTATCGCAGAAGATGTTGAAGGCGAAGCTTTAACTACTTTAGTGCTTAATAAATTAAGAGGTACATTTACTTGTGTTGCAGTGAAAGCTCCTGGCTTTGGCGACAGAAGAAAAGCGATGCTTGAAGATATTGCCATTTTAACTGGCGGTCAAGTAATTAGTGAAGAAGTTGGTCTTGAATTAAAAGACACAACACTTGATATGTTAGGAAGAGCAAAAAGTATTAAAATTGAAAAAGAAAACACAATCATCATTGATGGTGCTGGAAATAAACAAGAAATTGATGCAAGAGTTGCTCAAATCAAATCTCAAATCGAAGAAACTACTTCAGAGTTTGATAAAGAAAAATTACAAGAAAGACTTGCAAAATTGGCTGGTGGCGTAGCAGTTATTAAAGTTGGCGCTCCAACGGAAACAGAATTAAAAGAAAAGAAATTACGTATGGAAGATGCGTTAGCTGCAACTCGTGCTGCAGTAGAAGAAGGTATTATTTCTGGTGGTGGTTCTGCTTATATCCACGCCATGAAAGACACAGAAAAATTAGTTGCTGAGTTAAAAGGCGACGAAAGAACTGGTGCTGCTATTATTCTTAAATCTTTAGAAGCTCCATTACGTCAAATCGTAAACAACGCTGGTCTTGAAGGCTCTGTTGTTGTAAACAAAGTAAAAGAAACTGAATGTGGAACAGGTTTTGACGTTTTAAATGAAACATACATTAACATGATTGAAGCTGGCATTATCGACCCAACGAAAGTGACAAGAAGTGCAATTCAAAATGCTACTTCTGTTGCTTCAACACTTCTTACAACAGAAGCTGTTGTTGCTGACATCAAAGAAGCAGAAGCTCCTATGATGCCACAAGGTGGTATGGGCGGTATGATGTAATTAAAGTTCCAAAAAAAATCCTTGAAAGCATTGCTTTCAAGGATTTTTTTGGATAATAAGAGGTACGGTATAGACAAAGCCATGGACATATTGTATTATATCTAATAATATATTTTTGGAAGTATCAGTGGTGGTATACTGATTATACTGATTATTATCCTTAGCAGCTATATGTTGAAAAAAAAGGAGCTATTTATTTTATGGGAGATGTTTTTAAAGAGCAGATTGTAAAAAAGTTGCCTACAAAAAATGACAGAATAAAAAAAGGTGCCATCATAGGAGGCGTGGTTGTAATATCAGCCATTGCATTTTTATTTGTGACACCTGTCGCCATTTTTGTTTTCGCAGTGCTAGGGTTACTAGCTTATTTTTATATTCCCACGTTAGACAGGGAATATGAATATATATTTACAAATGGTGAGCTTGACATTGATTGTATTATGAACAAATCAAAACGCAAAAGAGTTTTTAATGGAAGAGCCCAAGAATTTGAACTCATGATTACGTCCCAAAATAAAGAACATGAAGCCGAGTTTCAAAGATACACAGAAACAATTGATTGTGGAAGTAGTGAAATCAGTGAATCTACATTTTACATACTAACTGCTTATAAAGGCAAACGAGTAAAAGTGATTTTTGAGCCAAATGAAGAAATGCTTCACGCATTTTCTAGTTTTTTAACCCCGAGAAAGCTGATTAAAAAATAAAATATTCTATGAGGAGATGTCTAAAAAGATGAGTAAAATTTTAAAAGAAGGATTAACATTTGATGATGTTTTGTTAGTACCAGCGAAATCAGATGTATTACCTAATGCAGTTAAGTTAGGTACAAATCTAACGAAAAAAATTGTGTTAAACACACCAATCATGAGTGCTGGAATGGATACGGTTACAGAATCACGTATGGCGATTGCAGTTGCAAGACAAGGCGGAATCGGAATTATCCATAAAAATATGACAATTGAAGAGCAAGCAGATGAGGTTGATAAAACAAAGCGTTCCGAGCATGGTGTTATAACAGACCCATTTTTTTTATCACCAGACCATTATGTTTATGAAGCAACTGATTTAATGGCAAAGTACCATATATCAGGAGTTCCTATTACAGAAGGAGACAAACTGGTAGGGATCATTACCAATAGAGATATTCGATTTGAAACAAACCACAATAAAAAGATTTCAGAAGTAATGACAAGGGAAAGTTTAATTACAGCTCTTGAAGGAATCACATTAGAGGAATCAAAAGCAATATTGGTAAAAAATAAAATAGAAAAACTTCCAATATTAGATAAAGAAGGCAATTTAAAAGGGTTAATTACTATAAAAGATATTGAAAAAGCTATTAAATATCCAAATTCTGCCAAAGATGAAAACGGTAGATTATTAGTTGGTGCAGCAGTTGGTGCTACAAGTGATGTGCTAGAACGTATCAAAGCATTAATTAAAGTGAAAGTGGACGTAATCGTCATTGATACAGCCCACGGACACTCTAAAAACGTTGTTGAAACCATCAAATTAATTAAGAAGAACTTCCCAGAAATTCAACTTATCGCAGGAAATGTAGCAACAGCAGAAGCAACAGTAGAATTAATTCAAGCTGGCGCTGACGCAGTAAAAGTTGGTATTGGACCTGGTTCTATTTGTACCACTAGAATTGTTGCAGGAATTGGGGTTCCACAAATGACTGCGGTGCTTGATTGTGCAGAAGCAGCAAAGCCTTACAATATTCCAATTATTGCAGACGGCGGAATCAAATATTCAGGAGACATTGTAAAAGCCATTGCAGCAGGTGCTAGCGTTTGCATGATGGGAAGTATTCTTGCTGGTTGTGAAGAAAGTCCAGGAGCAATCGAACTTTATCAAGGACGTAAATACAAAGTGTATCGAGGAATGGGTTCTATTGCTGCCATGGAAAAAGGTAGTAAAGACCGTTATTTCCAAGGCAATGAGTCTGATACAAGGAAGCTTGTTCCAGAAGGCGTAGAAGGTCGTATCGCGTACAAAGGAATGGCAGAAGACACTATATTCCAACTAATGGGCGGACTAAGAGCTGGAATGGGCTATTGTGGAACTGCAACCATTGAAGAATTAAAAGAAAACGGACAATTTATAAGAATTACAAGTGCGGGGCTAAGAGAAAGTCATCCACATGATATACAAATTACAAAAGAAGCACCAAATTACAGCGTAGAATATTAGGAGGCAAAACAAAAATGTATGATAAGATCATTGTAATTGACTTTGGCGGACAGTATAATCAGCTCATTGCCAGACGTGTGAGAGAACTGAATGTTTACTGTGAAGTTTTGCCTTATGACACACCGTTAGATGTCATAAAAGAGAAAAATCCCAAGGGAATTATTTTTACAGGTGGGCCTAGCGTTGTTTCTGAAAAAGATGCGCCAATTGTTGAAAAAGAAATGTTTGATTTAGGCATCCCCATTTTAGGCATTTGTTATGGTTGTCAACTGATGGGTCATATTTTAGGTGGTGAAGTTTCAAGAGCCAGCCAAAAAGAATATGGTAAAACTGACTTAACGTTAAAAAATACTAACTTACTTTTCAAAGGGTTAGCGGAAGACACAACTTGTTGGATGAGCCACACTTATTATTTATCCAAACTTCCTGCTGATTTTGAAATTATTGCTTCTACCAAAACTTGTGAAACAGCGGCAATTGCCAATGAAAAAAGAAAGTTATATGGGGTTCAATTTCACCCAGAAGTAGTGCATACTCCTTTTGGATATGACATTCTTAAAAACTTTTTGTTCCAAGTTTGTGAAGTGAAAGCAGAATGGATTATGGAGAACTTTGCTGAAGAATCTATTGCGGCTTTAAGAGAAAAAATTGGAGACAAAAAAGTTCTTTGTGCATTATCTGGTGGTGTTGACTCCTCGGTAGCAGCCGTTATGTTGCACAAAGCAGTTGGCAAACAACTTACTTGTATTTTTGTAGACCACGGTTTACTGAGATTAAATGAAGGCGACGAAGTAGAAGAAATTTTTAAAAATAAGTTTGACATGAATCTAATCAGAGTTGATGCAGAAGAACGATTTTTAGGTAAACTAAAAGGCGTTTCTGATCCAGAAACCAAAAGAAAAATAATTGGCGAAGAATTTATTAGGATTTTTGAAGAAGAAGGCAGAAAACTAGGTTCTGTTGATTTTCTTGTACAAGGAACTATTTACCCAGACATCATCGAAAGTGGCACAAAAACATCTGCTGTAATCAAAAGTCACCACAACGTAGGTGGATTACCAGATGTAATTGATTTTAAAGAAATTATTGAGCCACTAAGAGAACTATTTAAAGACGAAGTAAGAGAACTTGGATTAGCCCTTGACATACCAGAATTTCTTGTAAGACGTCAACCATTCCCAGGGCCAGGACTTGCCATTCGTGTAATTGGGGAAATTACAAAAGAAAAACTTGATACGTTAAGAGAAACCGATTTTGTTTTTAGAGATGAAATTGCAAAAGCAGGGCTTGATAAAGAAATTTGGCAATACTTCACTGTACTAACCGGCATTAGAAGTGTTGGGGTAATGGGTGATGAAAGAACATACAGTTACACCATTGCTTTACGTGCTGTGACCAGTACCGATGCAATGACTGCTGATTGGGCTAGGATACCTTATGACATTCTTGAAAAAATATCCACAAGAATTGTAAATGAAGTTTCCAATGTAAACAGAATTGTATATGATATAACTTCAAAACCACCAGCAACGATTGAGTGGGAGTAGAATAAAGAACCCCCGAAAAGCTGATACGATTAGGCTTTTCGGGGGTTTTTTGATTGGGTGCTGGTAATCCTGTATGTACATACTGTTTTTACTACAAAGAAACATGTATACATGTTTTAGCATTAGAGGTGTAAAATTTCTGTTCATCTTATAGCCTTGCTTAGTAACGGTGTTAAGTTTAAAGAACTAAAAAAGCTCGACAACAAAATGCCGAGCTTAGATTGACGTTGATAATTCAATTACTTACGAGGTTATTTAAAAATAGGGGCATATTGCTATCTGCTTATTATCGACAGGTCAAGCCGTGAAGCTACTAACTATTTTTCTACATACTGAGCATACCGAATAACAATCACTCACATCTACTTGCTTACCATGTTCTTCAGCATAACACAGAAGTGCATTAACACCACCATCTATCAATGCTTTCATCATGTCGTTAGAAAATGGGTTATAGCTATCAACGATATAATTAATATCATTTTCATAGATGTTACCTATTACAAATGCACAGACTGATACATCACCATTAGGCTCTACTGAAAGAGAATGGATATTGTCAAGTCGGTCAGTGTATGGTGCTTCTCCACACTTAAAAGTCAAATCAAGATTTTCAGGTAATTTATAAAAATCCGAAAGATACTTAGCAGCATTACCTGATGGAAAAATATTATTTCCATTCGTTGTCTCAATCCCTAATTCTGAAAGCGAAGATAAAATAGTATGTGTTGTATAATTGTA
The DNA here is from genome assembly GCA_031546905.1 of Eubacteriales bacterium. Classification (GTDB taxonomy): domain Bacteria; phylum Bacillota; class Clostridia; order Lachnospirales; family JAVBJQ01; genus JAVBJQ01. The sequence goes on along the minus strand of JAVBJQ010000041.1, from coordinate 49,929 downwards.
AATGTTCACATGTTCAGAATTGATTACCCATGCAGGGTGTAAACAAACACTAGGAACATTGCATTTAATAAGTTCTTCTGCAAACGTACGTACGGGTTCTATAGGTATAGTTTCTTGATGAAACGCATCAATTGACAATAAAATATCGTTAATTCCAGCTTGATAAATTTTTCTAGCTGTATCTTGAATTATTTGAGAATTTTTTGAAAAATAGCCATTCGTTATCAGTTGTCGCTTATGAATCTTGCATTGTGTAGCAGCTCTGTGAATAGCGCAGGCTGTTTCAGTATAAAGTAAAGGTTCTCCTCCAAATGTCATTAGAGATTCAATTGAAAACCGTGTGGAAAGTTTCTCAATCATATCAATTGCTTTCTCTACATCAACGCACTTGCTATTTTTTTCATTCAATCTTGTTCCAACTGAACAATGTTTACATTTTCCAGTACATTGGAGCGTAACAAGAAACTCAATTCTATTTAAATCTAAATATGGATTTGTTTTCATACAAATACCTCTTTCATGTTTTATATTTTTTATTCCAAAAATTAATCATGAAATGGGTACAGTCTGTGACCTGATAACAAATAGATACCAACCTCGATACAGCGTGTTATCAATTCTGCAACTGTACCGAGTATTTACCTCGAAAACACCACCTATACATACTCATAAGAAATCCTCCTTCCGCAATCAAGTGTTTCTTGTGTTTTTATAAAGGCAATTTACCGTCACTATTCCAAGTGCTTACTTGCAGCTCTTTACGAGCTTTACCTACATTTATTTAAAATATTACCTTTTTCTTCAATTTTTCCTGCTTTAGCCAACGATACAGATACACTCAGTGTTTGGCACGCAATTGCCATACTGCTAATTACAAAAAGTAGAGAGATCAATGTTAATGGGAAAGGTAAAATTTTAAATAGTACTGTGTTTTTTAGTAATATAGCACAACCAATAGAAACCATTATACCTATAGCAGACGCACTAAAAATTCTAATATACCTAGTAAAACCATCTTGGAACATTTTAACCGTATTGCCATCAAGTTCATATATTTTGTATTGGTTTGCTTTGTATTTTTCAATACGATTTACAAAAGCGATAATACTATTTGAATCGGTCATATCTATATAGTTCTCACAATTCGGGCAAGAAATCGTTTCTCCTCTACAGTATAATGGTACAATGAATAGCACACTTTTTGAAACTTGGTTTGAAACAAAACTTTTACCAGTCCTTCCTAAACAATCTGTCATCATGATGGATAATGCCTCTTTTCATAGAAAAAGTAGGCTTACTTTGCTTACTAAAAAGCTTAGACTCTCTTAATGTTTTTGCCACCATCTCTCCAGAGTTAAATCCTATAGAAAAATATTGGAGTTAGCTTAAGCGTCAATTGCGTAAAATCCCTTCCTCAATTCTCTTCTTTAGACGATGTTCTTATTGAGTGTTTTTAAGTGCGTCGAGTATATCATGTGACGGTATCCCGTTTCTAGTGGTACATACCGTTTCAGAAGTTCGTCATTATTTTGTCGGAATATCTCTATTTCTTGCCAGTCGTCTACTATACTTTCCAAAAATATAAATATTTCTTCCATTCTTTGACACAACTTTTTTTACTTGATTATATCATTTTTTCTTCCTTCTTCTTATTTTTTTCATGCATTTGTCCTGTTTGTATAGTATAATTCTAACATGAAGAATATGGAGGGATGTCATTATAGAAACTTTAGTAGGAATAATTACAAATGTATTTTCCAGTTTTCTATTTGATGGTATAGCAATCTGGAAAGATAAGAAAGCGATTCAAAAATTTCAAGACGAGTTGTTAAAATGGGTCGATGAATTTGAAAAAAAGAGCCGTGGAACAATAGTAACAACTGGAAAGTTTTGCGGCTACATTACAAATCATAAACTTATCATTCGAATTTTTGAATATGTACTAAAAATATCTAATGAAACTATTGATGAAAAAACTTACTTAACTGAAATGCAGAGTCAATTAATTTACACATTAGAAAATAATGAACTTAAAATTTCTATTCTTGATACCAAACTGGTTAATGAGTTCTTGATAACAATTTTAAATAAAACGAAGGATTTTATATATATAAATATTCAGCCAAGTGATCGAGCAATATTCTATGTGCTTATGCAAAATAAGTTTGAGATTGAAAACATACAAGGAATGTTCGGAGTCGCTCAAAATGATTTAAATACCATAAAAAATGAGCTTTTAGCTATCCATAAAACTATTCATACTCAGACTTGGACAAGTTTATCAGATGAATGGTTTACAAGACAGAATCGTGAGCAAATAAAGAATCTTGGAAACAGATACATTCCTGACTTAAATATCTCCACCGAAACTAGCAAAGTATTTGATGGATTGGCGAAAAATGATGATTTTTATCATCGTTTCAAAGATAAGAGTGATAACGCAATAGTAAAAATAAAATCATTACATATTGACGGATTAAAATGCCTAATTGACAAAGTTACAGAAGTAATGACTATCTTTCTAGCTGATAAAGATACTCATTTAGATATTAGCACAATACGGCTATTGCTAGAGGATATATTTTCTATTCTTAATAAAGAAATGATAGATTTAAATTCAAAGATAAATCAAGACAGAAATAGCAGTGGCCTTAGAGATAAACTATATTCAGTCAGAGAAGCATATAGTTCTGTTGAGGAGTATATTGAATATTTAGATTCACCAGAGGTTAGAGCGGTTAATCAACCTTACATTTTAATTGACGGAGAAGGTGGAATTGGTAAATCTCATTTGCTTGCAGATGCTATTGAAAGAAGGATTGCTAACAATAATAAATCTTTGCTATTTTTGGGACAACATTTTAAAGGATATGTACCACCATTAAACGAAATGATAAGTTTCCTCGGTGTAAAATTAGAGGTGGATTCTTTCTTAGAACAAATAAATTCTATCGCACAGGAACAACAATCAAGAATCATAATTTTTATTGATGCTTTGAATGAAGGTAACGGTAAGTCAATTTGGAAAAATTATTTAGCAGGTATTATTGAAAAAATCAAAAAATTCCAATGGATAGGACTTGTAATCACAATTCGCTCTGAATACACAGAGATTTTGCTAAACGGTAGTGAGGATTTACGTAATGAACTAGTTATGATAACTCATAGTGGCTTTAAATCCCTTGAGTATATAGCGGTAAAAAAATATTTTGAGTTTTATGGTATTGTTTTTTCTGATGTTCCATTTGCAAATCACGAATTTGGTAATCCACTGTTTTTAAGACTGTTTTGTGAAGGACACAGAAATCATTCAATAAATATAGATGAAATTTCATTGTCTGAGGTTTTTAATAATTATTTAGAGGCAATAAATCAAAGGATAGCAGAGAATTGTGGATATAATCATCGTTATAAAGTTATTAGAGAAGTAATTAATGAAATTATAAAATATAAATATGAAAAAGGTTCTGGAGGCAATTTTATACCTTTACAAGATATGTTTGAAGTGATTCTTAAAATACAAAATAAATACAATTGCCAATCTGATCTTTTGGAACAATTGCTTTCAGAAGGAGTATTGACACAAAATATAAATTATGAAGACGAAGAGTATCTGTTTATAACATATGAAAAGCTAGAGGATTACTTATATTCTAAAATACTCATTCAAGAGTTGCAAAATGATATCAAAGTGTTTGCGAAAAAATATGCTCGACTCATTCATTACAGGGATATATTGGGATGCTTGGCTATCTGTGCTACAGAAGATACCGATTACGAAATATTTGATATATTTGCACCTGAACATGAGGCAGTGAAATGTGCATTTATTGAGAGTCTAAAGTGGAGAAGTTCAAACTCTGTTAACGAGAAAACTATTAATTATATCAACAAATATATTATGAAAGGTAATAGTAATATTTTTGAACAATTTATTGAAACATTGATTCTGGTTTCTACAAAAAGTGAGTTTGTTTTTAACGCAGACATGACAGTTGATTTTATTTTAGGAATATCCATGCCTGACAGAGATGCTTTATTTATTCCTATGTTTGATATTTTTTTTGATAATCAAGGCTCCTCTATAAATAGAATACTAGACTGGTGTTTATCAACTAAAGTAAATTATAAAATTTCTGATGATGCCATTAGACTTGCAGCATTAATGATATCTATTTTTTTGATTTCTTCAAATCGGCATTTGCGTGACAAGAGTACTAAAGCAATGGTAGCTCTATTAGAAGGTCATGTTGAAATACTAATACAAGTATTGCAAAAATTTAGAGATGTTGACGATCCTTATGTTGCTGAGCGTTTATATGCGGTTGCATTTGGGTGTTCAGTATCCGAAACGAATAATTCCCAACTAACTTTGCTTGCAAAATATGTATATAAGGCTATCTTTAATAGAGAATTTGTTTATCCGAATATTTTACTCCGTGATTATGCTAAGAATATCATTGATTATGCGGAGTATAGATTAAGCGAATTGGATATTGATATGACAAAAGTGACTCCTCCTTATAAATCTATATTCCCCAACATTCCATCTGATGATGAGGTAAAAAAATACAAATATGACCATAAAGATAAAGGTTTTAAAGATTATTATTGGGGGCAAAATTCTATTTTAAGCTCAATGAAGGTGGAATATTCTCGAGATGGTTCACCAGGGGGGTATGGTGATTTCGGCAGGTATACATTTCAGAGTTATTTTAGCAACTGGAAACAACTAGACCCAATGGATTTGAAAAATATTGCAATTAAAAAGATTTTTGATCTAGGATATGATGCTGAAAAGCATGGGCAATATGATAGACATAGAGGTAGTGGAAGAACGATTAACAATACCAAAGAAAGAATAGGCAAAAAATATCAATGGATTGCATTTTTTGAGTTAGCAGCACAGGTAAGTGATAACTATAAAATGCAGATATATGTGGATGCTCGTGGAACTAAAAATAAGGTCTATTGTAAAGGCTCGTTTGAACCTAATGTTAGGAATATTGACCCTACAATATCCTTAACTAAAACTGAAAGAAGTAGTTGTAAAAAATCTGTTCACCAGCAACTTTATAAGATACCCAAGCAAGAACATAGCGAATGGTTAAAGAAATTTAATGATTTACCAGACATAGAGAAATTAATGAACATTCATTATAATAGCAGAGACTTTATCTTGTTGAATGGTCAGTATTCGTGGACAGAAGAAAAGGCTCTTGGAGATAAAAAATATCAGAATCCTTTAAAAAATATGTGGGTTCAGGTAAATAGTTATATTGTGAAAAAAGAACAACTTGATGAATTAATAACAAAACTTTCAGATGCTGATTTTATGGGGCGATGGATGCCAGAGCCAAGGGATTACCATCAACTTTATAATAAAGAGTATTATTGGTCTGAAGGATACAGCTTCTTTGAAAACCCATATTATTGTGGTGAAGAATGGGTTGATATTGATAACTTTCGTGAGAAAAAGTATGCAAACCTTGGTAAAGTCCTAATTCCTACTTTTAAATATCTGACCGAGCGAGATGGGGATACACTTGGAGAAGAAAGCAGCTGTATGTGGTACAAGCCATGTGGCGAACTATTTAATTGTTTAAAAATGAAGTATGGAAAGGAGGATTCGATTTTATATGATCAAAATAATTTGATAATATGTTTTGATAGCATGGAGCTTCTAAATGAAGACATAGGATTCTTTATTGATAAAAATCGTTTATTTGAATATCTTAATGAAAGTGGGTATAGTATTTTTTGGACAATACTGGGAGAAAAAGGAATTATTACTGACAATTTTTCATCCCAGAAGAGTTACAGTATGCCGCATATATCTGGAATGTTCTATTTAAATGAAATAGGAAAATTGATAGGAAAGAGAAAACAAATTAATGACTAAGATATTTTGAGGTGACTAGAATTAATTTGAAAGTCCACTGCTTCAAGCTGAAAACGGAATCACTTGTGTGCTTGTCAAAATGCCATTTAATCTCGCTGTCTTTGGAGTAAATCGTGGGGATTCTGTAATTGAAAAGTTCCCAGAAATACAGAAATGGTATATTGGTGGTCATTCATTAGGTGGTGCAATGGCAAGCTCCTATGCCAATAAACATATTGATAAAGTTTTAGGCTTGATTCTGCTAGGTGCTTATTCTGTTAATACCGCTTCACTGCCGACGATTGTAATCTATGGTAGCGAAGATGGTGTTTTAAATCGCTCAAAGCTTGAGGATGTGAAAGATAAAGTTGAGATTGCAGGCGGAAATCATGCTTATTTTGGTAATTATGGAGAGCAAGATGGGGATGGAACTGCAATAATAACGAGAGAAGAACAACAAAATCAAAGTATTTTAAAAATACTTGATTTTATAAATTCTCAGCAGAAAAAGAAATAACAAACCCGACAAGGAATAAATAATTCATCATGTGCGTATAATAAGAATAGGGTGTGAATAACACTCTCTCCTACACAACCGCTTGAAGGCGGGATTGGTTTACAAATTATTTATGAAAAATAGACCGTTAAAGCGTAAAGGCTTTAACGGTCTATTTTTTTGTGACTCATTTATCTTACACATTATCATAAGTTTCATGGAGGAAGCTCCACACTTTTTCATAATTTTCGGGTTTCATGGCTTCTGTGAACATATGTATAAATGGTTTTTTCGCTTTTAAAACAGAAAATAATTTCTGATAGTCCAAAATACCATCCCCAATTACCTCTGCAACAACAGTGTTTTCTTCAATACGGCAATCTTTCAAATGAATAGCGGCAACTCTTTCACCATACAACTTCATAACCGTATCAATCATTTCACCTTGGTTCTCATGGTTTTTAGCATTAATTAAGTTCACAGGGTCAAAAATAACTTGAACATTAGGTGAATTGATGTCCTCCAAAAATTTCATCATCATTTCAGGGGAATAAAGAGTGTGAACCGTAACTGCCTCCACCCCAATCATGACGCCCAGCTTTTCAGCGTAATCAGCTAATTCTTTCATGGTTTCAAGAAAAATCTTATAGGCACCTTCTGTATAAGTAAAAGGATCATAAATACCTTCTTTTCCCCAATAACCTGTTTCTGTGCCAACCATGCCAGCACCCATAAATTTTGCATACTTTAAGTTTTCTTTGAACGTGTCTATTTCTCGTTTTCTAACATCTCGGTCTTGGTGAATTGGGTTGATGTAACATCCTAAAATGGGAACATGAACTCCATGACTTCTTAACGTTTCCCCAATATGTTCAGCAAAAGCTGGACTAAATTTTCCATAAGAAATGTCTGTGTCCGTAAAAACTTTTTTGGGAGCTAGCTGAATGTACTTTATGTTTTTTTCTTGAAGTGCTTCTGCCAGTGAAAGAAGCGTATGTTTTCCTAAATCGTGAGCACGTACCCCTAATTGCAACATAATTAATGACTCCTTTTTAAATTAATATGAGATAATAATTGTTTTTTCTGATTTTCGATATGTTCAGTAATGGTTTTTTGAGAGGCTTTGATATCTCTTTTTTCCAGTGCCTCATAAATTTTTTGATGTTCTGTCACTATTTTTTTACGGTAGCTTTTATCTCTTAAATAGGTTAAACGATACCGATATATGTATTCTCTCAGATTATTAATAATAAGAACCAGTTTTTCATTTTTGGTTGACTCCAAAATTATTTTATGAAAAGCTTCGTCTTTTTGGGCAAGTAGATCGGAATCAATTGTTTCGTAAGCATCTTCAAAGTTATCTTTTGCATTTTTTAATTGTGCAATATCTGCATCTGTCATATGAATACAGGCAAGTTGCACTGCAAGATATTCAAGGGCTTCTCTAATTTCTAACACATTCTCTACGTCTTTTTCAGATATTTTTGAAACTACTGCACCTTTTCTTGGCAAAATCTCCACAAAACCTTCTAGTTCTAGTTTTCTTAAAGCTTCTCGGATGGGGGTTCGGCTTACACCAATTCGGTCTGATAAATTTTTTTCTGTAAGTCGTTCACCAGGTTTAAGCAAATCTTCTAAAATAGCATCACGGATAGTGTTAAAAACTACATCACGCAACGGCAAGTATTCATTTTTATTTACTTTTAAAAAGTCATTCATATAGTAGCCCCTTTTTGTAGTAGCGTTCTTGGAAACACAGGAATATACAATATCACATATTTATAATACATTAAAAACAGTGGTTAAAAAAACATCGTTTATATTAAATTTCGATTTTATCACTTTGTAAGCGGCAAGTGCGCTACTTTTTTTAGTAAAAATACCATAGACTGTAGGACCGCTTCCACTCATTAAAGCTCCTAGTGCGTGTTCTTCCATCAGCGTGTTTTTAATTTCTGTTATGATGGGATATTTTGTTTCAGTGACAGACTCAAGAACGTTACATAAATTTTGGGATATTGTTCGAATATCATTGTTGTGGATCCCTTGCATTAATAGGTCAATATCAGGGCGTTGGGTTACATTTTCTTGGGTAAAATTTTTAAAAACATAAGCAGTAGAAACACTAATAGGGGGTTTTACAAGCACAATATAGGCAAAAGGAAAGTTAGGTAACCTTGTAAGTTTCTCACCAATGCCTTCTGCAAGTGCAGTACCACGCATAATGCAATAAGGAACGTCAGCTCCAAATATTTTTCCAATCTCAAGCAATTTATCATAACTTATATGTAAGTCAAATAAATGTTTAATTCCGATTAAAGTGGCAGCACAATCGCTACTACCACCTGCAAGACCAGCAGAGACAGGAATATTTTTTCTTAATTGAATAAAAAGCCCTTGTTTAAGATCATAAGCTTCTCTCATATACTCAGCAGCCTTATAAATAAGATTATTAGAGTCAGTGGGAAGCCATGAAATATTTGTAACAAGTTTAACATTTGGTTTATCTATTTTTCGAATAAAAAGTGAATCGTATAAATTTAATGTTTGCATGAGAGTTTGTATTTCATGGTAACCATCTTCACGTTTGCCTAAGATATCCAAAGTTAAATTTATTTTTGCTCGAGCCTTTAAGTAAATTTGATTCATTTTATCACCTATTTATGTAGTTTATAGCCATTCATCTCATTCAGTTTTAAGGACATAGAAACTATTTTCATTCCACCTTTGAATCACGAGGGTGACGACAGGGTTATAAAAATAATTTCTATAAAATCGAAGCCGAATTAATTCATACATAATATTATATACACTATTTTTTTAGAAATCAAATTTTATTTATGAAATGGGAATTTATATCATTAGCATATACTGACATAAACCATAAAAAAATGCCACCCTTTATAAAAGAGTAGCATTATTAATGGTTAATTTAAATTGGGTATTCAAATATTCAGCTGCCTTTTTGCACAGCAACATTCTGGCTAAAAATATTTCAAGATAATCAAGTACAGAACAATGCTCTGTATCAATTTGAATTTTAAAATGGATGGTTTTCATTTCTGCATCAACTTCAAGAGACGTTTTTTCCACTGCATAATTTACCCTATCATGGATGTCAAATTTTAATGGGTCAGCCACTCGAACTCTGCTTCTTCTCACATCTGTTTTGTCACCCAGTATGAGAGCCGCCGAAACGGCACTAATGGGAAGCCCTGTTTCTTCATCATGATTTCCAATAGCGCCAATAACAGTGGCAATTTCTTCTGGGTTCATTTCCATTTTTGTAAGTAGGGTGAATGCCATAATAGCGCCATTAATAGAATGGTTTACTCGATTAATAGCGTTTCCGATGTCATGAATATAAGAAGCGATTTTTGCCAGTTCAATTTCTCTTTCGCTATATCCCAGTTTTTCTAAAATGTACGCTGCTGATTCGGCAACTTTGGTGCTGTGGGCAACCGAATGTTCTGTATAGCCTAAAACACCCAGTAGGCTATTTCCACCTTTAATATAGGTATTAAATTCGTAATTATTTTTTATTTCGTTAAATGTTATGTTTCTCATGATGACCCTCCTTTAATTGAACAGTAGATGAGTGATGTGGTGTAAATTATAAATAGATTTGAAAAAAATGCTGTAGTTTATTATAATATGAAAGTTGAAAGATTTGATGTCTGTTTTATTTATAAATGATAGCAGTTTTTTTCAAAAAATACTATAGTATGGAAGATAACATTCATCGCAAAAATTTGCCTAGGGGGATTTCGTTGGAAAATTTAATTTTTAGCTTTAACTGCGTTGTACCAATTTTTATTATTATTTTTATAGGTTGGTTTATTCGAAAAACAAACATTGCCAACGAACAAGTTTTTAAAAGTATCAATACCATTGCATTTAATTTTGCCCTGCCAATGCTTTTGTTTCGAGATATATCACGGGCAACGTTTCAATCTTTTTTTGATGTACATCTACTGGTTTTTGCGGTTACAGCAACTTGTCTTTCTTTTGTCGTAACATGGATTTGCGCAGAAGTATTTATTAAAGAAAAATCTTCGATCGGTGCGTTTGTTCAAGGTTCTTTTCGCAGTAACTATGCCATTATTGGACTTTCTCTTTTAAGAAATATTGTGGGAACAGAAAATGCTGCTAAAGGTGCTTTAATTATATCATCGGTAGTTCCTATTTATAATGTTTTTTCCGTAATTGTGCTAACCATGCGTTCTAATAAAAAAGGCTCCGCATCTATTAAAAAAGCGCTCATCAATATATGTAAAAATCCACTTATTATTGCAGTTGTATTTGGTTTACCATTTTCTTTCTTTGCCATAAAAGTTCCAACACCAATTGGAATCTCTATTGATTACATGGCAAATTTAGCAAGCCCTTTGGCTTTGCTTGTAATTGGTGGAACGATGAATTTTGAAAAAATGAGAGGAAATTTAAAACTAGCAGTGGTAGCTTCTACGATTAAACTGATTATACTTCCGTGTGTTTTCATCCCCATTGCTTTGTTTATGAAGTTTAGAGGAATTAATTTGGTTGTTTTATTTATCATGTTGGGTTCACCAACAGCAATTGCTAGTTATATTATGGCTGAAAATATGGATAGCAACCCAGATCTGGCAGCCAATATTGTGTTGCTTACTTCTCTCATTTCTATATTTACATTCACATTTGGAATTTACTTATTAAAAACATATCAGTTAATTTAACGAAACATACATAAAAAGCACAACTGCTATTTTCATAACAATTGTGCTTTTTTTATTTTGTGAAATTTAGTCTTCTTTTATAAAGAGCATATTTAATAAGCTTAATACAATGGCTGCCAAAAATGCGGTGCCAAAGCTGCTTATTGTAAATCCTGGTACAAATTTTGAAGTAATAATAAGCATGAACGCATTAATAACCAAGGAAAATAGACCCAATGTAATAATAGTGATTGGTAAGGTCAAAATGGATAAGACAGGTTTTATAACCGCATTTATTAATCCGAAGACGAGGGCGGCCACTAAAGCTGCTGTAAAACCCGAAAAGTGAATACCACTAAAAATCCAAGATAAAACATATAAGCAGAAAGCACTCAACACCCAGTTTACTAAAATTTTTTTCATCAAAACGCCACCTTTTTGAAATACGATAATTTGGTAAGGATAATAGCTAGTATATTAATTCTAAAGCTTGAATTAATAGTATATACGTAGCTTATTGAAAATATATTCAAAAAAATGGACATTTTAAAAATTAGAGAATATCCCCTTCGATGCTGATGGTAGTTGTTTTATATTCTATTGTTGCATTGGATTGTTTTAAGGCAAGTTCAACGGCTCTTTGAATACCGCCACAACAAGGAACTTCCATTCTCACAACTTCAACAGAATTTATATTTTTATTTGAAAAAATATCTGTTAACTTTTCAATGTAGTAATTTACATCATCCAATTTAGGACAACCAACAGCAATTTTGTTTCCTTTAATAAAATCTTGATGGAAATTTCCGTAAGCAAAAGCGACACAGTCAGCAGCAATAACAAGATTTGCTCCTTCTAAAAAGTTTGCATTGGGGTTGATTAAGGAGAGTTGTATGGGCCATTGGGTTAACATAGACGGTTGTGGTGCCAGTTCAGCTTGTAATTTTTTCACAGCTTCTTCGTCATAAGCTTTTGCTTCACGCTCAATCATTTCAATTGCGTTGGTTGGGCAAGCTGGCAGACAATCCCCAAGACCGTCACAATATTCATCACTAATTAAAGTTGCTTTTCCGTTAATCATTTTAATTGCATTTTCGTGACAAGCATCTGCACAAAGTGCACACCCGTTACATTTCTCCGCGTGTATTTGAATAATTTTTCTTTTCATTTATAATTCCCCCATATGATTCGTTTTTTAAAATTGATAAAAGTATTATACCGTAAATTAAAAAAAATTGCAGTGATTTATGTCACGGATAAAAAAACAAGTCTAATAGAATTAGAAAGAAGTCTATTGAAAAATTTCAAGGATTCGGTATAATGATTGGCAAATCTAATTGGCATTGGGATGTGATAGTTTGCTTAAAACAGCAATGAAAACAATCGAAAAATATAAAATGATTAATGATGGTGACCATATAGTAGTGGGGTTTTCTGGGGGAGTGGATTCCGCTGTGTTGCTTTTTACTTTAAAAAGTATTTCTACCATGTATCACCTTACACTTACGGCAGTCCATGTAAATCATGGTTTGAGAGATGATGCAACGAGTGATATGGCGTTTTGTAAAAGTGTGTGCGAAAGTATGGATATCCCCATTGAAATTTATGTAAAGGACATTAGGGCAGAAGCTAAAAAACGAAGTGTAACAGTGGAGGAGGCGGGCAGGCTGTGCCGCTATGAGGCTTTCTATGAAACAGTAAAAAAAGTCAACGGGCAAAAAATAGCAGTAGCCCATAATATGAACGACCAAGCAGAAACTTTTTTGTTAAACTTAACAAGAGGAACTGGGTTAAAAGGCCTTTGCGGAATACCTTTTGTTCGCAATGAAATTGTAAGGCCACTGATGGAATGTTCAAGAGATATGATTGAATATTTTGCAAAAGAAAATAATATAAATTTTAAAACGGACTATACCAATGCCTTAAATATTTATACAAGAAATAAAATAAGAAATAAAATTATTCCCTTTATCAATGAAGAACTGAAAACAGACTTAATCAACAGCATTGCGAAAACTACAAATATTTTACATGAAGAGGAACAATATCTAAATGCAATGGCAGAAGAAAATTTGAAACAATGTCTTGTAAAAAGTGATCATGAAAAAATAATATTAAGTGTAGAAAAAATAAATGGACAGCACAGTGCAATGAGAGGTCGTGTTCTTAGAGTTGCCCTTTCAAAAATAAATGCAAGTTTAAAAGATATCAACTTTGAGCATATTGAATCTATCTTACAGTTGGTGAGTAAATCAAAAACAGGTAAGAAAATTTGTCTTCCCCAAAATTTAATGGCAGAAATAGAATATACAAATTTAATTTTAAAAAAGCAGATAGACATTTTACAACATGACGAATTTTGTTATGAAGTGGAATTAAACAGCTCAGTGTTTATAAAAGAAATAGACAAATATTTTCTAATTTCAAGGGAAAAAATTATCACAACAAATTTCAAGAATGTATATACGAAAACAATAGACTATGATAAGATAGTAGGAATATTCCAAATCAGAACAAGAAGAAAAGGTGATAAAGTATACATAGAAAAAGTAGGTTACAAAAAAATAAAAAAGATATTGATTGATAGGAAAATACCAAGAAATCTAAGAGAAAAAATACTTTTTTTGTCGGATGACAACGAGATAATAGCTGCTTTTTTTAATGAAAAAGACGAAATAAGTTCCGATAAATATAAAATTTCAAAAGACACTAAAAATTATTTGTATATATACTGTTACAGTATAAATTAAAGGAGGATATTAAAAAATGAAAGAAACAGTTTCTGTGCTTGTATCTCAGCAAGATATCGAAAAGAGAATGGACGAGCTTGCTGCTCAAATTATGAAAGATTACGAAGGTAAAAAAATCTATATGCTTTGTATATTAAAGGGCGGCGTAATTTTCATGGTTGACTTGGCAAGAAAACTTGAAATGGAAGTGGAATTTGACTTCATGGATGTGTCAAGTTATGGAAATGCGATGGAAAGTAGCGGAAGAATAGAAGTAAGAAAAGACCTTCAAGAATCAATTGAAGGAAAGCACGTATTAATAGTAGAAGATATTATCGATACAGGACGTACATTGGACTTTTTAATTCAAAATTTAAAACAAAGAAATCCAGCCAGCTTAAAAATTTGTACATTGTTAGATAAACCAGAACAAAGAGTTGTTGACATAAAAGTGGATTATGTTGGTTTTGACATACCAAATAAATTTGTAATTGGTTATGGATTAGATTATGCACAACGATATAGAAATTTGAAATATATTGGCGTTTTAAAAATAGAAGAATAGGCTATAATAAAGTTGATTAAATAGAATGTGTATGATATACTCTATTGGTTTAATCAACTTAAATGCAGCGGGAGTACGTGATTTTGCTGGATTTAAGTTGATTAAACATGAAAAAAATAATGAGTATTCGTAATAATTTTTAAGGAGGGATGATATTGAACAAATATATTAAAAGTCTGAGTTTGTACATGATTATATTTGTAATTATAATTTTTGGATTGTTGCTGACTAACCTTAACAACACTCAAACAACAAAACAAGTGTATTCATATAGCACATTAATAACTCAAATCTCAAAAAATGAAGTTAAGCAAATAGATATTCAGCCAAATACGGATAATCCACTTGCAGGAAAAGCAAAAGTCACTTTAAAAGATTCAACTGTTGCAACTGTCAATATTTTAAGTATAAACGAATTTACAAAAATGGTTGATGGGGCAGTGCTTGCCAATGGAAGTGATGTAACCATTAACACCGTAGAAGCAGCTAAAACAAGTTTCTTGTGGCAATTTGTTCCTACACTAGTGGTGATGGTAATTTCTGTACTTATTTTAATGTTCATTATTCAACAAATGCAAGGTGGCGGCGGTGGTGGCAACCGAGTAATGTCCTTTGGAAAAAGCAAAGCAAAAATAATGACAGATGACAAGAAAAAAGTGACATTTGAAAATGTAGCTGGACTTGATGAAGAAAAAGCAGAGTTGGCGGAAGTCGTTGACTTTTTAAAATTTCCTAAAAAATACGTTGATTTAGGGGCAAGAATACCAAAAGGTATTTTGTTATTTGGACCTCCAGGAACAGGAAAAACATTACTTGCAAAAGCAGTAGCAGGAGAAGCGGGAGTTCCGTTTTTCAGTATATCAGGTTCCGACTTTGTTGAAATGTTTGTTGGGGTTGGAGCATCAAGGGTAAGAGATTTATTTGAACAAGCGAAAAAAAGTTCTCCATGTATCGTTTTCATCGATGAAATTGATGCAGTAGGACGAAAAAGAGGTGCAGGTCTTGGTGGCGGTCATGATGAACGTGAACAAACCTTAAACCAATTGCTTGTTGAAATGGATGGCTTTGGAGCAAACGAAGGAATTATTATTATAGCAGCAACCAATAGACCAGACATTTTAGATCCAGCCTTATTAAGACCAGGTCGTTTTGATAGGGAAGTTGTAGTGGGACGCCCTGACGTAAAAGGACGGGAAGAAATTTTAAAAGTACATGCAAAAGGGAAGCCTTTGGCAGATGATGTTGACCTAAGAGTAGTTTCTCAAACAACTTCTGGCTTTACAGGAGCAGACCTTGAAAATCTTTTAAATGAGGCAGCATTATTAACAGCGAGAGAAAACAAAAAGAAAATCGATATGGAAGAAGTTAGAAAAGCTTTTGTTAAAGTTGGAATAGGAACAGAAAAGAAAAGCCGTGTAGTTTCAGAAAAAGAAAAAAGAAATACAGCTTATCATGAGGCAGGTCATGCCATTATTTTTGAAGTATTAAGTGAATTAGACCCTGTCCATAGTGTATCGATTATTCCTACTGGTAGAGCAGCTGGTTACACCATGCCACTTCCAGGGGAAGATAAAATGAGCCTTAGCAAAACATTTATGAAACAAGAAATTGTTGGATTGCTTGGTGGTCGTGCTGCTGAATTCATTATTTTAAACGAAATTACAACAGGTGCTTCTAACGATATTGAAAGAGCAACAGCAACAGCCAGAAGCATGGTAATGAAATATGGGATGAGTGATGCACTCGGTCCAATTCAATTTGGCGACGATAACGATGAAGTGTTTATTGGTCGTGACTTGGCGCATACTAGAAATTATGGCGAAGAAGTTGCTTCTTTAATTGACAAAGAAATCAAAAATATTATCGAAACATCTTACGAACAAGCTAAGAAAATAGTGGAAGAAAACCTAGATTCTATCCATGCTACTGTTGAACTTTTGATTCAAAAAGAAAAAATTACAGGGGAAGAATTTAGAGACATTTTAAGTAAATTTAGCCCACAAATACAATTGAAAACAAAAACTGCTGAAACACAAGAAAATATTGCAACAGAATTATAAAATTTCTTGACAATATGCTGTTAAAGTGGTAGAATTTGCAGAGTTATAAAAGCTTTAGCTTACGCTAAAGCTTTTATGCTGTTTGCAGATATGTATTTATTATGTAAGGAGGTGCAGTTAAATGCCAACATTTAATCAATTGGTAAGAAAAGGCAGAGAAAAAGTAGAACATAAATCTACAGCTCCTGCTTTGCAAAAAGGCCTTAACACCTTAAGAAAGAAAGCGACTGATATGTCAGCTCCTCAAAAACGTGGAGTTTGTACAGCAGTTAAAACTGATACGCCTAAAAAGCCTAACTCAGCGTTACGTAAAATCGCCAGAGTTCGTCTTTCTAATGGTATCGAAGTTACAGCTTACATTCCTGGTGAAGGTCACAACTTACAAGAACATAGCGTTGTTCTTATAAGAGGTGGTAGAGTAAAAGACTTACCTGGTGTTCGTTACCATATTGTCAGAGGTACACTTGACACAGCAGGCGTTGCAAAAAGAATGCAATCACGTTCTAAATACGGTGCTAAACGTGCTAAAAAAGGTGCAGCTACAACAGGTAAAAAATAATTTAATTGCCTTGTACAATAATACAATCTGCTGAATACTGAAAAAATTTCTACGGTTGGGTAGTACAAAGGCGTGAATCACATTTTTATAATGCGAGTACCGACGAGAGAATAATTTTTATTAAGGAGGGAAGAGTCGTGCCAAGAAAAGGTCATGTACAAAAAAGAGAAGTGCTACCAGACCCATTGTATAGTAGTAAAGTTGTTACTAAATTAATCAACGCTATTATGTTGGATGGTAAAAAAGGCGTTGCTCAAAAAATAGTTTACGGTGCTTTCGAAAAAGTTGCAGAGAAAAGAGAAACTACTGCTCTTGAGGCTTTTGAAGAAGCAATTAATAACATAATGCCAGTACTTGAAGTAAAAGCTCGCCGTGTTGGTGGAGCAACTTACCAAGTTCCTATAGAAATCAGACCCGAAAGAAGACAAACATTAGGTCTTCGTTGGTTGGTTTTATATTCTAGAAAACGTGGAGAAAAAACAATGATAGACCGCTTAGCTAATGAAATTCTCGATGCCATCAATAATGTTGGCGGTTCTGTGAAGAAAAAAGAAGAAGTTCATAAAATGGCTGATGCTAACAAAGCTTTCTCACATTACAAATGGTAAAATGATTTTATATAATTCTGTGGCTTAACATTATTTTTATCGTGAAAACGTTCTGCCTGAAAAGGCAGAATAAAATAATGTAAGCTTCATCAGAATGAAATCATGAGTGATTTCATAGGCTGCGGTTGTTTGAAATCACAAAATGATTTCAAACAATGAATATTTTTTGTATTTTTGTGCATAAATATTTTATGCAGTCGTTTTTATAGTTTAAAGGAGGAGTAAGTGTGTCCGAAAGAGCTTTCCCACTTGCCAGAACTAGAAATATAGGCATTATGGCACATATAGACGCAGGTAAAACAACTCTTACTGAACGTATCTTATTTTATACAGGTCGTACTTATAAAATAGGAGAGACTCATGAAGGTGCCGCAACAATGGACTGGATGGAGCAAGAACAGGAAAGAGGTATAACAATCACATCTGCTGCTACTACATCGCAGTGGGATGATCATAGAATCAATATAATCGATACACCAGGTCACGTTGACTTTACAATCGAAGTTGAACGTTCGTTACGTGTACTTGACGGTGCTGTTGGTGTTTTTTGTGCAAAAGGCGGAGTTGAACCTCAATCTGAAACTGTTTGGAGACAAGCAGATAAGTACGAAGTTCCTCGTATTGCATATGTTAACAAAATGGATATTATGGGTGCTGACTTTTTCCGTGTTGTAGACATGATTAGAGACAGACTTAATAAAAATGCAGTACCAGTTACAATTCCAATTGGAGCGGAAGACGATTTCATTGGGATTATTGACTTGTTTGAAATGAAAGCTTATTACTACAAAGACGAAAAAGGTTTGGAAATTGAAATAACCGATATTCCTGCTGAATTACAAGCAAAAGCAGAAGAATACAGACTTAAAATGGTTGAATCAATTTCTGAAACAGACGAAGATTTAACAATGAAATATCTTGAAGGTGAAGATATTTCTGTTGAAGAATTAAAAGCAGCTTTACGTAGAGCTTGTATCGCTACTAAAATTGTTCCTGCACTTTGTGGTTCGGCTTATAAAAATAAAGGTATTCAAAAACTTCTTGATGCTGTAATTGCTTATCTACCAGCACCAATTGATATCCCTGCGATTAAGGGTGTTGATGCTACAACCAATGAGCCAATTGAAAGACATTCTTCTGATGAAGAACCTTTCTCTGCTTTAGCATTTAAAATTATGAATGACCCGTTTGTTGGTAAACTTGCTTTCTTTAGGGTTTACTCTGGAACGTTAGAGTCTGGTTCATATGTTTATAATGCTACAAAAGGCAAAAAGGAACGTATCGGTCGTATCGTTCAAATGCACGCAAACCACCGTGAAGAAATTGATAAAGTTTATGCTGGTGACATTGCTGCTGCTGTTGGTTTAAAATCTACAACTACTGGAGATACAATTTGTTTAGATGACGATGATGCGGTTATCCTTGAATCTATCAACTTCCCAGAACCAGTTATTTCTGTTGCGATTGAACCTAAAACAAAAGCAGGTAGAGATAAAATGGGTCTTGCCCTTGCGAAACTTGCTGAAGAAGATCCAAGTTTTAGAACTTTCACTGATATGGAAACAGGTCAAACAATTATCAGCGGTATGGGTGAGCTTCACCTTGAAATTATCGTTGACCGTTTACTTCGTGAGTTTAAAGTGGAAGCAAATGTTGGTAATCCTCAAGTTGCTTATAAAGAAACATTTAAGAAACCAGCAGATGTTGAAGGTAAATATATTAAACAATCAGGTGGTCGTGGTCAATACGGTCATTGTAAAATTAAATTTGAACCAATGGAACCAAATTCAGATAAATTATATGAATTTGTTAACAATATCGTTGGTGGTTCTATTCCTAGAGAATATATCCCAGCAATTGATAATGGTATTCAAGAAGCGATGCTTAGCGGTATCCTTGGTGGTTACCCAGTTCTTGGAGTTAAAGCTACATTATACGATGGATCATACCATGATGTTGACTCCTCTGAAATGGCATTTAAGATTGCCGGCTCTATGGCTTTTAAAGAAGCCATGAGAAAAGGTGAGGCTGTTTTACTTGAACCAATCATGAAAGTTGACGTTACTGTTCCTGAAGATTACATGGGCGATGTTATCGGCGATGTTAACTCAAGAAGAGGTCGTATCGAAGGTATGGAACCATTGAATGGTGTTCAAGTTGTTCACTCTTATGTACCACTTGCAGAAATGTTTGGGTACTCAACTGACTTGCGTTCTAAAACACAAGGCCGTGGAGTTTACAGCATGGAAATCCATCATTATGAGCCTACTCCTAAGAGTATCCAAGAAAAGATTGTTTCTGGAAAAGCTCAAGGTTCAGACGAATAATATATGTTTTAAGAAAATAATATTACATGACCATGTTTGTTATGTAATTTATTTTCTAAGAAACATATTTACTTGCAAATTTTTACTATTTTTAATATAATATGTGAATAAATAAATAATTTGTTAATTTTTAAGGAGGCAATTTAAAATGGCTAAGGCAAAATTTGAAAGAACCAAACCCCATGTTAACATCGGAACAATTGGTCACGTTGACCACGGTAAAACTACACTTACTGCAGCGATAACAAAAACTTTACATGAAAGATACAAACTTGGTAATGCTGTTGCATTTGACCAAATCGACAAAGCTCCGGAAGAAAGAGAACGTGGTATCACAATCTCTACAGCTCACGTTGAGTATGAAACTCCTGCTAGACATTATGCTCACGTTGATTGTCCAGGACATGCTGACTACGTTAAAAACATGATCACTGGTGCTGCTCAAATGGACGGTGCTATCCTTGTTGTTGCTGCGACTGATGGTCCTATGGCTCAAACAAGAGAACATATTCTTCTTGCTCGTCAAGTAGGTGTTCCTCGTATGGTTGTTTTCATGAACAAATGTGATATGGTTGAAGACGAAGAATTATTAGACTTAGTTGAAATGGAAATTCGTGACTTGCTTTCAAGCTATGAATTCCCAGGAGACGATATTCCAATAATTCGTGGTGCTGCTTTCCCAGCTCTTAACGACCCTAACGGTCCTTGGGGAGACAAAATTATCGAATTATTTGAACAAGTAGACAGCTATATTCCTACACCAGAACGTGCTGTTGACAAACCATTCTTAATGCCTGTAGAAGATGTTTTCTCTATTACAGGTCGTGGAACAGTTGCAACTGGTAGAGTTGAACGTGGAACACTTAAAATCCAAGAAGAACTTGAAATCGTTGGTCTTGTAGAAGACAAACGTAAAGTTGTTGTTACAGGTATTGAAATGTTCCGTAAATTATTAGACTCAGCTGAAGCTGGAGATAACATTGGTGCATTATTACGTGGTGTTCAAAGAACTGATATCGAAAGAGGTCAAGTTCTTGCTAAACCAGGTTCTATTACTCCACACACTAACTTCCAAGCTCAAGTTTACGTTCTTTCTAAAGAAGAAGGTGGACGTCATACACCTTTCTTTAACAACTACAGACCTCAATTCTATTTTAGAACAACTGACGTTACTGGCGTTGTTACATTACCAGAAGGCGTTGAAATGTGTATGCCTGGCGATAATATCGAAATGAACATCGAACTTATTTCTCCTATCGCAATGGAAGAAGGACTTCGTTTCTCTATCCGTGAAGGTGGTAGAACTGTTGGTGCTGGTTCTGTTATCAAAATTGACAAATAAATCATAAGTAAGTTAAAATAGGCGTGCTTTTATTGCACGCCTATTTTTTAAAGAAGTGGCTTTGGAGAACGCGGTGTTAAAGGAAAAATCACTGACATTCAATATGCAAAAAAAAAAATTCCTTTTTAGGAATTTTTTTATGCAAATCAGTATAGTGGGGTTTAACTGTTAGTAAGGAAATTTGGTTAAACTGCAATAAAGAAAAGAACTGATTTATGGACGTCATAGGATATTGTGAATTGAATAAGGAATATAGAATACGAAATAGTTGAGAAGGGGCTTACTTGAACGAGAAATTTCCGTTAAGGTAGGCTTCTTGAAGTAGTTAAGATAGATGGGAACAGATGCCAATTTTTGTGGTATTTAGTTTCACCCAATAAATTAAATCATGCCCTAAGAGACCTCATCCAATTTTTAACGGTAGTATAAATTCTGCGAAGCATTTATAATACAGATAGATTGGTTATAATTCTACCAAAAAAACTTTTATCATAATTTTATTAGCTATAGTTTATAGTCAGAATTTTTGTGGCTATAATTGAAAGTGAATGGAGGATTAATTTGAAGAGCATTAAAGATGTTGCGAGATATTGTGGGGTTTCGGCTATGACAGTGTCAAGGGCACTAAATAACAGCAATGAAATTGCGGATGCTACAAAAGAACGAGTACTTGAAGCTTGCCGTGAACTTGGCTACCGCCAAAATGCTGCTGCCAAAACTTTAATAACAAAAAAGTCAAATATGATTGGGCTTATTGTTCCAGATATTACAAATCAGTATTATGCTACGATTAGTAAGGAAGTAAGTTCTTTTCTTGAGACACAAGGTTATTGGTTAATCTCATGCAACAGTGACAGAAAAAAATCAAATGAGATTTCGTATCTTAATTTTTTATGTGAGGGAAGGGTAGATGGTATTATTCTTCTTCCTGTTGAACCTAAAAAAGAAGATTATGAACAATTTATTGACTATCTTCCTATTGTGATGGTCGATAATGTTGTAGAAGGACTTGATATTAGTGTTGTTTCAAGTGACAATTATTATGGGGCTACCAAAATAATTGAACACATGATTCAAATGGGCCACAAAAAAATAGGCGGAATTTTTGGTGATGTATCTTCTTCTGCTTCTAATGAAAGATTGAGGGCATATAAAGATGTTTTAAAAAAACATGGCATTGCCTTTGACCCAGAATTAATTGCTCACACAAAAGCCACTTTTGAATGTGGCGTTGAAAGTACAGGGCCACTTATTGACAAAGGCGTTGACGGTATTTTTGCAGTAAATGATACGGTTGCCATGGGCGTTTCAAAATGTTGTTATATGAGAAATGTAAAGTGCCCTGATGAAATTGGCATTGCTGGATATGACAATATTGAATCAGGTGTAATGTTACCGTATCCGTTGACAACTGTGGATCAAGATGCAAAAAGAATGGCGCAGACTGCCGCAGAAATTTTAGTAGAAGAGCTTTCTCACAAGACAAATATAAGTCATCAAAGCGTTGTTTTAAAACCTAAATTAATCATAAGAAAATCTTGTAAAGAAATTTAAATAGTGCTTTACAATTCCTACTTTATATGAGAAAATATTATATAAAGTAGGAATTTTTTCTTATACTTTTTTATTAATTATAAATATGGAGGTTTAACTTTTACTATTTTATTTTTTGAAAGCAAAATAGTAAAGCTAAATTTTGTAATTGATAGTGTTACCGCTAACAAATAAGGAGATGAATTTATGGAAATTAGATATGGTAGTCATTATGAAGATGCTAAAAAATATGATACTTCCGACTTAAGAAGACATTTTTTAGTTGATGATTTGTTTAAAAAAGGCGAATTGAAGCTTGTTTATAGCCACATTGACAGAATCATTTTTGGTAGTGCTGTTCCTTCTGGAAATACCATTTCCCTTGTTGCTGATGCAAAAATGGGCTGTGAGTATTTTCTTGAAAGACGTGAAATGGGCGTTATCAATATTGGTGCCAAAGGTACTGTTATATTAGACGGCGAAAAATATGAGCTTGATAATAGTGATGGTATGTACATAGGTATGGGCGTTAAAGGAATTTCTTTTGAAAGTGACGATGCCAACAATCCAGCTAAATTTTATATTAACAGTGGGACTGCTCACAAAACATATCCAACTGTTAAAATCGGCTTAGATAAAGCCAACAAAGTTCATATGGGCAGCGCAGAAGAATGTAATAAGAGAACAATCAATCAATATGTTCACCCTGCTGTTTGCCAAAGTTGTCAATTGGTTATGGGAATGACAATTCTTGATCCAGGTAGTCTTTGGAATACAATGCCTTGCCATACTCATGACAGACGTATGGAAGTTTATTTATATTTCAACATGGACGAAAACAATGCCGTTTTCCACTTCATGGGAACACCTGATGAAACAAGGCATATTGTAATGAAAAATGAACAAGCTGTTATTTCTCCTAGCTGGTCTATCCACTCGGGTGTTGGTACTAAAAACTATACTTTCATTTGGGGTATGGTTGGAGAAAACCAAACATTCACAGACATGGATGGCATCGCTACAAAAGATTTAAGATAATCAAATTTAACTATAAACGTTTAACTACAAAAGGAGTGTTTTTATGGATTTTTCAGTAAGTAATTTTAGTATGGACTTTTTTAGACTTGATGGTAAAGTTGCGATTGTTACAGGTGGTAACACTGGTTTAGGTCAAGGTTATGCTGTTGCCCTTGCTAACGCTGGTGCTGACTTATTTATCGTTACGTATGACAACAACTGGGACGAAACTCGTACACTCATTCAAAAAGAAGGAAGAAGAGTTGAGTTTTATCAAGCTGACCTTTCTGTAAGAGCAAATATTGACAAAGTTGTTGAAGCTTGTGTTGCTGCTTATGGCAAAGTTGACATTTTAGTGAACAACGCTGGTACAATTAGACGTGCTCCTTTACTTGAATACAAAGACGAAGATTGGAACGCAGTTATTGATGTTAACCTTCATTCTGTTTATTACTTAAGCCATACAGTTGCGAAAGTAATGGATAAACAAGGTGGCGGTAAAATTATTAACGTTTGTTCTATGTTATCTTTCCAAGGTGGAAAATTCGTTCCTTCTTACACAGCTTCTAAACATGCTGTTGCTGGTATCACAAAAGCTTTTGCAAATGAACTTGCTTGCAAAAATATCCAAACAAACGCTTTAGCTCCTGGATATATTGCTACAAACAACACTGCTCCAATTAGAGCGGATGAAGGAAGAAGCGAAGAAATTTTAGCAAGAATTCCTGCTGGCAGATGGGGTCATCCTTATGACTTAATGGGTGCTGTTGTTTTCTTAGCTAGTAAAGGTTCTGACTATATTAATGGTCATATTTTAGCAATTGATGGTGGATGGTTAGTTAGATAATCCCACGATGATACAAAACCCCCGTGAAAAGTGAAAACTTTTTACGGGGGTTTTAAAATTTATTTTCTATATAGCTATGTAGAGGTGTTGTAACGTAATCCATAGCAAAAGTATGAGGAGGCAGGGCATGAAGGAAATATTTGATTTCAGAAAAAGAAGTATGAAGATCGCACTTATAATTTTAGTGGGGCTAATGCTTATGGATATACCTGTTATTTATATGACTTATAAGAGCAATGCGAATAAACGACAACTTTGTGAACAAATCTCAGAAGCCACCTACAGAATTCCTGACTATGTGCAATACCTAAAGCCAATTGCCATAAGAAAAGTTGCAAAAGGAGAAGTGAAGGATTTGAAAAATCCACAGGATATACAATGGATTTTTTCAAAGTTTAATAAAGATGATTGGAATATGTTCATCAATATTAATTTACCCGTAGAAGAACGAAGTGAAATAATGGAAATTGCTAAGCAGTATAAGTTGTTAGACTAGAGATTTCGAAAAGGAGAGAGTTTATTGGATAAAGAAATGAAAATAGTTAATGTACTAGAGCAAAATGCTACAACCTCCATTTCTTCCGAAATAGCAAATAATTACCATGAAGGAAAACGAATCCTTGCCATATTTATTGCCCTTAGCATATTTTTTAGAGTACTAATGTTATTGCCTCTCATTAGTATTAATATTTTATTTTTTATTTTCTTTGTAATACTTGCCATAGGCATTCCACTTTTATTTTTTTCAAAAAGAGTAGGACTAAAAAAAGGCATGAGGATATACTTTTTAATTACAGCTATGCTAGTCTTAATATCAATGGTGGTCAGCCCAGAGCAGTATTTTTCTGTAAATACGAGCTATGCTCCATTGGCTAATGGCATTATCAATGCGTGTAAGCTGAATGTAATGGTAATAAATATTATTATAGTTGGATTGCTATTGTTCAACCGAAAAGTTGTAACGTACATAAAAATGAAGGAGCCACAAGTAGTACAGCATAATATAGAGTAAACCATGTATATGAAACACTCTTTTTAAAATATTTTCAAATCTGTTGACTATAGATAGCTTGCAATTGTTGTCTCGCCAATGCAAGGATTTTAAAAAGTCTATGTGATATTCTATTATTGGAAAGGGGGAGTACGTGGTGACTTGGTTTGAACGAATGAACAAGGCGATTGATTACATTGAAAATAATTTGGATCAAGAAATTAATATGGAGGAAGTTGCTGAAATAACTTATTACTCTATTTCAAATTTTCAAAGAATATTCTCTATTATAGCCGATATGCCACTTTCGGAATATATTAGAAAAAGAAAATTAACACAAGCAGCTTTTGAACTGCAAAACAGCAGTATTAAAATTGTTGATCTTTCTTTAAAATATGGATATGAGTCCCCAGAAGCTTTCGCGAGGGCTTTTCAGGTTATTCACGGCACAACACCTTCGTCAGCGCGTAACGAAGGTATTTCTTTAAAAGCTTTTCCACGTATTTCTTTTTTACTAACAATAAAAGGAGTCACGCCAATGGATTATAAAATTGAGACAAAAGAAGCTTTTTTGGTTTATGGAATTGAAGATGTTTTTACTACAGAAAACAGCGAGCATTTAAAAGCACTACCACAATTTTGGATGGATATTTATGAAGATGGACGTTATAAAAAGCTTGAGGATTCCACTAATATTGACCCAAGTATAAAAAGTGAGTTATGTTTAATTAATGGGATTTGCGATTACAGAGATACTGAAAAAAATACATTTCCCTATATGTTGTTTGCTTTTCAAACAGACAAAAGCAATACAGAAGGGTATAGCGTTGTTGAGGTACCTGCTACTACGTGGGCGATTTTTAGGTCTGAAATCCATACAAAGAAAGAAACAAGTGGGGTTATACAAAATCTAATTAAACGTGTGTACACAGAGTGGCTACCAACTTCTTCTTATGAAAAAATAAATGGGTTTGAATTAGAATTATATTATGGAAAAGATGAAAAAAATTTTTGTGAGGTTTGGATTCGCGTGGCACCCAAAAAATAAGATATACTGTAGCTAATAAGGGGGGATTTGATGAAGACGTTTTCAAAACTTCTGGTAGCTATTATGATATTGGTAACCATATTTTCAAGTACACAAAGCGTAAAGGCAGAATACACCAATACCAGTGTAAATGATGAATTTGCAGAAATGCTGAGAGAAATGGGACTTTTTAATGGTACGAATAAAGGATTTATGCTGGATAGCAACCTAAACAGGCAAGAGGCCGCAGTTCTACTGACAAGATTACTAGGTACAGAGAAAGAGGCTTTAGGAGGCACATATGAATTACCGTTTACCGATGTTGATGAATGGGCGAAGCCTTATGTTGGATGGTTGTATCAAAATAAATTATTAAATGGTATGACTGGGGATACATATGGTTCTAAAAATAATATTACAGGAAAACAATTTTTAGTTTTTCTTTTAAGATGCTTAGGTTATTCTGACGATGTAAATGGAGATTTTAAATATAATGACGTTTTTGAATTTGCTTTAGAAAAAAATCTTTTTGATTCGTATAGGTGGACTAACTTTTACAAATATTATTGCCCAAATTTTCTTCGGTATGATAGCACCTATTTAATGTTTAGAGCCCTACATTGGAAAATGAAAGATAGTGATACGCTTTTAGTAGATAGCCTTATTGAAAAAGGAGTTTTTACAAAAGAAAGTTATGTGAAAGGACTTTCCAACTTAGATACAATGTTTGCTGTAAACAAAAATGGTAATATCGTACATTGTATCGAAGAGGTTGAGTTAGCCGCATTAGGCATAAGTGAAGAGAAATACAAATCAATTGGTTGGTATGAAGATAATTATTTCATTGGCTTCAGCCAAGAGGGTATTTATGCGATTGATAGTGCCACACTAAAAAGACGGTGTCAGTTGTGTGATGGTGGTAAAACAATAGCACTTGTAGATTTAAAATTATATAACGGTGTTCTTTATTTTTATGAAAATGAAATAGATTCATATATGAAAGTATATACATACGATGGAAAAGAAACGGTGGCAGAAATTTTTGGGGCTGACAAAACAACTTATTATGATGCGAGAGACGGTGAGTTGTATATTGCAGCTTTAAAAGATGGTATGTATGAGTATAATGTGGTCAATTTAAATACAGCAACTGTAAAAAAATGTTTTTCAGTAGAAGCAGAGAATATGGTTTTTCAACCTGTTGTATCTTCTTACACAAATTACGATTTCTTAGTTCGATTACAAGTCAAAAATAAATTTCAATATTTTCTTTATGAAAAGGATGAATTGAAAGATAGTTTCATGATGGATAAAGCAATAAATTTAAATGCTTCTCCTACTCAGATTCGGATAGTTTCCAATACTCCACTTCATTCAGATACTTCGACTTCCTCGCCGAAACTAATATTTGATAATAATGCAGTTATCAAAATAGCTGAAAATAAAAAAATGTCTTTATTATATCACTTTGACAAATCTCCTATTTCGGCATATAGTACAAAAAATGGGATTTATGTTTTGACTAAGACTAAGACTGGGACGGATGCTGATAGTGATAAGCAAAATGATGAAAATTATATGGAAGAGATTGGAGTCATCGATAATTCAGGCAATTATAAAGTTATCATATCAAATAAAATTTTAAAAGATTTATATATTGCTGAAATATCAACTGTTGATGAAAAGGGAAATATTACTTTTTATGCAGCATTTGACCAAGGAATGCAACATTTTGACGTATATACTTATGGCTACAATGTAGCCACAAAACGGGTAAGTATTGAGTCATTTGTACCAGGACGGGGTGAGTTTTACACCCAGAAAGATATTGCTGAACTTTTAAAAAATGTACAAAAATCACTGGATAAATTATATTAGACAATTTTAGCATTTCAGAGGTCAGTAGAAATTAATTTTTCTACTGATCTTTTTGTTTATTTTTGTATAGATAGAAAGCTTGACGAATATTTATATAAAATTAAATAGATTTGAAGGTGATAACAGATGGCAGAAAATCCCAAAATTGAATCCGAACTCAACCTATCTATCAGCATACCTGAACAAGAAAGAGCAAAAAGTACCACCTTAAATGTGGGATACGATGACGTGACAAGAAAATGGTCGTTAATTGTAAAATATCATGGAGATTTGGCAACTGTACTTAACAAAGTTGACGGAGTAGCAGATATACTAACAGAGCGTTATGCAATTGTGACCATAGCAGAGGACAGAATACGGGAGTTTGCAAATCAACCAGAAATTGATTACATAGAAAAACCGAGAAGTTTAGGGTATATGGTGAGTAGCAGTATGGAAGCTTCTTGTATTACAAGGGCGCAACAATATGAACAGTACAGTTTAAAAGGGGAGGGTGTGATACTAGGAATAATAGATTCGGGAATCGATTATTCTCACCCAGATTTCATAAATGATGATAGAACCAGTAGAATATTATTCATTTGGGACCAATCCATAGAAGGCAAACCACCTGTAGGATTTAGTACGGGTTTTGAATATACAAACACCGATATTAATGAAGCACTGAAAATAGAATCTCCCATACAACGGGAGCAAAAATTACCGACAAAAGATTTTTTAGGCCATGGTACCCATGTTGCTGGCATTGCAGGAGGAAATGGAAGGGCAAGCAACGGCAGGTCAGTTGGTGCTGCCCCTAATGCAGTTTTCATTATTGTAAAGCTGGGACTAGCGGAATCATATCCAAGAACGACAGAACTTATGAGAGCCGTAAAATATGTGATACAAAAAGCGGAAGAGCTAAATATGCCAATAGCCATCAATATAAGTTTTGGGACAAACGACGGGCCTCATGATGGAATGTCTTTATTTGAAACCTACTTAGATGATATGTCTTTGATGTGGAAAAATGCCATTGTAGTAGCAAGCGGAAATGAAGGCGGAGCTTCCCACCACACAAGTGGAAATCTAAAAAATGATGAAACCCAAGATGTGCAGATTTCTGTTGATGCAGGACTACCATCAATTTCCATTGAAATTTGGAAAAATTATATTGATTTATTTAGTATTGAAATTATTTCACCAAATGGTACTTCAACAGGAATGATACCGTTTCAAACTTCAAGGCTAGAGTATCAACTTTCCAATAGTAATATTTATATTTACTTTGGAGAGCCAACGCCATTTAATGGTGACCAAAATGTTTTTGTTGAAATAGTATCGGGAACGGGAGATTTTTTAAGCGAAGGAATTTGGACTTTCAGAATTCACCCTACCACCATTATAAACGGAAATTACCATATGTGGCTTCCTATTAGTGAAATAGTGGGGAACAGTGCTATTTTTCTAACGCCTACAACAGAGACAACTCTTACACTTCCATCGACGCCCCAAAGTGTTATTACCGTTGGAGGATATAACCACTTAACAGGCAGTATAGCTTCATTTTCTGGGAGAGGCTACACTCGTGAAGATGTGTATATAAAACCAGATTTGGTTGCACCTGCTGTAGGAATCATATCTACAATTCCAGGAGGCGGTTATGATGCCCTAACAGGAACAAGCATGGCGGCACCACACGTGACGGGAGCAGCAGCGCTTCTGTTAGAATGGGGCATTGTAAAAAAGAATGATGAATATATGTACGGCCAAAAACTAAAATCTATATTACAACTAGGGGCAAGTAGAGATGACAATGTAGTCTATCCCAATAATACATGGGGGTATGGTAAACTTTGTCTTTTTAATTCTCTTGAAGGGCGGATAAAAAAGACACAATCCATGGAAGTCAGCGGAGAAATTTCTTCCATGCAAAATGATGATACTATGACAAAAGAACAAAAAATAATTTCAAATGAGTATGTAGACTTAATGATGGTAATAACCGATGATGTAATGGAAATAATAAAGAAATATCCCGATGTCATTATTTGTGGTATATCTACAGCTGATACAGCATTTTTGAGCATAAAGCAAAGTATATTAGATGAGTTTTTGAGAGAAATAAGTGGAATGACAACTTACATGGAAACAATGATATATGCTACATTAGATAGAGAAAGCTTAGATGTGTCCGGTATTTTGCAAATTCAAAATAATCCTAATTTAGAGCTGAGAGGAAAAGGAATATTAATAGCATTTATCGATACAGGAATTGATTACACAAACAAAGCTTTTATATATGAGGACGGAACAACGAAAATAAGGGCAATTTGGGATCAAACCATTTACACCAACAATCCTCCCCAAGATTATTGTTATGGAACCGAGTTTACCAGTGAACAAATTAATGAAGCATTGAAATCAAGCAATCCCCTATCCATAGTTCCTGTGACAGATGAAGTGGGACATGGAACTTTTTTGGCGGGGGTTGCCGCAGGACGTGATGAAGGAAATAACTACATAGGAGTTGCCCCAGATGCTGAACTTGTAATAGTGAAGTTGAAGCAAGCAAAAAAATATTTATTAGAAAAAAATATGATTTTTGTTGATAATGTGCCTGCTTATGAGGGTAGCGATGCTTTCCAAGCACTTTCTTATGTGTATAGAAAAGCAGAAGAATTACAAATGCCAATTGCTATCTGTTTTACACTTGGAACCAATCAAGGTGGTCATGATGGAAACTTCTTTGGTTCACAGTTCGCAGGTGCGTATCGTACAAGGTCGGGAGTAGTTGGATGCGGTGCCTGTGGAAATGAGGGAAACTCAGCACGCCATACCATGGGGAGAATAGAAGAAGGTGGCACTCAAAACATTGAGTTTAATGTGGCAGACGACGAACGAGGTTTTTCTATGGAGATTTGGACATTATCTCCCGATAGAGTAGCTATTTCTATCAATTCTCCCACGGGAGATATTATAGAAAAAATACCCGTTCGAAATAATATGGAACAAACTTTCAGGCCTACACTTGAAAAAACCGTAATCAGTGTTGTGTATGCCATATCAGCAATTGAAAGTGGGGATCAAGTAGTAACCATTCAATTTAAAGACCCTCAGCCTGGCATTTGGACGATTACAGTTTACGGTGAAACAATTGTAAATGGAACATATCATTCGTGGCTTCCAGTGAAAGTGTTTGCAAAGCCTGAAACTGTATTTTTAAACCCTGTTCCTACGGTGACTATTTTAGACCCTTCCACATTTGATGGAGCACTTACGGTGGGAGCTTATAATCATAGGGACGGAAGTTTATATATTGAATCAAGCAGAGGCCCAACAAGATACGGTGTGCTAAAACCTGAAATTGTGGCGCCGGGAGTAAATGTAGCAGGGCCACTGCCAAATGGAGCCTATGGAACAATGAGTGGAACCAGTGTAGCAACAGCCCATGTAGCAGGTGCATCAGCCCTTTTATTGGAGTGGGGAATTGCGAAAAAAAATGACGTTACCATGAATACATTAAAAGTAAAAAGTGCCCTTATTGCAGGCGCCACAAGAAAAAAAGGGATTATTTATCCTAATGATGCGTGGGGATTTGGAGAACTTAATTTACTGAATACGTTTAAAAAACTTCAATCAACTACCATTAACATTCTATCAGAAAATAAAAATAATGATGTAGCAGAAACAGAAAATACTGCTTGGTTTGTAAATCAAAATGGTAAGTATTTAGTGGTGAAAGCATGAAAAGACTTGCAATTACTTGAACAAATCTGGATACATTTGTTTCCCAAGTAGTTCTAATCCATCTAAACTTTGGTAGCTATAGCTAAACAGATAATTGTAATCCATAACATACACTTGTTGATTTTCAACTGCTGACATACTTTTGAGTTTAGGGTTATTTAAAATTTGATTGATTGTAAATTGTTCAGTTTCTTGTGATTCATCAGCACCTTCTTCCACCCAGTGTAATGCAACGATAACATCGGGGTTTGTTTCAATAAAAAATTCTGTACTGACTTCCCCATTTATACTTTGAAGTACATTTTGTAGTTTAAGCATTTTAAACATATTGTTGAAGAAGCTTTCGTCGTGTGCTGAATAAGCATTTAAATTTTCGGGATCAGCAACATGTACATAAGCGAATGTTTTATTTTGGTCAATACCACTTAACGTATCTGCAATAACTTGTTGTCTTGTCTTAAGTTCATTGGTAAACGCTTCAGCGGCTTGAGGCACATTAAAAATTTTACCAATCATTTCGATATCTTCGTAAATAGAATCGAATGTGCCATCTGTGACAGAAGATGCCATAACAAAGGTTTTTATTCCCATTTCATTCAGTGAATCAACGGTGCCAACACCCCAGTCGGCATTATCAAATAATCCACCACGCCCAAAAATAAAATCAGGGTTAACACTCATGGCAACTTCCTTGCTAATGTAAGACTTGCCAAGGTTTGTAAGTTTGTTAAAGTCTTCTTCCACAGATTTGTCAGGGATACCAAATACGCCACCAACGCCTACAATTTTATCTCCAAGTCCAAGATGTAGTAAAAATTCAGCAGCAGTACGGGTAGTTGCCACAATTCTTTCAGGTGCTTTCTCAAAAGTAATTTCTTTTTCGATCCATTCAACACCTCCCTCCAGTTTTGTATAGTTTTTGATTACGACAGGATAGGCAGTATCAACGGTTTTGGTGACTTCTGGAGTAGGTGTTTGTCCCGAAGTTCCACAACCACTTAGAACGATTAATAAAGTTACCATCAGAGATGCTAAAGTTTTTTTCATAGTGTGTTCTCCTTAAAGTTGATAAACAAAGTTTAAATTATTTGTAATAGGATTTTCAAAAATTTTACAATTCACATCATAAATTGCAGTAACCAGTGATTCCGTAAAAAGTTCTTTAGGCTTTCCATGGGCTATGATTTTGCCGTTTTTCATGGCATAAATATAATTACAATATTCAGATGCCATTTGTAAGTCATGTAATGCAGCTAAAACACCAATGTTTAACTTTTTTACATTTGTAAGTACTTCTAGTTGATATCGAATATCCAAATGATTGGTTGGCTCATCGAGAACAATAAATGAGGGCTGTTGCGCAATTGCTCGTGCCAGTATTACACGTTGCTTCTCACCGCCTGACAACGATATATAACTTCTGTTCATATACGTTGTCATATTGGTTTGGTGTAAAGCGTCATGAACGATATCAATATCTTCTTGTGTGTCTGTATCCAACAATTTTTTATAAGGGGTTCTCCCCAGCATCACCATTTGAAAAACAGTTAAGTCAAAGTTCAATTCGTTAAACTGACTCACGACGCTCATTTTTTGAGATACTTTTTTGGGAGAGGCGTGAACCACATCCATGTCATCTAAAAATACGGAACCCTCTCCCGTTTTTATGCTCTTATAAATGCTTTTAAGCATTGTTGATTTACCACATCCGTTAGCACCAATAATACCCACAAATTGTCGTTTCTTCACAAGCAATGAAACATTTTTGACAATTTCATTTTTGTCGATTTTAACTTTTAAGTTTTGAATAGTAAGTTGCATAGTTATCCTCCAAAGTTATATCCTTTCTTCACGATGATATAAATAAACATAGGTGCCCCAATCATAGCTGTAATGATACCAATAGGAAGTTCTACATTTTTAATAATAACCCTTGAGATTACATCAGCCCAGATCAAAAATAAAGAGCCAATCAGTGCAGTAAGTAGTACCAAGCGTTTATGGTCAGAACCTATCAACCCCCTAACAATATGGGGGATAATCAATCCAATAAAACCAATCATACCAGAATATGCAACTACCACTCCTGTCAGAAGGGAAGTCAAAACCATGTAAAACTTTCTATATTTAGAAAGTGGAATGCCTAATGTGGTAGCCGCCTCATCCCCTAAAAGCATTGTATTAAGGATGCGGTGCTGAAATAGAAAAAAGATTGTGATTATGCTGACGACAATAGCAAGCATTGGCACTTTACTCCAGCTTGAAGATGTAAGACTTCCCATGGCCCAAAATGTAACGGTTTTCATGCCTTCGGCGTTGTTTGCAAAATATACAATTATACTTGAAAACGAACCGCATAAGGCACTAATAACTGACCCGGAGAGCACCAACTTCATTGATGTCATTCGTCCGCCAATACTTGAGAGTATCAAGACGGCAAGGGAGGCAATGACCGCTCCCATAAATGCACTAAAAGCAAGTCCGAATTGTGCAAAAATCGTGCCACCCCCAAAGCCAATTAAAATGGCAAATGTAGCTCCTAATGAAGCGCCAGATGAAATTCCTAATATGTATGGGTCTGCCAGGGGATTTTGAACTAATGCCTGCATAACTGCACCACTCACAGCAAGTGCTATTCCTATAAAAACTGCAAAGATTACTCTTGGCATCCTGACTTGCCAAATGATACTGACAAAAGCATTTGGTATGCCATCAAGAGATCCAATCATACCATTTGATATTTTATTCATGATTACATTAAATGTTTGACTAAGCGGAATATTTGCTTGTCCCACAGAGGCAGAAAAACATACTGAAAATACGATTGCTACAAGTAAACCAATGACAACCAGCACATAGATGCCTTTGTACTTAAACGGCAATTGCTTATTATTTGCTGCTATAAAAACACCTCCTCATATGCAAATGTTAGCATTAGCTAACATTTGCATATGATAACAAAGTTAATTTATTTTGTCAACAGCATTCTAACCGATTGCAGAGGATGCCATGGGAAATATGAAACTAGGGGTGGTACTGATGGATTTTTTAAATATGCCATAATTTCAGGTAGCAAATTCACAAGAAAAATAATAAATTATTGAAGTTTTATTGTTAATTTAATACAATTATGATAAAATGGACGTATATACATAAAATATGATAATGGTTTATATTAATTTCACATTCAGTTGCTTTGGAAAAAACGCTAATGAATGAGATTCGTATTATTTGTAAACCTTAAGGAGTGAAGTTTTTGAAAACGATTGGAATCATCGGTGCTATGCAGGAAGAAATAGCGTATATTAAACCTAAAATGAATATAGTAACCGTAAGGAATATTATTGGGCTTGACTTTTTTATTGGTAAATTTAATAATACTAATGTTGTTTTGGTTCGTTCCGGAATTGGTAAAGTGAATGCGGCTATTTGTTCTCAAGTTCTCATTGACCTTTTTGCTGTTGATTATATTATTAATACCGGTGTTGCTGGGGCTATTTCAAAAGAGTTAGACATTGGCGATGTTGTTATTTCTGACGAAGTATGGCATCATGATGTGGATGTTACTGCTTTTGGTCATAAAATGGGGGTTATTCCTCGTATGCCTGACAGTGCTTTTAGAGCAGATGAAGAACTTATAAGACTGGCAACAGAAGCAACTAAAAATGTTCCACAAGTAAAAAACGTACTCACCGGAAAAATTGTGAGTGGTGACCAATTTATTTCTTCAGCGGAAATAAAAAATAAAATAAAAGAAAACTTTAATCCCCTTTGTGTAGAAATGGAAAGTGCTGCTATCGCTCAAACTTGCGTATTGAACAAAATTCCTTTTGTTATTATTCGTGCTATTTCGGACAAAGCGGACGGCTCTGCGGATATGTCATTTGAAGAGTTTGTTGATATTGCAGCAAGAAATGCTTCTAACATTGTGGAAAATATAATGGAACAACTATAATGAAATAATAAAACGGTAAGGTCTTGCTAATTGATATTAGCAGGACCTTTTCAATTTTCCTCATAAAAAGTTAAACCGCTGTAGTATAAAAACTCCTTATTTACAAATAATAGGAATGTTATACTGATTAAGGAATAATGTGGTCTTCTGTCTACGTAAAAAATGGTCAGAAGTCACGGTTTTTTTCTTGACACAAAGTCGATTATTATCCTTAACAGCGATATGAGTATGATTGAAGGAGGATTAAAATGGATTACAACGTGAAGTTGCCAACAGTAAATGATAATGGATACTATGAAATTAGACTAGAGAGTATTGGTGGGCTTGGTGCCAACTTAAGTGGAAAAATACTAGGTGAGTTAGGTGCGTTATACCTTGGATTAAATGCCAGCAGTTTTTCCAGTTATGGCTCAGAAAAAAGAGGTTCACCTGTAAAAGCATATATTCGATTTGCACCAAATGAAACAGAAATAAGAATTAACAGCCCCATTGAAAGACCGAGCTTATTAGGGTTATTTCATGAAAGAATGGCAGGAAAGGAACCTGTTATGGCTGGTGTAGGAGAACATACTTCTGTGGTGATTAATACAAATGAAACGCCTGATGCTATGCGTGATCGATTAAAAATGCACGCAGGGACTTTGTATTGTATCGATGCTTTAAAAATAGCCATGGAATCAAAAACAAGGGTAAATATGGTCATGTTAGGAGCACTTGCAAAAGCTTCTGGCTTTATAGAACTGGCGGCATTAGAGCAAGCCATAACAGATACGGTTGGTAAAAAATATCCACAAGCTTTACAAGGAAACATTGAAGGGCTAAAAAAAGGTTACGATGGTGTTGTTTCTAAAAAATTTGAAAAGGACGGAAAATATCCTTATCAAGAATATAAAGAAGTGCAAAGAGAGTGGGGTTATAAAAATGCACCAATTGGTGGCGTAAATCCTCATTACGGCAGCACGGTTTCCAATGACCTTTCCGCAAGTCGGGAAGGATATATTCCAGTGTTTAAAAAAGAAGCTTGTATTAATTGTGGTATGTGTGACACAACCTGCCCTGACATGGTTTATCAATTTGTACAAGGAGAATATAAAGGGAAACCTTCTGTTGTCAATTTAGGGCCAGATTATCATCATTGCAAAGGATGCTTGCGATGTGTGGAAGTTTGTCCGACAGATGCAATTACAGCTGGATTTGAACATGAACACGACACTTCCAAAACCCACGTAAGAAATCAAGAATTAATTGTAGACAAGCTTGTGTTTGAAGATGTAGGTCCAAACTCATGGATGCGTTCAGAATCTTCAACAACCAATGAATTATATTAGGAGGGAAGGATTAAAATGGCGAATCAAAAAGTATTATTTGAATCAGGAAACGAACTTGCAGCATATGCAGCAAAACAAATTAACTATCACATCATGGGCTATTATCCCATTACCCCTTCTACTCAAATAGCGGAACACCTTGATTTTTTAAAAGCAGAGGGAGAACATGATGTTTTGATGATTCCAGCGGACGGTGAACATGGTGCGGCTGGCATTTGCTACGGTGCTACGGCTGGTGGCGGGCGTGTTTTTAATGCCACTTCTGCCAATGGGCTGTTATATGCCATTGAACAGTTGCCTGTTCAATCGGGAACTCGCTTTCCAATGGTTTTAAATGTGGCTTGTAGAACTGTTTCTGGTCCTTTGTCTATCAAAGGTGACCACAGCGACATCATGTACGCATTGAATACAGGCTGGATTATTTTATTTGCAAAAGACCCACAAGCTGTTTACGACATGAATATTTGCGCTTTAAAAATTGCAGAAGCAGTTAAGCTTCCTGTTATTGTTGCTTTTGATGGATTTTTTACCAGCCACCAAAAAAGAAAAACTTACGTTTTTGAAAATGACAGTGATGTGCTTAGTTTCCTTGGAGAATACAAAGCGGAGTTTAGCGCATTTTCAAAAGACTCTCCTGTTTCTATCGGCTCATACATGAATGAACCTGACTTAATGAATAATAAATATCAACTTCATATGGCGATGGAAGATGCCAAAAGCGTTATTCCAAAAGTTTTTGAAGAATATGCAGGGTTAACCCAACGAAAATATGGCATATCAGAAGCTTATAAAACAGAAGATGCAGAGCAAATATTATATATTTTAGGTTCTAGTTTTGACACAGCAAAAGTTGCTGTTGATAAATTAAGAAACGAAGGAAAAAAAGTAGGGGTATTTACAACCAATGTTTTAAGACCTTGGATTCCTAGTGAATTATTTAATATTTGTAAAGGTGCAAAAGTAATTGTATCAGCCGACAGGCAAGACAGCTACGGTGCTGGTGGCGGAAACTTAACATTAGAATTAAAAGCATTGCTACAAGACAATAAATCACAAATCGAAGTTTTAAGCAGAATTTATGGCCTAAGTGGTAGAGATTTTTATGTTGAAGATGCTGTGAAAATGTTTGAAGAAGCCATTGCAGCAACGGAAAAGCAATCAGACTTTAAAAAGTTTGATTACTATGGAAATTATGAAGGCAAGGAAGGCTATCAAATACAACAATATATTACCCCTGTAAATGACAGCAACGCAACTTTAAATCTTACACAAACCACTTATGATGAAACCAATAAAATAATGGTGGTAAAAGGTGGCGTTGTAAAAGACAGCGTTAAAATGCCAAAAAGATTTACAGCTGGACATGGTGCTTGCCCAGGTTGTGGTATTCCTGTTAATATTAATATGTTGTTAAGAGGAATTGAGGGCAATGTTGTGTTGCTTTTCCACACTGGTTGTGCCATGGTTGTAACAACAGCATATCCGAAAACCTCCTTTAGAGTTCCTTACGTTCACAACCTTTTTCAAAATGGTTCTGCCACCTTATCGGGGCTTGTGGAAATGTTTCACCAAAAACAAAAAAGAGGGGAAATCCCACAAGATGAAAATTATACATTCATTATGGTTTCTGGTGATGGTGGTCTTGACATCGGAATGGGGCCTGCCATTGGAACTGCATTAAGAAACCATAAAATGATTATTTTTGAATATGACAATGGCGGATATATGAACACAGGATATCAACTTTCTTATTCAACACCAATGGGTGCAAAAAGTTCTACTTCTCATGTTGGAAAAAATCAAAAAGGAAAAATTAATTTCCACAAAGATAATCCACAAATTATGGCAGCTACTAATATTCCTTATATCGCTACGGTTGCAGAATCAAATCCTGCTGACTTTATTAAAAAAGCAGCCAAGGCTCAAAAATATTCTAACGAATATGGGCTTTCTTATTTAAAAGCATTGTCTGCTTGTCCGCTAAACTGGGGAGATGACCCTCGTTACGAAAGAAGTGTTATTGAAGCAGCGGTAAACAGTTGTTATCACCCTCTTTATGAAATTGAACAAGGTGTCACAAAAATAAATTATAACCCAGAAGAAAAAAATAAAAAAATAGAAATAATTGATTGGTTCAAAATGATGGGCAGAACCAAGCATATGGCAAAAGCGGATTATGCAGATGTGGTTGGTCAAATTCAAAATGAAGTGGATAGACGTTGGGATAGACTAAAAGCAAAAAATGAAAACCCATTGCTTTAAAATGTGAATCGAAAAAAATAAAAACCGTGCGGTGGCACGGTTTTTATTTTTTTGTGGGTGATTGAAAAAACGTTGGAAGGGGGGAAATAAATAATAGAAGAATTAATGGACTTTTATATTGAAATTTGTTAAATTTAAATTATGAAGTAGGAAATAATTGCTATTTTGTATGTCTCTGGCAAAAAGGCGAACTGATTTGTTTATAAATTTTAGTTTTAGGAATACTTGCAGTAATATTCACTTTAATTACTATAGTCCTCCATTGAAACGTGATGGATAGACTCAAGTCTTGAAATATCCATATTAATTGGTACTGAGGGGACTTTACATATTCCACATACACATTTTTTATATAATGAACAAGGGGGAGGGTCTGTATGATCAAAAGAAAAATTGGGTTTGGTTCTATATCTTTATTTTTGGTATTTATAGGAATTATTTTTGGATTTACGTTAAATGACGTATGTTATGGCGACAAAATACTTTACTTTTTAGAATTAAACGCATGGTCAAACAATAATATGGGAATACATCTTACTGTTTTCTATTCGTTACTATTTTTTGTGCCTGCTTTTTTACTTGCATTAAAATTCAAAAATGATTTTGGTGCAAGTATAGGTAGAATAATATCTGCCATTATTTCTGTATTTCTAATTCTTTCAACCTTTGGACTTGTATTATAAGTCAATAAATACATAACCCAACTCCTATGCATTTATTTAATGGATAGGGGGAATGGCAATGATAAAACATATGAACAGCTGAAATAAAATGGAATTTAGAACTTCCAGTTACCGCTGTTTGGAGCGGTGAGGAACTTAACTGTAAAGACCTTGAGGGTAACAACATTCTGATGATTGAGGAGTGAAAGCAATGAAAACAAAGTTGACGCATGTTAGAGCCAATGTGCGGGATCTACAAAAGGCGATTGAATGGTATGAAAATGTTTTAGGGTTTGAAGGTACAGGCGCAGATATCAACGATAAATGGCAATATATAGATTTTAAATGTGGTGAAGGTGCTGTTTTTGCATTGGCGGTTGATGAAAATGTTCCATCACACGGCAGATTTAACTTTGAAGTGAATAATGTGGATGACCTGTGGGAAAAGTTGAAGGATAAAGTGGAAATAGTTCAACCAATTGAAACCATGACATACGGAACAAGGAAATTTACGATTAAAGATTTGGATGGGAATGAACTTGGGTTTGTGCAACAGAATTTTCGTACAGTAATTACTACAGCTCTCCATTAAAACGTGCTGAATTTATTTTTTAAAAATTTCAGATGTGGTATGAGGGATACTTATGACAATTCATGCAAGGCTACATATTTTGTAGTCGGACAATGGTTGAAGGGAAAGCTTTATGGATAGGCTATACTAAATTAGACAAAAAAAATTCGGTCATGATAAAATATGAAAAAAAAGAATGGAGAAAAACATGGCTGAAAAAACAAAAGAGTATGGGATAGCAAAATCAACAATTAATAAATGGGTAATAGAATATGATAATACTGGCTCTTTTAAGGCAAAAGACAACCGAAGTGAAGAAGAAAACGAGTTAATTAAACTTAGAAAAGAAAATTAGCAATTAATCACGTAAATAAATATTCTTTGTATACAGTGGGATTACATTGAGCGTAATTATCGATTGGGTATTTTTCCGGAATAACATATGGTGTTTATATGTCGTAAAAAGATACTTGCTATATAAATTTAAAAACAATAAGGGGTGTCATCATGAAAAAAGTATTGTACACATTAATGGCCTCGGCCATACTGGGATTGGGCTTGGTAACAACGATATATTATGGTACAGCTGCCTACGCACAGTCATCTAGCCAAACGTCCAACTTGAAAGTGGAGGTTGTGGCCGCCAAGCTGACAATAGAAGGTGAACAAATTTATATACCAGGGAGTATCAGCGAAGATCTCATTGCCGTCGAAAGTGGCGGTAAATACGGCTATGTGGACTTAAACGAGAACATTGTTATACCCTATCAGTACAAATACGCCAGGCCATTTACCGGAGGGCGCGCTTTGGTGCAGGGGCAGGATGACAAATTTTACATTATTGATACAACAGGCGCAAAAAAACCTGTGCTATACAATGGAAAGCAGCTCGATGGGAAGTCCGATCTGCACCCGATGACGCTGTATGGTACCAACCTAGTTCAGCTTTTCCAAGATGGGCCTGGGGCGGATACCTGCTATGTGGATTTGAACGGCAAAATCGTTTTGCCCCTTGCTCAGTATGATCCCAATGGGTTTCACAATGACTTCTTGCTCAGTGATAAGGGAATTTATAACACAATGGGCACTCTTGTTACAAAATGGAAGACGGGAATGAAACCGAACCTGGGGCACGATATAGACCACGCATTTATTGGGAATGGACTTATTCCTGTCTATACAAAAGAGGCCAGTGGCAAACAAAAATACGGCTATGTTAATATGAATGGCAATGTGGCCATACCGCCCACCTATGACGCCGCGTTTCCGTTCTCAGGAGGCTATGCGGTTGTCCGGAAAGATGACCACAGCTTCATCATTAATACTAAAAATGAGAGGTGCACGCCTAATTATGCGTCAAACGCATATCCGCCAAACGGATTGGGAGGTGGATACATGGCTGGTCGCTTTGTCGCATCTACCGGATTATTGGATACGGATGGAAAAACGTTTTATGGGTGTAAAAGCGAAACGTGGCTCGTCACTGAAAACAATACATACGGTAGGGAGAATGTAAACCTCAATCCCGTTTTTATTGTGATAAACAAGAAGGATAAATATGGTGTTATTGACAAGTATGCCAATATAATTCTTCCCTGCGAATATGACAATATTGAGACATTTATTGATGGTTACTCCACTGGTGTGAAAGATGGCAAACTCTGTGTTTTGAAGCTGTCCAACAACACTGTTGCTGTCTCACAATTGCCAGCCCACGGGGATGGAATCACATATGTGAACCACACACTTGGCTTTAGCTTGGTTTTACCCGATTCATGGAAGGGGCAATATGATGTTACTGAAAGTAGCACCTCTGTCTCATTCCTGCACAAGGCATCCGAAGGCAAAGGAAGGGCTGGCACATTATTCTCTATTGTACGGTCTGACGGTAATCTGTCACCAATGGAAGCCCGTCAAGGTGCCGGCTTGCGTTACCCCGTTATGCAGACAGATAAATATACCTATGTTTTGGCACATCCATCTGGTCAAGAATGCACCGGTGCAACAGAGGTCGCCTATAACAAAATGTCGCAAGATGCAGTCGCAATCGGGCAGAGCATACAAAGTGTTGCAGTCACAAACAATCCGACGGTGAAGACGCTGACCCAAGCCAACGGCAAAATCGGAAATTTGAAAGTACAGAATTAGATAAAAAACATTCTGTCATGTTAAAATAAAAAAATAGTATATGAACGCATTGTATGGCCATAATGTGTAGAAACAAGAAATGTA
This sequence comes from Eubacteriales bacterium, assembly GCA_031546905.1. GTDB lineage: Bacteria > Bacillota > Clostridia > Lachnospirales > JAVBJQ01 > JAVBJQ01. Next base: position 6,636 of record JAVBJQ010000041.1, on the reverse strand, counting down.
TTTTGACAGCATTAAGATGCTGAAAGGGGTAAAAGTATGCAAAGATGCTTGATTGTAGTTGATTATCAGAATGATTTTGTGTCAGGCTCACTGGGATTTTCAGGCGCGGAGTTGCTTGACTCTCTGATTGTGGAAAAAATCCAAAAGTACCGCGCCAAAGGCGATGTCATCGTATTCACGTTTGACACCCATGGTTCGGATTACCTAAAAACACAGGAAGGAAAGAATAAAGCCGTACCGCACTGCATCAAGGGAACCATAGGACACAATCTTTACGGTGAGACTGCGAAACAGATGCAAGACGGGGACAAGCGCTTTTACAAATGTACATTCGGTTCTGATGAGTTGTACGAATATTTGAAGGCAACGTCTTTTGAGCGGATTGAAATCGTGGGACTCGTGTCAAATGTATGTGTTCTCTCAAACGCAGTTCTCGCAAAGACGGCGCAACCAGAAACGCCCATTGTTGTCGATGCGGAATGCACCGCCAGTCACGACCCGAATCTGAATCGGGCAGCGCTCGACATTATGATAGGTTTGCAAATAAGAGTGGCAAGAAAAATTGAAGATAAGGGGCCGTTTTATCATGGCACAAAGGCAGATTTATCAATCGGAGATATGCTGTCGCCGGGCTATAAATCCAACTATGGCAAGGGGGAAAAAGCAAACTACATCTATTTCACCTCTATGCGCGACGGAGTGGCATTGGCAGCGGAACTCGCAGTGGGAGAAGGAAGAGGAAGAATCTATATTGTAGAGCCTACCGGGGACATTGAGGATGACCCTAACCTAACCGACAAAAAGTTTCCCGGCAATATCACGAGGTCATACCGGTCAAGGGAACCGCTCCGCATCGTTGGCGAAGTTTCTGAGTGGACTGGACACACCCCAGAAGAACTGCGCAAGTGGCGAGAAAATATTGAAAAGATGAAACAGACGGGTATTGAAGCGATAAACGACTAAATTGTTCAAATAAGCAATTTGGGGTAAGGTTGGACCAATATCAATACAATGGACACAAAAAGTCGAAATGTTTCAAGCAGTTCTCAAAGCCAAATCCTCCATTTGTTGAGGGGTGAGATAGTTGAGAGAACTGTGAATTCTTTTTCTATTATACCAAGATTCAATGCAGGCATTATCATATGGATTTCCAACTACTACTCAAAGAGTTAATCAATATGTTTTTTGACTGCTTTATTAACGCTTTGCCCCGTCATATCAAGTCTTGCTTGGTCTTTTTGCAGTGCGAAAGTTAAGCAATTATTTTGCCTTTGCATTACACACCTCTGTAATTTTCTTTTCTTCTGTTCCTCTTTTAGGACACTCACTTCACTCTGAGGAAGTTTCTTTTCCAGCATCACATAAATCCGATCAAGCTCATGTTCCCAACGTTTGAATAAGCACCGATGACCGATAATCTGTTGTAGCATAACGAGGATAACTTCCATATATTATATTGATGAAAAACGCTACATAATATTATATTGTGAGGTGCTTCCTAAATGGTTAGTTTAAGTTTGTGTATGATTGTAAAAAATGAGGAGGATGTTATTGGCAGATGTTTAGCCTGTGTGAAAGACATTGCAGATGAAATTATTATCATTGATACTGGTTCAACAGATAAAACAAAAGAAATTTCAGCACAATATACAAATAAAATATATGATTTTACATGGATCGAGGACTTTGCTTCCGCCAGAAACTATTCTTTTTCTAAAGCTACGATGGATTATGTTATGTGGTTAGACGCAGATGATGTTATATATGAGAAAGACCAACAGGAATTAAAATCCTTGAAGGAAACCCTAGATATATTCGTTGACATGATTATGATGAAATATGATATTGCTTTTGATGAAAATAACAATCCAACATTTTCAAACTACAGAGAAAGAATTTTTAAGCGTAGCATGAATTATCTTTGGGTGGGAGAAATTCATGAAGTGATTCCCCAATATGGCAAAGTAATTTATAGCGACATTGCTATTTCTCATAGGAAAATTCACCCAAACGAGCCGGAAAGAAACCTTAAAATATTCAATAAAATGCTTCTGGAAGGAAAAACCTTAGATCCAAGACAAAAGTATTACTATGGGCGAGAATTGTTTTATAATGGTAAATATGAAAAAGCCATAATGCAGTTTAATGAATTTTTGCAAGAAGAAAAAGGATGGATTGAAAATAATATAAGTGCATGCCAAGATTTGGCCTATTGCTATTATCAAACTCAAAATGAAAGGGATGCGATCACATCACTTTTTAGAAGTTTCATATATGACGTACCTCGAGCCGAGATTTGTTGCGATATAGGTAAACATTTCTTAGACCGAAAAGAGTACCATAAGGCAATTTATTGGTATGAAGCTGCTTCAAGTAAACGAGTCGATGAAAAAAGCTGCGGCTTTATCTTGCTTGACAGTTATGGATATAAGCCATATATGCAACTTTGCTTATGCTATGACAGATTGGGGAATTATGAAAAAGCTGTCGAATACAATGAAAAAGCCGGAAAACTTAAACCAAATGATAAAAGCTACTTATATAATAAAAATTACTTTTTAAATTTATTTAAGGAAAAAGAAAATGTTACAAACACTTAAATCGCTTACTCATAATATATAGTTAGAAATGAATTATTGGCGGAAGGAGGCTAATGATGAAAAAATATAGTTTTGATTACGATTGGAACAGATACTGTGAAGACAGAAAAATAACGAAAGAATATTCTGCTGATAAATCAACAAAAACTGTCTCTAAATCTGAAATTAGTGCTGAGATTACTTCGAGCAAAAATTGTGTTGCTTCTAAAAAAGCGATTGACACTTCTTTGTTGAATATCCAAAACTGCGACCAATTTGATGAGAATTATACATCAAAAGACCTTTGTACCATTAAGGATGTAGCAGGTAAGGAATGCTCTTGTAGTTATGATCAAGAATCTGCACCCTCACATGATACACGTAATCGCTCCCAAAGCATGTTTAAATGCTGTAAAACATGTGTGTTTTACGATGATACAAGTGGAAACTGTTCCTTGAAGTGACTAAAGTAACCAAAGTATACAAGCCCTCATATTATAAAGTAGTAGCTTTATGCTACAAAAAAATAGAGAGGTGTAGACTATGCAAGATGAGAACTATACCAAAGAGCAAAAAGATATATACAGTGACGAAGATGCAAAAAAAATGTGCAAAGACTATCGGAGAAAGAGTACTGATGATTATAATTGCGGTTGCCATCAAGAACAATCCAATCACAAACCTCACCCGGAATGCTGTATACCGGGTCCTCAAGGTCCAAAAGGCGATCGAGGCCCACAGGGTCCTCAAGGGGAACAAGGATGTCAAGGAGAGCCTGGCCCACGCGGTTGTATTGGCCCCCAAGGTCCGCAAGGTGACATTGGTCAAACTGGCCCAATCGGCCCAATCGGTCCAAAAGGTCGTAAAGGCGATGCTGGTTGCCTTGGTCCTAAAGGAAATGAAGGCTGTCCTGGCCCACAAGGTGTAAAAGGAGACATAGGTCCGGCAGGCCCACAAGGTGTAAAAGGTGAACAAGGTCCAAAAGGTTCGAAAGGAGAAGAGGGCTGTCCCGGTCCGGCAGGTCCAAGAGGTCCGATGGGTCCCATGGGCCTTCAAGGACTACAAGGCGTAAGGGGCGATGCAGGTCCTCAGGGGGAACCGGGATGTCCGGGACCTCAAGGTATTAAGGGGAATCCTGGTCCGGTAGGCCCTGCTGGTCCTCAAGGTCCCATAGGTCCTAGAGGCGATGTAGGTTCACGTGGACCTGCGGGGCCAGTTGGTCCTGAAGGCCCAATGGGTTCAATAGGTCCAATTGGGTCACAGGGTCCAATAGGTCCTGAAGGTCAAATGGGCGTAGAAGGTCCAGAGGGTCCGATAGGTCCTAAAGGTTGTCCTGGCCCTGAGGGGCCTGAAGGGGTAGCTGGAGCAACTGGAGCAACCGGGGCAACTGGAGCAACTGGAGCAACTGGGGCAGACGGAGTAACTGGAGTAACCGGGGCAACTGGAGTTACCGGAGCAACTGGAGCAACTGGGACAGACGGAGTAACTGGGGCAACTGGAGCAACTGGGGCAGACGGAGTAACCGGGGCAACTGGGGCAACTGGAGCAACTGGAGCAGAGGGAGCTACTGGGGCAACTGGGGAAACCGGAGCTACTGGGGCAACTGGGGAAACCGGAGCAACTGGAGTAACTGGGGAAACCGGAGCTACTGGAGCAACTGGAGTAACTGGAGCAACTGGGGAAACTGGAGTAACTGGAGTAACTGGGGCAACCGGAGCAACTGGAGTAACTGGGGCAACCGGAGCAACTGGGGCAGACGGAGTAACTGGGGCAACTGGAGTAACTGGGGCAACTGGAGCAACTGGGGAAACCGGAGCAACTGGGGCAACCGGAGCAACTGGAGCAACTGGAGCTACTGGAGCAACTGGAGCTACTGGAGCTACTGGGGAAACTGGAGCAACTGGAGTAACTGGAGTAACTGGGGCAACCGGAGCAACTGGAGCAACTGGGGCAGACGGAGTAACTGGGGCAACTGGGGCAACTGGAGCAGACGGAGCAACTGGGGCAACTGGGACAGACGGAGTAACTGGGGCAACTGGAGTAACTGGGGAAACTGGAGCAACCGGAGCAACCGGAGCTACTGGTACTAGTGGGTTATCTCAATACGCATATATTTATAACTTAAGCGGACAGACTGTAGCTATAGAAGCGGATGTGGTATTTGATAGCAATGGTCTTATTTTGGGTACAATAACTCATGCGCCTGGAACATCAACAATTCAACTAGGCACTGCCGGTGTGTACGAAATTTCGTTTTATACCGCCGGCGTAGAACCAAGCCAATTTGCACTTTTTCAAAATGGCGTAGTCGTTCCGGGTAGTATATTTGGCTCTGGGGCTGGAACTCAGCCGAGTCCAGGAACGGTTCTTATAACTGCCGCCGCTGGTGATGTATTAACAGTTAGAAACCATTCAAGTGCTGCTGCAGTTGGTTTGCAGACATTAGCTGGAGGAACTCAGTCAAATACAAATGCTTGTATGTTAATAAAATTGATTAACTAGCTTTCTTTATAACGATTCAAATAATCCCCCCATAACGAAGTAAAATGGGGGGATTCGTTTGCAAATATGAGAAATTATCATTTCTGGTTCACTTCTCACACAAGGCATTGTAACAAAGATGTACAAGTTTTCATACTATATAGTACTAGCATAATTTATTGCTAGAATATAAATGTGAGGTGCGATTTATGGCAGATCAAGAGTATTATGGTACAAATGAAGATGAAAGGGATTTTAGTGGAAGGGAAACTGAGGATAACTATGATTGTAGCAATTGTGAACAACACCATCATAAACATCGATCAGAATGCTGCATAGCGGGTCCACAAGGTCCCAAAGGTGATAGAGGGCCTCAAGGGGCACAAGGACCTCAAGGACACCAAGGAGAGCCTGGTCCACGTGGTTGCATTGGCTCCCAAGGCCCGCAAGGCGACATTGGTCAAACTGGATCAATCGGTCCTATAGGTCCTAAAGGGCCTAAAGGTGATGTTGGTTGTCCTGGTCCTAAAGGAAATGAAGGCTGTCCTGGCCCACAAGGTGTAAAAGGAGACATAGGTCCGGCAGGCCCACAAGGTGTAAAAGGCGAACAAGGGCCAAAAGGTTCGAAAGGCGACCAAGGCTGCCCTGGTCCGGCAGGACCAAAAGGTCCAATGGGCCTCGTAGGCATTCAAGGGCCACAAGGCGTAAGAGGTGACGCTGGTCCTCAAGGTGATCCAGGATGTCCGGGACCTCAAGGCATGAAGGGGAATCCAGGACCAGCTGGACCAGCTGGTCCTCAAGGGTCGATAGGTCCTAGAGGCGATGTAGGCTCACGCGGACCTGTAGGACCAGCTGGTCCTGAAGGCCCGATGGGTCCAATTGGTCCAATAGGTCCACAAGGTCCGATAGGGGCCGAAGGTCTCATGGGCGTAGAAGGCCCTGAGGGTCCAGTAGGTCCTAAAGGTTGCCCTGGCCCAGAAGGCCCAATAGGTTCTACTGGAGCAACTGGCGCAACTGGGGCTACCGGTACTGATGGAGCAACTGGGGCAACTGGCGTAACCGGAGCAACTGGAGCAACCGGCGCAACCGGAGCAACTGGAGCTGACGGAGTGACTGGGGCAACTGGAGCAACTGGGGCTGACGGAGTGACTGGAGCAACTGGAGCAACTGGCGCAACTGGGGCTACTGGCGCAACTGGAGCAACTGGAGCTGACGGAGTAATTGGGGCAACTGGCGTAACCGGAGCAACTGGGGCAACTGGGGCTGACGGAGTGACTGGAGCAACCGGAGCAACTGGGGCTGACGGAGTAATGGGGGCAACTGGCGTAACTGGAGCAACTGGGGCTACCGGTAGTGATGGAGCAACTGGAGCAACTGGCGTAACCGGCGCAACTGGAGCAACTGGGGCTGACGGAGTGACTGGAGCAACTGGGGCTGACGGAGTGACTGGAGCAACTGGGGCTGACGGAGTGACTGGAGCAACTGGGGCAACTGGAGCAACCGGAGCAACAGGAGCTGACGGAGTAATTGGGGCAACAGGAGAAACCGGAGCAACTGAAGCAACACGAGTAACAGG
>JAVBJQ010000030.1:0-37831 GCA_031546905.1 Eubacteriales bacterium | reverse complement strand
CACTTGTGTTTGGTTGGAATAAGAACTCTTTGAAGACTTTACTATGTTAACAAGATCTATTAAATCTTTTAATGATGCAACTGTATAGATTGATGTCTGTGCAATCAACTCATCACACGTAGATAAATAACTTTCTAATGCAGTTAAATTAACAAGAGAGTTAATAGTAATCTGTTTACTACCACTAATGCCACTTCCATCTTTGGCCATTGCTACAATTCTAACAATTCCTGGAAATTTTGCAGTTAAAACGCCGTCTTCGCTTATCTCTGCACAATCCGAGTCGCCGACATTGGTAGATACGTTTGATACGCTCCATATAACACCTTTCTGGGATGCATTATCTGGAGCAACAATAGCAGTATATGTATAAGTATCGGCTACATTCAATGTATTACTTCCATTTACACTAATGCTTGAAACTGGAATTGTCGTAACATCGTCAACAATTTCAATTGTCTTTGTACTTACTATTGATGTGTCATAAACAGATTTAGCAGTTATCGTAACTGTACCCATTGAAGCATTAGCAGTTAAAAAACCACTATTGTTTATTGTTGCAATACTCTCATTGGAAACAGACCAAGTAACTCCTTGAAGAGTTGAGTCTGTATCAGCAGGATTATAACTTATGTTATAAGTCGCCGTTCCATTTTTTAACACTTGAGAAATACCGCTTATTTCAATACTTTCAGGGGGAACAATTATTTGAATTGTTTTTTGTCCTTCAATCGTTGGCTTATAAGTAGATCTTGCATATACAATGACAGAACCCTTGTCTTTCGCTGTCAATTCACCAGTGTTAGCATTAATGTCAGCTTTTTCAGAGTTGCTTACAAACCAAGTGATACCGTTTAAAGATGGGTCTATATAATCTGGAGTATATACAGCTTCATAAATAGACTTCTTACCTTTAACAACAGTATCCTTGCCATTTACGGTTATACTTGTAGGCGGTGTAATAATTGTAATAATCAACTCACCTTTAACAGTATTGTTGGAGTTTGATGTTGCTATTACCCTCACTTCCCCTGGAGACACTGCTGTAATGGAGCCGCTAGTGGAGTTAATTGTTGCACTACCAGTTTGGTTAATAATGCTCCATGTAACAGATTTGTCAGTTGCATCGACAGGTGCTACATTTACTGCTAGTATCGCATTTTCTCCGTTCACAAGTTTGTTTCCGCTATTCATATTTTCTATGGCAACGTTTGTAACAGGAGTAGAAGCTGTAGAATTTGTTTTCGCGGTTATTTCTGCAGAGCGTCCAGTTTGCGTGGAAGCATCTTTTGCTACAATGCTGAAATAATACGTTGTATTTGGAGTTAATGAACTAATGGTCGTGCTAGTGGTTGTTCCATTGTTTATCGGTACATTTGTTGAAGGGTTTGTGGCAGTACCATAATACACGACATAGCCCGTCGCACCCACAACAGCAGTCCAGGATAAGGCCACAGAAGATTCTGTTTTTGAGGTAACTGCAAAATTCGTAGGAGTTGTAATACCGTTAATTTGGGTGAATATCATTTTAGAAACACTTGTGTTACTTCCCGAATCTGCCCCTGCTATCGTATAACTACCAGGAGTTAAAGTCAAACTTACATTACCAGTGGAAGTAGTGGCACTTTGATTTGTTGCTTCTTTATACGTAATTTGACCATCTGACGTTTTAACGATAATGCCTTTTCCACTAGGGTCGATATCTAACGTACAGTTTACAGCAACTTTAAACTTAATAATATTAGTACCATCGCCCCTCAAAGTAACACTAGTATCACTTGTCGAACGAAGGTTGAAACTAATATTAGAAACAGTTGCTATCTTCGAGGGAATTGTTTTGGAATTTAAATTATAAGTTCCCATGGCAACTGTACCATCTGCTGGGTTAGTAACATTTACGTTAAATGTACCTGTTAAGACTCCTGCAACTGTATCTATATATGTTATTGTCACAGGCAAATTTGTTGCGACACTTGCACTGCTAAATCCAGCATAAGTTAATTCGTTGCTGGTGACCACCGTTTCTACACCATAAATTGATTTTTTAACAGTAATACCTGTTGGATCAAATGAATCATTTAAGTTGTAATTTATTTTTGTCGGTGGAGTTACAATTATCAAGCAAGGTAATGGATATGTTTGGTCTGAAACAACAGCCGACTTCACGCTTTTAATATTATTTTTTATTGAAGAAACAGTGAAGTAATAAGTTGTTCCAGGTACTAAACTAGAAACCGTTGCAGTGAGTGTAGCAGTTCCGTCTACTCTTTTTTCGTTTGTAAAAGATTGTGCGCTTGTTCCATATTGAATAACATAGCCATCAACATCTTCAACCTTGTTCCATTTTAGAGAAATTTCCTGTTCTGCCTTGCTTGTAATTGCTAATCCCGTTGGTGGGGCTGGAAGATCCCCAGGAATACCAACAACAAAGTTATCATAAATTGTGGAACACTCGGCATTTGAACTGGCTGATTGTGATCCAGGTGTTTCTCCACCGATAGAATATAAATTTGAAGCTCCATTCGGGTCAAACGCTTGATTAAAAAATACAATATTTCCATTTGCATAAATATCATAAATTTTATCATCCATATTCAGTACAACATCAATATGAGTCCAAGTTTTTTGTCCTGGATTCGTAAAATTACCCAGCGTACCAGCAACAGTTTTAGATAAAATTGTTCTGCCATTAGAATCTTTTAGTATGATAGGTTTTGTGCCATTTGATGATGTCGTTGTGTCTAAATAATAGTCAAAAGATACCATAACCCTACCACTTGAAATTGGAGAGCCTAAATCTTTACGGAAAGTTGTATTTAAAGTATCCCCTGAACCGTTGGACTTATCGATAAGTTTTAAGGCTACTCCGTCAGCGGTGTTAGGACTTGTTACATACTTTACAGCATTATAAGTTGAACCGCTTCCAGTTGTCGCAGAAGGATTAAATTCAGCTTCAGCAAGACTATCTGGTGTTTTTGAATTAAAGTTTTCACTCCATACAGGTACCACCAAATCAACAGAAGTGATGAGATTGCTTACTGTTGTAGAAGCTGTTAAGGCCGTTGTACTTGTGAGATTCCCGTTTTTAGAATGAATGGCGATATTATAATCACCGCGTTCTAAATCGGTTACGGAATAAACAGCGCCTGTAGAAATCTCATCAATAACTGTTTGTCCAGATGCAGTTGCAATGTTTATGTTGTACGATGTTGCATTTGTACCAGCAGTCCATTTTAAATCAAAGCCGCCAGGTTGCTTAGTAATAACCAAGCCGGTAGGTGCAGATGGCGTGCTATATGTTATGGAAGCTACACTTGAATACCCACTGCTTCCGCCGTCATTCACAGCTTTTATTCTAAAATAATATGTCTTGTTTACTTCTGCTTTTTCAGTTGTATCATATCCAACAAGTTTTTCGATAGTAGCAAGTGGTGTGTATAAACTTCCGTCTTGTGACCATTCAATCACATAATGTAGCGCCAAAGGCTCACGTACCCACCCTAAAGAAAATGTTTCGTCATCATTAATAGAAACCGATAATTGTGTCGGTGCTGCAGGAGGAATTGTATAATCCAGGATATTCATAATCCCTGCATATGCGGTAACATCATCATATGCTTGTTGAGGTGTTGTTACCGTGTATGTATACATATCAGCTTGTGTATCGAAATTATTATATACTCCTCGGCCATCTTTTGAATCACCACTGTCGTAATTCTCATCAAAAGTTGATTTACTGAAGTCGTCCATGTAATTGTTTCTTTGTCTTATAGCGCCACCCCAATCAGAAGACATTGTATTTTCTCCACTGCCACCTAAAGTACCTGTACCTGTGTAATTGTCCAACGCATGCCCTTGACCGGAAATAATCATAGGTCTCTTCATATTTTTATAGTAATTGCCTTCAATCAGTACAGATGAAGCGCATCCAGCACCCGTTCCATATGTATAATTGCCATCAAAAAGATTATTATACACATGCACTGTGCCGGCTCTTACACGAGGATGTCTTGAACCTGAATGGTCGTACCAGTTATGATGATAAGTTCCTTTATAAGGTTTTTCACCAGTGGTTGCTCCAGCAAGTTGGCATTTACCTGAATTTACATAGTGGTTGTAAGAAATTGTATAATAAGTTGCTTCATCTTTAGAATCGGTAGAGCCATCGCCTTTCGCTTTGTCTCCGCCTCTGTCTTGACCTGGATAGAATGTATTGTTGCAAACCCACAAATTAGTACCAGGTCCTTTAATGCTTACTCCATCTTCATAAAAGTAATCAAAAGTAAGATTTCTTATCACTATATTAGATGATTTGTTAGGGCTTAATCCCCAGCCATAAATAACAGCATCTGTTCCTACACCTTCAAATGTCACATCTTTTGTTTCCTTAATATCCAAAGCGTATTCAGCTGATAAATTTGTCGGTATGCCATTTTTATCTCCCACTTTGCTAACGGTACCTATTTTACCAATAAATCTTACGATTAAAGGCACTTTAGACACTGCCGTCTTTCCAGCAGGGAAAATCTCTCCTAAACTGTTATAAGTAACACCACCTACTACAAATGGACCTGTATTTACGTTACTATTTGTAACATAAATAATAGATGCATTTGATTTCACTGTTCCATCATCATTATAACCGCCACTAGTAGTTTTTAAAGGAGAGGAATTAGAAAAGGCAAACCCAGAACGGTCATGTTTTTTAGGGGTGACATCCAGCGTAGCCACTACTGAAGGAACCTCAGAACCACCTATAATTGGTACAACCTTAATAGTATATTGTGTGTCGCCTTGTAATCCCAAAACATCTACACGAGTTCCTCTAACTAACTCATTATCTACTTTTATATAAGTTGTATCACTGGCAGATGATAATTTGTAATATGCGTTATAGCCAGTTGCACCTGAGTAAGCTTCCCATGTAGCATAAGCCGTTTCAAACCAGCTACCACCCTTTAATATAAAAGAGGCAGGGATTGTATGAGTTTCCTCATACAGACTAGCCGTATTGGCTGCTAAAACAGATGTTGAAGATGCAATTTCTAAAATACTAAAACAAAGTACAAACGATGTTACAAATGAAATAAGTTTTTTAAGTTTTTTAAGTTTTTTAAGTTTTTTCACGTATACCTTCACACCTTTTCATATTTTATTTCTATAACAACCAAATTTAAGTGTACCTTCTCCCTCCTTTTCTCAAACAATTTTAGACGGTTGTAACACGTTTAACCAGTCTATATACAGTTTTTTTATCTTAATTTAACTATATATTGTGTGTAAAGCATTGTTTTACAACCGTCTATTAAATAATTTGATTATAATAAGCTATTTGAGAGTGTTATTTTTTTAACCACTATATATCTTATTTTTCTTAATTCGTTAACACTCCCATTTATCTTATCATTTATTTTGTTTAAATTCAATAAGAGCTCTTAAATAATCACGCAAAACGCATGAGAGAATATCCTAACGAAAACCTAGGATACTATTTTTTTTACAATGCATAAGCAACTCATCTCGTCTTTCATCTGCTATACTTTCTAAAAATATAAATATTTCTTCCATTCTTTGACACAACCTTTTTTACTTGATTATATCATTTTTTCTTCCTTCTTTTTATTTTTTCATGTGTTTCTCCGGGCTGGGTATGTTTAGATTTTGAGCACTTGTTTCATCTAGCACCGTATTCGCATCTGCTCTAAAAAAAGAAAGAGATAACTGGAACCCTATAAAATAATACACACAGAAAAAAATACTGTGCCTATCATTTTACAGGGTTCCGGTTACCCCTTTATCTCTTATCTTTTAAGATGGAACACTGCTACCATATTTTTCAACATTTCAGATTGACTAGCTAATTGCTCTGAAGCAGATGCTGCTTCTTCGCTTGTAGCAGAATTTGATTGAACAACTTGAGAAATTTGGTTTAATCCAATGCTAATTTGAGAAATAGAAATTGCTTGTTCTTCTGAGGAAGATGCAATTTCACTAATAATCGTAGAAACTTTTGAAAAATCTTCCACAATCGTGTCAAGTGATTGAGCTGTTGAAACTGCAATTTTAGTTCCTTCATCTACTTTAGACATGGAGTCTTCAATTAAAACAGTGGTTTCTTTTGCGGCCGTTTGACTTCTAGCCGCCAAATTACGAACTTCTTCTGCAACAACTGCAAATCCTTTTCCATGATCTCCCGCACGAGCCGCTTCCACTGCTGCATTTAGTGCTAACAGATTTGTTTGGAAGGCAATATCTTCAATTACTTTAATAATTTTTGATATGTTGTTAGATGCCGCCTTAATGCCCTCCATAGAATTTAACATACTCTTCATTTCTTCATTGCCTTTAGAAGCATTTTCTCTTGATCTATCTGATAGTGTGTTTGCATTTTTAGCACTTTTGGCATTGTTATGAGTTTGCTCATTAATGGTATCAATTGTGGAGGTTAGCTCTTGAACAGAACCAGCTTGTTCTGTAGCGCCTTCTGCCAATTTCATACTGCTTTCAGAAATTTGTTTTGCACCTGCGGAAACTTGCTCCGATGCCAAATTAATTTCACCAATCACTTGATTTAATTTGCCAATAATTAAATTGGTAGAGTTTTTGATTTCACTAAATTGGCCTACATAATTTCTTGTAATTTCTTGGTTTAAGTTGTCATTTGCTAATTCATTCAGTACTTTTGATATTTCTTTTATGTAAGAACCTGTTTCTTGCATAGATGAATTTAAAGTTTGCTTAATGGCTTGGAATTGACCTTTATAATTACCAGTCATTGCCACGTCAAATCTTCCTTCTTCCATGTAATTCATTGTTTTCATGGCTTCTGCTATTGGTTCTTCTACAGTCTCTAATACTTTATTAAGACCACTTAGGAGTATTACCCAGTCACCGTTATATTGTTTTGTATCAATTCTAGCAGAAAGTTTTCCATTTACACAACTGTCGATCATGAATTTTACTTCGCCTTCAATTTTTCTTAAACTAGTACGAAGATTATCAATTGCTTCATTAATAAATACTTTTTTACCTGGGAGTTTTGGCAAATCAGCCTTGAAGTTACCATCAATCATATCTGCGATACAGGTTATACTGCTTCTCGTAACTGTTAGATGAGAAAGCACCATTGCATTTGTAGCAGCTGCAACTTCTTTATAGGCTCCTACAAATTCATTTTCTTTAATATAATGGTCTATTTCACCTGCATCATGTTGTTTTGACATTTCCCCAAAACCATCCACAAGGGATTTTAATGAACTTAAAACCCTAGCAAAACTTCTTGATAATTCGGCTATTTCATCTTTTCCTTCTGTTGATAAGTTTACATTTAACTTGCCATCTGCCACATCCTTAGCAACGATAACAATTCGATTAATAGCAGTTGTAATGTATTGAATAATAACCACAGAGAACCAAAGCAATAAAATAAGCGCAACAACAAATATAACAATTAGTAAAATTGTATTATTATTTTTAGTTTCACGAGCCTTAACAACAGATGCCTGAGATTGACCTAAATTAATTTGTGTTAAATTATCAAGAGATGTTTTTGCTGTTAGCATTAACGGTGTCAGTTCTCCTTGTAAAACTTCAGTACCTGTGGTTGTATCATTGGTCATCCCTAATTGGATCAGTTTATCAAGAATAGGTTGGCATTTATTTACTGAATCAATCACTATTTGTAAGTTATTATATTCATCTCCGGAAGTTATTTTTTGGATTGCCAAAGCATCTGCATATGTTTTTGATTCTTTTGTTAATATATCCATACTACTTTTTATCGTATTTTGATATTGCTGATTTTTAGCATCATCTGTAACTACATACGCCATGTCCCTTGAAGCCGCTCTTATGTCAGAAAAAGCATTTGCCATTCGAAGCAAGTTCCCCATAGGAACAGAAATAGTATCATAGGATTTCTGATTCACTGCAAATAGTGAACCCATGGCCAAAAAACCTGTTACAGCAATGATAATGCTTGATAAAATTGCAATCACCAGTATAATCATTAACTTTGATGCGAACTTGATGTTAGCTACCCACTTCATAAATAAAAACCTCCTCAAAAATATCGTTTCTATACAGAAATAATATCACATCGACATTTTTTTTATAATGTACGAAGTAGCCAAATATTTTTGGAAATAATTATGTAAGTATTACAACTACAAAAATAAATGGCTTCTATCCATTTTTACACAGATAGAAGCCAGATTATTTATCTTACATAGCATAACCCTTTTATCCCAACATTTGTTGTAACAAATCATCAATTTGCTTTTGAGTAAGCACCCCATCACTAGCATTTTTGCTACTAACATTATTTACTTTGTCTTTTAAAAATACTTTTCCTTGTTTGCTTATAATATCATAATAGAATCGATTAATCGTTGGTGTCACAAGCAATGCTTCCAGTCTGTTGATTTCTTCTTCATAATTTTTATCTGGGCTACTGAAAGACCTTAATCGAATACTCTCCTCAAAAGACACGTTAAATGGTTTTTCTGTTGCCACGGATTTATTGCAATATAAAAAAGTGTTATCTTGAATTGTTTCGGGAATTTCTGTTTCAGAACTCCATAATACTTCGCCACCACAATCGACTTCATCATCCCCACCCCATAATAACACCCACGCATTGGGAAATCGGTTGTCGATTTCATTCCACATAAACCAATTTTCCATATCATTAAATTTACTACTTTTCAGCCTGCTGTTTAACATA
The DNA here is from genome assembly GCA_031546905.1 of Eubacteriales bacterium. GTDB lineage: Bacteria > Bacillota > Clostridia > Lachnospirales > JAVBJQ01 > JAVBJQ01. The sequence continues at coordinate 29,106 of JAVBJQ010000030.1, read as the reverse complement.
GGGCTTATGGTCGGATTCAATCCTTTTTGAACAAAACTTTTCAGTCTACTGGATAAATCTACTACAAAAGTTTTCTCTGTATAAGAAAAAGAAAATTCTAACGACTTCAGTATATTGGCTCCTAAAATATTTTCGCTTCCTATTATAACGCTGGTTTTATTAAAGTCATAATATCCTAGTCTCATTACGGGAATAATGACAGCATCTTTCCCGTCCACATCATAGCCTAATTGTCGAAGGGTTTCCGCTTTCATGGTAGTTACTATGCTTCCTGTTGAAGTATAAAACGGAATTTCTGTTAACAAGGAGCCTCCCTCGTTAGAAATATCAACAGGTATACTAGCAAGCCCATCTACATCAACATTCAAATTCATTTCACATTTTGTATTTACTTCAACTGCCGTACTAAAATTAAACATTATCGCACCTCTAACATGACAGCTTAACTATTTTTTACGCAGAAGTTAAACTGCCATAATATGTATTATTTACAGTATCTTATCTTATCCTACTTCCTGTTTCTGTTATATGTAGTTTATCATAATAAAACGAACAACTCCATAACATTATTGGCTGCCCTCTATTCTATTTCTTCCATTTTCTTTTGCCTTGTATAAGGCTCGATCTGCTTTAAAAACAATATCAGACAATGCCATTGGGTGTTTTGCTACCACCACCCCTAAACTAACAGTTATTTTCATCGGTATTTCATTAAAGTAACAGATGTTGTTACCAATAGCACACCGGAGTTCCTCTGCAAGTGCCATGGCATTCTTTAAATTTGTTTGGGGTAAAAATACGATAAATTCCTCCCCACCATATCTGGTGAATATATTTCCTTGGCGTAGCTTACTTTGCACAATATGAGCAACTTCTCTTAAAACTTCATCACCAGCTAAATGACCGTACGTATCGTTTATTTTTTTAAACTTATCCAAATCAAACATAATGGCTGCAAAATCAGCTTCTTGATGCTCAGCATCTAATAAGATACTTTCTGCTAATTCAAAACCATATCGGCGGTTGTACGTTCCAGTAAGGCTATCAATTGTGGCAAGCTTCTCCAACTGATTCATTAAATCAATTGTACTTTTAAGTTTTCTCAAGTCTCGGACATAGCCTAAGTACATATCCTCACCCTTTAACTGTATATGCACCAATGTAACCTCACAGGGTATTGGCTCTCCTGTCAATGTTTGGTGAATCCATTCGAAAGTAATATGACCCTGCGTTCGTACTTCTAGTATTCGCTTTCTAAGTTGTATGAGAGAAATGGAACCATCTGGTTGCTGATAAGGAGACAAGAAATCTAAAAAATAATCTTTTGCCTGAGATTTATCTACAAAACCAAATAGAGAGATTCCATTTTCATTACATTCAAGTAATCTAAAATTCTCCCCAATAATAATACAACACAATGGTGCTACTTCTAGCATCACTCGCATACGCTCGTCTGCTTCCTCTTTTGCTGCTTTCAAGGCTTGATACTCACGCAAATCTCTCACATATACGGCAAGTGCATCTCCATTCTTATATAATACTTTTACAAAAGTTATTTCACAAGGAATAAGCTCACCATTTAGATTTTGGTGTAACCATTCAAAACGCTTTGTTCCTTTTTCAAAACCTTCTTTTCGCATTGCTCTCGCTTTTTCAAGAGAATTACTTCCATCTGGCTGAAACTCCGGAACACTTTTATCCCAATTCTTAATTAAGTCTGCTTTACTTGAAAATCCAAGTAATTTGACTGCTTCCTCATTACAATCGATCAGTGTAAAATTATGGTCACGAAAATAACAACTTAGTGGTGTAGCATCTAACATGATTCTCATGCGTGCATCTGCCTCCTGCATCTTTGCATACGAATCCTCAAACATTGCAAATATATGGGTATATATGACAATCACAGCTTGCCCGTCCATATGTTTGCGCACCATCGTTAGTTTACATGGCATCAATTCCCCGTTCAGTGTTTGGTACATCCACTCACACTTTACCATTCCCAAATTAAATGCTTCCCGAATTTTTTTTTCTGCCTTCTCTATAGACAAACTTCCATCTGGCTGATACAAGGGAGAAAGATTAAAAAATTGTTTGCTGAACTCCTTCTTTGTTGGAATACAAAATAAATCCAAAGCCTCTTGGTTGCAGTCAATAATCGAAATATCGCTATTGACTATAACGGTAGCAATAGGTATGTCATTTAGAATCATTTTTAAAATTTCATCATGTACTGCTTGGGAATCATTTTTTTCTTTCATAACAAACACGCTCGCTTATACATAAATTTATTATTAGACTTATTTTATTGTGGTTTTATAAATGGTAGAAAAATTTAATTGTTATACGTTAATTATATTATTGATACATACTATAATGCAAATCATTTTTTAATGATAACAGCTGCTTATTATTGCTGTTTAATTTTTAATAAGAAAAATTTATTTCTAAAATTTTATCGCTGTTCAGCATAATAATAATCATATAATTTAATCATTGAAGCAATTAAAAAATGTGCTATAATTGAATTATTACGTGCTCCTTAACAGGTTGCATGACTATTCCTACAGAGGAGTTTTATTATGAATATGGTTAAAAAATTTAGTTTTTATTGCCTTATGTCTGTACTAATTTTTTCATGCTATCATCAGGCTTTTGGAGAATCTATGGATAAAAAACTAAAGTTTGGTGTTGGTCTTGACTTTCCCAATACATATGACAGGTTGCTAAGTGAAGCTCTGAAAAAAATAGGATGTACGTTGTCTGTTTCTTCTCAAGGAACCACCTCTGCGGCTGAATCTGCAAACAACGGAGAACTAGACGGTATGTATACACAACCTGCTGGACTAGAACAATTATATAAAAACCTGATCAGGATTCCTGTAGCGCTGGATCATATGAATATCAATATTTATACTCGAGAAGATTATCCAAAAGAGATTCAATCTTGGAGTGATTTAAAAGGACAAAAGGTTGGTTTCTTGTACCAAAAGACATATATCGAAGACCATGTACCAAAAGATGTAAAAAAAATTGTCCATGCAGCTACAAACATAGAATTATTTCAAGCACTGACAGACGGTAATATCGATTTTGCTTTGATTAGCAACAATCCCAATCAAAATACATATTCAACAAAAAATACTAAATTTTATAGTACCATTGAAAGTATGCCTACTTATTATTATATGAATACAAACAACAAGGATATTGCACAAAAACTAACTGCTGTTTTACAAAAAATGAAAGATAACGGGGAAGCGGATGCCATCTTAAATATGCACACCAGTACCAGTACCAGCACCAACAACAACTCCTCTCGCAAAAACTTTTTGTATATCACGTCATTAAATGATGAGTCAAAGTGGGTTTCAGCCTTTAAGCAAGGCTTAACAACTGCTATACCAGACAATACCAATGAAATGGACACATTAAGTTTAAATTTCCACTATACCCCTAGTGATTTTATCCGTATCCAAGCCATCAATACCATGCTACGGAATCAAATATTAGATAAAAAGCCTGACGCCATTATTGCTTCGGATACAGCAGCACTGGACTATATAAAACTACAACACTATGCTATTTTTAATGGTATACCTGTTATTTATGGTGGTGCTGATAATACTTCTTCCTCGGACATCACTGGACAAGAAGACTATTTACTTGGCTACCCTGAAAATTTATCTATTCACGAAACTGTGGAGGAGGCTTTAAAACTTTTTCCCAAAACAAAAAATATATTTGTCATCAATGACCATACCCAATTTGGAGAAGCTACTCGCAAAGAGGTAGAACACCAGTTAAAAGATATTGCCCTTCCTATACAATATAATGAAAATAGTGATATGAAAACGCTCCTTGACACCATTAAAAATCTCCCCAAAGATACCATTATTTTATCTGGAAAATATTTTTATGATAGTAACGGCGAATATTTTTTAGAAAATGAAAGCCAATCTCTATTTAGCGAAAATAGTGTTGTCCCTATTTTTGGTTTAATGTCTACGAGCCTTGGTTATGGGCAAATAGGTGGAAAATATTTTGATGCTGTTATACAAGGAAAAACCGTAGGCAAGCTAGCCTATGACTATACTACTAACAAAACATTTACCATGCCAACTGATTTAAATAGCTTAAATAAATGGAAATTTGATTTTCGTGTTCTGCAAAAATATGGAATTAAGAAAAATCTGCTTCCTCAAAATGTAGAAATAATCAATGAGCCTCTAAGTATTATACAAAGGCGTCCACTGGAATTTTTTATATCTATTTTTATTCTGCTTTTTGGCATTGTTGCTTTATTTTTAATCACCAATTTTTGGAGAATTTTAAAAATTAAAAATAATAAATTAACAGAAACACTGCGTAGCTTACACACAGCAGAAGAACTTTTAAACAAAGACAATATGATCGAAGAAGCAAAAATAAGATTTGAAAAAACCTTAGATGGTTCACCCATTGGGTTTATGGTATCCGAAGGCGGTTTGTTCAAAAGTATTAATCAGTACGCAGGAGATTTACTTGGATTTGAAAATGGCTTGGAAGATCGTATTTTTTTTGATAATTTAAACGACAAATCTACTTTTTTTGATACCCTTCACAAAGAGAGAACTGTATTTGGTGAAATTTTGAAATTAAAAGTACAAGATGGTGAGCCCCATCGACTCTACACCAACGTATCCCAATTTCAAAAAGGTGACAATGACGAATTACATATTTGGTTTTATGATATTGAGAGCAATGAAAAAAGAAAAGATATGTTAGCAAATATACAAAATGATTTGCAAACAATTATCGATTTGATGCAAATTCCCGTTATTGTTTTAGATGTACACACGAGACAACAAAAATATATCAACGCTGAATTTTACCAATTTTTTGAATTTCCAAAAGATATGCCAAAAGAAAAAATGAATACTTATGACATAAGTCCTAAATATCAGCCAAATGGAGTACTCTCCACCGTACTGATGCCTGAAAAAATTCAAGAGTCTCTGGACTCGGATGTGTCTATTTCATGGGAATGGCAGTATGTTTTAAAAAGCGGACGGATCATTGATGCAGAATTAAGAAGCAGTAAATTAACTTACCACGGAGAAACTTCCCTTACCATTGTTGCCAAAGATGTAGGTGCAGAGAAAAAACAAGCCCAAACCCTTCAAGCAATCGCCGAAGAAGAAAAACAGGCGAATTTACTAAAAAGTAGGTTTTTAATTGGAATGAGTCACGAAATCAGGACACCAATGAATGCCATTGTGGGCTTGTCTGAAATAGAACTGCATAAGAGAACAAGCAACGAAAATACAAAATCCTTTGAAAAAATAAAAGCATCTTCTAAAAATCTGTTAACCATTATTGATGATATTTTAGATTTTTCTAAAATTGAGACAGAAGAACTTGTCATTATAGAAGAAGAAGTAGATTTAGAAGAAGTGGTATCCAATGCCCTATTGATGGCTACACAGCGAGTTGGTGAAAAACCAATTGAAATCATATTAAATATGGTGACAAGCGTACCAAAACGAGTCCTATCGGATTCAACCCGTTTATGGCAAATATTAAAAAATCTTTTAGACAACTCAGCTAAATATACCTTAAAAGGTAAGATTAAACTAACCATTGATGTTCTAAACGAACGAGATAATAATACCATGCAAACCCTAAGGTTCGTCATTGAAGACACAGGACTTGGCATGAATAAAGAACAGTTAAGTCGACTTTTCACCCCCTTTGAGCAATTTCATACTAGGTCTACACAGGGAATTACAGGCACAGGACTTGGTATGAGCATTACAAAACAGTTAACACAACTTATGAAAGGAACCATTGTGATTGAAAGCACAGAAGGCGTGGGTACCACCACCATTGTTGACATTCCTTTTAAAATTCCTAACTCGTCTAAGCCCATTAAAGAAATGTTTGAAAATATATCCTTTTCAAAATATAAAATTTTATTGGTGGATGATGACATTATTTCACTAAATATTATGGAGAATTTGTTGTTTTCCATTGGGGCAAAACCAGTATGTGCCTCTAGTGGCAGTGAAGCACTGGCACAAATTAAAGAGAACTATGAAAAAGGCTCCCCTTTTGAAATTATTATCATCGACTATCTGTTGGGAGATACAGACGGATTACAACTTACAAAGCAACTAAAAAGCTATTTAGATACTACGATAACACGACTACTTATGGTATCTGCATACACCAAGCAACTTTTAAGTCAGCAGATTAAAGATGCTGGCTACAGTGAAGTAATTGAAAAGCCCTTCTGCCCTTCAGAATTTTTAAGAAAAATTAGCGATGCTGTGGAAATACCTGTTAGCATAGCTAGTCATGAAAATATCACATTTGATGGTGCAAAAGTTCTTATTGTGGAAGACAACTTAATTAACCAAGAAGTAGCCCAAGGTATTTTAAACTTATTTGGCATACAATCAACCATTGCAAATCATGGCCAAGAGGCAATTGACCTATTAGAAACTGATACCTTTGACCTTATTTTAATGGATATCTTAATGCCTGTGATGGATGGACACAAAGCAACCCAGCTCATTCGAAATAGCACTAAACCATACAAAAATATACCAATTGTAGCAATGACAGCTAATGTAATGAATGATGAGGTTGAGAAATGTTTTGAAGAGGGAATGAATGCCCACATTGGCAAACCTGTACAGTTAGAACGGCTTCACGCCACCCTTTCTCAATACTTAGAAAAATATATAAAAACACCCGCTGATTTTGAAACTTCTCCCATTGATTCATTTCCTCTGACGATGAGTCCCATTGACCGACTTAAATCTATCAATGGATTACACGTAACAGAAGGTTTAGCAAGATTTTTAAATAAAACAGATAGCTACATCAAAAACTTAAAACGCTTTACAGAGGAACTTACAAAATTATACATTCCTTTAGAAGATTCCTTTCTACCGGAGAACATAAAAGATATAGAAGCCAATGTGCATACGCTAAAAGGAATGGCTGGAAATTTAGGTATTGTTGCAGTTTATACCCACGCGTTAGCCTTTGAAAAAAATAAATCAAAAGAGCAGTATGAAGCATTGTGGGATACCTGCTTTCACATCTCAGAACAAATATTGGAGGTTGTCGAATGAAGAAATTACTAATCATATTGTGTACTCTATTGCTGACGGCAAACATTACCGTATTTGCAGAAGATATAACACTTAATTTGGCAACAGGCATTGACACCCCCATAACAGCGGATTTTGTTGATTACTACGCCTTAAAGCAGTTAGGAATTCATATGACTGTAACAGTCGGCTCTAGCACAACAGGTGTAAAAATGGCTGACAGCGGTGAACGAGATGGCTGTATTATTCAATCCTCTGATATCGATAATGTATACAAAAATTTGATTATGGTACCACAGCCACTTTATACCATAGGGTTTTCCATCTATACCAAGGAAGGTGTAGACGTTCCCATTCAACAGTGGTCTGACTTATCCAAATATAAAGTAGCCTACATGCAACAAAAATTATATATCGAAAATCATCTGCCTAGTGACTGTGTTTCCATTATTAAAAAAGGAAGTACGGAGGATGTTTTTCAAGCAGTGCTCGATGACAAAGCAGACGTAGCTGTTTTATCAGAATATGCCAACCAAATCTATAATGTACCAAAAGGTATTCATAAAGTGACGACTATTGATCCTATACAGGTATATACCTACTTAAATAAAAAATATGCTGCTCTCGTTCCTAAGCTAAATGCAGTCTATACTCAAATGGCTCAAGATGGAACCATCGACAAAATTATGAAGTGGCAACTTTTGGGTACTGAAAGTGTTAAACCCCTAGTTGTACGGATATCTTCATACAGTACTGACCTACCTAGAGATGTAGATTTGAATAAAGCAATCAAAAATAGTGTTCATAGGGATAAGCAAGTTTATTATGTGAACTTAAACACCCAAAAGCTTACTCCTGATTTTGACAACTGGCAAAATATAAGTAACGTAATCCGAAGTGATCTTTTGGGCCAACGCCCCAGTGCTATTGTTGTTTCTGACAATGATGCCCTTGAATTTGTTAAAAAATACTATTTTTTATTGTTCCAAGGCGTGCCTGTTATTTTCTGTAGTGTGGATGGCTACGATGACAGCCTTATCTACAATTTTGAAAATTATTTTACAGGAGTTGTGGAAAAACCAGCGGTTTATGAAACAGTGGACACCATGTTGAAATTATTTCCCACTACAAAAAAGATTTTTATTATCAATGATTACTCCCTGTCTGGGAAGGCTTGGAAGAAAGACATAGACAGTCAAATTGTACCTTTTAGCAACAAAGTGAAATTTGAATATTGTGAAAACATACCCCTACAAGATTTGGCTAGTACTATCAAAAAGCTACCAAAAGGCACGTTAATACTCTGTGGAAGTTACTTTACAGACGGAGCAAACCAATATTATTTAGAAAGTGAATCCCAAAAAGTTTTTTCTCAAAACAGTCATGTCCCTATTTTTGGTTTAATGTCAACCACTTTTGGCTACGGGCAACTAGGTGGAAAATATACGAATGGGACAACAGCAGGAACCGTCGTTGCAAAAATGATGCAATCTGTTTTAGATGGCAAAGGAGTTCAAGATATTCCCATTGATAAAAATACGGAGCAACAAAGTAATTGGAGATTTGATGTACAAGAAATGCAAAAATTTGATATAGCCAAAAGCGAAGTAGAAAAAATGGTACGTATAGAGTCAAATACCTTTTTTAATGATGATAGAAGCATATTTGAAGAAAAGCCTGGCTTGTTCATTGGGTTCGTTGGCACATTGTCCATCATCAGTTTTTTACTAATTGTGTTTGGATTGTTTTCATTTTCTATCAATAAGAAAAATAAAAAGTTAATAGAAGCGCAAAAAATTTTATATACGACAGAAGAACTTCTGAAAAAGGAAAGTGCCATAAAAGAAATAAAAGAATATATGCAAACGATTCTGAAGCAGGCACCCATCGGCTATGCACTCATTTCTGGTGACAGGATTGCTGAGTCCAATATTTTTATGCAAAACACATTGGGAATTAGGGAAAACCTGCCTATTTCCAATTTTCCTATTTTATCAGACCTTCAGAAACTTGGGTTGAAATTTTGTGGCCAAAGAAAATATACAATTGTAGGTGGAGCAGAACACAGGTTTTTAGTAAATAGTACTATTGTGGAATATGAGAAAAAAGATGCTTTTGTTTTATGGTGCATGGATACGGAGGATAACGAGCAAAGAAACGATTTACTGGAGTCTCTTCAAAAAGAATTAACCATGCTCATTGATACATTGCCTATTCCCCTTTCCATTACAGATCCAATTAGTAGTGAAATTCGTTATTATAATGATGCGTTCATGCAATTATTTGAGTTTCACTCACACAGTGAAGGCATAGGACAAAACATGAACTCCTTTTATCCTGAACCTCAACTAGGCAGTAGTGATGACAATGATGCCCTACAAAATATCCTACCAGAAATGAATGATACTGCCATTACTGACTATGTAGAATGGCAATATGAATTACCAAATGGAAAAATGATAGATGTACACAGAGCTTCCAGTAAAATATTTTATAATGGTCAAGGTTGCATTTTAAATATTTTAGAAGATGTTTCTGCCAAAAAACTACAAACCAAAATATTACTTAGTTTAGCAGAAAAAGAAAAAGAAGCAAATCAGCTAAAAAGCAAATTTCTGATGAACATGAGTCATGAAATCAGAACTCCTATGAACGCAATTATTGGTATATCTCAATTAAAGTTATTGGAAGGAACAGCAAACCCAAGCTATCAATCCTTTAAAAAAATACACGCTTCTGCCCTATCCTTGCTTACCATTATAAACGATATTTTAGATTTTTCTAAAATGGAGGCTGGGAAACTTGAAGTAATTGAATTTAATTTTTCTTTAACAGAAGTGATTACCGAAACCATGAACGTTGCCCTAAGTGAAGTGGGTGAAAAACCTGTTGAAATAATTGCAACCATACACAATAATGTGCCAGAGATGCTTTTTGGTGACAAGCCTAAATGTATTCAAATACTCCAAAACATTTTGAGCAATGCTGCAAAATATACACAAGATGGAAAGATTTCTCTCGCTGTATTTTCCAAATATATAGAAAAAGAAACCCTAACCATTTGCTTTGAAATAACAGATACAGGCATAGGTATGACAAAAGTCCAACAAGAAAAACTCTTTTTGCCCTTTGAGCAGTTCCACAATCACACAAGCAACGGAAGTAGCGGTACAGGTTTAGGAACAACCATCACCAATCAACTTGTAAAACTACTAGGGGGAAACGTAACCGTAACAAGCACATTAGGAGTGGGAACAATATTTGTGATTGAACTTCCTTTTAAAAATACCAACGACTTTGTTTCTCCAAAAGAAAATACAATAGAAACCATTAACTTTACTTCCCCTAGTGAACAAAACAATAACTCTTTTGAACAACTTTCTGGTTACAATATTTTAATTTGTGAAGATAATGAGGTAAACCAAGATATATTGTTAAGTGTTTTAGAGGTTTTTGGTATTTATGCCACAGCTGTTGCAAATGGTCAAGAAGCTTTATTAATAATGCAAGACAAAGACTTTGATTTAATACTGATGGATTTTTATATGCCCGTTATGGACGGCTGTCAAACAACCATTGCCATTCGTGAAAGCAACAATCAAATTCCGATTATCGCCATGACAGGTAGTTCTGCTGATGAAGATATAGAGAGGTGCTTCCAAGCAGGAATGAACTGCTACCTGACAAAGCCTATTGATATCCATAAATTATATGGTGAGTTAGTGCGGTTTTTGAAAAAAAATTAGTTTACCACACTGATTTATTGTAGTAAACTTATCTTGCAACACCTTGACCCACAAGAATATACTGTTTATAGACGAACATTCGTCTGTCTTCCTCTCAAAGATGGCAATTTAGTTTTTAACAGAAGAATACGTTTTATAGCAACAAAATTTTATACATATAAAGGAGGGGTTACACGCCAAATAATAAACTAACTCAATAAATAATGACCATACTAGGAGGAAATAAAATGTTTTCTAAGTTTTATATCAATATGTCTTTACGCAAAAAATTTGTATTCACTTTTGCGGTGCTGATTACCATTGGCGTACTCATTGCATTAATAGGAATACTACGCATCAATGGACTCAGTAATCTCACGGTAAAGACATATGAAACATCTACCGTCCCTTTGGGATATATCGGAAAACTCACTTCTAGCTTCGGTAAACTAAAAACCGATGCTAGAGACATAGTCCTTGCCACAAACCAAGAAGAATTATCATCAGAAATAGACTCTATTAATACTGCAGTTAAAACCATCACTGATATATTTGCAGAATATGATACCATCTATCTCAGTAAAGACTTGAGCAATTCTGATGATTACAAAAAATTAGAAACCATCGAAGTTGATGGTAAAAAACTTGCACAAGCGCTACAAACTTTTGCTTCTCAAGCTACTTTAGATAATCATGACCAGCTGATGACCACCTTAAATAATGATATCAAACCTGCTGCCCTAAAAATTGAAACAATGTTAGATGACTTGATGCACGATAGAATTGAGTTCGCTGATACTTCAAAAAATAAAATACTGGAAGATAGAAATAATTCTTTTATTTCCGTTGCCATGATATTTTTATTTGGTCTAGTGATTGCCCTTCTTTTATTTTCACTCATGGTGAAGCGCATTGTTGTACCAGTTAATTTACTGGCAGAGAGAGCGTTGCGACTTTCAAAAGGTGAGATCGATATTAAAGTGGAGCTTTATGGAAAAGACGAAATCGGAGACCTTTCAAGAAATATAAAAGATATATCAGATACTTTTACAGCACTTATGAAGGAAATGATGGTTATGTCTGATGAACATGACAGCGGAGAATATGAATACAGGATGCCTGTTGAAAAATTTGATGGCGCTTACAAAGACGTAGCTACCAGACTTAATAAGATGCTTTCTGAATACGTTTCTATGATTGTGGATGTGGTTTCTTGCGTTGAATCCTTTGGTAAAGGTGATTTCAATTATAAACTTCAAATTTATCCAGGTAAAAAACAGTCCATCAATCAAACCATTAAGATCGTTCAACATGAAATGACACGTATTAAAGATGAACTGCAAACACTGGTTGTTTCTGCACAAAACGGAGAATTGTCCAATCGAGTAGATGTAGCGGCATTTTCTGGTGACTGGCGAATTCTGATGGAAAACCTAAATAGAATGCTTGATGCCATTGTGGCACCTATTGAGGAAACATTTAAAGTGCTGGACGAAATGTCAAGAGGCAACTTAAAAACGAAGATTCATTCGGACTACAAAGGTACATTTGCACTCATCAAAACATCGATGAACAACACGGTAGATTCTCTGACAAATTATATCAGCGAAATTTCAAAATGTTTAAATGAACTTGCCAATAACAACATCAATATGAAAATCACCAACGAATACTTAGGAGATTTTGCGGTTATTAAATTGTCACTTAATAATGTATTCGACAAGTTAAATGATGTAATGAAAAATTTAAATTCATCTGCTAACATTGTTTCAACCAACGGAGGAAAAATTTCCGATACAAGCGTAAATCTTTCTCAGGGTGTGATGGAGCAAGTTGAGTCCATTGAAAAGCTAACAGCAAAAATAAATCTTATGAGTAACCAAATAGAACAAAATGTCCAACATACAGATATGGCAAACAGTATTTCTATTTCTTCAAAAGCAAATGCACAAGCTGGAAATACAGAAATGCACCATATGCTTTTGTCTATGGATAAAATTAAAGAATCATCTTCCAACATATTTAAAATTATTAAAGTCATTGAAGATATTGCGTTTCAAACAAATTTGCTTGCTTTAAATGCTGCTGTAGAAGCTGCACGAGCAGGTGAACATGGCAAGGGCTTTGCCGTTGTAGCAGAAGAGGTTAGAAACCTTGCTTCAAGAAGTCAAATTGCGGCTAACGAAACCTCTTCCCTTATAGAAGACTCGATTATAAAGGTTGATGAGGGTTCAAAAATTGCGAAAAATACAGCCCAAATTCTGGATAAAATAGTTGCGAATGTGTCTGAAGTGTCAAGCATCGTATCCCAAATTTCTGATTCCTCGAAAGAACAATCACACTCTATCAAAGCTGTAAATAGTGAATTGTCCGTTATTTCAAATGTTGTTTCAGAAACTAAAGTTGCTACTTTTGAAAGTGCAGATGCTTCAAAAGAACTTGCCAGTCAAGCCCATTTGTTAGAATCTTTAGTATCCTCCTTTAATCGAAGGTAGTTCTATAAAATAATAATTGTTTTATATTCTCTATCATGTTATATAAAAATAACTTCCTTACCAAGTACAAGTAAACTTGGAGAGGAAGTTATTTTTTTGTTTGTTTATAAATTTTAACCTAACTCTTTATAGGGAATCAGCTGTTTTTATATTGGTAAATCCTAACTGGTTTAATTGGGTTTTTATTTCCTGATCATACATAGAAGAAATTACAATAGGTGTACTATTACTCATAGAAGTAAGTTCGTTTACAGAAATAACATTAACGCCATCTACCTTCGTACCCCATTTACTTTTATCATTGTCACAAAAACAATTTACAGCAACATTTTTCTTATCCAGCGCATTTTTTGTCTTTACTCCCGCTGTTGATGCACCAAATAAAACTACAGAATCTTCTGATGAAAAGCTAGCCATTTTATTACCTCCCATTAATATAATTTAATCAACGAATCTAATTTGATTATGATACTAGATTAGTCACGCTTACTTTCTCCTAATTCAAATTTTATATGCACCAAAATACGTGGGTGCATATAATAAATTAAGTGGACAAATTACACTTATTGCTGTTATTACTGTCTTTTAGCTGTTAAAGATAACTGTGTGTTTTGTCTCAAAAAAAGCAGGCATAAAGCGTTTCGCCCAGAAGAAAAGGGTCACGCTTTATGCCTGCTTTTGTAATACACAGCCTTACTAACATTCAACATCGTTTACTGCAAAATTTGCCAACCATTTGCTCAATTGTGTACTAAAAGCATTGATGTCAATTGGTTTACCTAAATGCCCATTCATACCTTCCTCTAAACACGCACTTATTTCTTCTTTCACTACGTTGGCAGTCATAGCAATAATTGGGATGTTTTGATATGGCTTATTGGAGTTCCGAATAAACCTTGTGGCCTGATGTCCATCCATAACTGGCATCAATAAATCCATCAAAACTAAATCGAAATGCTGCTTTTCTAAAAATGCAATGGCTTCTTCTCCATTATTTGCAATTACCGGTTTTATTCCAAATATCTCCAAAATACTGTCTGCAACTTCTTGATTAATCTCATTATCTTCTACTAGTAACACCGATGCACCTGCATATGTATTTTGTTTATAATTAACAATAGGTGCCTGCTGAACGCATAGTGCATTTCCCAGTTTCTGAAAAAACTCAGAAGGTGAAAACGGCTTCTCCATTGTTGTGGAAAATCCTGCATTAAAAACTTCACTTGGATTAAACTGTGAAGCATGAGCAGAAACTAAAATTAATTTTGTTTCAGGTGATATAGATCGTATTTGCTTTGCGACCTCTAACCCTACCATGTCACCACCTTTACAATTGAGCAAAACCATGTCAATTGGTTTGTTTATCTCCATTGCATTTTTAACAAGCTGTACCACATCGTCTCCATTAGATACACATATTGGTGTGTTATGGGTAGTTGCCAACAAGTCAACCATAATAGGAAGCCCAGCAGTTGTTTCATTTGCAATAATAATTTGGTGGTTTGAAAAATCATTATTTAAAATATTTTGTTTTAATAAGCTACCTTTAGGGGGTAGTTTAAAAGGAATTACAACGGTGGTTGTTGTCCCTATATTCACTTCACTTTCAACATGGATAGTTCCACCCATTAGTTGCACAAGTTCTTTCGTTATGGCCATCCCAAGCCCTGTTCCTGTAAATTGATTACTTTGATTTTGATGAAACTGCTCAAAGGAATCAAATACTTTCTCTACTTGATGAGTCGACATTCCCATTCCAGTGTCTTTCACCGTAAAAGTTAAGACGGCTTTTTCCTGATCTTCTAAGTATTCTGTGCAAGAAGCGTTAAGAAAAATGGTGCCTGCATTTGTAAATTTTGCTGAGTTATCTAGCAGGTTTTTAAATATTTGCCAGAGCCTTGTTTTGTCTCCCCATACAGAAGTAGGCATATTTATGTCAAGATTCATTAGCATTTCTACAGGCTTGTTTCCGATTCGTTTGGAACCTACCAGTGCCGCATTGTAAAGTGTGTCTTCCAAAATAAATTCTTCATCAGACAATTCTAGCTTTTCTTTCTCTATTTTAGAGAAATCAAGAACATCATTGATAATACTAAGCAGATTTTTAGCAGATACGTTTACTTTTCTAAAAATTTCACTAGCTTCAAAATCAAAATTTTTCATCAGTGCAATTTCACTAAGTCCAATGATTGCATTCATCGGCGTACGTATTTCATGACTAATATTAATTACAAACCTACTCTTAATTCTATTTGCTTCTTTTTCTTTTTCTGCTGTTATTTGCAACAACTCTTGTTGCTTATAATATGCTGTTACGTCTTGTATAATCGTAACAATGGCAGGAGCTCCATTATAAAATATTTTACAACTGACTTTTTTTGTATCAAGTATGGAACCGTCTGATAGCCTGTATTGCCATTCAATAGCCACAGTTTCATCATAATAAGCAATATGTTTAATATTATCCTCAAAAATATCAGCCGACACCCCACCATCCGGTTGAAATTCCGGAGACAATGCCAGTGTATTGTATGTCAATGCCTCTGCTTGTGAATGAAATTCAAACATTTTTATAAAAGATAAATTCACATATACAGGGAGGAAGTCATCTAAACGTCGAATCAGCACGCCAACTGGCAACGTATCCAAAACATTTTGCAAGTCTAGTTGTAGGCGATTTAAGAGTGTGTTTTGCTGTTCCTTTACCAGTGATATCTCTGCTTCTTTTTGGAGCATTTCTTCTGCTGTATGTAAGTTTTTTTGTGTTTCCGAAAGCAAATGATATTGTTTTTTTTGTATACGAGAAAATATAATTAGTAAAACGATAATAACAAATGCTAAAGTGAAAGTAGCTACAATAAGCCCACTTTTATTAGCAACAAAAAAATTAGGTTTTTCGTTTGTAATAATTGCACCTTTCGGTAGTTGATTTTTATTTATACCAAACTTTTGCATGGTTTCATATTCAAAATACCACGGATAATCCTTATCAACATCGGTAACAATTGGTATGTTAGAAACTGGAACACCCAGTAATAATTTTTTAACGATTTCACGTACCTGCTTCACATGAGTGCTTGCAAATGAATATTTACCACCTAGTTGTCCTTGACCATATGTAGGAAAATACAAACCGAAAATAGGAACTTTACTATTTTCAAAAAAAGTTTTTTGGCTCTCCCCTAACATTTGATATTTTCCTTCGCCATCAACGAGATAAAATCCACATACCATAAGCGTTCCTTTTTCTAAACTTTTTACTTTTGAAACAAGTTCAGCAAAAGGTAAGTTTTCGTTATATTCAATTTCTAATGTTCCTTTGTAAACACTCAGTTGCTTTTCAAGGGCTGACCGCCAGTGTTGCCCAGATATTGTATAATCTGTTACCACAAATAATTTCTTTGTGTCTGGGAACATCTTAAGCATTTGCTCCACTGTCTCATTAGTTGCTATCGTTTCGGCTACACCTGTGAAAACTGACTCAAATCCTTTTATTCGTTCAGGGCTAAAATCATTAACTGCACAAAAAACAACAGGGGTTCCCGTAAACAAATTATCGTAGTATTCCTTCACAAATTCAAATGCCTCATCGTCCGAAACAATGATAGCAGCTGGTGGTTTGTCAATATAATCCCTGCGGATAATGTTTGCAATACTTTTTCGATAAAATTTATCATTTCTAAATCGCAAAGCGTTTATGGAAACATTGTAGAGTTCAAATGGAATATCTTCCTCATATTGAGCCCGAAATCCGTCTTGTAACTGGCGTTCCCACAAAACATCGCTACTAAATGAAGAAATGGAGAGAACAATCCGTTTTGTGGAGTCATTCAGACTAAGTTCATTATTTAAGATTTTTTGAATAGTACCATCACTTTTCATTTCACGAAGTGTCTTCTCAAGAGCTGGTAGCATTTTAATATTTTTTTTATGTAGGTAGGTATATGTTGGGGATGTATCAAAGGCACCATGATTGGTTACCCCCATGGGAGTTGTCAAAACTTTTTCATCAAACTGAGTAATGATTGCAACATCAATTTCATGCTTATTCAGCGCTTCTATTAAGTCATTCAAAACCGCATAGCGTGTTTTTGAATGTATGTCTCCCGGTAGGTGGCGCTCGATATAGGGACTGGACGAAATGACTCCTATTTTTTTGCCACTGCAATCTTTCCATGATGTAATAGTCAATGGGCTTCCTTTATTTGTCCATGCAGTATAGTACGCTTTAGACAACGGTTCATTCACTAGAACCAAATTGGGATACTTCTCTTCAAGACCCCCAGAGGATAACAGCAGTCCATCTATCATACCTGAGTCTGCTGTTACAGCAGCTGAGGCCATGTCTTGCAACACAATAGAAAATTTATATCCAAGTTTTTTGAAAGCATAATAAAGTATTCTATCAACATATATAGAGCCATTTTCACTACCACTGAAAGTAATATCATTGCTTAAATCATCTGCATAAACAGGTATTGCAAAAGAGGTATTTATTAAAAGCATAACAAATAAAATTGCCAAACACATTTTTAAATATTTCATTTGTTTCCTCCCAAAATCAAGCATATTTCTATTGCTCCAAAATGCAATTTATTTATTTTTTCACTTCAACATTATCATAGGTTAGAAGCGATGTCAAATAGCATTTCAAGCCTTTGGGACAGCGTATGAAAGGCTGTATTACATAATCATTTGGGATCCTATTTTTATATGTTTTCCAGCTTTCCTAAAATCGTTTTTTATATAAATAAAGCAACAAGGCCAATACCAAATTTTGAAAATAATGGTAGTTTATCAATGGAAGAGATTTGCCATTTTCCCCCTCCTTACAAGAACAATTTATTTATTGTATGAAGGATATTTATTTCAAAGTATAAAAAAGGAGCTGTTACAAAATTTTTATTTTACAAGGTAAAGGACGGGGATGATCTGTGTCAACTACAAGAGTAGCTTGTGCCACAGAATTATGATATGATACGAATAGGATATGTAAAGGAGCGTTGAACCATGGGAAAGATTTTTAATATTACAGGCATATGCGTGAAAAGTAAGCATTATATGGTAGATACATCAGAGAAAATAAATAAAATTTTGGCAATGGTTGAACGTGGAGACTATTTCACTATTAACCGCCCCAGACAGTTTGGCAAGACCACAACACTGAACATATTAAGACAAGTACTTTCCGGCAAGTACCTAGTCATTGATACTAGCTTTGAGGGCGTTGGAGATGATCTGTTTAGCTCAGAGGAAGAATTTTCTAGAGGCATTCTTAACATATTTTCTGATTCTATTAAGTTTTTAGATAAGGATTCTGCCAAACTTTTATTGGCATACAGTAATATAAAGAATTTTAGAGAACTTTCCAGTGCCATAACAGACTTTATCATGGAAACAGGGAAGTCTGTTGTTCTGCTGATTGATGAGGTAGATAAAAGTAGCAACAGCAAAATTTTTCTACAGTTTTTAGGGTTATTGCGAAATAAGTATCTTTCTGCTAGCGCAGGAAAGGATATAACTTTTCAAAGTGTTATACTAGCAGGTCTTCACGATGTTAGAACATTAAAACTTGCTCTTCGTGACGAAAACGAAGCTAAATTTAATAGCCCGTGGAATATTTCCGCCAAGTTCGATATTGATATGAGTTTTTCTGCAAAGGAAATAGAGAGTATGCTTTCAGAATATCAATGTGAAAACAATGTTTCCCTTGATGTTCCTACTATTGCAGAAAGGATTTATCAATTTACCAATGGATACCCCTATCTTGTAAGCGACATTTGTAAAACAATAGATGAAACGCTTAACGCCGTCTGGACAGAAGAAAGTGTTTATTCAGCAGTTAAGATTATCCTTACGGAAAAGAATACTCTTTTTGAAGATGTAATAAAGAACATTGAAAATAATCCAGATATTAAGTACGTTGTCAATGAAATGCTAATCAACGGAAATCAGGTTGAATACCACCCAATTACTCACGAAAAGGGCATGATGTATGGTATCTATAGCACTCTAAATAATAAAGTGTTGATTAACAATCCAATATTTGAGACTTATATTTATACCTATCTCTCTACTAGCGAAAGTGTTCTATCACAAACAACGATCGTCTCAATTAGTGAGCAAAGTAAATACACCATGAACGGCACTTTGAACATGGAACGTATACTTCTAAAATTTCAAGACTTTATGTTTGAGGAATACCGTAAAGCGGACGAGAAGTTTTATGAATCGCAAGCAAGACTTATTTTCTTATCTTACATCAAACCTATACTAAATGGAAAAGGCTTTTACTTTGTGGAGTCTCAAACAAGGGAGAACAAACGTCTTGATGTCGTAGTGATATATGGCAATCAGAAGTATGTAATTGAACTCAAAATATGGAATGGCGAAAAGTACCATGAAAAAGGTAGAGAACAGTTATCGGAGTACCTGACTATTCAAGGCTTACAGGCGGGTTATATGCTTGTGTTCAACTTTAATCAGAACAGGAAAAAAAGTTCAGCGTGGCTCACAGCCTACAACAAGAAACTTTTTGAAGTTATCTTATAGGTATAGCCAACGTTCGGCCGCTGATGCACGGTAATACACACTGTACATCGGCGGTCATTTTATTGTCAAAAAGCAGCAAACTGAGCTTGTGAGTATAAGCGTTTCCCGATGTGTTGTAACTATAAAAATTTCATAGCAATACATAAAAGGTTCAAGCTATTCTATTAACTGGCTCGCCCCTTTATGCCGTAGCTTGGTGAATTAGAAAAGCTTTTATAGTAATCAAGTTTTTCACTCCTCACCGCTGGAACCTTGCATAGATTCTTGATAAAAATTATTCTCTGAATTATAATCAAAACTAACGATGTACAAGAAATTTATATTTTGTACTATACTGGTTCTAAAATGGGGGTATTGAATGAGTAAACCACATGGAATAATAATATTCGGTGCGAATGGAAGCGGTAAAACAACGCTTGGACGAGAATTGGCACGGATTTTGAACTATAGGCATATGGATATTGAAGATTATTGTTTTGAAAAATCAGAAATCCCATATACCAAGGTGCGTTCAAAGAAAAATTATTTGAAGTTAATGCTTACAGATATTGAAAAGTATGGTTCATTTGTTATCAGTACCGTCATTGGGGACTTGGGTGATATAATCCCTCAGTTTTACGAACTTGCCATATTTATGTCGGCACCACATGAATTACGTATGGAACGTGTAAAAAACCGTTCATATCAACTATATGGTGAGCGAGTATGTGAAGGTGGAGATATGTATGAACAGGAATTAAAGTTAATACGAAAATAGGTTTTTGAATAGCCAAGAACCAATGTTAGGCAAAAACTAATTTAAATTGATATGTATGTATTCACCACAAAAAATGACAAAAGATTTGTTTTAAAGAGCATAGTAAAATAAACCTTCTTACTAAGGCTCTATTTCGACAAATTATTCTTGTTAAAAATTAAGCTGACTGTATTTAAATTAATTGATAGCCTAATTTTTTAGCTTCTGATTGAACTTTTTTATAACGTAGAGCCTCTTGTTTTACTTTAGCATTTTCAAATTTATCCTCGTTGTAGACTTCTTTATTTTTTAAAAGGTTGTATACAATTACCATTATTTTTCGAGCGAGAGCAATAATCGCTTTTTTAGCACCCCGACGTTGTTTAAGTTTCCAATAATACTTTGATAAATAGGAATCTCGTTTGCGCACAGTACACCAAGCGCATTCACAAATCAGCCCTTTTATATAAGGATTGCCAAATGTAATCCGTGTACTTTTTTTTTACCAGCACTTTCATTATTACCTGGACATAAACCTGCCCATGAACAAAAGTGTTCAGAAGTCGGAAATTTGCTCATATCAGTACCAATTTCGGCAATAATTGCGGTGGCTGCTGTTTGAGCAATACCGGGAATCGTAATTAAGCGATTAAGTTCTTCATTAAATTGCCCAATTATTTTGTCTATATCTGCTTCGATACTTTTTAAATGCGACTGTAAGTCATCTAAATGAGCTAGTTGTAGCTTGAGAAATTGTTTTTGATGCGTAGTCAAGCAACCATTAATAGAAAGTTTTATATCCTCTTTTTTAGCATTGGAAATACGTTTTACTGATTTATCTACATCACTTGGTGTCAGCTTTCCATTTTTAAGGAGTACAGCTATTAAATTTCTTCCTGAAACTCCAAATATATCAGCCAAAAATGTTGAAAGCTTAAAACCTGCTTGCTGTAGGGATTTCTCAATGCGATTTTTTTGAGTATTAATGTCTTCTACAATATTTTTGCGATATCTGCTTAATTGACGCAATTCCCTTACATCTTTTGGTGGTATAAAGCTCCCCCTCAAAAGACCAGCACGTAACAAAGTGGCAATCCATTCAGAATCTTTTATATCTGTTTTTTTACCAGGGACATTTCTCATGTGTCGGGCATTTGTTACTAAAATCTCAATGTTTCCATCAAATGTTGTTTCCAATACTTCATAAACAGGAAACCAGTAAACACCTGTGCTTTCCATCGCAACATGATGGCAATCTTGAGACTCTAACCATAGTTTTAGCTCGTTTAGTTCATTTAGAAATGGTTTGAATATCCTGATTTCTTTCTCCAATGCATCTTGCTGATGGTCCTTAGCTCCATTACTGCTCGTTTTTATGATGCAGGCTACCACGGAATCTTTATGAACATCTAACCCACAACAAATGTCTAAAATCGCTTGCATAATAAATACCTCCAAAGATTAATTTTTGCAGAGTGATGACTTGAGATAGGTAATGAAGTTTAATACCCGTGCTATTCCTACATTAAAATATAGGGCGACATTCGGTGATACTCAAAAGTCATTCTGTTATGTTTCTAAACGAGGTTTTACCTTCAATATTAACATCAACTTTTATCTCCGCTCAATTAAAGAATTGGCTCTTATACGAGGTTTTAAACATTTGTTGGGCAACTGCCAACCCATTTTCATGCTCGGCTGGTGATAAAAACTTTATAATGGATTGTTTCTAAGTGCATTTTCTGCATATTGAAAGTAAATAAATTCTGAACCCAAAACCTCACTTCAAATTCTGTGAGGTTTATTTATTTTTTGAAAATTAGAGTATACTAAATCAAATTTAATTGAAAGGAGTTGATGCCTGTGCCTAATACTGATAAAGTAGCCAATAGGCTAATAAATGAAAAAAGTCCATATCTACTTCAACATGCTTACAATCCTGTGGATTGGTTTCCGTGGGGAGAAGAAGCCTTTGCCAAAGCAAAAGCCGAAGATAAGCCAATTTTCCTCTCCATCGGATATTCGACTTGTCATTGGTGTAATGTTTGCAAAAGCAACTATAGAAAAAAGCTGAATCTATCACACTATTACATAATTAGATATATGTTTCTTTTACGCCCTGCTTATGTGGGGCTTTTTTAATCCTAAAATATTGACACCATATACGACACCACGATATAATATTTATGAGGTGATACATTTTGTCAAAATGGGATAAATTATTATCAAAAATTACTACACTCTCAAAAGATGTTCGTTTTGATGAATTACGAAAAATTTTAGAAAGTTACGGCTATGACATGAAAGCACCTAGAAGCGGAAGCAGTCATTGTACATTTAGAAAAACTGGTAAAATGCCTGTTACAATTCCAAAAGACGAACCAATTAATATTGCTTATGTTAAAATTGTTAGAGATATTATTATAAGTGAGGAGGAATAATTTTGAAAGACCTAGATTATTACATGAATTTAAATTATAAGATGGAAATTGTAAAAGATGAAGAAAGCGGCGGCTATGCTGTATCGTTTCCAGAACTCCAAGGGTGTGTTACATGTAGTGATACCATTGAAAAAGCTGTGAAAATGGCTGAAAACGCTAAAAAAGAGTGGCTAAATGCTTGTTTGGAAGATGGAATTGAAATCCCCTCTCCACTAGATGACAATAATTACTCTGGTCAATTTAAGTTAAGAATACCTAAATCGCTTCACCGCTCATTGGCTGAACATTCAGAAAAAGAAGGCGTTAGCATGAATCAATATTGCGTATACTTGTTATCCAAAAATGATTCAGTTTTTGGAAATAGAAATAATGATGTTTTGATAAGTAAATAACCTAAAATTAAATAATGAAGCCATTAGAATAAAATCTAACGGCTTTTATTTTAGTGAATTTATGCGTTGTAAGCGATTATAATTGTTATGGGTAACAATAAACGCTCACAACTAACGATAGTGCTATTAGAATTGATTACAGATTATATGTCGAGCAGAATAATATTTATCTGTCACTTACGATTTATTATTATCAAATTCCTGTTGATACATTTAGAACATCTGAAACAAAATTTATTACAACAACACAGGCATATCAATATATACAAACAGGAATAGGTGATTTAAACCGTAGAATATCATCTTTGACAATCAATGATAATTTAACCAATAAAGTAACCAATCCATTCTATTAAAATTTAATATTATATTTGGTTATATGTTTAAATATCCCTCGTTAGCGTTTAAACGCCCATGGAATTGATTCGATATGGTTATGTGGTACAATTTAAATTAAAGTGTCTTAAATCGCCTACTAGACCACTTAAAATTGATTTGATGTTTTTATATAATTGCTAGAAAAATGTAACGATACCAAAAAAACAAGTTTTGTTGATAGAATCAATACTTTGAAGCTAATTTTTTAGTGCTATATAACTAAAATGAGAGGAGAAAATATTGTAGACATACCAAAATGAGAAAAAAATGCCTTCAAAGCCACTAAACAACAATGTTTCATGGTAAAAAATCTAGTGCTATATAACAGAAGTGGAAAGAAGAATATTACTGATAATGTTCAAGAAGAAATAGCTGATTACTACAAATATCACAAAAAGCCGTTTTACACTATAGAAATAACAAATATAGAGAAAATTTTATATACCGAAACTGAAACGCAATTGACAATAAATGTTCTATTTAATGCTTTCTTCTTTGAATTTCCGTTTTCCTCTTTCAGTTTCACCCACTTTCTTATGGTACTTACGGATACTTTAAATACTTGGCTTGTTTCTATTAATGTGTGCCCTTCTTCTCTATATTCAATTGTTCTTTGTCTATATTTTTCTTCATAATAACTCATCCCTTTATTGTACTTTTTTACATTATATTCTAAGTTCGATTACTATATATAACAAAACCAAGAACTGAAATCGATGAGGAGTTGCAGAAACACCGAACGATTTTAACTGACATTTGTACTAAAAACGATTTAAAATTCGTTGAATTAGTAATAAAACGCAAGGTGACGGATACAAGAACATGAAAAGATTACTAAATTTATTGATGAAAGAAGATTAGTTCCAGAAAAATCAAGAAAAAGATCTTATTCTTTATCTGGACTAATGAAATGTCGTGAATGTGGGCATGGACTAACATTCCTTGTAAATCAGTTTGGAATGTTCTTAAATCCATGTTGGTATGCTGCCCTATGGGGGTTAAATGCAAAAATGGTGGTATAAAATATGAACCACTTGAAAAATTGATTACAGATAATGTAATAGAAAAATATAGAAACCGTGATAATGTGAGTTATAATGAGGATACTTATTTACTAGATAAGTTAAAAGAACAAAGAGCCGAAAAAGAAATTTTAGTTAAAAAGTTAAATATTGCAATTGAAAAGATTAATGATGCGTTTGAACTTGGAGATTATAGCCGTGAGGAATGGTTAAAGCGGCATGAAATGCGTACTAATGAATTAACGGTTGCTCAAAACGATTTGCACGAATTAGAAAATAAGATTAATAATTTTTCCTCTGTTATCCATGAAGAAAAACGAAAGAACATCGAATTTTTTTTAAACAAGATCAATCAACTTTCTACACCAGAAGCAAGAAATGTTTTATTTTCAAGCATTATCAACTTTATCACTTGGTTTAGAAAAGGTAATGATATTGAGATGGATATTCAATATAAATAGTTGGCATACTATATTTGATAATAAAAATTTTAGAATATAGGAGGTGATGCCCTATGACAACGACAAGTACGCCCAATAGATTAATTAATGAGAAATCACCTTATCTGCTCCAACACGCTTATAACCCTGTGGATTGGTTCCCGTGGAGTGAAGAAGCATTTGCGAAAGCAAAAGCCGAAGACAAGCCGATTTTTCTTTCTATTGGGTATAGCTGATTTAGTTGCCTTTGAGAACTTGTCATTGGTGGCAATCGAGTTACTACACCCAAAGAAAACCACTGATTTTACTGGGTTTTAGTACATACAGTTCGTCCGATGTGTGTTGGCCGATACCCAAGACAGATTGGGTTTTTGAATGTGGCAAATAAATTAGTACCCGTAAGGTTTTATTTGCGAATGGGTTCTTTTTCTCGTATAGTATATATACAATGCACAGATTATAAGTTATAATGAATACAATAACATTGGGAGAGTGATAGTATGGAAACAACAAACCTTAGCATACGCATAGATAAAGAACTGAAAGAGCAAGCAGATAGCCTTTTTGCTGAATTGGGAATGAATATGACAACAGCTTTTACTGTTTTTGTGCGTCAAGCCGTTAGAGAACACGGTATACCGTTTAAAATTACCTCTGACCCTTTTTATAGCGAAAGCAATATGGAACGTTTAAGAAAGTCCATTGTGCAAATGGAAAAGACAGGTGGTACAGTTCACGAGGTAAACCTTGATGACTAAGGCGTGGTCTGATGAAGCGTGGGAAGATTTTTGTTATTGGCAAACGCAAGACAAGAAAACCTTGAAGCGTATTCTTGTCTTGCTGAAAGACATTGACCGAAATGGCAATGATGGTATCGGTAAACCTGAGCGATTATCAGGTGATTTATCTGCCTATTGGAGCAGGCGAATTGATGACTGCAACCGTTTGGTATATCGCATTGACGGCGACACAATTCGGATTGTCCAATGTGGTTCTCATTACAAAGACAAATAGCATAGAGCACCTGAAAACAAATAACGTTTGCAGTGTATTTGAAATAATTACCGTATCCACACAAAAGAATTGGTTATGAATATTTTCTACGGAAGCTAAACATAACAACTAAGTTAGAAAACCTGCTAAGTTAAGTCAATAGGTTTTTTAAAAAAGATTTATTAATTATTAGGACAAGAAAAAGGCACAGCAAATAAAGGTATCTAAAACAGGAAATTTGAAATACCTTCAATGGAATGAAAAACAGTTTTAACAAACTAAGCGCTTAATGTACCGATAGAATAAACTTCGTTTACACGAGCAAAATAGATTTTCAAGAATTTGTTAAAGCCAGCGATTTTTGTGACTTTACTACATTTTCCTTCGGCTTGTTTTTTCAAGATAAATTGATAAACGGCATCATCAAAAGATGGTTTTTTCCGCATAATCGATTGCATAATCTCAAATCCTGTTTTACGCAAATACTTATTTCCCCGCTTTGAAATACTTCGTTTTGTTGCTGTAAAAGTACCAGATTGAAACGGCGGAGAATCAATGCCAGCATAGGCAATTAAGGCATTTTTATTATTAAAACGCTTAATATCTCCTAATTCCGCTATAAATCTAGTGGCCAAAACAGAACCCACACCAACCATTGCAATCAAAACGGCATATTCAGGCAAGGTATTTGCAAGATTATTCATATGTGATAAAATGGTGTTACGTGATTTTTCAAGTTCTTGTAAAATCCGTACTGCTTCTAACACAAGAGTTTTGGTGGATTCGGTGTTAGGCAAAGTAGGGATACCATTTTGAGATAGGGCATAAATATCTTTTGCTTTACTCTCGTCGCTGCGGTATCCCTCTTTTCTTGCCCATTCACAATAATCAGCAGTAAAGGCGGGTTTGCTCATCTTTGTGATGTTGCTGAAATGCCAGTGCTTTTTGACAAAATCGGTGAGTTTATGTTTGCTGTCTTGATCGATTAATAAGGCATTAATGCCCGGCATGACCTGATCAAGTAAGTTACTAAGGTTGATTTTTGCTTTTACTAAAAGAGATATATACTGGTAATATTGGCGAGAATAAGCACGAAGTTCAGCATATATGTCAGAATCCATCATGCAACAAACCAATTCGCTCCAGTACGTAATACCATAATTGGCGATTTTTATTGAATCAATGGAGTCCGTTTTACCTTTACGGATATTTTGAGTACAAAACTTTTTCATTCGCAATGCGTTAATGCAACTTACAAAAAGACCTTCTTCAACAAGCAAACTGACTACAGGCCAGTGATAATGCCCTGTGGCTTCTAAAATGACACGAACTTCTTCATTGTACGTTTTGAGATGTTTTGCTAATGAGAGAATACTTTCTCTTGTGTGCATTATTTCGTATGGTGGTTTTAGTACTTCACCACCGGGCTTCACGATACAAACAGTACTTTTGTCTTTGGAAACATCAATACCGACACTAATCATTTGATGACCTTCTTTCTTAAATATATAGTGTGCAATTTTTCCACCATAGCTTATTACGATTCACTTTGGTTCGTTATGCGAAAGTCGCGTGAAAGCGATTTCAACCTGCTTAATCGAATCTTTATAACAAGAAGGTGGCTGACGCTTTTCTAAGCGAGCGCATAGCTCAAATTTATATCCGTCAGACCGTTGCCTTCTCATTATAACTAAAACAAGCACAGTCTTCCGTTCTTTTTATGAACGTTGACTATGCTTTTAATATACCAAATTTATATTTTGTATAGGAGGTAATTTATGTTTGAGGGTGCAATTATTAAAGAAACGCTAACAGATGAATTGCTGTTGGACTATCTAACAATCGACAAGGTAGAGATTTGGAAAACATCAGACACAATAAAATATTGGACAATGGTTTTCTTTCATTCTGATACGGAGAATTTGCCTGAACGCCTTGCAAATACTATAATTGACGATTGGTTCGCTGACATGAAATCAGAAAATACCAAATACATTATTTTCAAAAACAAAGTGCTTCAATACGAAATCGGTAATAGCGTAGAAAAAGAAAATGTCTTGAATTTTATGCGAGCAAGGGGTATACCAGAGGAACAATTTGGTTGGAGTGAGTAGCGTTCAAAATAAGCATTTTCTTCATGAACGCAACCCTATTGTTTGCTTGTAATTATATCTATTATCTACATATTGAAATGGGATGCCCAAAAATTAAAGTGGTATCCTTTTTTGTTTTCTGTAAATAATATACTTATCACAAAACGAAAGGAGTTGATGCCCATGAATACAAGTACAAATGTAGTGCCCAATAGACTAATTAATGAAAAGAGTCCTTATTTACTGCAACACGCCCACAACCCAGTAGACTGGTTTCCGTGGTGTGATGAAGCTTTCCAAAAAGCCAAAGAAGAAAATAAGCCGATATTTCTTTCTATTGGGTACTCCTGACGTATGGGTGCAGTTAACCACATGCCATTGGTGCCATGTTTGTAAATGCATACATTGAAAAGCTTGATTATATCAGGTTTTTCTGTTTCAACTAAAGCATACCACAATTACATATTTATTATTAGAGAGTGCGCTTACCATTATACCAATCAACGTCAGTTAGATTGGCAATTGAATATAGGAAATAGGCTAAAAATTAAGGTTATATTCATTTTTGTATATGATCTTTTTAATATTGGATTTATAACGATGCTATGATATGATATAAATAGGGTCTTTGTAAAGGAGCGTTGAACAATGGGAAAAATTTTTAATATAACAGGCTTATGCGTAAAAGATAAGCATTACATGGCAGACACATCGGACAAGATAAAAAAAATTGCTA
>JAVBJQ010000031.1:0-41477 GCA_031546905.1 Eubacteriales bacterium | reverse complement strand
GCGAGCGGTTATAGAATCAGTAAATGACTTTCTAAAAAATATCTGTCAAATAGAGCATACGCGACATAGGAGCGTCAATAATTTTGTTGTGAATTTGATTTCAGGACTAGCCGCCTATCATTTCATTCCTAAAAAGCCATCTTTACATATCACTCCAAATATTGCTTTAACTGCACAATAATTTTTAAAAAAATTGTTGTGTGTTTTAAGGAGAGGATATTTTTTGTTTTTTTACTTATGAAATCTATCCTTTAAGTTTATTCCATCGAACTCACGTTTCTTAAAAATTACTGGTGGTCGACTGAAAAAATAACGTATACCGAAAGATATAAGCCGACCTCCTTTGGAGAGCTACCCATAGAAGTACAGTGAAATAAAAAGAGCCTTTGGCATTAAAAGGCTCTTTTGTTTGTGTTTATTTTCGCTTTAGCTTGAAGATGGAAACCATATCATCAAGTGTCTTTGCTTGCATAGCCATTTGTTCCGAGGCCGCCGCCGCTTCTTCCGAAGTAGAAGAATTGCTTTGCACCACGTGAGAAATTTGGCTAAGCCCCATACTCACTTGTGAGATGGAGTTGGCCTGTTCCTTGGAGGAGGTGGAAATTTCACCAATAATGGCCGATACTTCATTGATATTTGTAACAATCATTTCTAGTGCACTGGCTGTTGATTGTGCGATTTGCGTCCCGCTGTTCACTCGAGTGATGGAGTCTTCTATTAGAGCAGTGGTTTCTTGGGCAGCATTTTGGCTTCTGGCTGCTAAATTTCGTACCTCTTCTGCAACAACTGCAAACCCTTTGCCGTGCTCACCCGCCCGTGCCGCCTCTACTGCAGCATTCAAGG
Source organism: Eubacteriales bacterium (assembly GCA_031546905.1). GTDB lineage: Bacteria > Bacillota > Clostridia > Lachnospirales > JAVBJQ01 > JAVBJQ01. Next base: position 40,634 of record JAVBJQ010000031.1, on the reverse strand, counting down.
CTAGAAGGTTCGTTTGGAATGCAATGTCCTCTATCACTTTTATAATTTTTGAGATGTTGGCAGATGAAGATTTAATACCAGCGATGGCCTCCAACATACTATGCATCTCGGCATTTCCATTGGTTGCATTTTTCTTTGATTTTTCAGAAAGTTCATTAGCATCAGTAGCTCTTACAGCATTATGGTTTGTCTGCTCATTGATGGTGTCGATGGTGGCACTAAGTTCTTGGACAGAACTTGCCTGTACGGTCGCCCCGTCAGCCAACGCCATGCTGCTTTCGGAGATTTGTTTTGCGCCAGAAGCTACTTTTTCGGTGGCGGTAGTAATTTCAGAAAGCACATTGTTTAATTTGTCACCTATGGCGTTTACAGCTTCTTTAATTTCACTAAAGTCGCCTATATATGTTCTGGATATATTATTTGTTAAATCGTTGTTGGCCATAGCCGATAAAATAGTCTTAATCTCCTTTATGTAAGAGGAAATCTCCGTTGACATTGTATTTACCGAAGTCTTAATAATAGCAAAATCGCCTTGGTAGTTCCCACTCATAGATGCGTTTAAATGACCATTGGATATTTTTGAAAGCACACTCACCGATTCTTGTATGGGTTCTGCTATTGCTTTTATAAGGTTGTTGAGTACTTGGGCTAGTGTTTGCCAGTCGCCGTGTAAATCTTGAAGATTCATTTCATAGGACAAGTCGCCTTTGCTAGCCGAAACAGCCAAGGAAGAAATGTCTTTTAGGATAGTCTTTAAATTTTTACGCAGATTTTCAAAAGCCTCGTTTGTACGTACTTTGTTTCCAGGATAACGCCTTAGCTCAATTTCAAACTCTCCATTACCAAAAGCGATCATAGCATTTATAATTTCGTCAGTCTCTTTAAGATAATTGATGACAGTGGTGTTTATACCTTCGGCAACCGTTTTGTATACACCGTTAAATTTTGTAGTATCAATAATTACATCTGTTGCACCCTTGTTCTGTTCGTCAGACATCGTATTTATATCGTGTGTTAGTTCAAGGAGCGTGCTTCGTATTAATGAGAAGTTATCACATAGCAGTCCAATTTCGTCATTGGAATTTTTGTGAATCTGTACATCCATATTGCCTTGGGCAATGTTTTGGAATGCAGAAGAAAGCATTTTCATAGGTTTGCCTACTTTAGTCTTTGCGTAGCTAAGGGCAATCCCTATGAAAATAGCATTTAATATAATGATGGCAAGGATTGTTTTCAAAAGAAACATATATATATTGTTAAGTGCCGTTGTCGCACTTATTTCGCAACATACCAAGCCCACTACTTTGTGGGTTGAATCAAATACAGGTGAAAACCCTGCCATTAGATTACCAAACTGGGGGCCAGAATTGTATATCTTAGATGTGGTGTTGATGGCTTTGTCGATGGCCACAAAAGCTTCGGGGGCGAAAATGCTGAGCTCGTCAGTCTGACCCAACGCTGTAGTATCTTCCGCTCCTTTACGCCTTGCCTGTGCAAAATAGGTAGCTTGCTTACTGTGGTCTGCACCAATTAAGTATAAATATTTTAGATCCGAGTTGGTCAAAATGTTATCGATATTGGCTTTAACTTCCTTAACATAATCAGTTGTTGTATTGGTCTGTAAAGCCTCTGCATACTTATCGCCGTCAATCCCAATGGCAATAACAGTGGCATAGCTTTCAGCCACTTTTGAAAGAACCGCCAATTCATCTTGCCGATAGCTTACAAAGGCAAATGCTCCAATAAGGAATGTGCTTATAAGAACTGATATAAATACCAATATTGATACCTTCGTACTGATAGATGAACTTTTTGTTTTCTTTTTCCCCATAATCTCTCTCCTTTAGCTATAATGTCTCAGAACTATTTACGACCAAAATGGTATAAAAGTAGAGAACTAATATTTTATTATAGCATTGCCTCTCTATATAGTCACTAAAAATCAGTTATAACCTGGCAATAATTTCTTGAAAACCAGGGTCATGAATGTATAGCCAAAAGATGTTGACTTCCCACTCTTTTGTCCGGTTTTGAACCTCCATGTCGAATCGAAGCTTTTCTAATATTTCTTGCTTGGGCATAAAAACAACTCCTTAACATTTTTTTGGTTTCCCATTAATTGTTAAGGAGTTGCGAGGTTTTTATTCAATTCAAAGCTTTAGTTACTTCAATTTCGTCCGGCATTTCAGCCCATAGCGCTTTTGTTCTGGTTAGTCTCTTTTAATAACAGGAATCCATATTTCGCTTTTGTAATTTGGAAGTGTAGTATCTTTGCTTTCATTCCACAATATTTCCGGTCCCTGAACCACTTCATAACCAGATGTAGGAAGCCATTCAGCATATATTCTTGCCCATGTATTTTGCAATGCCTGTGGGAAAGTACCAATAGCAGTAAATACAGCCCATGTTGCCATTTCTACATTCAGTATTTCAAAGCCTTCTGAATCCATTGTTGTTGCTACACCAATATATTGGTCAAGTTCCGTGCCTTCTGCCCGTCCTTCTTCAAAATTAGCAGAAGCGCATAAAATGCCTTGGGGTTCAATATTAGATAGTTCTTTAAGCGATTTAATTTTACTTTCATTTAATTCTGCCCACATGGAGTCCATTTGATGATTTACACCTTCATAAATTAGTGTAATTCTCTTTTTTATACCTACAATTTTAAATGCTTCTTTTTTAACTATGCGATAATCCATAATGTTACCTCCTTGAATTTTTAATTGAAAGGTCATAGGCGGAAACGCTTTTAAATTTGTGTTCCCTTTTCTAGCTTGTGACGGTGTAACATTGTGTATATTTTGAAAGGATTTTGTAAATGCATCAGGCGATTCATAGCCTAATTGCATAGCAACATCAATGACTTTTTTGTTTTCATCTCTAAGCAGTATCGTTGCACAATCTATTTTCCTGCGTCTTATATAATCACCTAAGGACATTCCAGCAAGAAAAGAAAAGACTCTTTTAAAGTGGTATTCTGAGCAACAGGCAATACGTGATAGTTCCTTAAAGTCAATTTCCTCTGTCAGATTCTCTTCAATATATCTCATTGCAAGATTCAAATGTTTCATCGTATCCATAACTATAACCTCCTTCCAAAGTAATAATATCAGAGAATATGTTTTTAAACCCGTCATTTTTGTTGCAGAATATGCAGGTTATATAGATTTTAAAATTCAAATAGAAATTTCAAACCGGTGCATAAAATATTTTTACTCAGCACAACGCTAATTCCATTATACAAGAATATTCTTCTCAGAACAAGAATACATTATTGTATCCATACAATTTAAAATTCAAGGAGGTTTTTTTATGGAAGGTTTTGATATTTACAAAGATATTGCAGAAAGAACAAATGGGGATATATACATAGGCGTTGTTGGGCCAGTGAGAACGGGAAAGTCAACTTTTATAAAAAGGTTCATGGACTTACTTGTAATCCCAAACATTGAAAATGCGTATACCAAGGAAAGGGCAAAAGACGAATTACCACAATCATCCGCAGGAAAGACTATCATGACGACAGAACCAAAATTTGTTCCCAATGAAGCAGTAGAAATTAAATTGGACGACAAACTTAGTTTTAAAGTGAGAATGATTGACTGTGTTGGATATTTAGTAGACGGGGCTTCGGGGTATCTTGATGAGGGTGAACCTCGAATGGTGAGCACTCCATGGTCAGAAGAAAAAATTCCTTTTAGTGAAGCGGCAGAAATTGGAACCAAGAAAGTAATTAATGAACATTCTACCATTGGAATCGTTATTACAACTGACGGCACCATAACCGATATTGAAAGAAATAATTACATAGAATCAGAGGAACGAGTTATCAATGAATTAAAAGCCATTAACAAACCATTTATTATGCTCTTAAATACAACACGACCATACTCACCAGAAGTAGAAGACTTAAAAAATGAAATGATTGAAAAATATAAAGTACCTGTACTTGCTATTAACTGTGCACAACTAAAGGTAGAAGACATTAATAATATTATGGAAAAAGTTCTTTATGAATTCCCTACCAAAGAAATAAGAATTAATCTTCCAAAATGGATAGAAACATTGGGAATGGACCATTGGTTAAAACAAAGTATTATAAAATCTGTAAAAGATTCTATTAAACAAGTAAATAAATTAAGAGAAGTAAAAGACAGTGTTTTGAGCTTTGAAGATAACGAATTTATCAAAAAAGCATACATAGACAAAATTAATTTAGGTGAAGGCTCAGCCGATATCGAAATTACAATGGATGATTCTCTGTTCTACAAAGTGCTAAGTGAAACCACAGGAATGGAAATCAATGATGAATATCAACTTATTTCAACCATTAAAGTGTTGGCAGAAGACAAGCGAGAATATGACAAAGTGAAATATGCCCTAGAGGAAGTAAGACGGAAAGGTTATGGTGTTGTTACACCGGTACTAGAGGAAATGAAACTTGAAACTCCAGAAATTGTGAAACATGGCTCACGATTTGGGCTGAAGTTAAAAGCAAGCGCACCAAGTATACATTTAATTCGTGCAGATATTGAAACGGAAGTTTCTCCAATCGTAGGAACAGAAAAACAAAGTGAAGAACTTGTAAATTATTTGACAAAAGAATTTGAAACGGACCCAAGTAAAATTTGGGAATTAAATATTTTTGGAAAATCATTACATGACTTGGTAAATGAAGGGCTTCAAAATAAATTGTATCGGATGCCAGAAGATTCTCAAATGAAACTCCAAGAGACACTCCAAAAAATTATTAATGATGGTAGTGGCGGATTAATTTGCATTATTCTTTAAATGAATAACATGAAAACACTTTGCAGAAATAATGTAAAGTGTTTTTTTATTTTATAAAACCAGCTATACTTTAGTAAAATAATAGATTGATTAACAAATTTTTATGTAAAAAGTTAAACTGACAAGGAGTGTGGTCTTTTTGGGCAAAATACAATTTGGCATGCCAACGTTAATAGAACTTAACAGCCTTCAATCGTGTATTTCGTTTTGCAAACAATGGGGATTATCTTTTATAGAAATTAATATGAATATGCCACAGTATCAAGTTGAGCTATTAAACATAAATGAGATGAAGGAAGCTATTGAACAGGGAATATATTTTACATTTCACTTAGATGAGAACACCAACGTTTGTGACTTTAATCCTTTGATTTCAAAAGCATATTGCGATACGGTTTTGGCTACGATTTATCTTGCAAAGGAAATAAATGCTCCCATCATCAATTTGCATATGCCGGAGGGTGTATATTTTACATTGCCAGACAAGAAAGTATATTTGTTTGACCAATACAAAGAGACATATTTATTGAAGTTACAATATTTTAGAGAAATTTGTACCAATGCTATGGGAAAAGCAAATATTAAAATTTGTTTAGAAAATTGTGATGGATATAAATCATTTTCAAAAGAAGGCATACAATTACTACTGGAGAGCAATGCTTTTGGTCTTACATTTGACATAGGACATAGTTACAGTGCTAAAAATATAGATGAGCGATTTATCATGGAAAGAAAAAATAAATTAGTCCACATGCACATCCATGATGCTAAAGCATTAAAAAATCATTTAATCTTAGGAACTGGAGAAATAAATTTAGTAGAAAGCTTATCCCTTGCCAAGGAAATAAACTGTCGTTGTGTTATTGAAACAAAAACAGTAAAAGGTTTACAGGAATCCATAAAATATTTAAATCAGATAGATTGCCTTTAACTTATAAAAGCAAGAAATATGGGGATTGAGAATATTACGATAAAAAACCATTGACATTGACGTTACGTAAAGGTGTACTCTGTATTTAGAAATAAATTAGTTTATTGGGGTTTAACAAATGGTAGAGAGTTTTTTATGAAAAGTGAAACTCTATAAGGCGGTGCTAAATGGAATATACGGTGCAAAAATTAAGTGAACTTTCGGGAATCACAGCAAGAACCATAAGGTATTATGATGAATTGGGAATACTAAAACCAGCAAGAATCAGTTCATCGGGGTATCGAATTTATGGGCAAAAAGAAGTAGATAAACTACAACAAATACTTTTTTATCGAGAGTTAGGCGTAAAGCTGGAAGAAATCAAAGAGATAGTAAATAACCCTACGTTTGATATGACAAAAGCATTAGTAGAACACCGTGAAAAGCTTCTTGAAGAAAAAAACAAAATCGAAATGTTACTGGCAAATGTTGAAAAAACAATAGCCACAAAGGAAGGAAAAATGAAAATGTCTGATAAAGAAAAATTTGAAGGATTTAAACAACAAATGATAGATGAAAATGAAAAAAAATATGGTAAAGAAATTAGAGAAAAGTATGGCAAGGAGCAAGTAGAAAAGTCTCATACTAAATTTAAAAATATGACAGAAGAACAATTTCAGCAGTTTGAAAACTTAGGCAAAGAAATATTAGAAACGTTAAAATTAGCTGTTGCAACAGGAAACCCAGCCAGTGAGCTAGCTCAAAAAACAGCTAGACTTCATAAAGAATGGTTAAGCTATAGCTGGGATTTTTACTCAGAAGAAGCCCATGCAGGGCTTGCTCAAATGTATGTGGATGACGAACGATTTAGCGTATATTACGATAAGGAGCAAACGGGAGGAGCAAAATTTTTAAGAGATGCAATATTGGTCATGGTAGGAAAAAAATAAATCTTGGAAAAACCAATGGATATTTTTAGAAATTCAGTCTATAATGAGTGAAAATAAAATATTTTAACACTTTATAAAATGGAGGATTACCAATGATTAATTTTAATTTTCAAAATACAACAAAAATTATTTTTGGCAAAGATACAGAAAAACAAGTAGGGGAAGAAACTGCTCAATTTAGTAAAAAAGTGTTGTTGCATTACGGTGGAAGCCACGTTGAAAAAAGTGGGTTACTAGAAGATGTTAAAAATAATCTTAAAAATGCTGGTGTAGAATTTGTTTTGTTTGGCGGAGTGAAGCCCAATCCACGAGTAAGCCTAGTAAGAGAAGGCATCGAACTTTGCCGTAAAGAAAATATTAATTTTATACTTGCTGTTGGTGGCGGAAGTGTAATTGATTCTGCCAAAGCAATTGCGGTAGGTGTTCCATATGCTGGGGATGTTTGGGATTTTTATTTAAAAACTGCTGTAGCGAAAGAAGCATTGGGAATTGGGGTAGTTTTAACAATTCCGGCAGCCGGAAGTGAATCTAGCAACGGATCCGTAATTACCAATGAAGATGGGGGGTATAAACGTTCTTATGGAACAGCTTTGATGTATCCTAAGTTTTCCATTTTAAACCCTTGTCTCACTTATTCACTGCCAAACTATCAAACAATTTGTGGAGCAGCTGATATTATGGCCCATGTCCTGGAAAGATATTTTACGAATGTAGAAAATGGTGAATTGGTAGACCGACTTTCAGAAGCTGTTTTAAAGACCATGATTTCAAATACACCTGTTGTTTTAAAAGAACCAGAAAATTATGATGCAAGAGCAGAAATTATGTGGGCTGGAACCATTGCACATAATGGATTACTTAGCACAGGCAGAATTGGTGACTGGGGAAGCCATGACATAGAACACGAACTAAGCGGAATTTATGACATTGCTCATGGAGCTGGTCTTGCTATTGTTTTTCCTGCTTGGATGAAATATGTGTATAAACACGATGTGAATCGTTTTGTCAAATATGCTGTTCGAGTGTGGGGCGTTGATATGTGTTATGAAAATTCAGAGAGAACTGCCCTTTTAGGAATTGAAAAAACAGAACAATTTTTTAAAAGCTTAGGGCTACCAACAAGATTGGACGATGTTAATTTACCAGAAATAGAAAAAAGAATACCTGAAATGGCAAGAAAGGCCACAGAAGTACAGCCATTAGGTAACTTTGTAAAACTAGATGCCAAAGCTATTGAAGCCATATTGAACCTTGCTTTTGCAAAAAATAATCTTTAAAAAAATATTTGGAAACAGACAGGCAATAATATTAAAAAGACTTCATACAATACATTATAATTAATTAATTTTTAAGGGAGGTCTTTTCAATGAACGTTAACATGCCTAATCAAGGGGGATTTGCACCTTTTATGCAAATGAAAGATAACTGGTTGCTTATTCTTTTAGTGGTGATGATTTTCTGCCCAGGTCTTATTAATTCAATTTTAGGTGGATTTGGTGATAATTCCTTAATTTTAATTTTGCTTGTTGTTATGATGATGTCAGGCGGAAAACTTTTCTAGTCCGAATATAAAGAGAATAAATAACGTGAGTTTATTAAAAGCTCACGTTATTTATTATGTACAAAGAAATAAAATACGGATGAAGATCTGATTATTATTATTTATATAAAATTCTAATAAACTTTTAATGAAACTTATCGTATATTTTTGTACAATAGATTTGTGAAGATAGTTTGTTGTTATTGATATAGTAATACTAATTCGGATTCAATATTGATGCCGTTACAATCGAATTAGTAATATGTAGGAGGTTCGTTATGAAGAAAATTATTGGTGGCATATTGATGATTTCGTTGTTGTCTCAATGTTACGTTTATGTTTTTGCAAATGATAGAGTGATTGCTAGTAAAATGTTCAATGCTGCTCAAAAGGCATATTATATTTCTCTTAAAAGTAACAACTCCCGGCAAAGTGAATTGACAAGTGAGGAGTCTGTAAACGATTTGATAGAAAAAATAGATATAAATTTAAGGAAGATGTTTTCCTTAATTAAAGAAAAAAATAATAATTTAAGTAAAATTAAAACAGCCATGGATTTAAAACAACAATGTAGGGTGGCTATGACAGAGCAACAAGTAACTGGTTTCCAAGATTTTAATTCATTTTACAATGAAGAAAATAAAAAGCTTACTTTTACATTGAATAAAATTGATGAGCTAAAAGGATTTAAAGAAGTTCAAAAAGAAATTTTAAAAAACCAATCTGATTTTGATGTAATGATTCACTCTTTAGATGAAATGGTTGCATACCAAACCGATGCCATTTCAAGTTTAGATAAAATTATTGATAAAAGTGCTGGTATATTGCAATTTTTATAGTATAATAATGTTGAATAATAAACATAGTTAAAGGAGAGTTGATGATGGTTTTTAAAGGAAGTGAAATTAAATCTACTGTTGTTGGCGAAGGTCTTGAAAGAAAGATGTTGGCCAACGATGGAACAATGATGGCAGTGGAAGTTCATTTTAAAAAAGGCGCAGTTGGAACAGTACATACTCATCCCCACGAACAAATAAGTTATATTATTTCTGGAAGTTTTGAGTTTGAGCTTCATGGAGAAAAAACTATTTTAGTAGCAGGTGACAGCTATTACGTTGAACCTGAAGCATCCCATGGTGCAGTTGCACTTGAAGATTCGGTTATTTTAGATATTTTTACACCACAAAGAGAAGATTTTAAATAAAAAAAATAAAAAAACTTGAAGGGAGCATATTATTGCCACCTTCAAGTTTTTTTATTTTGTCACAGGTACACCTGGTGGAGATGTTTTTGACGATAGTTAAAAAACCAAACCAATTCACCAATATGGTTCCAGTAAATTTATCTACAGTAATCACATAATTTTTTTGGTTCTGTAAGTGCTTCTCTATCAATGAATAAAGTTCCGTCGCTTTTTGTTCTAACGGACCACTTTACAAGTTGGATGTTACCTTCTACTATTTCAAGTGCAGTCATGCAACGTGGGTGTACACAACTACCATCATTAAAATAGGGTGGCTCCCCGATCTCTGGAAATACAGGACGATGGGTATGACCTGCAACAAGCATTTTCTTTTCATTTTTAACCCATTCAATTAATTTCATTTCAATTTTTATTTTTTTTGTGTAATTTTTGGCAGCTCTTGTCGGGTCATTTACACCGAATAATTCAAGGGGTTTCCAAAAATATCGAACTAAAAATCTCCCTAATTTCCATAGACGATCGTTAATAGTGTCTCCTTGATGACCATGTACAAGGAGCATTTCGCAATTTGTATCTCTATGTTGTAATACCAAGCCCTCATGAACTTTTACATTAGGAAACAAAGGAATATTTTTTTGTTCTACTTCATCAAAAGCTGTATATAAATGTTTTTTGACAAAGTTAGCGTTGCCTTTCAGCATATCATGATTTCCATATATAAAATAAAGTCGGTTTTCATGAAAAAATCTGGACAACAACCAAAATACATGGCTATGGAAACCTATAATTTCACGTAGGGTTTTATTTTCCCAAAGTTCATCGCCATCCCCAAGCTCCATATAAACAAAATTATTATCATAATAATGACGTAGTGCTTGAAAATAAATATTTTGATTTCTGGCAAAATTATCAGCCCAACTGGCATCGCCTCGGTGACAGTCGCTAATGATTACAATTCGTGATGAGTCGTCAAAAGTAATTCTGTCAGCTGATTTAAAAACTTGTGACAACCTACTTGACACTGACATGTTAAGCATCCCCCATTTTATAGCTCTAAAAATATAGAACTAAAGTTGTTTCTGTTAGCGTTTTTTCAAAACCATCTGATAAAAATTTTATAGAGATGAGATTCGAAAGAATGCTATGATTTACTTTTGAAGATTTTATTATAAGCTTTGAAAAACTGTTGTTGTTTCCCCATTTTTAAAATTTGATTGTGTAATTCAGGGTATTCTTTCCAGTTAATTTTTTCTACTTTGATTGTGTTTATTACTTCTCTATATTTTTCACACAAGGATTTATTTCTCTCTTGGTTTATTGTAGCAATAAGAGATGTTTGGCTTTCAGGTTGCTCTGTGTGAGGTTTGTTAAAAAAGAATGATACGGTAGTACCTTCTACAAATAGTTCACTATCGCGATAACCTGCTTTTTTTAAGGCATTCACAAAGGCATTTGTCATTGTCGTATCTTTTAATGTGATAACCACATCCATGGATACTTCATCGGGTTCAGAATATTCTCCAAGTATAAACCCAGTAAGCCACCAATGTTTTTCATTTCTTGTAAATAAGATATTTCCATTTTTCTTAAAAGCGTAGCTCATTTGCAACAAGTTATTGTCATCTGCACTTTCGTAGAACTTCCCATTAAAAAAGTCAGGGATGTCTATTATTGGCTTGTCAGATATGTATACGCCAACTTCTCCTCCTGTTGTTAATCCGTATTGGCCTTTCCAAATTTCAATTAGCCAATCTTTTCCTTCGTATTCAAACTTTATTGGTTCACAATGGATTAGCATACACAGTGCGGCTGACGAATCGTCATAAAGCTTACAATATCCAAAGTTTCTTTGCCAAGCATCCATACAAGAATAAAAAATATCTTGGTTTTTATCGTAACTGAAGCCCACGGCTTCCAGTTCTTTTTGTATGCCTTCGTAACCCGTGACGGGTTCTGTGTCAGAAGTGCTGTCGGAAATATCTTCATCTGTCGTATCTGTATTCAAATGTTTTTTAGATTTTGAATTAATTTCTTTAAAAATAGCAAATGCTATTAGGGCAAGAATAGAAAGTAAAAAAATAAGTGCAATAGAACCTTCTAGAATAACTACACTAAAAATTTGTAGTATTAAAAAAGCACTTTCATTTAAAAAATAGTTTAGAACCATATGAAACCTCCTTCTTAAAATTGGTTGATACGAATTAGTGAATAATCGTATAGAATTTCTTTGAGAAACCAATTCGCTTAGACAAGTTATAATATAAAATATGTAAAGAGTAATTATTATGTTACAGTTGGTCATGGTTGTTTTGTAGAATTTTCAAACATATTTTAGCAAATGATAAAGAAAAAATTTTACATAAACTTTACATGGATATTATAAAAAGCTAACAAACAAATGTTATGGTATACGTGTTAAAAAAAGTAATTATTATAAATAAAAAAAGGAGCAATGTTACTGTGAAAAAATTAATTTGTTTAGCAGTATTGTTGAGTTTGTTGTTAACGGGTTGTGTGGGTAATAAGACGGATTCCTCCACCAACCAAGATCAAACGGAGGGCGATAAAGGCGTGGTTACCATCAATGGCTCCACAACGGTGCAACCAGTGGCCCAATCAATTGCAGATGAATTTAACAAAATATATCCTGCTATTAGCGTAGAAATTCAAGGAACGGGTTCTTCAGCTGGAATAAAAGCTATTCATGATGGAACCACAGACATAGGAACCTCATCACGTCAATTAAATGCGGAAGAAAAAGGATGGGGTTTAAAAGAACATATTATTGCTTACGACGGAATAGCGGTAGTTGTGAATAAAAGCAACCCAGTAAAAAATTTGTCTATTGAAGATACAAAAAAAATATTTGAAGGCACAATTAAAAACTGGCGTGAAGTTGGTGGAGAAAACCGACCTATTGTAGTCATTAGTCGAGAATCTGGTTCTGGTACAAGAAGTGCATTTGAAGACTTGTTAAAGCTAAAGAAGAAAATAGATGACAAAACCGTAAGCGGATTATTTGAAGAAGCGTTAATTAGTGAGGGAAATGGAGCTATTAAGGCGGGGGTTGCTTCTAAGAAGAACGCAATTGGATATGTTTCATTAGGATATGTAGATGATACGTTGAACCTTGTTTCTATTGAAAATGTAACACCAACGGTAGAAACGATTAAATCGGGTGTATATAAAATTTCACGCCCCTTATTAATGATAACAAAAGGGGAAGAATCATCGTTTGTAAAAAAATATTTGAAGTTTGTTTTGAGCGATGAAGGGCAAAAAATCGTTGCTGAAAATTATATAACGGTAGACTAGAACAAGGTTAGGTGATGGGATGAAAAAAATAATAGAAAAGATAGTAGAAAATATATTTTTAATTTGTGCTTTTGTTGCAATCATTTGTATTTGCATCATAACCCTATTTATATTTTCAGAAGGGTTGCCAGCCATTTCGAAAGTTGGATTTTTAAACTTTGTGTTTGGGAAGAAGTGGATTCCAGATGGAGAAATATTTGGCATTTTCCCCATGATTGTAGCTAGTATTTATACAACTGTTGGGGCAATTGTTATTGGTGTTCCCGTTGGCATATTGGCAGCCATATTTATTAATTATTATGCTTCCAAAAAAGTTTCTGATTTGTTAATAGCAGCCATTCAATTGCTGGCAGGTATCCCTTCTGTTGTATTTGGTTTTTTTGGATTGGTGGTGATTGTTCCGATTATTGACCAACTTTTTGGTGGAAAAGGTAGCGGAAGTAGCCTGTTAGCCGCCAGTATTATTTTAGGTATTATGATTTTGCCAACCATCGTTACAACTTCCAAAACAGCATTGTCTGCTGTTCCAAGAGAATATAGAGAAGGTTCCCTTGCACTTGGAGCTTCTAAAGAGCAAACTATTTTTCATGTATTGCTACCTGCAGCAAGTTCTGGTGTTTTTGCTGGCATTGTACTTGGCATAGGCAGGGCAGTTGGGGAAACTATGGCAGTTATATTAGTAGCTGGAAATAGTGCTATTATTCCAAAAAGTTTAACGGACCCCGTGAGAACCATGACGGCAAACATAGCCATTGAGATGGGATATGCTTATGGGTTACATCAACAGGCACTTTTTGCAACCGGAATTGTTTTGTTTTTGTTTATTATGATTTTAAATATAACGTTAAGTGGAATTCAACAAAAAGCAGGTGACAAATAATGAATAGAATTTCTGATAAAATTTTAAAAGCACTCATCTATATTTCAGCAACGATTACCATATCGGTTTTGCTATGGATATTAGGCTATATTATTTTGAAAGGGATTGGACAAATCAATATAGAATTTTTGACGACAGCTCCCTATAAAAGTGGCGGGGGAATTTTCCCTATGATTGCAACCACCATTTACATGGTTTTATTAACCATTTTAATATCAACGCCCATCGGCATTTGTGCTGCAATTTATTTGACAGAATATGCTAAGAAAGGTAAAATTGTAAGCATTATTCGCTTTGGAATCGAAAGCCTCGCTGGAATTCCTTCTATTATTTATGGTTTATTTGGAATGATTTTTTTCGTCACTTTTTTAAAAATTGGTTTTTCTATTCTTTCAGGAGCTTTGACACTGAGTATTATGGTAATTCCTACGATGATTAGAACAACGGAAGAAGCCCTTAAAACAGTTCCGAGAAGTTATACAGAGGGAAGTCTTGCCCTTGGTGCTAGCAAATTAAGAACCATTGGACTTATTATTTTGCCCTCATCACTATATGGTATTTTAAATGGTGTTATTTTAAGCATAGGACGTATTGTTGGTGAATCGGCAGCGGTATATATGACAGCGGGAATGGTTCCTAAAGTTCCAAAAAGTGTTTTTGACTCAGGGAGAACTTTATCTGTACATATGTACATGCTTGCAAAAGAAGGAATCTCATTTGAAAAAGCGTATGCAACTGCTACTATTCTAATTATCATTGTTGCAGTAATCAATTTTTTAGCAAACAGAATTGTCAAGTCTTTGAATAAAGCTAATGCTAGTATATAGGACAGAAGGAGTGTGGTTTTATGAGGAAAGCTAAATATACAATTCAAAATTTAGATTTATTTTATAATGATTTTAAAGCACTAAAAAATATAAACATTGAATTAAACGAAAAAGAAATAACGGCTTTTATCGGACCTTCGGGTTGCGGAAAGTCAACACTGCTAAAAACCTTGAACAGAATGAATGATTTAGTGGAAGGGGTTAAAATTACAGGTGAAGTTTTATTAGATGGTCAAAATGTGTATCAAGATATTGATATTATTCAGTTGAGAAAAAGGGTAGGGATGGTGTTTCAAAAACCAAACCCGTTTCCTATGAGTATTTATGAAAATATCGCTTATGGTCCTAAAACCCACGGAATTAAAAATAAAGCTACGTTAGATGAAATCGTAGAAAAAAGTTTAAGAAGTGCTGCCATTTGGGATGATGTGAAAGACCGGTTGAAAAAAAGCGCATTGGGTTTATCTGGTGGACAACAACAAAGAATTTGTATTGCAAGGGCGTTAGCTGTTGAGCCAGAAGTTCTTTTGATGGATGAACCAACGTCAGCACTTGATCCGATTTCCACTGTCAAAATTGAGGACTTGGCATTACAACTAAAGGAACACTATACGATTATTATTGTGACCCATAATATGCAACAGGCAGCACGGATGTCTGACAATACAGGATTTTTCCTTATGGGTGAAGTGATTGAGTATGCAACTACAGATAAAATTTTTAACAATCCGATGGATCAACGAACGGAAGATTATATAACGGGACGATTTGGATAATCGCTTTAAAAGTATGCTAAGTTTAAAATAAAAATTGGGAGGTATTTATTTTATGGCACCACGTATGGAGTTTGAAAATGAATTAAGGGCGCTGCACCAAGAGGTACTGAAAATGGGTGCATTTATAGAACAGTCTATTGATATGACCATTGATGCCTTTGAAAATTATGATGTGAAACTGGCAGAAGAAGTAATCGCAAGAGATAGTATCATAGATGAACTGGAAGGGTGCATCGAATCTAAATGTGTTAACTTGACATCCAAGCAACAACCAGTGGCAAGAGATTTAAGAATGATAACCTCCATTTTAAAAATTATTACAGATTTAGAAAGAATAGCAGATCACTGCTCTGACATATGTGAGTATGTGATTAAGCTTTCAAAAGTAAATCATGATAAAGTATTTCCAGATATTAAAGAGATGATTATAAAAGTAAAATCTATGATTACAACAACCATTGATTGTTATATTCATAAAGACCCAGAAAAAGCCATTATCACATCCCAAAAAGATGATGAAGTAGATGACCTGTTTGAAAAAATAGTGGTAGAAATCCAAGAGTACATGAAGGAAAGTGCTGAATTTGTTGTTTCAGGAACCTATTTATTATTTATTATTAAATACCTTGAAAGAATGGCAGATCATGCAACCAATATTTGTGAATGGATTGCATATACCATCACAGGGGAACATAGCCGATTAAATTAGTGTTATGGGATTTTAACAATGGGAGGCAAGCAATGAATTGTGTTGGAATCGTCGCTGAATACAATCCTTTTCATAATGGACATTTTTTTCATATCAAAAAAGCAAAAGAAGTTACCAATAGTGACTTTGCAGTTGTTGTGATGAGTGGAAATTATGTTCAAAGAGGAGAGCCAGCAATGGTTGATAAATATGTAAGAACAAAAATGGCTCTTTTAGGTGGGGCAGATTTAGTGATTGAACTTCCTACGATTTTTTCAACGTCAAGCGCTGAGTTTTTTGCCAAAGCTTCTATTGATTTATTAAATGCTACGGGAATTGTTTCCTCCATGTGTTTTGGTTCAGAAAATGGAAATATAGACCATCTTTTTGAAATAGCAAAAATTTTACAAGTGGAAGATTTGCACTATCAATCCTTATTAAGAGAAGAACTGGATAAAGGTGTTACCTTTCCGAGAGCAAGAGCATTGGCACTAGAGAAATATACAAATAAACAATTAAGCTTTCTCAATGAACCAAACAATATTTTAAGTATAGAATATGTAAAGGCACTGTTAAGAACCAAAAGTAATATCAAACCATACACCATTAAACGGGAATACAATCATTATCATTCCACGGAAATAAGTTCTTCCATTGCCTCGGCAACTTCCTTAAGAAAAGCATTTTTTTCCAATGACTTGGAAGGGTTTCAAAAGTGCATTCCAACCCAATGTCTTGAAGCGATTTACAATCAAAAAGCATATATGAATTTTGATTATTTTTCGGAACTGCTACATTTTATTATTGGGACAAGTGACCAAAAAAGTTTTGACACGTTTTTAGATGTTACAGAAGGAATTGAAAATAGAATTATAAAATCCTCCAAAGAAAATTATTTGATTTCGGATATTGTAAATGGCGTGAAGACAAAACGGTACACACATACGAAAATACAAAGAGCCATTCTCCATATGATTTTAGGAATTACAAAAGAAATGTTTGAAACGTATAAGGAACTTGAAGAACCTGCCTTTATCCGAGTTTTAGGCTTTCGAAAAGATAGTGATGTAATTTTAAAGAAGTTAAAACGAAATAGCACTGTTCCAATCATCACAAATTTAAAAACCGCAGTTGAAAAATTAGAAGGAACGGCATTTGAACTTCTTACAATGGAAAAAAGATATTCTGAAATTTATTATTTAAAAGCTAAAAAAGTTTCAAATGGTAGTTTTCATTTTAAAAATGAATTTTCAACTCCTGTGGTTATTGTATAAAAATTATAAAAATACAAAAAGAGATAGTGGGCTTCAAGTGCCACTATCTCTTTTTGTATTCATTATGGTCATTTTATCAAACTGTGTTAAAACGCTATAATAAGACCGCCACGATCAGCATATGTAGAAGACAAGCCTCTTGCTTCCACAATAATAACGTCCTTAAATTTAATCTTTTTTAATATTTCCTCTTTTAGGTCAATTGCTTTTTCTAAACAACTAACGTGAGAAATACCTAAGATTTTATTTTCGAAGTCGGATCCTTCTTTTAAAATAATGTCAATAAATTTATCAACCGTTTTTTTGTAACCACGTGCTTTGTCAATGAAAACGGTTTTACCATTATTTGCACCACAAATAGGCTTAAAGGAAAGCATAGCAGCGATTTTGGCAACGTAAGGGTTTAATCGACCTGTTTTCACTAAATTATCAAAACGCTCTAAAATAAAATAAGTTTTCATTCCGTCAATGTGTTTTTGAACGGTTTTAATTAACTCGTCAGTACTCGTATTTAAATGAATGATTTCATCAATTTTAAGGGCAATCAAGGTTTCCCCAATAGAAGCACTAAAGCTGTCAAAAACATGAATAAATTTGTTGCTAAATTCCTCTAAATATAAATCTTTTGCAAGAACGGCACTGTTATAAGACCCACTTAAATGTGAGGAGAGGGTTACAACAAAAATATTATCAGCTCCCTTATATTTATCAAAATATTTTTCGGGAGATGGCGCAGCAGTTTTTGGAAGCAGACTGCTTTTTGACATACATTCTAAATATTCATTTATATTTAAAGACGTGTCGTCAATAAATTGCTTTTCCTCTACTTGAAGGTTCAAAGGAACAGAATCGAAGGTTTCACTTGACTTCATATCGTCTGTTAATTCGCAACCACTATCTACAATAATTTTAAAGTTCATAAAACTTCCCCCTTGGAATATTTTTTATGAGGATTGATTTTTATGATTATAACATATATTAGAAATGAATTGAAGCATTTCATAAAATTATTTAATAAAACATATCATTTTCCATATCAATCATGTCAAATGTGTCATATTTGCATTTTTGTGAAGAATAGTAAGCGCAGCTAAAGCAGTTCTGTTTGGTGTGAGCATCAACATAGCTGGATACTAGGTTATCGTTCAGTGTGTTGTAGTTCTTACAATTATTTCTAAACTTTGGAAAACTACTATTAAACATAATAAAACCTCCTGTGAGCGCATACTTTAAATTAAATAGACTGTAAAAATTAAATCCCTAAAACAGCCATCGTGTTAAATGTATATACTATGGTCTCCAATTTTAAAAAAATCATACTTTATTTTAAAAAACTGTTTAACAAAAAAAGGAGGATAAAAATGAGCTTTGTAGACGGTCATTGTGATACTATTACGACACTAATGGAAAAAAAAGAAAATTTATATGGAAATACGTGCCATATAGATATAAAAAGACTTTTAAAATATAAAGCGCCTGTTCAATTTTTTGCTATTTGGTTCAGCATAAAAAACAGTG
The DNA here is from genome assembly GCA_031546905.1 of Eubacteriales bacterium. Lineage (GTDB taxonomy): Bacteria > Bacillota > Clostridia > Lachnospirales > JAVBJQ01 > JAVBJQ01. Next base: position 21,961 of record JAVBJQ010000031.1, on the reverse strand, counting down.
GAATATATTTACGGCAAACACTAAAAGCAATTTCATTTTATGAAGAACAATTACATACTTATAAAGAATTTATAAACAAAGCAACCAGCACATACGACATAGAAGAAAATCAAAAAAATAATAAAATAAGTGCCATTCTTTCTATTGAAGGTGGAGAAGCTTTAGAAGGAGAACTTGCCATGCTTGATATATTTTATAAGCTTGGTGTAAGAATGATGAGTCTCACTTGGAATCACGACAATGAATTTGGCACAGGTGCAGCAACTAAAGATGTAGAGGCTGGATTAACGGATTTAGGAATTGAAGCCATAAAAAAAATGAACCAACTAGGAATGATGGTGGATGTATCTCATTTATCAGAAAAATCTTTTTTCGATGTAATTAAAACCACCACTAAGCCTATTGTTGCAAGTCACTCAAATGCAAGGACCCTTTGTAATTCAAAAAGAAATTTAACCGACGAACAGCTAAAAGCAATTCAAAAAAATAATGGACTAGTGGGAATTAATTTTTATCCTCATTTTTTAAAAACAGGTGGAAATGCAACGGTGGATGATATTTTGCTACACATGGATTATATTTTAAATTTAATTGGAGAAGATTATATCGGTCTTGGGGCAGATTTTGACGGAATAGAAATTTTACCCCAAGGGGTAGCGGATATTTCTGTTTTTGAAATCATTCACAAGAGGCTACAAGAAAAATATGGAGAAACAATTGCAAACAAAATAATGTTTGAAAACTATATGAACCTCATCAAAAATAATCTTGCAAGTTTGTGAAAAAAACTATATAATATTAAAAAATTTACGCTATTTTTGAGTGAACATATGAATTCTAAAGATTAGGTCTTTGCGAGGGGATTCGTATAAGATTATATAGGAGTGTGCGAATATGAATTTATCAAAAAGGGCTCTTTCAGTTAAACCTTCATCGACCCTTGCCATTACAACAAAAGCCAAACAAATGAAAGCGGAAGGCATAGACGTAATTAGTTTTGGTGCAGGTGAACCTGATTTTGACACACCTGACCATATTAAAAATAGTGCAATAAAAGCCATGAATGAAGGTTTTACAAAATATACTCATGAAGCAGGCACCGTGGAACTCAGAGAAGCGATTTGTAAAAAACTTTTACAGGACAATAACCTTCATTATCACTATACTCAAATTGTTGTTAGTAACGGAGCAAAACATTCCCTTACTAATATTTTTTCTGCGATTTTAAATGAAGGTGACGAAGTAATTATACCAGCTCCTTTTTGGCTCAGCTACCCTCAAATGGTGAAACTTGCATCAGGAACTCCTATTATCGTGTATACGACGGAGCAAAATAATTTTAAAATTACGGTTTCTGAATTGGAAAAAGCTTGTACTGAAAAAACAAAAGCAGTTCTAATCAATAGCCCTAATAATCCTACGGGAATGGTTTACACAAAAGAAGAACTTTCAGCCATTGCTGACTTTGTTGTTGAAAAAGATATTTTGGTTATTTCAGATGAAATATATGAAAAGCTTATTTATGATGATGAAGTTGAGCAGATGAGTATTGCCTCTTTAAATGAAGAGATTTTTAAGAGAACTATTATTGTCAATGGGTTTTCAAAAAGTTATGCTATGACTGGTTGGAGAGTGGGATATACTGCTTCCTCAGCAGAAATTGCAAAATTAATGTCTAACGTACAAAGCCATAGCACATCCAACATTAATTCTATTGCCCAAGCCGCTTCTGTCAGCGCCCTTGAAGGTGACCAAACCTGCATTGAAAAAATGTGTGCTGCATATAAAAAACGCAGAGATTATATGTATGACAGAATTATAAAAATACCTCAACTAAGTGCAATCAAACCCCAAGGTGCTTTTTATATTTTCATTGATGTTTCTTCTTTATTAGGAAAAAATATAGATGGCAAACCAATAGAGCGTGCTACTGATTTAGGAGCAATCTTACTAGAAAAGTGTAATGTTGCGGTTATACCTTGTGAGGATTTTGGGTATGATATGTATATTCGATTATCTTATGCCACTTCCATAGAGAATATTGAAAAAGGAATGGATCGGATGGAACAATTTATTGTAAACTATTATGATCATAAAACAATCGACACCAATAAAAGATTTTAAAAGAGGGTTGAGGGGAGGAAACTTTTTGTAAAAAGTTTCCTCCCCTGTAGTTTTATATTTTCAAAATATAAAATTTGATTTTTTAAACATACACGAGTATAATACTAACTAATTTATTTTTACAAGAATAATAATTTTTATGGGAGATGATTTCAGTGTTTACACAAGTGAAAGAACTGTATAGAAACCTTGAACAATTTGCTGATAAAAAAATCATGGTGGCAGGCTGGGTAAGAACAGTAAGAGATTCCAAAGTTTTTGGTTTTATTGAATTAAATGACGGAAGCTTTTTTAAAAGTGTGCAAGTGGTTTTCGAGCAGAACCTAGAAAATTTTTCGGATATTGCAAAGTTGGGAGTAGGTTCCTCCATCGTTGTTTGTGGCGTACTTGTTCAAACACCAGACTCCAAGCAACCATTTGAAATAAAGGCAGAAAAAATAGAAATCGAAGGAACTTCACCACAAGAATATCCATTACAAAAGAAACGACATACGTATGAATATTTGCGTACCATTGCCCATTTGCGTCCAAGAACCAATACGTTTTCTGCTGTTTTTAGAATAAGGTCGTTGGCAGCGTTTGCTATTCATAAGTTTTTTCAAGAAAACAACTTTGTTTATGTGCATACACCAATCATTACAGCAAGTGACTGTGAAGGTGCTGGTGAAATGTTTAAAGTAACAACCATGGATTTAAATAACATTCCAAAGACACCAGAAGGCAAAGTGGATTTTGCAAAAGATTTTTTTGAAAAAGAAGCCAGCTTAACAGTTAGCGGTCAACTTTCTGCTGAAAGCTACGCCATGGCACTAAGAAATGTATATACATTTGGACCAACTTTTAGAGCAGAAAATTCAAATACCACAAGACATGCCGCTGAGTTTTGGATGATTGAACCAGAAATTGCTTTTGCAGACTTAAAGGACGACATGACACTGGCAGAAGATATGTTAAAATATGTAATCCGATATTGTCTTGAAAATGCCCCAGAGGAAATGGAGTTTTTTAACGCTTTTGTTGACAAGGAACTATTAGAAAGACTAAATAACATTATAAGTTCTGATTTTGGCCATGTAACCTACACCGAAGCAGTAAAAATATTAGAAGAAAGCGGTCAAACTTTTGAATATGAAGTGAAGTGGGGCGCAGAGTTACAAACAGAGCACGAAAGATACTTAACTGAAAAAGTATTTAAAAAACCTGTGTTTGTTACAGACTATCCAAAAGAAATAAAAGCGTTTTACATGAGAAACAATGACGACAATAAAACCGTTGCAGCAATGGACTTACTTGTTCCAGGAATCGGTGAAATTATAGGTGGAAGCCAAAGGGAAGAAAGACTGGACGTTTTAGAGGAAAAATTAAAACAGTTTGGACTAAACAAAGAAGACTACTGGTGGTATCTTGATTTAAGAAAATATGGTGGAACAAAACACGCTGGTTTTGGATTAGGATTTGAAAGATGTGTAATGTATATTACAGGGATGACAAATATTCGTGACGTAATACCTTTCCCAAGAACCGTTAAAAACGCAGAATTTTAAAGGAGATTTTATATGGAAGCGTATGGGGTTATTAACAGTGAAAAAGTTTTTGAAGGTAGAATAATCAATGTTTATTGTGACACTTTAATGATGCCAGACGGGAAAGAAGCCAAAAGAGAAGTAATAAGAAGAGGTGGCGCAGCTGCCGTAATACCAGTGGATGAGGACGGAAATATTATTTTCGTAAGGCAATATAGACACCCCGCAGGCCGAAAAGTATTGGAAATCCCTGCTGGAATGAATGAAGGAGACGAAGACTCTCTCGTATGTGCCAAGCGAGAACTGGAAGAAGAAACAGGGTACAAGTCAGAAAAGTTAAGTTTAATAACAGCCATGTATCCAACCATCGGTTTTTGTGATGAAATAATTCATATTTATGTAGCAACAGATTTATCAAAAGGAAAGCAAAATTTTGACCCAGATGAATTTATTGAAGTGGAAAAATATGATGTAGAAACAGCGATTAAAATGATTTTTAATGGTGAGATTGTGGACAGCAAAACAATTATTGCGATTCTTGCTTTAAAAGAAATGAAATATTAAATCAAAAGGACTGGATTCTGTTTAACAGGAATCAGTCCTTTTGATTCATAGTAGTGAAAAAGCCTAATAAATTTGTTGACGTATAAAAGTATTATATGTATATTTATAATAATATTTATCGCAATTTATGCTATGGTTTCATAGAAAGGGAGTTTGAAAATGGGTTTTGTAAAAATTAGAAATATACCTTCGGCAGAAGAAATAATAGAACGCGTTCCTCTTAGCAATGAATTAAAAAAAATTAAATCACAACGTGATGAAGAATTAAAAAAAATTATAGAAGGCAAAAGTAATAAATTTTTAGTAATCATAGGACCTTGTTCTGCGGATGAAGAAGACTCCGTTTGTGATTATGTTTATCGATTGGCGTCTATTCAAGAGAAAATAAAAGACAAAGTTTTCCTTGTTCCAAGAATTTATACTAATAAACCAAGAACCACAGGTGAGGGTTACAAAGGTATGCTGCATCAGCCAGATCCAGAAAAAGAACCAAATATGTTAGATGGGATTTTAGCTATTCGGAAAATGCACGTGAGAGCCATTAGCGAATCTCACTTAACCTCAGCCGATGAAATGCTTTATCCAGACAATTTAGTTTTTGTGGAAGATATGTTAAGTTACATTGCAGTTGGTGCAAGGTCTGTTGAAAATCAACAACATCGTCTTGCTGCAAGTGGAACTGATATGCCAGTGGGAATGAAAAATCCAACAAGTGGCGATATTAGTGTTATGCTAAATTCTATTAATGCAGCACAAGTGAGCCATACTTTTTTATATCAAGGCAATGAAGTTGAAACCAGCGGTAATCCACTTTGTCATGCAATTATGCGTGGTTCGGTGAATAAACACGGGGAAAGTATTCCAAACTATCATTATGAAGATTTAATCAATGCTAAAAATATGTATTTAGAACGTGGACTTGAAAATCCAAGTATTATTATTGACACCAACCATGCAAATTCTAAAAAATGTTTTTCGGAACAACCAAGAATTTCAAAAGAAATTTTGTATAGCCGAAAATACAGCAAAGATTTAGAAGCAATGGTGAAAGGTTTAATGATTGAGAGCTACATTGAAGAAGGAACTCAAAAAATTGGAGAGAAAATTTACGGCAAGTCTATTACAGATGGTTGTATCAATTGGAAAACAACAGAAGACCTTTTATATTATATTGCTGACCATGTTTAAAAGGAAAGGAATGATTTCATGCCTATAAAAGTTCCAGATAATCTGCCTGCAAAACAGGTTCTACTGAGTGAAAATATATTTGTAATGGGAGAGAGCAGGGCATTTCATCAAGATATAAGACCATTAAAAATTGTAATATTAAACTTAATGCCAATGAAAGAAGTGACAGAAGTTCAACTGATGCGCCTGATTGGAAACTCTCCTTTGCAAGTGGATGTTACGCTTTTACATATGGAGAGTCATGTTTCAAAAACAACACCAATGCTTCATATGGAAACTTTTTATAAAGTTTTTAGCGAAATTGAGTCTCATAAATTTGACGGAATGATTATAACAGGTGCCCCAGTTGAATTGTTGACTTACGAAGATGTTACATATTGGGAGGAACTTACCAAAATAATGAAGTGGAGCACCACCAATGTTATGTCTACGCTTCACATTTGTTGGGCGGCACAAGCTGGATTGTATTATCATTATCATATTCCTAAATATATCACCAAATCAAAAATCTTTGGTATATTCCCCCATGTTGTAACTAAAAAAGACTACAGGTTGTTCAATGGTTTTGATGACACATTTTTTGTTCCTCATTCAAGACATACTGAAATTAGAAAGGAAGACATTGAAAAAGTGGAGAACGTGGAAATCTTATCAATGTCTGACGAGTCGGGCGTTTATATTGTAGCTTCGAAAGATGGCAGGCAGATTTTTGTCACAGGACATTCCGAATATGACCCGTTAACCCTCAAAAATGAATATGACAGAGATGTAAAAAAAGGACTAGACATCGAAATTCCAAAACATTATTTTAAAAATGACGATCCAAGCAATGACCCAATTGTAACATGGAGGTCACATTCTAGTTTATTGTTTAACAACTGGCTGAATTACTATGTGTATCAAAAAACGCCGTTTGATGTTGAAAAAATAAAATAAGAAATATTTACAAAGGTAGAGGTGTTTTATGATGGAAAGTTTTAAATTAGTTTCACAATTTAAACCAACAGGTGACCAGCCAGCAGCCATAGAAAATTTGACAGAAGGTTTTGTGAATGGCAAAAAATTTCAGACCCTTCTTGGGGTAACTGGTTCTGGAAAAACGTTTACCATGGCGAATATTATTCAAAATCTGCAAAAGCCAACCCTGATTATTGCCCATAATAAAACCCTTGCGGCGCAATTATATAGTGAGTTTAAAGAGTTTTTTCCTGAAAATGCAGTAGAATATTTTGTAAGTTACTATGATTATTATCAGCCAGAAGCATATGTTCCTTCTTCTGATACTTATATAGAAAAAGATTCAGCCATTAATGATGAAATAGATAAGTTACGACATTCGGCAACAGCCTCTTTGTTTGAAAGAAAAGATGTGGTTATTGTTGCCAGTGTTTCTTGTATTTATGGTTTGGGGGATCCTACTGATTATTACAATGAAATGATTTTATCTATTCGTCCAGGAATGAATAAAGATCGTGACGATGTTTTGCGTAAACTGGTAGAAATGCAATATAACAGAAATGATATCAATTTCGAAAGAGGTACCTTTCGGGTTCGTGGCGATGTTGTGGAAGTTTTTCCAGCGTACTCTACGAACCTTGCCCTTCGCATAGAATTTTTTGGAGATGAGATTGATAGAATTACCGAAATTGATGTTTTGACAGGGGAAATTTTAGGGGTGAGAAGTCACATCATTATTTTTCCAGCATCACATTATGTAACATCCAAAGAAAAAATACAAAAAGCCATTGAGGCAATAGAGCTAGAATTAGATGAACAAGTTAAAAAGTTTAAAAATGAAGAAAGACTGATTGAAGCTCAACGAATAAAAGAAAGAACTAGCTATGATATTGAAATGATGAGCGAAATGGGTTTTTGTTCAGGAATCGAAAATTACTCAAGGCATCTTTCTGCTCGTGAAGCAGGAAGTACACCATATACCTTAATCGATTACTTTCCAGATGATTTTTTAATTATTGTGGATGAATCTCATGTTACCATCCCACAAGTAAGAGGGATGTATGAAGGCGACCGCTCGAGAAAAACTTCTCTGGTGGATTATGGATTTAGGTTGCCGTCAGCGTTAGACAACAGACCATTACGGTTTCCTGAATTTGAAAAAAAAATAAACCAAATGCTCTTTGTTTCTGCAACACCTTCGGTTTATGAAAAAGAACATAGCGAGCTTACAGTGCAACAAATTATAAGACCCACAGGTTTGCTTGACCCAGAAATTTCAATTCGTCCAACAGCAGGGCAAATAGACGATTTGATTACAGAAATTCATCGTGTGTTAGATCGAAAACAAAAAGTATTGGTAACGACCTTAACCAAAAAAATGGCAGAAGACTTAACCAATTATATCAAAGAAACAGGAATAAGGGTACGATACCTTCATTCTGAAATTGATACACTAGAACGACTTGAAATCATTAGGGATTTAAGGCTAGATATTTTTGACGTTTTGGTTGGAATTAACCTTTTAAGAGAAGGGCTTGACATTCCAGAAGTTTCTCTTGTGACCATTCTTGATGCCGACAAGGAAGGTTTTTTACGTTCGGAAACTTCATTGATTCAAACAATTGGTCGAGCCGCTAGAAATTCTGACGGGCGGGTTATTATGTATGCAGATAAAATAACCGACTCTATGCAACGGGCAATTTCAGAAACAAATAGAAGACGTAGCATACAAGAACAATACAATGAAGTTCACGGCATAACGCCTAAAACCATTATTAAAAAAGTTCATGAAATTATTAAAGCCACCGTTGGGCCAGATGAAAAAACAAAATTCGGACTTGATAAAGCACCAGAATCAATGGACAAAGACGAGCTTAAAAAGGTAATTACAAAATTAGAAAAAGAAATGAAGCAAGCCGCTTCTGATTTGCAATTTGAAAGAGCGGCTACACTAAGAGATGAAGTTTTAGAAATGAAAAAACATTTACAAAGCATATTGTAGCAACGACGACAAATTGTTTTAAGCAATTTGTCGTATTACAAGGAGAAAAAAATGTCAAAAGACAAAATTATTATAAAAGGTGCAAGAGAGCATAATTTAAAAAATATAAATTTGGAAATCCCAAGGGATAAATTTGTTGTTTTAACTGGACTTAGTGGTTCAGGAAAATCTTCTTTGGCTTTTGATACGATTTATGCAGAAGGACAAAGAAGGTACGTAGAATCGCTCTCATCTTATGCAAGGCAGTTTTTAGGTCAGATGGAAAAACCAGATGTTGATTATATAGAAGGCTTGTCGCCTGCCATTTCCATAGACCAAAAGACAACCAATCATAACCCACGTTCAACAGTTGGAACAGTGACAGAAATTTATGACTATTTAAGATTACTTTTTGCAAGAGTGGGTATACCTCATTGTCCTAAATGTGGAAAAGAAATTAAAAAGCAAACTATTGACCAAATTGTAGATAGTATTTTAGAATTACCTGAAAGAGCAAAAATCCAACTGCTTGCCCCTGTGGTTCGTGGCAAAAAAGGGGAACATACAAAATTAATTGAAGATGCTAAAAAAAGCGGATATGTAAGAGCTAGAATTGACAAAGTTATTTACGAGCTTTCAGAAGAATTGAAACTGGATAAAAATAAAAAACATACTATTGAAATTGTGATTGACCGGTTAATTGTAAAAGACGGCATACAAAAAAGATTATCTGAATCCATTGAAACCGTAATGAACCTAACCAATGGTATTTTAGTTGTTGATATAAATGAAGAACGAGAACTAACTTTTAGCCAAAACTTTTCTTGTCCTGATTGTGGCATCAGCCTTGAAGAAATTGAGCCACGACTTTTTTCATTTAACAATCCTTTTGGAGCTTGCCCAGATTGTACGGGGCTTGGGGTTCAGCTAAAGTTTGACCCCGACTTAATTATTCCCGACCAAAATTTAACCATGCTTGAAGGAGCGTTAAATGTTGCTGGGTGGAATTCTGTTTCAGCCAGTGACAGCATGACCAACAGTTTGTTTAAAGGTCTTTCAGAAAAATATAATTTTGATTTAGATGTGCCATTTAGAGACCTACCCGAAAACGTGAAAAATATTATTTTATACGGCTCAGGTGGAGAAAAAATTCCTGTTGAATACACTAGTGGTGGCACGAAGAAAATTTATGATTTTGATTATGAAGGAGTGATTCCTTCGCTTCAAAGACGTTATAAAGAAACTTCTTCTGATTATATGCGACAAGAATACGAAGGCTATATGACCAACATTAAATGCCCAACTTGTAGCGGGAAAAGATTAAAACCAGAAGTGCTTGCCATTACCGTAGGGGATAAAAATGTTTCTGACATAACAGAAATGCCGATTAACAATATTCAAACATTTTTTGACGGATTAAAGTTAGACAACCGTAGCCTGATGATTGCAGACCAAATTTTAAAAGAAATTAATGCTAGAATTGGTTTTTTAGTAGATGTTGGACTGGATTATTTAACACTATCAAGAACTGCTGGAACTTTATCTGGTGGGGAGTCACAACGGATTAGACTTGCTACACAAATTGGTTCTGGGCTTGTGGGCGTTGTGTATATATTGGATGAACCAAGCATTGGTTTACACCAAAAAGATAATGACAGACTTTTAAAAACATTAAAACATTTAAAAGAAATAGGAAACACCTTAATTGTCGTAGAACATGATACAGATACACTCCTTGCTGCTGACTTTATTGTTGACATTGGACCTTACGCTGGTTCAAGGGGTGGTGAGGTCGTCTGCGCTGGTGAGCTTGCGGACATTTTAGCTTGTGAAAAATCAATTACAGGAGCTTACTTAAGTGGCGCAAGAAAAATTGAAGTGCCAACCACCAGAAGAAAAATGGGCAAAGAGTTCCTTCACATTAAAGGTGCTGTCCAAAATAATTTAAAAAAAGTGGATGTGAAAATTCCGATTGGTTTATTTACTTGCGTTACTGGTGTCTCTGGTTCAGGAAAAAGTTCGTTAATCAACGAAATTTTATACAAGCGATTGGCGAGGGATTTAAACCGTGCCAAATTAAAACCAGGACAACACACAGATATTATAGGAATTGAAAAACTAGACAAAGTAATCAATATTGACCAAACACCAATTGGCAGAACGCCACGCTCTAATCCCGCAACTTATACGGGGCTATTTGATTTAATAAGAGATGTTTTCTCTCAAACCCAAGAGGCAAAAATTCGTGGTTACCAAAAAGGTAGATTCAGTTTTAATGTAAAGGGCGGACGTTGTGAAGCTTGTTCTGGCGATGGAATTATTAAAATTGAAATGCACTTTTTACCAGACATTTATGTTCCTTGTGAAGTTTGTGGTGGAAAAAGATATAATAGAGAAACGTTGGAAGTAAAATATAAAGGCAAAACAATTTCGGAAGTGCTTGATATGACCATTGAAGAAGCTGTTGAATTTTTTGAAAATCTTCCAAGGTTAAGAGATAAAATTCAAACATTGAATGATGTTGGGCTTTCTTATGTGAAGCTGGGACAATCTTCCACGACACTTTCGGGAGGGGAAGCCCAAAGGGTCAAACTTGCAACAGAGTTAAGTAAGCGAAGCACAGGAAAAACCATTTATGTACTTGACGAACCAACAACAGGGCTTCATACTTATGACGTTCATAAATTAGTTGGAATACTACAACGCTTGACAGAAGGTGGCAACACCGTTGTTGTTATTGAGCATAATCTGGATATTATTAAAACGGCTGACTATATTGTCGACTTAGGTCCAGATGGAGGTGTCCGTGGTGGAGAAATTGTGGCAGTGGGAACGCCAGAGCAAGTTGCGAATAATCCTAAATCATACACGGGAATGTATCTGAAAAAAATGCTTGATGAAACAGCAAATAGAGAGAGGTAAGAAAATGATTTTATCGGGGCTTGAAATTAAAAATAAAATGGGGAATGAAATCATTATTGAGCCGTTTGATGTGAAATACTTAAATCCAAACAGCTATAATTTAAGATTAAACAATGAACTTCTTGTTTATGAAGAAGACGTGCTTGATATGAAAAAACCAAATAAAACAAAAAAAATAATCATACCAGAAGAAGGTTTGGTGCTTGAACCTGGGAAACTTTATTTGGGAAGAACTGTGGAATACACCAAAACAGACCAATATGTTCCTATGTTAGAGGGGCGTTCTTCTATCGGAAGGCTGGGGCTTTTTATTCATGTAACAGCTGGATTTGGAGATGTTGGATTTTCGGGTTACTGGACATTGGAAATCCACTGCATTGAACCAATTAGAATTTATGCAGGGGTTGAAATTTGTCAAATTTATTACCATAAAATTGAAGGGGAATATGAACAATATATTTCTGGTAAATATCAAAATAATGCAGATATTCAACCGAGCCTTTTGTACAAAGATTTTGAAAAATAGTTTTTTTGGGGGATTTCTATGAAAAAAGCAGTTCAAGAGTTTATGAGGTCAAAAAATAATCTCATGAGTTATTTTCAATGTAAGGATGATTATTTTGTGAAACCATTGCTTTCTTCTTCTTGGAGAATAAAATCGGAGGACGGAATATATTTTGTTTCCTATTGGAATGATAATGAAGATAAAAAAGATGCAGTGGTTGTAAAAAAGGAAGGCAAGCCCTTAATTTATAAAACAAAAGATTATACAATGGTGATTGGCATTGATTGTATAAAATTAGGTTTTGTATTTAAAAATTTGAATGAGTTGTAAAACTTTAAGGGGGTAACATATGGGGTTTCATATTTTTAAAAAGTTCTCCATATTTAAAATCATATCAAATTTCTTTCATCGTTTTGAAAAAGTGGAATACACTGATTTTCTAAAAAAACAATCAAGATTTGATAAATTTGTTATTGACTTAAACGAAAGTGATGAGGGCTTTTTGTTTGCAAAAAAGGCGTCTATTCTTTGTGATAACGCCCTTCAAATTGCAAAACAAAGAATTAGCCTTATTACGAAACTTCAAGATTTAACACTGAAAGCGGAAGAAATAGAAAGTTTTAGTTTACTCACGCCAGAGGAAGTGTCTGAATTAAGAAAATTAATTGACAGACACATTTCACTAAGCAAAGAAAAATCTAGCCTTAGAGGTCAAATCATAGGGTTTGACCAATCATTACAACATCTTTTTCATTTAGAGGACGAAGCAGAAGCCGCGATTAAAGAAATAAAAGATGCGGAACATATGCAACGACTTTTAAAACAAGATATGGCATATCTGGAAGGTGAAAAAAATGATTTGGAATATGAAAAGAATCAATTGGAAAGTGGCGTTCAGCTTATGTATAAGCTTTCTATTATTATTGTAATTGTTTTTGCATTTGTTGCCACAGGGCTGGTTTTTTCTTATGCTTTTGGAGGGATGCAAATTTTCTTGCCAACAACGGTGACTATTTTGGCCGCTATTTTTTTTGGTTCTGTCATTTATGTTTTTAGAAGAAGATTCAAATATGCCATCAAATTAAATGTGATGAAACAGGCCAGAGCAGTTGAACTTTTAAATAAAAAGAAAGTAGTGTATGTTCACTACACCAATTTTTTAAATTATGAATATAAAAAATTCAGAGTAAGAAATGCTGAAATGCTTACCAATAATTTAGGAGAGTTTGGTTTATATAAACATTTATCGGGCAGATATGATTCTATTCGAAGTATTATTTATCAAACCGAAAATGAAATTGAGTTATTTCTAAATCAAAAAAGAATTAAAAATCTCTCACCTACTATTGAAAAGTTTGCACAAACGATTAGCATAGAGGACAAAAGAAGATATTATCAACAAATTCAAAGCGAAAAACAAGTTATTGAAAATTCATTAGGTGTTTTAGATAATCAACATGAGGAAATATGGAATGAGCTAATTGAATTAAATGAGAGAGATGCCACAAAAGAAGCTGTTATTGATAAAATGATGCAATTTTATTTAGACGAAGTAAGTAATTTAATGATTGATATAGAGGATGCCGTAGAGAATCAAGTATAAATGGGAGGTACTAATTTCAAATGAGAAAAGAATTGGAAAAAACATATGATCCAACCCAATTTGAAGAGAGAATTTATAAAAATTGGTTGGATAAAAAATATTTTCATGCAGAAGTAGATAAAACTAAAAAACCTTTTACAATCGTAATTCCACCACCAAACATAACGGGACAGTTACATATTGGTCATGCGGTTGACTGTACCATTCAAGATATTTTAATTCGTTGGAGGCGTATGCAAGGGTATAATGCCCTTTGGATTCCAGGAACAGACCACGCAAGTATTTCCACAGAATTAAAAGTAGTTGAAAAAATTGCAAATGAAGGCTTAACAAAGGATCAAATTGGTAGAGAAGAATTTTTAAAACACACTTGGGAGTGGAAAGAAAAATACGGAAGTAGAATTTTAGAACAACTTCAAAAATTAGGAACTTCCTGTGATTGGGACAGAGAAAGATTTACCATGGATGAAGGACTCTCTAACGCAGTACAAGAAGTTTTTATTCGGTATTATGAAAAAGGGCTAATTTACAGAGGCGAGAAATTAGTAAATTGGTGTCCAAAATGTATGACAACAATTTCTGATGCAGAAGTGAATCATGAAGATTTGACTGCTCATTTTTGGCATATTAAATATCAAATCAAAGATTCAGATGAATTTTTAGTAGTTGCAACTACAAGACCAGAAACCATGTTTGGGGACACGGCTGTTGCAGTGAACCCGAAGGATGAGCGATATCAAAAATATATTGGCAAAAGCGTTATTCTTCCTATTGCCAACAGAGAAATTCCCATTATTGCAGATGAGTATTGTGAAATAGAATTTGGAACAGGTGTTGTAAAAATGACACCAGCCCACGACCCAAATGATTTTGAAGTAGGGGAACGTCATAACTTACCAAGAATTAATGTATTAAATGACGATGGAACATTAAATGAGAATGCTGGCGAATACGAAGGCATGGACCGAGTAGAGGCTAGAAAAAAAGTTGCCAAACAACTAGCGGAAATGGGTCTTATTGTAAAAGTAGAAGAAATCAAACACGCCGTTGGTTTACATGAAAGATGTGATGTAGTAGTAGAGCCATTATTAAAATTACAATGGTTTGTTAAAATGGAAGAACTTGCAAAACCTGCTATTGAAGTGTATAAAAATAAAAGTCTGAATATTATTCCAGAACGATTTGGAAAAACATATATGAACTGGCTTGAAAATATTCGTGACTGGTGTATTTCTCGTCAACTTTGGTGGGGACATAGAATACCTGCTTATTATTGTGAGTGTGGTCATTTTGAAGTTTCAAGTGAAATGCCAAAGTTTTGTCCAAAATGTGGTGGAAGCAAATTTGTTCAAGATGAAGATACGCTGGACACTTGGTTTAGCTCTGCACTTTGGCCTTTCTCCACCCTTGGATGGCCAGAGAATACAGAAGAATTAAAACATTTTTATCCTACCAGTGTGCTTGTAACTTCTTATGATATTATTTTCTTCTGGGTGGTAAGAATGGTTTTCTCTGGGCTTGAGCTGATGGGAGAAGTACCATTTAAAGATGTTTTAATCCACGGACTTGTTCGGGACTCCCAAGGTAAAAAAATGAGTAAGTCTAGTGGAAATGGTGTAGACCCTCTTGATATTGTAGAAAAATACGGAACAGATGCCCTAAGACTCACCCTTGTAACGGGAACTGCCCCTGGAAATGATATGAGATTCCATTGGGAAAGAGTAGAAGCAGGAAGAAACTTTTTAAATAAAGTTTGGAATGCAACTAGATTTGTGCTTATGAATTTTGAAGAAGAAGATCCAAAAGCGGAAATTTCAGAATTAACAGCCTCCGACAAATGGATTTTATCAAAATTAAATGTTCTAACAAAAGAAGCCACAGAGAACATGGAAAACTATGAACTAGGAGTAGCAGTTCAAAAAATTTATGATTTTATTTGGAATGAGTATTGCGACTGGTATATTGAAATGGTGAAGCCACGTCTTTATAACAAAGAGGACAAAACAAGAAATGCTGCTTTATGGACATTAAAAACAGTTTTAATCAATGCCATGAAACTACTTCACCCTTACTTGCCATTTATAACAGAAGAAATTTTTACTCATATTCAGTCTGATGAAGAAACTATTATGCTTTCTCAGTGGCCAGAATTTAGTGACCAATTTAATTTTGCAAAAGAAGAAAAAGAAATCGAAGTCATTAAGGAAGCAGTGCGAAGTATCCGTAACATTCGTTCTGAAATGAATGTTGTTCCATCTAAAAAAATTAAAGTTTATGTTGTGTCAGAGGACGAAGAAACAAGAAATATTTTTGCACAAGGGGAAGTATTTTTTGGAACGCTGGCTTTTGCAAGTGAAATCATTATTTCAAACAATAGGGATCACGTAGATGATGATGCAGTTTCTGCTGTTATTTCAAAAGCTGTCATTTATTTGCCATTTGCTGACCTTGTGGATATTACAAAAGAATTAGAGCGTCTAAATAAAGAAAAGAAACGCTTAACAGATGAAGTAGACAGAGTTGATAAGAAATTAAGCAATGAGGGATTTGTAAAAAAAGCTCCGGAAAGTGTAATCAAAGAAGAAAAAGAAAAGCAAGAAAAATATAAAAATATGTTGGAACAAGTGGAATTACAAATTAAAAAAATACAAAAATGATAAAACAAAGGCGGTGAGGAAACTTCTTAAAAAAAGTTTCTTCATCGCCTTTGTTTTATCAAACGGAGTTAAAAAATGTTTAACGCTCTTGCAGAATTTTGTAAAAAAATGTATGATATGCTGAACGCTGTCAAGCGAGATAAAAAAGAAATCATTAAGGAGGATACTTATGTTAAACAAGCACCCTAATAAAATTATATTAAGTGAGAAGGATATGCCGAAACAATGGTATAATTTATTGGCTGATATGCCAGAAAAACCAGACCCATATATAAACCCCTTAAATGGAAAACCCGCAACAGCAACAGATTTTTACCCAATATTTGCAGAAGAACTTGCGAATCAAGAATTTACAACAGAACGGTATATCGATATTCCAGAAGAAATTCTTGATATTTATAAAATGTACCGTCCTTCACCGCTCATTCGAGCATATCAATTAGAAAAAGCATTGAATACACCAGCTAAAATATTTTTTAAATATGAAGGCAACAATACATCGGGTAGTCATAAATTAAATTCCGCTGTACCACAAGTATATTACAATAAAATACAAGGTATTAAACATTTAACAACGGAAACAGGTGCTGGACAATGGGGAACTGCTCTTTCGGTAGCTTGTTGTTATTACGATATGCCTTTAACCGTTTACATGGTAAAAATAAGTGCAGAACAAAAACCGTATCGAAAAGCAATCATGGAAACATTTGACGCAAAAGTAATTAAAAGCCCAAGCGATACAACAGAAGTAGGTAGAAGAATATTGCTGGAAGATCCAAATTGCAGTGGAAGTTTGGGAACTGCTATTGGAGAAGCCGTTGAAGCTGCAGTGAATATGCCAAATGCTCGGTATGTACTTGGCTCTGTGCTGAATCAAGTTTTATTACACCAATCAATTATTGGACTTGAAGCAAAGGCTCAACTTGAACTAATAGACGAATATCCAGAAATTGTTATTGGTTGTGCTGGTGGTGGATCTAACTTAGGCGGGCTGATTGCACCTTTCATGCAGGATAAATTAGCAGGAAAAGCAAAACCATATTTTATTGCAGTAGAGCCTGCAGCTTGCCCAAGTTTAACGCGTGGTAAATATGCGTATGACTTTTGTGATACAGGAAAGGTAACACCCCTTGCAAAAATGTACACACTAGGCAGTAATTTTATGCCGTCTTCTATCCACTCAGGTGGGTTGCGATATCACGGTATGTCACCAATTTTAAGCAAGTTATATCATGATGGACATATTGATGAAGCAAGGGCTGTTTATCAAAATTCGGTGTTTGAGGCAGCAAAGCTTTTTGCAAAATATGAAACCATATTACCAGCACCAGAATCAGCCCACGCTATCAAAGTGGCTATTGATGAGGCTATTAAGTGTCGTGAAGAAGGCAAGACAAAAACAATACTTTTTGGTTTAACAGGGCATGGAAATTTTGACCTAGCGGCGTATACTAATTTTAATGAAAAGAAAATTGTAGATTATGCTCCAACAGATGAAGAATTGGAAGCTAGCTTTGCTCAGTTACCAAAAATGTAATGGGAATATAAAAATTTAATTTTAAAAAAGTTTATTAAAAACTTCTATGAAGCCTATGGCTTAGTAGAAGTTTTTTTATTTTGTGAAAAGTTAATATTTTTTTAGTATACAGGTAATAATAGGTAAGAATTATCTTAGAAACTAATGATTGTGGTTTAAGGAGGTTTGTTTGAATGATTACAGATAATTGTGAATTTGAAGAAGCGCTAAAAGAACTGGATGCGTTCATTGACGCTTTTGAAACAAAAAAGGGTAAGTTGATTATCGTTCTGCACAAGGCGCAAGATATTATCGGATATTTGCCTGTTTCAGTACAAAATCATATAGCCCATAAGCTTTCACTACCGTCGGCACGGGTTTACGGAGTAGTTACATTTTATTCATTTTTTAATACAAAGCCAAAGGGAAAATTTAAAGTGAACGTTTGTATGGGAACGGCCTGTTTTGTACGAGGTTCTGAAGATGTGCTGAAAGAATTTGAAAAATTATTAAAAATCAAATCGGGTGAAACTACGGAAGATAAACTTTTTTCCATTGATGCACTTCGCTGTGTTGGTGCTTGTGGACTTGCCCCAGTTGTATCGGTGAATGGAAATGTTTATGGGCGTGTTGTTCCAGAGGACGTAGATAAAATTATTGAAGAATATTTAGCAAAAGGTGGTGGAGACAATGAGTAAAATTAAGTCACTAGAAGAATTAAAAAAAATACGAGAACGAGCTTATGAAAATACAAATTTACGAACAACAGGAGAAAATAACGACAGAATTGTATTGGCTGTTGGAATGGCAACTTGTGGCATTGCTGCTGGTGCCAGAGAAACCATGTCTACGTTCATGGAAGAAGTAGATAAAAATAAATTAGAAAATATTTCCGTAATTGCCACAGGGTGTTTTGGAATGTGTTATGCAGAACCACTGGTGGAAGTAAGAATGCCAGGAAAAGAGCCTGTTCGTTATGGAAAAGTAGATGGAAAACGTGCCAAAGAAATAATTGAAAAACATATTATGAAAGGAACCATATTAGAGGAAGCAATCGTCTTGAAAGAGGGGGCGAAACAATGAGCGAATTCAGAATGAACATCATGACTTGTAGCGGTACGGGCTGTATTGCATCTGGAAGCACAGGTGTATTTGAAGAATTTCAAAAACAGTTAGAAGAACAAGGGCTAGCAGATGAAGTGCAAGTGTTAAAAACAGGATGTTTTGGCTTTTGTGAACAAGGCCCTATTGTAAAAATTTATCCCGACAATGTCTTTTATGTAAAAGTAACGGCAGACGATGTGGCTACTTTAATTAGTGAACATGTTATCAAAGGGCGCATTGTTGAAAAACTTTTGTATCATGACCCAGAGGGTGCAATAGAAGCAGAACATAGACATATTCCATTTTATCAAAGTCAACTTCGAATTGCACTTCGTAATTGTGGAATTATTGACCCGGAAAATATTGAAGATTATATTGCGGTAAACGGTTACGAAGCGCTGGGAACTGTTTTATATAATATGTCCCCAAAAGAAGTAATTGCAGAAGTGAAAAAAAGTGGTTTGCGTGGACGAGGTGGCGGTGGTTTTCCTACTGGATTAAAGTGGGAACTGGCAGAAAAATCTGTTGACGACAAAAAATATATTATTTGTAATGCAGATGAAGGCGATCCTGGTGCTTTTATGGACCGTTCCATTTTAGAAGGCGACCCTCACAGCGTTTTAGAAGCCATGGCAATTGCAGGCTATGCAATTGGTGCTGACGAGGGAGTAATTTATATTCGTGCAGAATATCCACTAGCAGTAGAGCGGTTACGAATCGCCATTGCCCAAGCAGAAGAAGTGGGACTTTTAGGAGATAATATATTAGGAACCGATTTTAATTTTCATATTAGTTTTAATCTTGGAGCGGGAGCTTTTGTTTGTGGGGAAGAAACTTCCTTGATGAACTCCGTTCAAGGAATGAGGGGAGAGCCAAGAGTTAAGCCACCATTTCCAGCACAAAAAGGCTTGTGGATGAAACCATCCAATGTAAATAATGTAGAAACATTTGCCAATGTGCCACCTATTATTTTAAAAGGTGCGGACTGGTTCAAAGGAATTGGAACGGAAAAATCAGCGGGCACCAAAGTATTTGCGTTGGCGGGTCAAATTAATAATGTTGGGCTAGTGGAAGTTCCTATGGGAACCACTTTGCGTGACATTATTTATAAAATCGGTGGTGGCATTAGACATGGTAAAAAATTTAAGGCAGTACAAACAGGCGGACCTTCTGGCGGTTGTATTCCTGCTAAATTGTTAGATTTGCCCATTGATTATGAATCATTACAAGAAGTTGGTTCTATGATGGGTTCTGGCGGTATGATTGTAATGGATGAAGACGACTGCATGGTAAACATTGCAAAGTTTTATTTGGACTTTACAGCAGAGGAATCTTGTGGAAAGTGTACCCCTTGTCGTATTGGGAATAGGCGGTTACTCGAAATATTAACTCGAATCACCGAGGGAAAGGGCAAGGAATCAGATTTAGATGAACTTAAAAATTTAGGACAAATTATAAAAGATTGTTCTCTTTGTGGGTTAGGTCAAACTTCACCCAATCCTGTGCTTTCTACCTTAGAATACTTTTTTGATGAGTACGAGGCTCACGTAAAAGAAAAAAGGTGTCCGTCGGGAAAATGTACTGAACTTTTAAAATATTATATTGTTCCAGAAAAATGTATTGGTTGTACGATTTGTGCAAAAAATTGTCCAGTCCCTTGTATTGAAGGAGAACGAAAGAAAACCCATAAAATTATTCAAGAAAAATGTATTAAGTGTGGCGTTTGCTATTCAAAGTGTCCTGTGGATGCCATTGTACGTTAGAGAGGAGGTTTGAGATTCATGAAAGTAACAATTAATCAGACGGAAATAGAAGTGGAAGCAGGTATGACCATTTTAGATGCTGCACGTAAAGCTGGTGCATACATTCCCACCCTTTGTCATTTAGATTTGCACGATATTAAAATGGTGAATAAAGTTGGCACTTGTCGTGTTTGTGTAGTGGAAGTAGAAGGCAGAAGAAATTTAGCACCAGCTTGCTCAACAGATGTAACCGAGGGAATGGTAATTCACACCAATACCATTCGTGCCATTAAAGCACGTAGAACTATGGTGGAATTATTTTTATCGAATCACCCAAAAGATTGTCTTGTATGTCAACGGAATAGACGTTGTGAATTACAGAAGCTGGCAGCAGATCTTAATATTAGAGAAATAAACTATGATGGCCTTATGGCAAAACATGAAAAGGATACTACCAGTTTCTCTTTGGTTCGTGACCCAGAGAAGTGTGTGCTTTGTAGAAGATGTGAAACCATGTGTAACGAGGTGCAAACAGTTGGTGTTTATTCTGTTGTGCATCGTGGGTTTGGTAGTGTTATGGGGACGGCCTTTGATTTGCCGATTCTTGAAACAAGTTGTACCTTTTGTGGGCAATGTGTTTCGGTCTGTCCTACAGGTGCGTTGACACAAGTAGATAATACAAGAGAAGTCTGGGATGTTTTAAATGACCCAGAAAAATTTGTTATTGTGCAAACGGCTCCAGCCATTCGAGTTGCGTTGGGTGAAGAATTTGGAATGCCAATTGGAACTCGTGTAACAGGAAAAATGGTTGCAGCTTTAAGACGAATGGGATTTGACAAAGTATTAGACACGGATTTTGCAGCTGACTTAACCATTATGGAAGAAGCGGCAGAACTCATTGATCGACTACAAAATGGTGGAACACTTCCTATTTTAACAAGTTGTTGCCCAGCGTGGGTAAAGTTTATTGAACATCAATTTCCAGAATTGTTAGACATTCCATCTTCTTGTAAATCACCACATGAAATGTTTGGAGCCATTGCAAAAACATATTTAGCAAAAAAATTAGGGATAGACCCTAAAAATATGGTGGTAGTATCCGTGATGCCTTGCCTTGCAAAAAAATACGAAGCGGCACGTCCAGAGTTAACCGATAGCAGTGAAATTGCAAATGTGGATTATGTTATTTCTACTCGTGAGTTGGCCTCTATGATTCGGGAAGCGGGAATTAGTTTCAAGGATTTGCCGGATGAAGAATATGACAAAGTGATGGGTGACTCCACAGGTGCATCTGTTTTGTTTGGAACAACAGGTGGTGTAATTGAAGCAGCGCTTCGTACAGCGGCTTCCTGGTTGACTAATGATAAATTTGAAAAAGTTGAATTTGAAGAACTACGTGGCATGGAAGGGATTCGGGTGGCAACTGTCAATATTGCTGATCAAGAATTAAACATTGCTGTGGCACATGGACTTGGAAATGCAAGAAAATTATTAGAAGATATTCGAGATAAAAAAGTAAACTACCATGCAATTGAAATTATGGCTTGCCCTGGTGGTTGTGTAGGCGGTGGTGGT